>WJXM01000054.1 GCA_019456405.1 Ferrovum sp. | reverse complement strand
TGGCGGAAGCGGTGAGATTCGAACTCACGGATGGTTTCCCATCGCTGGTTTTCAAGACCAGTGCCTTAAACCGCTCGGCCACGCTTCCGTTGGTTGAGGACGAACCGGTTGAGTAGAACAGGTTCGCTTTCTGGAGTGCGCTAGGATACCACGCTCCTCCCCCACTTGTGGTATCTTTACCTCGCCCCCATCTATGGGACAGGAGGAACGAAGCAGGAATGGATCTTGCAACTTCTCCTTTCCCGCATTGTCTGAGTGGGGTGAGCCCTGCGTACAGGGGATTACTGAAGGAGTCTGATACCATGCAACGAGAGTATAACGTCTACAACCAAGCCGGCCAACTGGATTCTCTGCAACACCGCGTGTTGCGCAATACCTACTGGTTACTGGGCTTGTCCCTCATTCCAACGGCCGTTGGCGCCCTGGTGGGTCTCAACCTGAGTTTCGCCTTCATGGCAGCCAGCCCCATGCTGACCAGTTTGTTGTTTCTGGGGGCCATCTACGGTCTCTTTTACGCCATCGAGGCCAATCGTTACAGTACCACCGGCGTCTATCTGCTCCTGCTCCTGACCTTCGTCATGGGCATCATGCTGGGGCCTTTACTTCAATTCACCCTGGCTTTCCGTAATGGAGCCCAACTGGTTTCCCTGGCCGCCGGAGGGACCGCTGCCGTGTTCTTCACTCTGTCAGCCTTGGCCAGCACCACCAAGCGCAACTTCACCGGCATGGCCCAGTTCCTGGCCGTGGGAGCCGTGGTCTTGATGGTGGCCGTGATTGCCAATATCTTCCTGCAACTGCCCCTCTTTCAGGTGGTCCTGTGCGGTGCGTTCATGCTCTTCTCTTCGTTGATGATTCTGTTCAACATCAGCGCCATCGTTCATGGAGGAGAAACCAATTACATCACCGCAACCCTGAGCCTGTACGTCAACATCTACAATATATTCGTCAGCCTCTTGCAACTACTTGGAATATTCGGGGGAGATCGTCGCTAGGGCTAGTCGACGGTTCTTCCAATCCAGGGCAGATCCGGGAGGGTCTGCCCTTTTTCTTTCACTCTCGTTCAAACAGGGCGAGAGATTCCACATGGGCGGTGTGGGGAAACATATTGAACACCCCTGCCCCCTTCAGTCGATAGCCTTGCTGATGCGCCAGTACCCCGGCATCCCGCGCCAGGGTAGCCGGACTGCAGGAAACGTAGACAATGCGCTGGGGGCCCTGTACCCCGATGGCCTTGACCAGATTGATGGCCCCATCCCGCGGAGGATCGATCAACCATTTGTCTTGCTTCCCCCAACCCGCCACCGTGGATTCATCCACCTCAAACAAATTGGCAGTCTGAAATCGGGCGTTCTTCTCAAGTCCGTTATGCACAGCGTTTTGGCAGGCTCGATCCACCAGAGCCGGATTTCCTTCAATCCCCAGGACCTGAGCACCCCGCCGGGCCAATGCCAAGGTAAAGTTTCCAAGGCCACAGAACAAATCCAGTACCCGCTCTTCGGGTTGGGGATCCAACAGACGCACCGCTTTACCCACCAGCACACGATTGACAGCGCTGTTCACTTGAGTGAACTCGGTAGGCCCAAAGGGGATTTCCACGTCAAATTCATCGAGACGATAAACCAGACCGGGTCGATCGAGGGGATAGAAGGGACGCGCCGTATCGGGTCCCCTGATCTGCCACCAAAATTGCACCCCGTGCCGGTCCGCAAAGGCGCGCATTTTGACTTCGTCCTCCTCCGTGGGCAACTCCAGCAGGCGCAATACCAGAACCAGCAGGCCCTCGCTCTGCGCCACTTCGATCTGGGGCAAACGTTCGCGCACGGTCAGTTCCAGGATCAGGTTGCGCAGAGGAACCAAAAGCGTGGACACGGCAAGGGGGAGAATGGCACAGGTGTCCATATCCGCCACGAAACTGGACCGTTTCTCATGAAACCCCACCAGCATCCGCCCCTTTTTGGCCAGCCAGCGCACCGATAATCGCGCCCGTTGACGATATCCCCAATCCGGGCCCTGTATGGGGGCCCACAAAACATCGGGACGAACCTTGCCGATCCGCGCCAGATTATCCTCGAGAATCCGTTGTTTGTAAGCAATTTGTGCCGCAGGATCGGCATGCTGCATGTTACACCCGCCACAATGTCCAAAGTGGGGGCAACGAGGTTCCATCCGACTGGGTCCCGGAACCAGAACCGCACGCAATTCCGCCTGATCGAAATGGGATCTGCGCCGCTTGATTTCTGCGCGTACGGTCTCACCCGGCAACGCTCCGTCCACGAAGACCACTTTCCCTTCATGACGCGCAATGCCCTGCGCCTCGTGGTCCAGGCCCTCGATCTGTAATACCACCTCCATCCCTTCTCTTCCCCTTATTGCCAAAGCCCCCTCAAGGGCGTGTGGTTTCAAGATCTACCAAGTGCAAGGTGCGCTGGTCGCGCTGACGATCCTCCACAAAATGGGTCAACGCCTGAGTCACCGTGCGAAAAGCCAAGTCGGCCCAAGGGATCTCTGCTTCTTCAAAAAAGCGTACTTCGCTACTTTCCGGTGTGACGCCATGCTCAGGACTGTCCATCCTTGCCCTAAAAATGACATGGACCTGATTATGGGCAGCAATATTGATCACCGACATCAGGTCTTCGATGGTCACCCTGGCCAGAGATTCCTCAAAGGTTTCGCGCGCCGCACCCATCTGCAGCGTCTCTCCGTTCTCCATAAAACCGGAAGGCATGGTCCAGTAGCCTTCACGGGGGGCAATGGCCCTTCGACACAGTAAAATTTTTCTTTGCCAGACGGGAATAGCTCCCACCAAAACTTTTGGGTTGCTGTAGTGGATGGTATGGCAACTGGGACAAACCTGACGGGGTAAATGATCTCCCTCCGGGATCTGGGTCAAAACCCGCACGCCACAACTGGAACAGTAATTCATGCCAAAGCCATCCTCTTTGAAAATGGTAGAATGGGAACATGGCGTGCAGGGCTGACCTGGATCAAACCGAAAGGTCCTGGGATTTCATACAATGGCCCGTCACCTCACCACCACGAGTGGATCTACGATCACCCCGGATTTTAACCCATGCGCTCCCTATTGATGACAGTGTTGGCATTTTTTTCTCTAACGGCATTGACCTGCCGCGCGGAGGTGGTCGTCGTGCTCAATTCGGGAGAAGGCACCATCACCCGCATCGATCGTCAGAGTTATCAGCCCATCGATCACTTTTATGTGGGTCGCGAACCCCATCATCTGATGAGTTTGCCGGACAACAGCGCACTCATCGTGGCCAATGCCGTGAGCAACGATCTGGTCTTCCTGAACCCAAAAACGGGCGACATCCTACGCCGCCTGCCCCGCATCAGTGACCCCTACCAGATCGGCTTCAGCCCCGACAAACGTTGGTTTGTCGCCAATTCACTGCGCCTGGATCGAGTGGATGTCTATGATGCCCACGATTTCCATCTAGTCAAGCGATTTGAACTGGCCTCCATGCCCAGCCACATGGCCTTCAGCCCAGACAGTTCCACGGTCTTCATCACCCTGCAGGGCAGCGACCAATTGGCGGCCATCGACCTCCTGACCCGCGCGGTCAAGTGGATCATTCCCATTGGGAAAACGCCTGCCGGCGTGATTCTGACCCCTGACGGAAAACATCTTCTGGTGGGCGTCATGGGACTGAACGAAGTCGCCGTGGTGGATTACAAAACCGCCCAAATCATCAAACATATTCCAGCAGGCAAGGGCACGCATAACTTCATGCCCGAAGGAGATGGACGCCATATCTTTGTCGGAAATCGTTCCGGAGACACCGTCTCCATCATCGATACCCAGACGCTTACCATCACCAAAACCTTTCCCGTACCCGGAGGCCCCGATGACATGGAAGTATCGGCAGACGGCAAGGAACTATGGATCACTAATCGCTGGATCCGTCAGGTTAGCGTAGTTGATCTGTCTACGGACAAAGTGGTCCGCACCATCCCCGTGGGCAAGTCGCCCCATGGCATTTTCTTTGAAAATCACGCTGCGCGCCAGTAAGGAATGATGTCCCCATGAGTCGTCGATTGGCCCTGCAGTGCAGTATTGCCTTGATCCTGCTGAGCCCTGCAGTGTGGGGCGCGGGATCCGCAGCCCCCCTTCCTTCCCCCGCATGTCGCGGCACCCTGTACCTGACCTTGGACACCGGGTCCATGCAGGCCGCAGACACCATCGCCACAATCCTTCAGCGACACCAAGTCAAGGCCACCTTTTTCGTAGCCAATGAACCTACCTGGCGCGGAGATCATGCGCTCGATGACAGTTGGCGCGATTTTTGGCGTGCACGGGCGCGGGAAGGGCACCATTTTGGCAATCACACCTGGTTTCATGCCACCTTGGTTAAGGACCTGCCCTCAGGTGACATCTTGACCCGCGGCGGGGACCATGCCCCACGCGAATTCGACAAAGCAGGATTCTGTCAGAACCTGCAACGCGTGAATGAACGCTTCAAGACACTCACGGGACAATCCCTGGAACCCCTTTGGCGAGCCCCAGGCGGACATCTCACCCCCAACGCCGCATCTTGGGCAGGGGATTGTGGCTTCCCTCAGCATGTAGGTTGGTCCCCCGCGGGCTTTTTGGGGGACGAATTGCCCTCGGAAAAATATCCCAATCCGCGTTTACTGAACCAGGCCCTGACTCACCTCAAGGATGGGGATATCTTGATGATGCATCTGGGTATTCGCTCGCGCCATGATCCTTTCGTACGGGTCTTCGAACCCCTGATTACCGGTTTACAAGCCCGTGGCTTCTGCTTCGCCACCTTGCCCAAAGCAAGTCAATGAGCGTGATTGCGTACCATGACCTGGTTTGAAACTTTCATGAATGGATTTACGCTGACCCAGGCCTGGCTCTTCGAACATTGCGTCAATCCTCTGCTTCCTCCTTTGGGCTTGCTGGCTTATCAGGAGGAGGCTTTCGATGCCACGGAGTTCGCCCTGGTAGGCGTGGGAGAAGTCGCCCTTCTGATCCTGATTTTTCGTCCGCTTGAAGCGCTTTTTCCTGCCGAACGCTGGTCTGGGCGACGCGGGGTGCGCGTGGACATTCTCTACACCCTTCTCCACCGCCTGGGTTTCATTCCCCTCGTGATGTTCGTCCTGATGTGGCCACTCACTTTCAAGTTGGATGCCTGGTTACGGTTCCATGGATTCATCCCCTATACTCTGGAAGACCTCATCCCCCCCCTGGAAAATCGCCCACTCCCTACCTTTTTTGCCTATCTCGTCATCATCGACTTTTTTTCCTACTGGCTGCACCGCTTCCAGCATCGACTGGAATGGTGGTGGGCCTTGCATGGCGTCCATCACAGCCAGCAAACCATGAGTTACTGGTCTGATGACCGCACCCATCTTCTCGATGATGTACTCACCGCGACTTTTTTCTCCCTGCTCAGTTTGGCCATCGGCGTCGAACCGGGGCAGTTCATCCTGCTCATGATGATCCCTCGCATCCTGCAAAGTCTGGCTCATGCCAATATTAACTGGCGTTTTGGGCCCTTTGAACGGTGTCTGGTCAGCCCCCATTACCATCGCTATCACCATGGGATAGGCACGGGCAGCGAAAGCGGTCAATCAAGTTGCAATTTTGCCGTACTCTTCCCGATATGGGACATCCTGTTCGGAACCGCCAATTTTTCAAAAGAGACGCCGCCCACAGGCATTGCGGATCAGCAGGAAGGACGGGACTATGGAAGTGGATTTTGGGCCCAGCAACGGTTGGGCTGCCAACGACTCTGGTACGCCCTGACCCTGGGGAAAGCCTGAACTTTCCCCAGGGAGCAGTATTTAATTGAGAATCAACTGGTTGAGACGTTTGACGAATTGAGCAGGATCTTCCAGTTGCCCACCTTCAGCCAGCAAAGACTGATCAAAAAGCAATTGGCTCCAGTCTGCAATGCGCTGTTGATCCGTTTCCAATTTGAGACGCAGAATCAATCGGTGATCAGGGTTGATCTCGAGGATGGGCTTGGAGAGGGGAACCGACTGCCCGACAGATTTCAGAAAACGCGCCATGTTGCCCGACAGATCTCCCTCTTCCACCACCAGACAGGCTGGAGATTCGGTCAACCGTTGGCTGACACGAACACTCTTGACCTGCTCGCCCAACGCCCCCTGCATGGTTTCCAGCAAGGGCTTCAGAGTTTCAGAATCCGAAGTTTCCACTTTGGGCTTTTCGACTCCCAGTTTGGTCAGATCCAGATCTCCCTTGGCTACGGAATGAAGATTCTTCTCTTCAAAACTTTCCAGATGGGATACGACCCACTCATCCACGCGATCGGACAGGAGGAGAACTTCAATCCCACGGGAACGGAAAATTTCCAGGTGCGGACTATTTTTGGCTGCCGCAAAACTTTCTGCCGTCACATAGTAAATGGTGTCCTGCCCTTCCTTCATGCGTCCAATATAGTCCTTAAGCGACTCGGTTTGATCGGGTTTGTCCGTATGGGTGGTAGAAAAACGCAATAATCCCGCCCACTTCTCACGGTTGGCATATTCCTCGCCCGCTCCTTCCTTGAAGGCACGTCCAAACTCATTCCAGAACTGTTGATACTTCTCTTTCTGGTTTTCTGCGAGATCTTCAAGCAATCCCAGAACCTTGCGCGTACAACCGGCACGGATCGTATCGATATCCTTGGATTCCTGCAGAATTTCGCGGGATACATTGAGCGGCAAGTCCGCCGAATCGATCACCCCACGCACAAAGCGCAGATATTGGGGCACCAGTTTCTTGGCATCTTCCATGATGAAAACGCGTCGCACATACAACTTGATCCCGTGACGGGGTTCGCGCTCCCACAAATCAAAAGGGGCACGAGCCGGAATATAGAGCAATTCCGTGTATTCCTGTTTGCCTTCCACCCGGGCATGACTCCAGGCCAAGGGAGCCTCGAAGTCATGGGAAACATGCTTGTAAAACTCCTGATACTGCTCTTCCGTAATTTCGTTCTTGGGACGGGCCCACAACGCATTGGCTTGATTGAGCGTTTCTTCCTCAGGCTCGTTGATGACCTTTTCCTCTCCTTCCTGAGGCGGATCAGGATCTTTTTTCATGCGAATCGGCAACTGGATATGGTCAGAATAGCGACGCACGATACCGCGCAACTTCCAGGCATCGAGAAATCCGTCTTCCCCCTCCTTGAGGTGCAAGGTCACCGTGGTTCCGCGCATGGGCACATCCAGAGTTTCAATGGAGAAAGAGCCATCTCCCGCAGATTCCCACTGTACGCCCTCCGACTTTGACGCCCCAGCTCGACGGGTAGTCAAAGTCACCTTGTCGGCGACAATGAAGGAAGAATAGAAACCAACCCCGAACTGCCCGATCAGCGCAGAATCCCTAGCCTGATCGCCCGACAGTTTACCCAGAAATTCCTTGGTTCCGGAACGGGCAATGGTCCCGATGTTACTGATCACTTCTTCCCGCGACATCCCCACCCCATTGTCGCGGATGGTCAATGTGCGCGCTTCCTTATCAACTTCCAGATGGACCGCCAGATCGGGGTCACCCTCCAGCAGGGTGGCGTTCTGAATGGCCTCGAAACGCAGTTTGTCACAGGCATCGGAAGCATTGGAAATCAATTCACGCAAAAATATTTCCTTGTTGCTGTACAAGGAATGGATCATCAACTGCAGCAACTGTTTGACTTCGGTCTGAAAATTCAGGGATTCCTTATGGCTCATGGTGTCATCACATCCGTGGGTTTGAACGAAAAATATAGCGATGACCCTGAGTTGGGGGCAATCAGTTCGATTTCAAGTAGGGGATAGCGTCTTGAGCCATAACAGACCTGCCACGGTCTTGGCGTCACAGATGCGCCCTGTCTCCACCCAGCGCCAGGCCTCTTCCAGGGGGACGGCCAACGTTTCGAGAAACTCTTCCTCATCACGCCGAATTTCTTCGAAAACCAGGTCCTCAGCTAGAAAATAGGTGATCTGCTCCGTAGAATAGGCGATGCACAGATCCAGACACATGAGTTTTTTCCAGCGTTTCGCCCGATACCCGGTTTCTTCCTGCAATTCCCGCTGTGCCGCTTTCAGCGGATTCTCCTCCGGATCCAGTTTTCCCGCCGGGATTTCAAGGTAATGACGCCGTTGGGGATAGCGGAACTGATATTCGAGAAGTACCGTTTTTTCATCGAGCAGGGGAACGATGGCCGCAGCACCCTGATGCCGGATATATTCCCGGGTGGCTTCCCGGCCATCGGGAAGTTGAACCCGATCTTCATGAACATCCAGCAATGCTCCCCGGTAGCGCGGAACGGAAGCGAGGGTCTGTTCCGTAAAGTCGGGCCACCGGTGCTCGGGCAAGGTCCAGTCAAAAAGCACGGAGGGTTTTACCCGCGTAGCGACTGAGCGATGGAAGCCGTACACAGATCGATGAGCGGCTGGGGCATGATTCCAAGCGCGAGCAACGTCAACGCATTGATGCTGAGGAGCAGACGGTGGTCACTTTCCCCCCCAATCGGGGTATCCACCTCAGGCTCGTCCATGTACATCAACTTGATGATACGCAGATAATAGAATGCGCCAATCAGGGACAGGAGCACCGCCACGACCACCAACCAGGTCAGCCCGGCATCCAGAGCGGCACTGAGTACCGACAACTTGGCAAAGAATCCTGCAGAAACCGGAATCCCTGCCATGGAGATCATGATCAACAACATCAAAAATGCATACCATGGGCTGCGCTTGTTCAATCCCTTCAGGTCATTTAATTGGTCCGCCTCGAAACCCTCGCGACTCATGAGCAAAATCAAGCCAAAAGCGGCCAAACTCATGAGAACATAAGTCACCGCGTAGAACATGGCCGCTGCATATCCCCCCAAGGTCCCCGACAGAATGCCCAGCAACAGGAACCCCATATGTGCAATCGTAGAATAAGCCAGCATGCGCTTGAGATTGGTTTGGGCGATTGCCGTCACGTTTCCGACCAGCATGGACAGTATCGAGACAATGATAAGCATGGATTGCCAATCTGCGATCATGGGTCCCATGGCTCCCGCCAATAAACGCATGAAGAAAGCAAAACCGGCAAGTTTGGGGGCAGTGCTCACAAACAAGGTCACTGCGGTGGGCGCCCCTTCATATACATCGGGTACCCACATATGGAAAGGGACCACGCCCAACTTGAAAGACAAGCCTGCTACCAGGAACACCAGTCCCAGAACCAGAATGCCGGGGTCGGCATTCCCCTGGGCAATGGCATTGGCCACTTCGGCCATTTGCAGAGTGCCTGTCGCGCCGTAGATCATGGACAAACCATACAACAACATTCCAGAGGCCAGAGCCGCGAGAATGAAGTATTTCATGGCCGCTTCGGTGGCAATGGCCGAGTCCCGCTGCAGTGCAATCAGGGCTGCGAGGGAGAGGGACAACAGTTCCAAGCCAAGATAAAGCACCAGGAAATGATTGGCGGAGATCATGACCATGACCCCGAGCAGGGCAAACAGGATCAGGACAAAAAACTCACCCTTGAACAGACCCCGGCTTTGAATATAGTCGCGCGAATAAGCCAGGACGAAGGACACCGTCAGCACAGAGATCATCTTCAGGGTGCGGGCCATGGGGTCATCCACGAAGGACCCATTGAAGGTCGTCACCACTTGACCCAGGGAACCGATCAGTAGAAACCCTGCCGTCCCCACCAAGGCCAGTTGGGCATAGGCATAGGTCAAAAATCGTTTGGTCTCGGAAATAAATAAATCCGCGATCAGCAGAGCAGAAAGTGCCACCAGAAGAAAAATTTCCGGGTAGGCTGGGACCAGATTGGGTGTGGCGAAGGTCATCGTCGCTCCATCAGAACTTGGGGGTCGAGGCCTGCTCGATCAATTGCAGGACCGAAGCGTGCATGGGTTCGGAGAACATCTTGGGGTACAACCCCATCCCCAGCACCAGCAGTGCCAGAATGATCAGAAACAGGAATTCGCGGCTGGAAATATCCTTGAGTGCCGCCACATGATCATTGGCCACTTCCCCAAAGATAACCCGCTTCACCATCCATAACGTGTAGCCAGCGCCCAGAATCAGAGTGAGGGCAGCCAACGCGGCATACCAGAAATTGACTTGAATTGCCCCCAGAATCACGATGAATTCCCCAATGAAACCACTGGTTCCAGGCAGACCTGCGTTGGCCATGGAAAACAACACCATGAAAACCGCAAACTTGGGCATGGTATTGGCTACCCCGCCATAATCGGCAATTTGTCGTGTGTGCATGCGGTCATACAATACGCCGATACACAGAAACATGGCGCCAGAGATAAACCCGTGCGAAATCATCTGGAGCAGACCTCCCTCCATGCCCATGGGGTTGAACAGAAAGATCCCCAGGGTCACAAACCCCATGTGTGAAATGGACGAATAAGCCACCAGTTTCTTCATGTCCTGCTGGACCAAAGCCACCAGACCGATATATACCACGGCAATCAATGACAGGGTGATCATTGTCCCGGAGAGCGCATGACTGGCATCCGGTGTGATAGGCAAGTTGAAGCGCAAGAATCCATAAGCGCCAATTTTCAAGGTAATGGCCGCCAGAATGACCGAACCTCCCGTTGGTGCTTCAACGTGCGCATCGGGCAACCATGTGTGAACCGGCCACATCGGAACCTTGACTGCGAAGGACATGAAGAAAGCGATAAAAATCAGGATCTGAACACCCAGAGGAAGGGCCACTGCCTGAAACTTAAGAATTTCGAAAGACTCTCCGGCCTCGAAATAAAGATAAATGAAGGCCGCCAGCATGAGCAGGGAACCCAACAGGGTATACAGAAAGAACTTGATGGAAGCATAGACCCGGCGCGGCCCCCCCCATACCCCGATGATCAGATACATGGGGATCAGCATGGCTTCAAAGAAAACATAGAACAGGATGGCATCGAGTGCGGCAAACACCCCGTTGATCAATCCCGACATGATCAGGAAGGCCGCCATGTACTGCGCTTGTCGTTTCTCGATGACGATCCAACCTGCGATCACCACCAGAACGGTCATGAAACTGTTGAGCAGGACAAACCAGAGAGAAATCCCGTCAATTCCCAGGTGATAGGTAATGTTGAACGCAGGAATCCATCGGTAGGCTTCTTCAAACTGCATGGCCGCCGAAGCGTTGACGAATCCGGTATAAAGCGGAAGGGTGACCAGGAAGCCCAGCAGGGCGCCCACCAATGCCACCCTACGGGTCAGACACGGGTTGGAATCGCGCCCCAGAGCGAGGACGAGAATCCCCGCCAGAATGGGGACCCAGATACTCAAAGAAAGAAGATGGTGTGCAGTCATGGAATTCCGCTCAAATTACGCTTTGATGAACCACAGGCTCATCAGGAAGAACACCCCAAAAATCATGGCAAAGGCGTAGTGGTAGATGTAGCCTGTCTGAATCCGGCGAAGACGGGCGGACAAGGCCCCCACCAGATTGGCGGAACCATTCACGATCCAGCCATCGATAAACTTCATGTCGCCCAGTTTCCACAACCCTTGCCCGAAACAGCGAGCCCCCCCCGCAATAAAAATTTCATTGAAACGATCGAAGTAATATTTATTGTCCAGAAGGGTATAAATGGCACCCGATTCACGGGCGATCACTGCGGGGATATGGGTCCACTTGAGGTAAAAGGCAGCGGCCAGCGCAATACCCGACATCGCCAGCCAGAAAGGCAGGGACTGGACTCCCTCGATAACGAAAGGACCCACTCCATGCCAAGCTTCTCGCATTTCCGGCAAAGCGCCGGTCCCAGGCAACAGAGTAATGGAAGAGCCAAAGTAATCTCCCATGACCATGGGCCCAATGAAGATCCAGCCGGCAATGACTGAAGGAATGGCCAGCAGAATGAGCGGCAGGGTGATGACCCAGGGGGATTCATGGAGATGTTCCCGGGTATGATGGTCCATGCGCGGCTTTCCGTGAAACGTCATGAAAAGCATGCGAAAACTGTAAAACGCCGTCACAAATACCCCGGTCAACACCGCAAAAGAAGCGAAACCCGAGCCTGGCAAATGACTGGAGCGCACGGCTTCGATGATGGCATCCTTGGAAAAAAATCCGGCAAAGGGCGGAATACCTGCCAAAGCCAGAGAACCAATCAACGCCGTCACATAGGTGATGGGCATGTACCGTCGGAGTCCCCCCATCTTGCGCATGTCTTGCTCATGATGCATGGCATGGATCACGGATCCTGCACCCAGGAATAGGAGCGCCTTGAAAAAAGCATGGGTCCCCAGATGAAAAATCGCCACCGGATAAGCCGAGGCGCCCAATGCCACCGTCATGTAGCCCAACTGAGACAGGGTGGAGTAAGCCACCACCCGTTTGATGTCGTTCTGGATGAGCCCCAGAAAAGCCATGAACAGCGCTGTACAGGCGCCGATCACAAGAACGGTGGAGCGGGCCGTGGGGGACAACTCGAAGAGAGGAGACATACGGGACACCATGAAAATCCCGGCAGTCACCATGGTTGCCGCGTGAATCAGTGCCGAAATCGGCGTGGGACCCTCCATGGAATCGGGTAGCCAGACATGCAGAGGCATCTGAGCCGACTTGCCCATGGCCCCCACAAACAGCAACAGACAAATGACCGTGATCAGGGAGACCGGTATGCCACTGCACAATTCTATGGTATCGCGCGCAAAATCCGGGGCCTGCTGAAACACCGTGGCGTAATCCAGAGAACCAAAATGGGCCTGGATCAAAGCAATCCCGAGCAAGAAACCCAAATCCCCCACCCGATTCACTAAAAAGGCCTTGAGGTTGGCATAAATGGCCGTGGGTCGGGTAAACCAAAAACCGATCAGCAGATAGGACACCAGACCGACCGCCTCCCAGCCAAAAAACAACTGGACGAAATTATTGGCCATCACCAACATCAGCATGGAGAAGGTAAAGAGCGAGATGTAACTGAAAAAGCGCTGATACCCGTCATCGTCGTGCATATATCCAATCGTGTAGATATGTACCATGAGAGAAACGAAGTTAACCACCAGCATCATGGTGACGGTGAGCGGATCGATCAGGAAACCCACCTCAAATACAGAAGAGTCTCCCATGGTCAGCCATTGATAAACGGTCCCATTGAAGGAATGTCCCGCAAAAACATCCTGGGCAATCACCAGAGATGCAATCAAGGACACCGCCACGCCGAGGATCGTAACAGTATGACTGCCTGCCTTGCCCAGGGTTTTACCAAACAACCCTGCCAGCAGCGCACCCAACAGGGGGGCCAGAGGGACCAGAAGATAAAGACTTGGCACACTCATGTCGATCATTCCTTGAGGTGGCTGAGGTCGTCCACATGAATGGAGCGCAGGTTACGAAACAGCACCACCAGAATGGCCAGACCGATGGCCGATTCCGCTGCTGCTACGGTGAGAATGAAGAAAACGAAAATCTGACCCGCCGTATCATGCAGGTAATGGGAAAAGGCCACGAAGTTCATGTTCACGGCCAACAGCATCAACTCGATGCACATGAGCAAAATGATGAGATTTTTTCGATTGAGAAAAATCCCCACGATGCTGATGGCAAACAGCAGCGATCCAAGCATGAGATAGTCTGTCAGGTTGAGCATCACAACTCCCTCTCGGCCGGCATGGACACGATCCGCAAGCGGTCGGCTGCTTTGGCTTTCACCTGTTGGGCCGGATCGATGTGCTTGGAATCCTTGCGGCGACGCAACGTCAAGGCAATGGCGGCAACGATGGCCACCAGCAAAATGACGGCTGCCAGTTCAAAAGACAAAACGTAATCGGTATAGAGAATACGCCCCAACTCCTTGGTATTGCTGACAGATACCCGGGAATCCGGAACCATGGAGGAAAACTGACGACTGCTCACCACCAGCCACATTTCCAGCACCATCAGCAGCGCGACCCCCCCGCCGATAGGCAAATGCTTCCAGAAGCCTTGACGCAGTCGTTCGCTGTCGATATTGAGCATCATGACCACAAACAGGAAGAGGACCATCACTGCGCCCACATAGACCAGGACCAGGACGATAGCGAGGAATTCGGCCTCGAGCATCATCCACAGCCCCGAACCCGTAAAAAAGGCCAGGACCAGGAACAATGCAGCATGAACGGGGCTGCGGGCAGTAATCACGCCCACACCGGCCCCCACCAGGACCAGCGCAAAGACCATGAACAACAGGAAAGAAGAATCAAGCACGGTGCATCATCCTCATCGGTAAGGGGCATCTTCTGCCCGGTCAGCCGCAATCTGGGCTTCGTGACGATCTCCCACGGCCAGGAGTTTTTCCTTGGTCATGAGCAAATCTCCACGCTGCTCACCGTGGTATTCAAAAATGCGCGTTTCGACGATGGAATCCACAGGACAGGATTCTTCACAGAAACCACAAAAAATGCATTTGGTCAGGTCGATATCGTAGCGCGTGGTCCGTCGGCTTCCATCCTCTCGTTGTTCCGATTCAATGGTAATAGCCATGGCAGGACACACCGCTTCGCATAATTTGCAGGCGATACAGCGTTCTTCTCCGTTAGGATAACGGCGCAAGGCATGCAAGCCACGAAATCGGGGCGACATGGGCGTTTTCTCTTCGGGATACTGAACGGTAATCTTGGGCGCAAAAAAATGACGTCCTGTCACGCTCATGCCCTTGAGCAATTCGGAGAGCGTCCAGTTCTTGACGAAGGATTTGAGGTCGGTCACGGGTACTCCTCAATGAAACCAGAGATTGAGAATGGGAAGACCGCGCAAGGGCTCCTGCATGAGCAAGCCCACGATCACCAACCAGATCAGGGTTACGGGAATGAAGACCTTCCAGCCCAGGCGCATGATCTGATCGTAGCGGTAGCGCGGAAAGGTTGCCCGGAACCACAGGAACAGGAACAGAATGAAACTCATCTTGGCAAACAGCCACAGAATTCCGTCCGGCAGGAAGGAGAACGGTGACAGCCACCCGCCTAAAAACATGAGGGAAGCCAAGGCAGCGATGAGAATCATGTTGGCGTATTCGGCCAGAAAAAATATGGCAAAGGCCATCCCGGAGTATTCCACATGGAACCCCGCCACGATTTCCGATTCACCTTCAGCCACGTCAAAAGGCGCTCGATTGGTTTCGGCCGTCCCGGCAATGACGTAAATGACGAACATGGGGAAAAGCGGGATCCAATTCCATTGCAAAAACCCCAGACTCCCTTGCTGAGCCTTGACGATATCCACCAGATTGAGACTATGGGACATCATCAATACCGTCACCAGGGCAAAACCCATGGCAATTTCGTAACTCACGATCTGGGCAGCAGAACGCAGGGCCCCAAGGAAGGCATATTTGGAGTTGGATGCCCAACCGGCCAGCACCACGCCATAAACTCCCATGGAGGTGATGGCCATGATGTACAGCAACCCGGCATCGACATTGGCCAACACCAGATCGGGAGTAAAGGGGACCACGGCCCAGGCCGCCAGAGCGGGCATGATGGCCAGTACGGGGGCCAGAATGAAGAGAAACTTGTTGGAGCCGCTGGGGACGATAATTTCCTTCATCAACAACTTGATCCCGTCCGCAATGGGCTGAAGCAAACCCAAGGGTCCGACCCGATTGGGGCCGATACGGATCTGCATATAGCCGATGACCTTGCGTTCTGCCAGCGTCAGGTAAGCCACCGCCCCCATCATGGGGGCCACGATGGCCAGGATCTTGAGCAGTGTCCAGACCAGCGGCCAGAGTGGACCGAAGAATGCTTGAAGCGTGTCCATCATGCCCCCTCCAGTACGACCATGCCCATGGCCTCGCCCAATGATGCGCAGAGCGGATGGGCGATGGGCACCACCGCGCATCCCTCGGCCAATGTTTCATCCAGCGTCACAGGCAGAATCACACTGCCTCCCCCCTGAGAAACGCGCACCCACTGTCCGGCACTCAGCCCCAAACTGGAGGCCTGAGCAGGATGCAGAATGACCCGAATATCCCCGGCCAGGGCGGTTTCCTGTAAGGCAGGCGCACGCCGCACCAACGGGTCAGCATGATAACCCGGCAACTCACCCACCCGCTCCACGGTTCCCAGAGAGGCGCGAACTTTCAAAGCGGGGGCCTGGGTCAGTTGATTATTGAGCGCTTCGCGGCAAACCAACGGCAGATCGGGTGAAATTTCCGCACGCACTTCTTCGAGGTTTTCCTGGGCAAAACCCGGACAATCAAACAGGTTACCCAGCACGCGCCAGATTTTCCAAGCCGGGCGCGCTTCGCCCCGGGGCGATACTACTCCCTTGAAGGATTGAACTCTTCCTTCCATGCTGACAAAAGTTCCGGCGGTTTCAGTAAAAGGTGCGATGGGCAGCATGATCGTTGCCCATTGTTCCGCTTCCCCCTTGAATGCACTCAAGGCCACCACTGTCTCAGCCTGACGTAACGCTTTCAAAGCCAGGGAGGGATCTGCACAATCCAGTGAGGGTTCCAGCCCCATCACCACATAGGCTTGGCGAGGCTGGCGCCATTGCGCCTGGGCATCCAATCCCGTCTGAGCATGGGTATGAAAGGCACCACGCTGAGGCAAAACTCCCGCCAGCGCCGCTCCCACCGTATTGGCGGCCAGCGCCAATTGTCCGAAAGGAGTTCCTGTCACCTCGCCCAACACCTGAGCCAAACGGTAGAGAGTAGCGTAATCGGGATGTTGCTGGGCCAGTTGCCCCAATACCACTGCCGATTTGCCCTGTGTCGCCAGCAGATCGGACGCGATGAGCAGAGCCGCAGACGAGGGCATTGCCGTAGTCAAAGGTAACAAATCTTCAGGCAGTGGTACACCTGTCTGTTGGGCCGCGGCACTCAGTATTTCACCGAGCAAGGCCGGCCATTCGCTGGGTTTTCCCACCAGGGTTGCCGCCACCGGCATGGCCCAATCCTCATGGCGCGCTGCCACCCGATGCACCTGCGCTCCAGACCGGGCGGCGCGACGCAAACGCACCGCCAGCAAAGGTTGCTCCTGACGCAATACCGACCCGATCACCAGAACCGCACGCAGATCCGACCAATGCGCAATCGGCATACCGAGCCAAGGGGTTCCCTGTTGCAGAGCATCGAGAGAAAAATCCACCTGGCGGGTACGATGATCGATATTATGGCAGCCCAGTTCACGCAGAACCTTTTGCGCCAAATAGAGTTCTTCGAGGGTTTGATGGGGACTCAACAATGCTCCGATCCCTTCCCCACCGCTGTCATGGCGTACCTTTTCCAAACCATCCACCACACACTGCAAGGCTTCGGCCCAAGTGACTTGAGTCCATTGTCCATCCCGCTTGACCTGGGGATAGAGTAGCCGATCAGCGCTACGCAACGCCTGATAGGAGAACCGATCGCGGTCGGATAACCAGCATTCATTGATATCGTCGTTTTTACGCGGGAGCACACGCACCACTTCGTCGGGTCTCTTGACCTGCACTTCGATCTGGGTTCCCAGTCCGTCGTGAGGGCTCACGGAAGGGAAGCGTGTCAATTCCCAGGAACGGGCCGCAAAACGAAAAGGCTTGCTGGTCAGCGCCCCCACGGGACAGAGGTCGATGGCATTGCCCGAAACTTCCGAATCCACGGTCAGGTCCATGAACGCCAGAATTTCCGAGTGCTCTCCCCGTCCACCGACGCCCAGTTCCATGATCCCGGCAATTTCCTGGCCATAACGCACACAGCGCGTGCACAGGATGCAGCGTGTCATGTCTGTGGAAATGAGCGAACCCAGATCCTTGTTGGAGACCACCCGTTTGGCTTCCCGATAACGTGAAGCCCCTCCACCGTACCCGACACTGATATCCTGCAACTTGCATTCGCCGCCCTGATCGCAGATCGGGCAGTCGAGGGGATGATTGATCAGCAAAAACTCCATGACCGCCTTCTGCGCCTCGACGGCCAGAGGGGAATGGGTATGTACCTTCATTCCTTCGGCCACAGGGGTGGCACAGGCCGGCAAAGGTTTCGGCGCTTTTTCCACCTGAACCAGACACATCCGACAATTGGCGGCAATGGACAGTTTACGGTGATAGCAGAAATGGGGAATCTTGATCCCCAGTTGTTTGGCCGCATCCATGACCGTACGCCCAGCTTCGATCTGGGTGGGTTTTCCATCGATTTCGAGATTCAATAATGCCATGATCAGGCCGCCTTCTCTTGAGAATCGCCCACCGCTCCCACCAAGCAACGCCGGTGAGTCACGTGGTATTCGAATTCATCCCGAAAATGGGTGACGAAACTACGCACCGGCATGGCAGCGGCATCGCCGAGGGCACAAATGGTACGCCCCTGGATGTTATTGGACAAGGAATGCAACAGGTCCAGATCGTCCTGACGTCCCTGACCATGCTCGATGCGATGGATGATTCGGTACAGCCAGCCCGTCCCTTCTCGACATGGCGTACATTGTCCGCAGGATTCTTCATGATAGAACAAGGACAAGCGCTCCAGTGCCCGCACCATGCAGGTGGTTTCGTCCATCACGATCACCGCGCCGGAACCGAGCATGGAGCCCGCCTTGGAAATGGAATCGTAGTCCATGTCCAGTTGCATCATCGTGTCTCCGGGTAAGACCGGCATGGAGGATCCACCCGGAATGACCGCCTTGATCTTCCGCCCCCCCCGCATCCCGCCAGCCATTTCGAGCAGGGAAGCAAAGGAAGTCCCCAAAGGAACTTCATAATTGCCCGGACGGGTCACATGCCCCGAAACGGAAAAGATCTTGGTGCCGCCGTTGTTCGGTTTACCCAACTGCAAAAAAGCTTCGCCACCATGACGGATGATCCAGGGTACACAGGCAAAGGTTTCCGTGTTGTTGATGGTCGTCGGTTTGCCATACAGACCGTAGGTGGCAGGGAACGGAGGCTTGTAACGGGGTTGGCCCTTCTTGCCTTCCAGAGATTCCAGCAAGGCGGTTTCCTCACCACAAATATAGGCCCCATAACCATGATGGTTGAACAGATCAAAAGAAAATTTCGAACCCAGAATGTCTGGTCCCAGAAATCCCGCAGCGCGGGCCTGATCGATGGCTTCCTCGCAGCGTTGATAGACTTCCCAGATTTCGCCGTGAATGTAATTATACCCCCGGGTCGCACCCATGGCATACCCCGCAATGATCATCCCTTCGATTAGGGCATGGGGGTTATAGCGCAAGATGTCGCGATCCTTGAAGGTACCCGGTTCTCCCTCATCCGAATTGCACACCACATACTTTTCCCCCACATAGTTCTTGGGCATGAAAGTCCATTTGAGTCCCGTCGGAAAGCCGGCCCCCCCCCGACCACGCAACACGGACTTCTTGACTTCATCGATAACCTGCTCGGGAGTCATGGGCATCGTCAAAATCTTGCGCAAGGCTTCGTAGCCGCCCCGTTGCAGGTAATGTTCCAGAGACCAGGTCCGATCCCGATCGAGTCCCTCGAGAATGACGCCGGTCATGACTTCAACTCCTTGAGCAAGGTATCCAGTTTTTCTTCATCCATGAAAGAGTGCATGGTATGGTTATCCACCAAAAGTACCGGCGCATCCCCACAGGCCCCGAAACACTGTCCTTCCTTGAGACCGATCTCGCCATCAGCCGTCACTTCACCAAAACCGATGCCCAGTTTTTCCTTGAGCCGGTCACAAAACTCCGTGGAGCCCGACAAGGCACAGGGCAGATTGGTGCACACCGTCAATTTGTGCCGCCCCATGGGTTTGAGGTTGTACATTTCGTAAAAAGTAGCCACCTCATACACCGCGATGGCGGGCATGCCCAGATACTCGGCCACACTGTTCATGACTTCCTTCGACAGCCAGCCATGCTGGACCTGGGCAATACGCAGGGCCGACATCACTGCCGACTGTTTCTGGTCCGAGGGATACTTGGCGACTTCGCGGTCGATCTGTTGTCTGGATTCCATACTCAGCATGATCAGCGGTCCACTTCTCCAAAAACGATATCCTGGGTCCCGATGATGGCTACCACGTCTGCAATCATATGCCCACGCGACATTTCATCCAGACCGGCCATATGGGCAAAACCGGGGGCCCGAATCTTGAGACGGTAAGGTTTATTGGCTCCATCGGAGACCAGATAAATGGCAAATTCACCCTTTGGCGCTTCCACACTGGCCAAGGTCTCTCCTGGCGGCACATGCATGCCTTCACTGAAGAGTTTGAAATGGTGAATCAACTCTTCCATGTTTTCTTTCATGGATTCCCGCGCAGGCGGTGCCACCTTATGGTTATCGGTGATGACAGGGCCTGGGTTACGACGCAACCAGTCGATGCACTGTCGGACGATATGGTTGGATTGTTTCATCTCTTCCATCCGCACCAGATAACGGTCGTAACAATCGCCATTCACGCCCACCGGAATGTCAAAATCCATCTCGGCGTAGGATTCATATGGCTGCTTCTTGCGCAAGTCCCAAGCCACTCCCGACCCACGCAACATGGGTCCCGTAAAGCCCAGGGACAGCGCGCGCTCTGGCGTCACGACCCCGATCCCCACCGTCCGTTGCTTCCAGATTCGGTTGTCAGTCAACAGATTATGGTAATCGTCCAGATAGTTCGGAAAACGATCGACGAAATCTTCAATGAAATCGAGCAAGGACCCCTGACGATTGCGGTTCAAGCGCTGCGCCTTGGCATCCGAACGCCCGCCCCGAACTTCCTTGTTGGCCAAGTGCAAGGGCATGCGCTCGGGCAGATCCCGATACACCCCGCCGGGGCGATAATAGGCGGCATGCAATCGGGCACCAGAAACGGCTTCATAGCAATCCACCAGATCTTCCCGTTCGCGGAAAGCATAGAGGAACACTGTCATGGCGCCAATGTCCAGCGCATGCGCGCCAATCCATAACAAGTGATTGAGGATGCGCGTAATCTCGTCAAACATGACGCGAATATATTGAGCACGAATCGGCACATCCACCTGTAATAATTTCTCGATGGCCAGGACATAGGCATGTTCATTGCACATCATGGATACGTAGTCGAGACGGTCCATGTAGGGCACATTTTGCAGGAATGTACGGGTTTCCGCCAACTTCTCTGTCCCGCGGTGCAGAAGGCCGATATGGGGATCGGCCCGTTCGATCACTTCGCCGTCCAGTTCCAGAACCAGACGCAACACCCCGTGTGCCGAGGGGTGTTGCGGACCAAAGTTCATGGTGTAGTTACGTATTTCAGCCATTATGCCGTATCCCCATAATGTTCCGGACGCGTCGTGCGTGGAATCACTTCACGCGGTGGAATGCTGACCGGTTGATAGATGACCCGCTTTTGCTCCGAGTCATAACGCATTTCCACAAATCCGGAAACGGGGAAGTCCTTGCGGAAAGGATGTCCCACAAAACCATAATCCGTCAGCAAGCGGCGCAGGTCGGGATGCCCGGGAAAAACGATCCCGAACAGATCAAAAACTTCCCGTTCAAACCAGTTGGCCACAGACCATACCGTAACCACCGATTCCACCAGAGGAACAGGACCTTCCGGCGCGGTCACTTTGACGCGCAGGCGCAGGTTATGCCGGATCGAGAGCAGGTGGACCACGATCCCAAAGCGGGGATGGGACCAGTCGGGGTAGGTGGAATAATCCATCCCGCACAGATCGATGAGTTGCTCGAAGCCAAATTCATCACGCAGACGCAGAGCCGCTGCCAGCCAGTGCGCAGTCCCCACACGAACGGTCAGTTCATCCAGTTGAATCGAGGATTCTTCCAGGACCTCGCCGAAGGCTTGATCCAGGGCACCTGCCAATGTTTCAAGACGATTCAGCAAACTCATCAGGCCACCCGCGCAATGGTCTGAGTACGGCGGATCTTTTGTTGCAACTGGATCAAACCAAACAACAGGGCCTCTGCCGTAGGAGGACAACCGGGAACATAGACATCCACCGGCACCACACGGTCACAACCGCGCACCACCGAATAGGAATAGTGGTAGTACCCTCCACCATTGGCGCAGGACCCCATGGAGATGACCCAACGAGGTTCTGCCATCTGGTCATACACCTTGCGCAGGGCCGGGGCCATTTTGTTACAGAGTGTCCCTGCCACGATCATGAGATCGGACTGACGGGGACTGGGGCGAAAAACAATCCCAAAGCGATCCAAATCATAACGGGACGCGCCAGCGTGCATCATTTCTACCGCACAGCAGGCCAACCCGAAAGTCATGGGCCAAAGGGAACCCGTACGGGTCCAATTGATGACCGTATCCAGACTCGCAGTGACAAAACCTTCCTTGAGCACGCCTTCCAGTGCCATGTTCCCCTCCCTGTATGGATCAACCCGGCAATCGTTGCTTCATTCCCATTCGAGTGCGCCCTTGAGCCACTCGTAGGCAAACCCCACCACCAATATCCCCAAAAACACCAGCATGGCCACAAAACCAAACCCGCCAATATCTTTCAGCACCACAGCCCAGGGGAAGAGGAAGGCAATTTCCAGATCAAACAGAATAAAAAGAATCGCCACGAGGTAATAGCGCACATCAAAACGCATCCGCGCGTCTTCGAAGGCCTCGAAGCCACATTCATAAGGGGAATTCTTTTCCGGGTCGGGGCGATGTGGCGCCAGGAACCAACCCAGAGCCGCGGGGACCACACCCACGCCCACGCCCACCAGAATGAACAACAATACCGGCAAATAATGTTGTGACATCACATACTCGCAATGTTCCTGCACCCCCTCATAGGGCGGGTGCGATTATTATCATTGGGCCCCCCAGTCCAAGCGGGGGGAAACCCGCCGAGTTTCCCATAACCCCGGAAACTCGACCTCCATAAGTCACATTATGACAGCATTACATCCGTTTGACAGAACCTCTACCAAACCGTTCTCGATCATTCCATGGTGCCGATGAGCAGACTCGAACTGCTACGGCTTTCGCCACCGCCCCCTCAAGACGGCGTGTCTACCAATTTCACCACATCGGCTCAAAACTCATTCCCCTTGACCGGGGGGTACCAGTGTACCTTATTTCGGAATTTCGTTGGATTTTGTGGGGACCCCGTTCACTGGCGTCGAAACCACAGGGGTCTTGAGCACATTGGTCTCATTCATCACGCTCGCTCCTTTGTTACCGTGCCCCGAATACCAGGTCAGCAGCATGC
This sequence comes from Ferrovum sp., assembly GCA_019456405.1. GTDB lineage: Bacteria > Pseudomonadota > Gammaproteobacteria > Burkholderiales > Ferrovaceae > Ferrovum. The sequence goes on along the minus strand of WJXM01000054.1, from coordinate 82,876 downwards.
TGGTACAAAAAAACACCGCCGCCAGTATGGCTGTGCTGCGACTGAGGAAGTTCGAGGCACCCGAAGCGCCGAACACCCCTCCCGCAGAACCACTCCCGAAGGCTGCCCCCATATCCGCACCTTTACCATGCTGCATGAGAACCAATCCGATGATTCCAAGCGCGGCCCCCACATGTACAACCCAAACCAGCGTTTCCATTACTCAGTCCTTTGACTTGCTTTCGCTGCTGCGCGTGCGATCGCCAAAAATTCCTGCGCTACCAGGGAAGCGCCCCCCACCAGTGCCCCATCCACATCGGGCAAGGTCATCAATTCTACCGCGTTGGAACTTTTGACGCTACCACCATAGAGAATTTGAATATTTTCGGCCAGACCCGGCGACGTTTCAGCGCACTGCTGACGCAGCCAGGCGTGGACTTCCTGGACTTGCGCCGGAGTGGCGCTTCGTCCCGTACCGATAGCCCAGAGGGGTTCATAGGCCAGTACCGAACGGGCCATGCCACCTTCGCCCAATATATCCAGAAGTACTCCCAACTGGTGACGCATCACTTGTGCCGTTTTTCCTGCCTCCCGCTGCTCGAGCGACTCTCCCAGACAGAGGATGGGAATCAGATCCTGGGCCAATGCCTGTTGCGCCTTGGCTGCCACCTGAACATCGGTTTCACCATGACGTTGACGCCGTTCCGAGTGGCCTACCACCGTATACCGGCATCCGAATTCGCGTAACATGGAAGCCGCCACCTCGCCGGTAAAGGCACCGCGTTCCTGGTCGCTGACATCCTGTCCTCCCCAGACACAGGTCGAACCGCCCAGCAACTGCTGCATCTGGGCCAGATAGGGTGCAGGAACCAATACCGCCAGTTCAACGGACTCCAAAATCGGTTCCGCCTGTAATGCCCGCACCCATGCCTCGTTTGCCACACGAGAACCGTGCATTTTCCAGTTGCCTGCAATAAGTTTATTACGCATGTGTCTGCTCCAAACCTTGCATGAAGTTAATGTCTGGGCAGGATGATGCCTTGAAACGGCCTTCCTTGCAATGAGCCATGAGCCGCAAATCCAAAAATCAACCAAATTTCCCGGTGATATAGTCTTCCGTCGCCTTCTGATTGGGTTTGGTAAAAATTCGATCCGTCTCGTCGAACTCGATCAACTCCCCCAGATACATATAGGCGGTATAGTCAGAAACTCGAGCGGCTTGCTGCATGTTATGGGTCACCATGACCACGGTGTAATCGCTCTTCAGGTCATGCACGAGTTCCTCGATATGCGCCGTAGAAATAGGATCAAGCGCAGAACAGGGCTCATCCAGCAGGATCACTTCCGGCTTGATGGCGATACAACGGGCAATACACAGACGCTGTTGCTGTCCGCCGGAAAGTCCGTTACCGCTCTGACGCAGTTTATCTTTCACTTCAGGCCACAGCGCCGCCTTCTTCAGAGCCCATTCCACCCGCTCGTCCATTTCCATGGACGTCAACCTTTCATACAATCTCACGCCAAAAGCAATGTTTTCATAAATCGACATGGGAAACGGCGTGGGTTTCTGGAAGACCATCCCCACACGAGCCCGCAATAACGTGGGATCTTCCCGACGGTCCAGAACATTCTTTCCATCCAGCAGGATTTGCCCCGTGGTTCGATTGGCCGGATAAAGTTCATGCAAACGGTTGAAGGTCCGCAGGAGAGTGGACTTACCGCATCCCGAAGGACCAATGAAGGCCGTCACCTTGTTGGTCTGTATGTCCATGGTGACATTCTTCAAAGCATGAAAGCGACCGTAGTAAAAATTGAGATTCCGAATGGCAATACGCACTTCGGGTGCGATGGAAGAAAGATTGAAAACCTCGGTATGGCTCATGAAACCCCTGCTCAAGAACTTTTTTGACGGAACAGCAAACGCGCCAGCACATTGATAGCCAGCACACTGAGGGTCACCAGGATGGCACCGCCCCAAGCCAGACGGTGCCAGTCATCATAGGGACTCATGGCAAACTGGAAAATCACCACCGGCAGATTGGCCATCGGTTCATTGATGTTCCAGGTAGTGAATTGATTATTGAGCGCAGTAAACAAGAGTGGTGCTGTTTCACCACTGATACGTGCCACCGCCAGCAGCACGCCCGTAGCGATGCCGCTCTTAGCCGCCCGATAAGCCACCATCACCACCATTTTCCAACGAGGGGCTCCCAGCGCAATGGCGGCTTCGCGCAGACTGTCCGGCACCAGACGCAACATGTCGTCGGTGGTTCGGACAACCACGGGAACCACGATCAAAGACAGGGACAAAGCGCCCGCAATCCCCGAAAAGTGGTGAAAACGAGCCACATACACGGTATAGACGAACAGCCCCAGAACGATGGAGGGAGCACTGAGAAGAATGTCATTGACGAAACGGGTGGTGGGAGCCAACCACCCGCGTCGGCCATATTCAGCCAGGTAAGTCCCGGCCAATACCCCCACGGGCGTTCCGATCAAAGTCGCCAGACCGGCCATCATGATGCTACCCAAAATGGCATTGGCCAGCCCCCCTTCGCCCCCGGGAGCAGGCGTCGGATGGGTCAACAGGGACCAACTCAACGCTTCAAAGCCATTGGACAACAAGGTCCAGAGAATCCAAGTCAACCAAAACAGACCAAAACCCATGCCACACACCGACATGAACAGATGAAAACGATTGGTCAACTGGCGGCGGCGGTAGATACGACGAATTTCGGGCGTTGTATAGCGCATGGTCAGCTCCGCGTTCCTTCACGCTGCCCCATGCGCAATAACATCAACTTGGCCATGGCCAGCACGATGGCCGTAATGATGAAAAGCAACAGTCCCAATTCAATCAGGGCAGAGGTATAAAGGTCGCCCACCGCTTCGGCGAATTCATTGGCCAGGGACGAGGCGATGCTGTTTCCCGGAGCCAGCAGCGAGGGACTGAGGTGCTGGGTATTGCCAATCACGAAGGTGACCGCCATGGTTTCTCCCAAAGCACGCCCCAGGCCCAGCATGACTCCCCCCACCACCCCGGCACGGGTATAGGGCAATACCACCCGCCAGACCACTTCCCAAGTGGTGGCCCCCAGGCCATAAGCTGATTCCTTGAGTACGGCAGGAACCAGTTCAAAGACATCCCGCATGACCGAGGAGATGAAGGGAATCACCATGATGGCCAAAATAATGCTGGCCGTCAGCAGGCCGATCCCCAGAGGAGGGCCTTGAAAAAGTTGCCCCGCAAAGGGTATTTTGCCCAAAGTTTCAATCAAGAAGGGTTGCAGTGTCCGGGAAAAAATCGGGGCAAAGGAAAACAGCCCCCACATCCCATAGATGATGCTGGGAATGGCGGCCAGTAATTCAATGGCCGTCCCGAGCGGACGTTTGAGCCAGGGAGGAGACATTTCCGTGAGAAAGACGGCAATTCCGAAACTGATGGGAACCGCAATCAACAGAGCCACGAAGGAACTGACCAGAGTTCCATAAACCGGGATCAAGGCACCATACTTATCCTGAACGGGATCCCAGTCATCGGACCACAGAAAGGAAAAACCAAAGGCCTTCAGTGAAGGAGCGCTGGTCACCACCAAAGAAGCCAGAATGGCCAGTAGCGTGCACAACACCAACAAAGCGAAGAACCGGGTCAGCCACTCGAACAAGCGATCGGCAAAATGGCCGAAACCACGCGCCGGACCTGCGTGCGTAGACGCGCGCTCAACTGGTTGGGTCGGTATAGGGTTCATAAGACGGCCATGGACAAAATGTCAAGTCAGGAACGGAGCGATTATACCCCCAGTACCGAGGTTTTCCTATTATCGCGCAATCGGGTGAGGGAGATTGCTCTCCCGTACCCACAAAAATTTCCTGCAGCCTTCTAGTAGAGCGTCTTGCCCGCGCTGTCCTTCAATTCAATCTTCCACTGGGCTTCGATCAACTTGACCACATCCTCTGGCAGGGGAACGTAATCCAGTGCCAATGCGACTTTCTGACCATTCTTGTAAGACCAATCGAAAAACTGCAAGGCAGTTTTGGCATGTTCGGGGTTTTCCTGCACTTTTTGCATCAAAACAAAGGTGGCTCCGGTGATAGGCCAACTGTTTTTTCCCGGTTCATCAGTCAGAATTTCGTGAAACCCGTTTTCCGGTTTCCAGTGAGCATTTTTGGCTGCAGCGCCGAATGTTTCGATCTCAGGTTCCACGAACTGCCCTTCGTGGTTCTTCATCTGAACATGACTCATCTTGTTTTGCAGGGCATAGGCATATTCCACATAACCAATTCCCCCTGCTTGCTGGCGCACATAGGAGGCCACTCCCTCATTCCCCTTGCCATTGATGCCCGTGGGCCATCTGACAGCCGTATCACTTCCCACCTTATTCTTCCACTCGGCACTGACCTTGGAGAGATAATTTGTAAAAATGAAGGTAGTCCCGGAACCATCGGTACGGGAAACCACGACGATGTCCTGTGCGGGCAGGCTCAACCCTTTGTTGAGTGCCTGGATGGCCGGATCATTCCAGCGTTTGATCTTGCCCAAATAGATGTCGGCCAACACCGGACCATCGAGTTTCATTTGCCCGGGAGCGACCCCTTCCACATGAATTACGGGAACCACGCCCCCCATCACGAGCGGCCACTGTACCAGTGAACTCCGGTCCAGTTCTTCCTGGGTCAGGGGTTTGTCCGTCGCCCCAAAATCCACCACTTTGGCTTTTACCTGCTTGATTCCTCCGCCCGAACCAATGGATTGATAATTCAAACCATTTCGGGTGGCTACTCTAAATCCTTCGGCCCACTTGGCACAGACCGGATAGACAAAAGTGGAGCCCGCACCGGTGATATCCGTTGCCTGGGCCTCCCAGGCCGACATCAACAAAGCACTGGCTACCATCCAGGGACGCAAGAGGAACCGAATCGTCATGAAAATCTCCATAGAAAAAAATCGCAAGTGCACGGGAACAGGGTAACCGTCAAATATGACAGATTGATTACAGACTCATGAATCTTCCGGGTCAAACCACCCTCAAGGAAATACCTTGAGCCTGCCACTGCTGGCATTCCTTCTCCAGGTTGGCGGCTGCCAGAGCATGACTGACCAGCCATGCGGGATTGACCTGCAGACAAAACCCCGCATCCCCCTCATCCGCCAGGTGAAAGCGGGGGGTTCGTCCCAACTGGGAGCGACCACGGCAAAACAATACGGCCAGACGAAGACACAGCACCAAACGCCAGCCCTCCCGATTGGTAATGCGTTCTGCCCCCTTGACCAAACGCCCTCGATGATTCTGGACCAACCCGCCCACGATGGCCTGTTCCATCTTGGAGAATCCAGGCATGTCCGCATGATCGACAATATACGCCGAATGGCGATGGTAACCCCCATGAGCGATGGAAAGCCCAATTTCGTGCAACTGGGCAGCCCAACGCAGATAAGGTGAATAATGTGCATATTGGGGGCGAGTCGTCACCTGACGATAAAGCGTGAGCGCCAACTTTTCTACCCGCTCTGCTTGCAGGGAATCCGCATGGTACCGCTGGACGAAATGGCGCACGGTCTCTTCCCGGACATCCCGATGTTTCAGGCGGCCCAGCATCTCATACAGGACACCTTCGCGCAGACCACAGTCTGTCGTTTGCATCTGTTCGATCCCCAAGTGATCGAACACAGCACTCATGATGACCAGCCCTCCCGGCAATACCGGTACCCGCTCCATGCGCAAACCGATGGAAACCAGATGGTGCGGATCGCGAGCCTCCAACAATTTTTCCCGCAGAAAAGCCAGTCCGGCTCGGGTAATTCCTTGCCCCACGAACCCGTTCAATTCCAGCAATTCAGCCAGGGCACGAGCCGTCCCGGAAGAACCCACGGCCTCATCCCATTGCTCCCGCCCGAAGGTGGCAGAAAGCGCCTGCAATTCATTGGCTGCCGCCAAACTGGCGGCAGCCCAGTGACGTTCCGTCACTTTGTTCTGGGCAAAAAACTGTTGCGTGTAACTGACGCACCCCATGTACAAACTTTCCAGGCGCTGCGGTTTGACCCCGCGACCGATGATGATTTCCGTGGACCCCCCGCCAATGTCCACCACCAACCGACGACCTCGATGGCGCGGAAGACTGTGCGCCACACCGACATAAATCAAGCGGGCTTCTTCCTGACCCGCAATGATCTCGATGGGAACACCCAAGGCTTCCTGTGCCGCTTCCAAAAAGGTTTCTGCCTGTTGGGCAACGCGCAAGGTATTCGTCCCCACCACCCGGATGGCCTCTCGGGGCACTGCCCGTAACCGCTCACCAAAACGCCGTAAACAGGCCAATGCGCGTTCCTGCGTCACTGCATCCAGTGTGTTGTCGGGCAACAATCCGGCCGCCAGTCGTACCGACTCCTTGAGCGCATCCAGCGTATAGGGTTGCCCCTGCACCACGCGTGCCACCTGCAGACGAAAACTGTTCGAGCCCAAGTCTACCGCCGCGATGATCGCTTGGGGCATATCCCACAACCCTCACAAAAAACCCCACTCTACCAGATCATGCACGGATGAACTACTCTGTCCCGGAAATCATCGCTGCAGAGACGCATGGGGAAAACCCGGTAGCGTACTCACAAAAGTTGACGTGCCCTCTCAGAAGGAAGTCTTCCCCTCAGCCGAGGTCTTCATGAAATGACGCGAATAACGCTGATCCATGGCGGTCGTGGGCAACAAAAGCAGACAGTCCGCCGTGTTGAAATCCGCATCCCACGCCGGTGCCCCACAAACATAGGCGCCCACCCGCAGATAGGCCTTGATGAGCGGGGGAATCTCCACCACGCGCGTGCTGTCGAGCGCCGCCAGAGGCAATGCGCAACGCGGATAAACCCGCCATTCCGCAGGAGCACCATGCATGAGTTCCAACTGACGGTAGAGCGAGGCTGCCGTATGACCGCCATCGATCATGGTCATGCTGGCACAGCCCATCAGGTATTGCACTCGATGAGTCCGGATATATTCGGCCAGACCGGCCCACAACACTGCAATGGAAAGACCATTGCGGTAATCCGGATGAACGCAGGCCCGCCCCACCTCCATGACATGAGGAAGCAGATGGACCAGACGCGTCAGATCGAATTCCTCTTCCGAATAGAATCCTCCAGCCCTCACCGCCTGTTGCGCGTTGAGTATCCGGTAGGTGCCCACCACTTCATGACTGCGTGTGTCGCGCAAAATCAGATGGTCGCAGAGCGCATCGAATCGATCCTGGTCCAACCCTGGCTCGGTGGAATCCAAGTACGCCCCCATCTCTTCATGGAAGACCTGCCAACGCAACTGCTGAGCCGCCCGCACATCCACAGAAGAGCGCGCATATTGAAATACCAAACGGGGTTGACGAACATTCTGCAGACTCTGGTCAAGTTGGGGCATGGATCTCTCCATCGAAACGAATGTTTACCCACTTTGCCTTGGCCTTGTTACCCCACCGTGAACCTGCCGTGAATTATTCGTGACGGTGAATCTTCCCCCGTCTCCCATGATTCATGGTCGGCATCATATGGGTTTTCCTGATACTCGGGGGGTGGTACACTGAAAGCGTCCGATGGCCCCTACTCTTGACCGACTTTATGAGCAATCCCGTTACAGCAGCATCCCGATTTCTCAACCGGGAGTTGGGCCTGTTGGCATTCAATCGGCGCGTTCTGAATCTGGTGGAAGATGACGAAACCCCTCTCCTCGAGCAACTGCGCTACCTATGCATCGTCAGCAATAATCTGGATGAATTTTTTGAGATTCGGGTTGCCGGCCTGAAACAACAAATTCGTGAAGGGATCACCAAAACCGGCCCGGATGGCCTGCCTCCCTTGCGGGTTTACCGTCTGGTCTGCAGCGTGGCGCACGAACTCGTCTCCCATCAATATCGTTTATTGAATGAACGTGTCCTGCCGCGTTTGGCCGAAGAGGGGATCTGTTTCCACCGTCGCAATCATTGGACCGAGGCTCAGCATACTTGGGCACGCAACTATTATCTGCGCAAAATCAAACCGGTACTGACTCCCATTGGATTGGACACGGCCCATCCTTTTCCTCGAATCCTCAATAAAAGTCTCAACTTTGCCGTGGAACTTTCGGGAGTCGATGCTTTTGGCCGTCCCTGTACCCATGCCGTCGTGCAAGCCCCCCGTGCCCTTCCCCGCTTCATACAACTGCCCGAAGAAATTTGTGGCTGCCCCTATGGGTTCATTTTTTTATCTTCCATTCTGCATGCCAACGTAGGCGACCTTTTTCATGGACTGACCGTCGAAGGATGCTATCAATTCCGCTTGACCCGAAACAGCGAATTACTTCTGGAAGATGAGGAAGTCAGTGATTTGCGCCTTGCCTTGCAAGGCGAATTGAGCCATCGCCAGTACGGCGATGAAGTACGCCTTGAAGTCCCGGAAAATTGCTCCGAAACCATGGCTCAATTCCTGCTTGGAACTTTTGAACTGGAGGAGACGGATCTATATCGAGTGGATGGCCCCGTCAATCTCGTGCGCCTGATGCAGGTCGCTGATCTGGTCGACCGTCCCGACCTCAAGTTTCCTTCCTTTCAGCCCCAACTACCCCGCGAACTGGATCAATCGGTTCCCCTCATTGAAACCCTGAAAAAACGCGATCTTCTCCTGCACCATCCCTTTCAGCCCTTCATGCCCGTCATTCAGTTCGTCCAACAAGCCGCGCGTGACCCTGCGGTGCTGGCCATCAAACAGACGGTCTACCGTACAGGCACGGACTCCGAACTGATCGAAGCCCTGATCGAGGCGGCGCACCAGGGCAAGGAGGTCACCGTGGTGGTGGAACTATTGGCCCGCTTCGATGAAGAAGCCAACATCAACTGGGCAGAAAAGTTGGAAGCCGCAGGGGCCCACGTGGTCTACGGCGTTTTCGGTTACAAGACTCATGCCAAAATGTGTCTCGTCATTCGGCGCGAGCAAAGCGAACTGCGCCGTTATGTCCACCTGGGGACAGGCAACTATCATGCCCGTACCACGCGCACCTATACCGATTTTGGTTTGTTTACCGCCCACCCGGAAATCACGGCCGATGTCAGCGCCATCTTCATGCAAATTACAGGACTGGGAAAGCAGGAACATTTGCGTCATCTCTGGCAAGCCCCCTTCACCCTCCACTCGGGAACCCTGCAGGCCATTGCCCGTGAAATCCAGTTTGCCCGCCAGGGTGAAAAATCCCACATCATCGCAAAAATGAATGCACTGACGGAACCCCACCTGATCGATGCGCTCTATGAAGCCAGTCAGGCCGGGGTTCGAATCGACCTGATCATCCGGGGCGTCTGCCTGCTCCGTCCCGGTGTCAAAGGGTTATCCGAACATATCCGGGTACGCTCGCTGATCGGTCGTTTTCTGGAGCATCATCGGGTCATGTATTTCCGTCATGGAGGAAGCCACGAGGTATTCATCGCCAGTGCCGACTGGATGGACCGCAATTTTTTTCGCCGCATCGAAGTCTGTATCCCCATTCTCGATCCACGCATCAAACGACGAATACTGAGCGAAGGACTCCGCTCTTATCTACGCGACAACCACGCAGCCTGGATCATGAACGGCGAGGGACAATATGTGCGAACCCATCCACGACGCGGCAGTTCATGCTTTCGGGTCCATGACTTTCTCTTGCAGCGTTTGAGCCGGAAATCTTCCTCATCGTGAGTCAATTTCACCTGATCCTATGGCGTCATGCCGAAGCAGAGGAAGGATTCCCCGATCATGTCCGCGCTCTGACTGAACGAGGTCACCGACAAGCACGGCAGGTAGCCCACTGGCTGAAGACCCATCTGCCGCTCGAACCCCGCATTCTGGTCAGTCCGGCACAGCGCACCCAGCAAACCGCCAGCGCTTTTTCCAGACACTTCGAAACCGTGCCGCATCTGGGTACCCACGCACGTCCGCGCGACCTGTTGCAGGCCTGCGCCTGGCCCGCGCCCACTGATCCTTACACCTTGCTGGTGGGTCACCAACCCACCCTGGGAGAAACTGCAGCCTGGCTGATGACTGGCGAACCTGCACCCTGGAGTGTCCGCAAGGGAGCGCTCTGGTGGCTCACACAACGCGAGCGAAATGGGCAGCCCCAACTCATCCTGCGTGCGGTGATCGATCCCGAACTGATTTAGGCCGCCAACTCGCGCACTGCCGCTGCAATGGTTTCTGCCCAGCGTTCCACCTGGGTTGCATCTTCCCCTTCCACCATGACACGAATCAAGGGCTCCGTACCTGAAGCACGCAAGAGTACCCGCCCATGTCCGGCCATACCCTCTTCTGCGGCCGTCACCGCCTGCTGAACCTGTGGAGACGTCTTGAAATCCACCGGTTGGGCAGTGCGCACATTGATCAGGCGTTGGGGATAGAGTTCCACCTCGGCCGTGTAACTGGCCAGGGTCACTCCCTGGCTGACCAAAGCCGCCAACACTTGAAGCGCCGAAATGATGCCGTCTCCCGTGCTGTGCTTATCCCGACAGATCAGATGCCCGGAATTCTCTCCACCCCAAAGCCAACCCCGTTCCAACATCGTTTCCAGAACGTAGCGATCCCCTACGCTGGCACGCACGAAGGGGACCCGTCGCCGCTCAAAAGCTTTTTCCACGGCCAGATTGGTCATCAAGGTCCCCACCACTCCGCCAGCGAATCCCGGCAAAGACTGGCGGTGTTTGACCACAGCATAGAGCAACTGGTCCCCATCATAACTTTTCCCTGTCTCATCCACCATGATGAGACGATCTCCATCGCCATCCAGAGCGATCCCCATATCGGCCTGATGGGTGCGCACGGCCTCACGCAAGGTATCGACATGAGTCGCCCCACAGTGGTCATTGATATTGACTCCATTAGGAATATTACCGATGGCGACGACTTCGGCGCCCAGTTCGTGAAACACCAGAGGCGCGATATGATAGGTTGCCCCGTGGGCACAATCCACCACCAGTTTCAATCCCTTGAGGTCAAGATTGGAGGGGAAGGTGCTCTTGCAGAACTCGATATAACGCCCTGCAGCATCATTCATGCGGCGGACATGCCCCAGTTGGGCCGAATCACGGCAAGACCAGGGTTGATCCAGTTGGGCTTCAATGTCCAGTTCCACGCTATCGGGTAACTTCATCCCATCGGCAGAAAAGAATTTGATCCCATTATCCTCGAAAAGGTTATGGGAGGCGCTGATCATCACCCCAGCCTGCAAACGCAAGGCTCGAACCAGGTAGGCAACCGCAGGAGTCGGCATGGGTCCCAGCAGAATGACATCCACCCCTGCCGCAGACAGTCCGGCCTCGAGGGCTGACTCGATCATGTAGCCCGAAATGCGCGTGTCCTTGCCGATGATCACTACCGGACGATCCTGTTGCGTGGCAGCCGCTCCCTGGGCCAGGACCGTGCCTGCTGCATAGCCGAGATTCAACATCATCACCGGGGTCATGGGCTCACTGCCCACCCGCCCACGCATTCCATCCGTTCCAAAATAACGACGGCTCATTACTCCTCCACAGTCAAGGTATCCATCCATAACTCCATTGCCTGACGCGTTTCAGCCACATCATGAACGCGCAAAATATGTGCTCCCGCCTGAATGGCCCAGCAAGCCGCAGCCAGACTGGCTCCCAGACGTTCGCGCGGAGGAATGCCGGGTTGACCGACCAGCATGGATTTGCGTGACAGCCCCACCAATACCGGGTATCCCAAATCCACCAAAACCGGTAACTGCTGCAGCAAGGTCAGGTTATGGATGCGGGTCTTGCCAAAACCAAACCCCGGATCGATCAGAATGCGTGTGCGTTCCACACCGTACCGCTCCAGTAAAGCAACCCGTTCCGCGAGAAAATCGCATACTCCGGATACAACTCCCCGAGGATAATGGGGCGATTGCTGCATCGTCAAGGGTTGTCCTTGCATGTGCATCAGACAAATGCCCACTTCATGCTCGAGAATACATTCGATGGCTCCAGGGGCCTGCAGGGCTTCGATATCATTGATCAGGGTGGCCCCTGCCCGGATGGCTGCCTGCATGACCTGGGGACGACGGGTATCGATGGAAACCGGCACTTTCAGGGTGTCCACCAATCCTTCAATGACCGGGATCACCCGCCGTAATTCCTCGGCCAACTCGACTTCAGGAGCTCCGGGGCGGGTGGATTCTCCCCCCACATCGATCAGGTCGGCTCCCTGTGCCACCAAGGTTTGTCCACAGGTTATGGCTGCCAGCGCATCGAAATGCGCCCCACCATCCGAGAATGAGTCGGGAGTGACGTTGAGAATGCCCATGATCCGAGGTCGTGCCAAGGACAAAACAAACTCCCCGCAGTGTACTGCGGGGAGTGGTTTAGGAGACCCCCCCAGCGCGCCGGGAACCCGCACTGACGACTCCCTCTGGCCTCAGACTCCCTGAGCTGGTTGAGCCGTGGACGCGGGGGCAGGAGGGGGCGAAGCGCTGGGAGGAGGCGCTTTGGGCGTCACCGGCGCAGTCGGTTTGGGCGGACGGGGAGGGCGTCCTGACATGATGTCTTCAATTTGTTCCGCATCGATGGTTTCCCATTCCAGCAAGGCATGGGTCATTGCCTCGATTTCGGTGCGGTGGCTTTCGATGATGCCCCGCGCCAGAACGTACTGTTCGTCGATGATGCGACGAATTTCCATATCCACCTTTTGCATCGTGGCTTCCGATACATTCTTATGGGTGGCAATCGTCCGTCCAAGGAAAACTTCCCCTTCGTTTTCCCCATAGACCATGGGCCCCATGGAAGTCGACATCCCCCATTGAGTCACCATCCGGCGTGCCATGTCGGTGGCACGTTCGAAGTCATTGCTGGCCCCCGTGGTCATCTGATTCATGAACACTTCTTCTGCGATACGCCCCCCAAACAATACGGCAATATTTTGCAGGATCTGATCGCGGTTCATGCTGTAGCGATCTTCCGTGGGTAACTGCATGGTCACACCCAGGGCTCGCCCGCGCGGAATGATGGTCACTTTGTGAACCGGATCGGTCAGAGCCAGCATGCGGGCTACCACGGCATGTCCGGACTCATGGTAAGCCGTATTGCGTCGTTCCTGCTCCGGCATGACGAGAGAACGCCGCTCCGCGCCCATGATGATCTTGTCCTTGGCCCGTTCGAAATCATCCATGTCTACCAGACGTTTATTGAAACGCGCAGCGAAGAGTGCCGATTCATTGACCAGATTGGCCAGATCCGCCCCTGAAAATCCGGGCGTGCCCCGTGCAATGATATCGGCCCGAACATCCGGTGCAATGGGAACCTTGCGCATGTGCACCATCAATATCTGTTCACGTCCACGGATATCCGGCAAAGGGACCACCACCTGGCGGTCAAAACGTCCCGGTCGAAGCAGTGCAGGATCCAGGACATCGGGACGGTTGGTGGCAGCAATGACGATGACGCCTATTGTCGCTTCGAAACCATCCATTTCCACCAGCATCTGGTTGAGAGTCTGCTCCCGCTCGTCATTGCCGCCCCCCAGACCGGCACCGCGTTGTCGGCCCACCGCATCGATTTCATCGATGAAGATGATGCACGGCGAATTTTTCTTGGCTTGTTCGAACATGTCGCGCACGCGGGCGGCCCCCACCCCGACAAACATCTCCACAAAGTCCGAGCCGGAAATACTGAAGAAAGGAACCTTGGCTTCCCCTGCGATGGCACGGGCCAGCAAGGTTTTCCCTGTTCCAGGATTGCCCACCATGAGCACGCCACGCGGAATCCGTCCGCCCAATTTCTGGAATTTTCCGGGGTCACGCAAGAACTCCACCAACTCGCTCACTTCTTCTTTGGCTTCATCCACCCCCGCCACATCCGCGAAAGTTACAGGGTTGGTATTTTCATCCAGCATCCGCGCACGACTTTTACCGAAGGAAAAAGCCCCTCCTCGTCCGCCTCCCTGCATCTGACGCATGAAAAATATCCAGACGGCCACCAATAACAGCATGGGGAACCAGGACATGAGCATATTCATGAAGAAGGACGGCTCTTCTTCCGGCTTGGCCGACACATTCACGCCATACTTGAGCAAGTCACTGACCAGCCATGGATCTGAAGGCGTATATGTGGTAAAAGGTTTGCCATCTGAGCGTTCGCCACGCAACGCCCGTCCATCGATGATCACTTTGGTGACATGTCCGGCTTTCATCTCTTCGATAAAAGAGGAATAACTCAGAACATCGCCCGACGGTTGATGGTTCTGGAATTGACTGACCAGCAACATCAACACCAATCCTACGAAAAGCCAGGCCAAGACATTTTTAACGATGCTATTCAAGACTCTTTCCTCCAAGTCGATCTGACAATTCCCCCAGACTCCGAAGGATCATTGTACGCCCAAGCGCGCCCACCCGTTCAAAATTCACCAACCCACCCCTTAATGCTTCGGTTTCAATCCCTGCCCCAACAGATACACTTCAGAACTCCGATCTCGGGATGCTGCGGGTTTTCGTGTCACTACCCGGACAAAACATTGCTTCATGCGCCGCACGAAGGATTCAAAATCCGCTCCATGAAAAGCCTTGACCAGAAACCTACCTTCGGGTCCCTGTACTTCGAGAGAAAACTCCAAAGCCATTTCCCACAACTCGGCCGCACGAGCCTGATCATATAGGGTGACACCACTGATATTGGGGGCAAGATCCGATAATACAAGGTCTACCGGTCGATTTCCCAGCAAGGCCCTCATCTGTTCCCGCACCGTTTGGGCCATGAAATCTCCCTGCAGAAAAGTCACCCCCTCCAGTGCTTCCATGGGCAGCACATCGACCCCGATGACCTTGCCATGCACGCCCATACGCTGACGCGCCACCTGGGACCATCCTCCGGGACTGGCTCCCAGGTCCACCACCGATATCCCGGGACGCAACAGGCGATCCCGCTCATCGATTTCCAATAACTTGTAGGAAGCACGCGACCGATACCCCTCCCGTCTTGCTCGTTGGACAAAGGGATCGTTGATATGTTCCCGTATCCAGGCCTTGCTGGTCCGGGTAGGTTTCATCGCGGGCGATAAAGAACCAGGATCTTGCCGATTTGTTGAACGAATGCGGCTGAAAGACGCTGCGTGAGGGTATTTGCCAAGGCACTGCGTGCCGCTGCCGTATCCACCCCACTGGCCCTGACCTTGATCAAACCGTGGGCACGCAAAGCCCGTTCCATTTCCAGAAGAAGCGCATCCGTCATACCGGATTGCCCCATCAGGACCACCGGATCGAGGCGATGGGCTTCCTGACGCAGGCGTACCCGATCGGCCACCGACAACGTCAATGCCTCTCCCGCTTCCGGCAACTTCAAAGGAGGCACAACCGCGGGGGCTACTTTTTTGGCGGTAACTTTCTTGACCCCGCTCTTTCCTTTGGAAACCCGAGGCCGTTCTGCGCGCGGCGCAGATACGGGAGAAGATGAGGACCTACGGCGCTCAACCATAACGTACTTTCCTGATTTCATATTCACGCATTCCCCCAGGAGCATGGACTTCAGCCACGTCTCCCGCTGATTTTCCGATCAGGGCACGGGCCAGGGGAGAACCAATGGAAATCTTGCCTTCCTTGATATCCGCCTCGTCATCTCCCACGATCTGATAAGTGTGGACATCACCGGTGTTCAGGTCTTCCATTTCCACCGTAGCCGCAAAAACACACCGTCCGTCTGCATCCAACGCTGCCGGATCGATGATTTGGGCATGAGACAACTTGGATTCCAATTCCGCAATCCGCCCTTCAATAAAAGATTGGCGTTCCTTGGCCGCATCGTATTCGGCATTCTCCGACAGGTCTCCCTGAGCGCGCGCCTCACTGATGGCCTGGATCACTGCCGGGCGCTGCACGTGCTTCAACTGGTGCAATTCTTCCTTGAGTTTTTCGGCGCCCCGTACCGTCAATGGTGTCTTGTTCATGCTTCTCCTTCCTCACTACTCAATTACGTGTTATATGGCCTGGCCCCATCGAGGGGTCAGATTTTCAACCCTCGGTGCAATGCCTGTAATTCATGGACATCACCGGACTGTCCGAGGCGCATCCCCATGCAGGCTGCCCTTGCCCCGGCGACCGTGGTGTAATAGGTGATACGCCCCTGCAACGCAGCATTGCGAATCGACCAGGAGTCCTGTACGGCCCGGGAATGTTCTTCCACCGTATTGATGATCAGGGAAATCTCGCGATTCTTGATCATATCCACGATGTGCGGACGCCCCTCCATGACCTTGTTGACCAGTACCACCTCGAGGCCGGCGGCACTCAGTGTTGCTGCCGTACCGCGCGTCGCCACCAGCGCAAATCCCAATTCCACCAATTGACGCGCAATCTCCACCAAGGGTGCTTTATCCGCATTTCTGACACTCAGAAAAACCTTTCCTCCAGTGGGCAATTTGACTCCTGCCGCCCATTGAGACTTGACGAAAGCTTCGGCAAAGGTTGCCCCCACGCCCATGACTTCGCCCGTGGATTTCATTTCCGGGCCAAGAATAGGGTCCACTCCGGGAAATTTGGTAAAGGGGAACACCGCCTCTTTGACCGAATAGTAGTCTGGAATCAACTCGCCGGTAATTCCCTGTTCGGCCAGACTTTGCCCCGCCATGCAGCGCGCCGCAATCTTGGCCAGTGGGCGACTGGTCGCCTTGGCCACATAGGGAACGGTACGCGAAGCACGAGGATTGACCTCGAGAACATAGACGGTATCTCCCTGAAGCGCAAACTGCACGTTCATCAATCCCACCACTCCCAGAGCACGCGCCATGGCCTTGGTCTGGCGGCGGAGTTCATCCTGGATGGCAGGGGTCAGGCTGTAAGGCGGAATGGAACAGGCCGAGTCTCCAGAATGAACGCCCGCCTGCTCAATGTGCTCCATGATGGCACCAATCACCACCTCTTGTCCATCACAGACCGCATCCACATCTACTTCGATAGCATCGTTCAAAAAGCGGTCAAGCAAAATGGGTGAACGAGGGGAAATCGCCACACCATGCATCCCCTCGCCATCCGTAATGACCTCGCGCAAATATTTTTCGAGATCCGCCGGGGTATGGACGATCTGCATGGCACGCCCCCCCAACACATAACTGGGACGAACGACCAAGGGATATCCCAATGCCTGCGCTGCTCCCAGGACTTCATCCCGATGGCCTGCGGTTCGGTTATCCGGTTGATGCAAACCCAGTTCATGCAACAACTGCTGGAAACGCTGACGATCTTCAGCGCGATCGATGCTGTCCGGCGTCGTTCCGATGATGGGCACCCCGGCGGCTTCCAGTCCGCGTGCCAACTTGAGCGGAGTCTGACCACCGAATTGGACGATGACACCTTCAGGTTTCTCCAGCGCCACGATTTCAAGCACATCTTCCAGTGTCAGCGACTCGAAATACAAACGATCCGAACTGTCATAGTCTGTGGAAACCGTCTCCGGGTTGCAATTGACCATGATCGTTTCGTACCCATCCTCACGCAGAGCCAGGGCCGCATGGACGCAACAATAATCGAATTCGATCCCCTGACCGATGCGGTTCGGTCCGCCGCCCAGTACCATGATCTTGCGTCGCTCCGTGGGATGCGCTTCACACTCTTCTTCATAGGTGGAATAGAGGTAAGCGGTTTGTGTCGAAAACTCTGCGGCACAGGTATCTACCCGTTTGAATACGGGACGAACGTTCAGGGCATGCCGCGCCGCACGCACCGCTTGTTCCGTGCTACCCAGCAAATAAGCCATACGGCGGTCAGAGAACCCCTTGCCTTTCAGTTCGCGCCAACGCGATGCACTCAACATCTCGAGCGTCAGACCGCGTATCTGTTGTTCTTCTGACACCAGATCCTCGATTTCCGCCAGAAACCAGGGATCCACATGGGACAAACGGTAGATTTCATCCCGCTCCAGGCCGATACGAAAGGCATCCGCCAGATACCACAGCCGATGGGGACCGGGATTGGCCAACTCGGCTTCGATGATGGTGCGTTCGGTGGTCATCTCGTTCAGCCCATCGGCGCCAGTTTCCAGTCCACGCAGAGCCTTCTGCAAGGACTCCTGGAAACTGCGTCCGATGGCCATGACCTCTCCCACCGATTTCATCTGGGTGGTCAAACGATCATTGGCTTGCGGAAACTTTTCAAAGGCAAAGCGCGGTACCTTGGTCACCACATAGTCGATGGTGGGTTCGAAAGAAGCGGGCGTCATACCGCCCGTGATCTCGTTGCTCAACTCATCAAGCGTAAATCCCACAGCCAGTTTGGCTGCCACCTTGGCGATGGGAAACCCCGTCGCCTTGGAGGCCAGAGCCGAAGAACGGGAAACGCGCGGGTTCATCTCGATGACGATCATGCGTCCATCCCTGGGGTTGATGGCAAACTGGACGTTGGATCCCCCGGCTTCCACACCAATCTCACGCAGTACCGCCAGGGAAGCATTGCGCATCACCTGATATTCCTTGTCCGTCAGGGTCTGGGCTGGAGCCACCGTAATCGAATCTCCGGTATGCACCCCCATGGCATCGAGGTTTTCGATGGAACAAATGATGATGCAGTTGTCGTTGCGGTCCCGCACCACTTCCATCTCGTACTCTTTCCAGCCGATCACCGACTCTTCCACCAATAACTCCCGGGTCGGCGACGCCTCCAGACCACGTTCGCAAATGGTCATGAATTCTTCCTGATTGTAGGCGATGCCTCCTCCACTGCCCCCCATGGTAAAGGAGGGACGGATGATGGCAGGAAAACCGATTTGGGCCTGTACCTGCTGGGCTTCCTCAAGGCTATGGGCCACTGCGGAACGGGGCGTGGACAAGCCGATGCGAGTCATGGCCGCTTTGAATTTTTCGCGATCTTCGGCCATATCGATGGCCTCCTTGCACGCCCCGATCATCTCGACGCCATAACGCGCCAACACCCCTTCCCGCGCCAGGTCGAGGGCACAGTTGAGTGCCGTCTGCCCCCCCATGGTCGGCAATACAGCATCTGGGCGCTCACGTTCAATGATGCGCTCGAGAGTCTTCCAGTTGACGGGTTCGATGTAGGTGGCATCGGCCATTCCTGGATCCGTCATGATGGTCGCCGGATTGGAATTGACCAGAATGACGCGATACCCCTCTTCGCGTAGCGCCTTGCACGCCTGCGCCCCGGAATAATCGAATTCACAGGCTTGGCCAATAACGATGGGGCCGGCCCCGATGATCAGAATGGAATGGAGATCGGTTCTCTTGGGCATGGTTAGATTCCAGATTCTTGCATGAGCGCAATGAAGCGGTCGAACAGAGGGGCTGCGTCATGAGGCCCTGGACAGGCTTCAGGATGACCCTGAAAACTGAAGGCCGGAACATCCGTCCGGGCAAGCCCCTGCACACTCCCGTCGAACAGGGAAACATGGGTAACCGTGAGATGGGCGGGTAAACCCTGGGAATCCACCGAAAACCCGTGATTCTGACTGGTGATCAAAACTCGTCCGGTTTGCTGATCCAGGACGGGATGATTGGCTCCATGGTGCCCGAATTTCATCTTGAGGGTACGCCCCCCCGAAGCCAAAGCAAGCAATTGATGCCCAAGACAGATACCAAAGAGGGGAACCCGTGCCACCATAAACTCACGAACGGCTTGAATGGCATAGGTGCAAGCCTCAGGATCGCCCGGACCATTGGACAGAAAAACCCCATCCGGGCGCTGGGACAACACTTCTTGAGCCGGGGTCATGGCCGGAACCACTTGAACGTCACATCCCCTCTCCACCAGCATGCGCAGGATGTTGCGTTTGATTCCAAAATCATAGGCGATGACCCGGAATCGCTTCTCGGCCCGCGTCGTCCCTCCCGTCCTACTCCAGACCCCTTCCGTCCAAGGATACGGTTGGGTGCAACTGACCACTTTGGCCAGATCCATGCCGTTGAGTCCAGGAAAAGCGCGAGCCACTTCCAGAGCAGCGGGGATGTTTTCCTCTCCCGCCCAGATACAGCCGTTTTGCGCGCCTTTTTCACGCAACAAGCGGGTCAGACGCCGGGTATCCACTCCTGCCATGGCAATCATGCCCCGTGCCTCGAGATATTCGGGCAACCCTCCCTGCGCACGCCAATTGGAGAGCTGACGCGGAATGTCACGGACAACCAGTCCTGCCGCAAACAATTCGGCAGCTTCTTCGTCGTCCTGATTGACCCCCACATTACCGATGTGCGGATAGGTCAAGGTCACGATTTGACGACAATAGGAGGGGTCCGTCAGGATTTCCTGATATCCGGTCATGGCCGTGTTGAATACTACCTCCCCCCCTCGGTGCCCTTTGGCTCCAATGGAATAGCCCCTGAAAACGCTGCCATCGGCCAGCACAAGAAAAGCGGGCACCCGAGAGGACGAGGGCAGTTCTACAGCCATGACTAACTCCTGAAGGGGGTGATGTGAAAAAACGGGAAAGACGCATCGACGCGCACCTTTCCCGTTTCCGATTGTTGGAATGCTAGCGCAAAATACGCCAAAAAGCAACTCCGGACCCCGGAACAACCCCGGGGTAAACAAAAATAATTTAATTATTTCAAATAATTACAATCCAAGTACAGAGCGCATGTCATAAAGTCCCGCCGCCTGACCGACCACAAAACGGGCCGCCCGCACTGCACCTTGGGCAAAGGTGGCTCGATTGCTGGCACGATGGGTAATTTCCAGACGCTCCCCTTCACCCATGAAAGACACCGTATGATCGCCCACCACATCCCCACCACGCACCGTGGCAAAGCCGATGGTTTGAGCGGGACGCGGACCCGTGGTCCCCTGGCGCCCATACACCGCCACCTCCGGCAAGTCCCAACCGCGCACCTTGGCCACCACCTCGCCCATGCGCAATGCCGTTCCGGATGGGGCATCCACTTTGTGACGATGATGGGCTTCCGTGATTTCCAGATCGTAATCGGCCGGCAACCACTGGGTGGCTCGCTCCAGCAACGCCAGAGCCACGGTTACCCCCATGCTCATGTTGGGCGCGCACACAATGGGAATCTCCAGACTGGCCTCCTGAATCTGCGCCTTTTCCGAAGCACTGAAACCGGTGGTGCCGATCACCATGCCTCGCTTGTGCCGCACACAGGATGCCAAGTGCTCGAGGGTAGCCTGTGGGCGGGTAAAATCAATCAGTACCGCACATCGTTCCAACCCTGCCTGAACGTCAGAAGTAATCGAAAGACCCAGGGGCGTACCCAGCCAATCCCCGGGGTCACGTCCGATGAAGGGACTGTTCGCTTGCTCCAACGCCAGTCCCAGACGCAGATCTGGAGCCATCGCAATGGCTTCCACCAACGCTCGCCCCATGCGCCCACCACTGCCTGCGATGCCTAGAACGAGCGCGCTCATTCTCCAGTCTTCCCTGCATCGAGCACGCTGCCCTTGACGCCCCCGGAGACCGGTCCGGCATTTCCATCGGAATTGGTCTCCTGCGCTACCGGAGGGGGGGGGCCAGCCGGAGTGGCCGCAGGAGCCTCACCGGTCACTGGAACCGCCGGCGGGACATCCGATGTCACCGCCGCACCGATCGGATAATCCGTGACATAACGAACCATTCTGTCGTCCTTGAAATAAACCGTCAAATCATGAGGATGACTCAACCGCCCATCCTCCCGCACAAAGTAGACATAATCCCAGCGATCCTTATGAAAAGGATCTTTGAGCAAAGGCGTCCCCAAGGTATAGGCGACCTGCTGCCGGGTCATGCCCTCCTTCAGGCGCGCAACCATGTCAGAGTCGATGATCACGCCCTGCTGGATATCCAGCGTATAGGGTTTGAGGTAAGAAACCCCAGGAATCGAATACCACGACCAACCGGAACATCCCGAGAGAAACAGCCCCGCACAAGCCAGCATGCCCATCGTTATCGTACGCTTTATCATCTCGTTCACCTGAATGCTTTTATAATGAACCAATCTCTAATCCCCTGCGAGGCAACATGAGCGCCCCCCAAGATCTCAAGGACATCGGACTCAAAGCCACCCTTCCCCGCCTCAGGGTATTGGCTCTGTTCGAAACCAGCACCACCCGCCATCTGGGTGCTGAAGAAGTCTACCGCCGTCTTCAGCAAGAAGGCATGGACATCGGTCTGGCCACCGTCTATCGGGTGCTGACCCAGTTTGAACAAGCCGGCTTGTTGATCCGCCATCATTTTGAAAGTGGCAAGGCCGTATTTGAACTCAATCAAGGGACCCATCATGACCATCTGGTCTGTCTGCAATGTGGCCACGTGGAGGAGTTTTTCGACGCCGAGATCGAAAACCGCCAAGCCCAGATTGCACAACAACGCGGCTTCTCGATTCAGGACCATTCCCTCCAGATCTACGCCGACTGCCAGCGCCCCGCCTGTCCGCATCGCCCGCCAAAGACTACCCCTTGAGCATGGCTTGCAAGGTCCGTCCCATTTCGGCAGGATTGCGCGTAATCCTGATACCGCATTCTTCCATCGTGGCCAACTTCTCCTGAGCCGTTCCCTGCCCCCCTGAAATGATGGCCCCCGCATGCCCCATTCTTTTGCCGGGCGGCGCCGTCATCCCGGCGATGAACCCCACCACGGGTTTGGTCATGTGCTCCTTGATCCAGCGCGCGCAAATTTCCTCGTCCGAACCGCCGATTTCTCCCACCATGATGACCGCCTCGGTCGCCGGATCGTCATTGAACCGTTGCATCACATCCAGATGTTTCATGCCGTTGACCGGATCGCCCCCAATCCCCACACAACTGGACTGACCCAGCCCCAACTCGCGCAATTGCCCCACGGCTTCATAAGTCAGCGTCCCAGAACGAGAGACCACCCCAATGGGGCCGGGCTGATGAATGTGTCCAGGCATAATGCCGATCTTGAGCTGTCCTGGGGTGATCACCCCAGGACAGTTCGGGCCCACCAAAAGGGTTGATTTTCCACGCATCCGATAACGGGTCTGGATCATATCGCGTACCGGAATCCCTTCCGTAATACAGATCACCAACTCGATCCCCGCTGCCACGGCTTCATCGATGGCCGCCGCCGCATAGGGAGGAGGGACATAGATCACCGAGGCATTGGCGCCGGTTTCCCGACGTGCTTCTGCCACCGAATCAAAAATCGGTACCCCTTCAAAATCCTGGCCGCCTTTGCCCGGAGTCACCCCGCCGACAAAACATTCGTTGCCAAAGGCATACTCACGACACAATCGAGTATGAAACATGCCCGTCTTGCCGGTGATTCCTTGAGTCAATACCCGAGTATTCCTGTCAATCAAAATGGCCATGCTTATCTCCGCGCTGCGGCGACCACCTGGGCCGCCGCATCATCCATGTTGGCCGCTGACAGAATGGGCAGTCCCGATTCCGCCAGAATCTGTTTCCCCAACGCCACATTGGTCCCCTCCAGACGGACCACCAGAGGGACCGTCAAGTGGACCTGTCGCGCGGCTGCCACCACGCCCTCGGCAATCACATCGCACTTCATGATGCCACCAAAAATATTGACCAGGATGGCCTGTACTTCCAGATTGGACAACATCAATTTGAAGGCTTCCGTGACTTTTTCCGTGGTGGCTCCGCCTCCGACATCCAGAAAATTGGCCGGGTTTCCGCCGTAGAGTTTGACAATATCCATGGTAGCCATGGCCAGACCCGCACCATTGACCAGGCATCCAATGTTGCCATCCAACGAAATGTACGACAGGCCGTGACGCGAGGCTGCGATCTCGTTGGGATCCTCCTCATCGAAATCCCGCCAATCCTGCCATTCGTTATGGCGAAACGCCGCATTGTCATCAAAGTTGAATTTAGCATCCAGCGCCAGAATTCGTCCATCCCCCGTCACTGCCACGGGGTTGATTTCGGCCAAACTGGCATCGCTTTCGACGAAGGCACGATACAAGCCCAGCATCAGGTCGCATGCCTGCGGCACCAGAAATTCCGGCACCCCGATCTGGCGAGCCAGAACCTCAGCCTGAGCCGACAATAAACCTTGCCCCGGATCTATTTGTACCGTATGAATCTTTTCCGGATGACGGGCGGCCACGTCCTCGATATCCATCCCTCCCGCCGCGCTACCCATCAGGGCAACCTGCTGGGTAGCGCGATCCACCACCATGCCGATATAGAGTTCCTGACGAATATCTGCCCCTTCTTCCACCAACAAGCGGCGAACGGTTTGGCCCTGAGGACCGGTTTGATGAGTGACCAGTTGCATCCCCATCATTCGGCGCGCTGCATCTTCCAGTTCGGCATCCGTACGCACCACCTTGACGCCCCCACCTTTACCTCGCCCGCCTGCATGAATCTGCGCCTTGACCACGCGCACTCCTGCACCCAATTGCTGTCCGGCTGCCACGGCCTCACTGACCGTGAAACACGGAAACCCGCGCGGAACCGCCACCCCAAAACGCTGGAGGAGCACTTTGGCCTGATATTCATGGATTTTCATGGTCTACGTCTTCTCTATGAAAGGAGCCTGTGAAGCGCTGATTGTACCTGAAAATCTCTCCACTATTCGACGCGTGCCCGCGACCAGTGCGGGTAAAAACGTGCGACCACCTCACCCGTACTGACCAAGGCATGGCATCCATCCAGATGAGGAGGGCGTTCCTTCATCTCCGGCGAGAGTGTGCCATACCGGGTTTGAAAAGCCACCGTCGCCACGACCCCCACCAATTCCGTCAAATGCGTACACCCATGAATACCGCCCAATCGATTCCGTACGACCCGGGTAAACCCTGGAGCGATGGTCACCCCTTTCAACGATGAATATTCAGGGACGATCTTTTCACAGGTTCCCGGATAGGGTCGACTGGTCATGCGCGCTTCCGCCTCGCGAATCATCATGGCATCGTCCACAGTCAGGCGCAAAAACATGTCGTGAATGGGCGTTCCCGCAGTCAGGCATCCTTCTGCCATGTCCACATCATGCCCTTTGACATCCCTCAACACACCCTCCACATCGTACCAGCCATCCGGCCGCGCGTAACCATTCACTTCGATGACACGCCGATGCAGCAATTGCCGCTGTTCCTGTTCTTCCTGCATAGCCCCTCCCTTTTCCGAAAAAATTCCCGCATAATGACGGCGCTGTTCTGCCTTTCCCATGAGGTTCACGTCTTGTCCGGTGCTCTGATTCGCTTCTTCTTTCTGTTCCTTGGGCTTATCCCCTTGAGCATCCCTGCCACAGATCTGGTCATGCCCGACGACCCACCGGTCACTGCGCAACCCATTACTGCGCAGCCTCTGACCGATGACGAATTGTTGCGCGCCCGGCACGCTTTTGATCAGCATGATCAGACCACTCTCGAATCCATCGCGGCACGAGCGCAAGGTCAACTGTCCGATTATCCCCGATATTGGGCTCTGGAAGGACGGTTGATGCAGGGAAACGCCTATCTGGTTCCGGAAATGCAGGAATTCTTCAGTGATTACCCCAACAGCCCGCTCACGCCCTTGTTGCGCGCCCATTGGTTGTCTCAACTGGGACGAAACCAAAACTGGAAAACCTTTGAAACCCAGTTTCGCCCGGAAGATGCCCACCAACCCGCACTTCAGTGCTATCACTGGCAAGCCCTCTTCGCCAATGCTCAGATGGACTTCTTCGATACTGCCGTGACCTATTGGCGTTCCGAGGCTTCTTGGCCCGACTCCTGTGACCCGGTATTCCGACAATTGGTCGCAGCCCATCGCATTCGTACGGATGACCTCTGGCTGGCACTGCGGCACGCCCTGTCTCGCAATCAGTTGCGAAAAGCGCGTTACATCAACAGTTTCTTTCCGCCCTTCCAGGGTCTGAATGAGGATGACCTGAAACTGGCCACAGGCCGTCCGCGCCAGTTTCTGGATGATACGCCCCCCACGGATGCTCACTCCACCCGTGCACAACGTGAACTCGTGCTGTATGCCACACTCCGTCTGGCCGCTCATGACCCACAGGCCGCAGCGACCTGGTGGGCAGATACTTCTACCCATCTCGACCCGGAGGATCGGACCTGGGGTTGGCAACAGATCGCGCTTCAAGGAGCTTTGAACCTGGATCCTCGATCTCTGGAGTGGTTTCAGCAGGTGACTTCCCAACCCACCGAGGTCGAATGGCTGACCTGGGAAATTCGGGTTGCCCTGCGCCAGCAGAACTGGGCCACCGTTCTGGACACCCTGGCCTACCTACCGACCCCCATAGCCCAGAAACCCGTCTGGCAATACTGGAAAGCGCGCGCCATGGAAGGCGAACACCGCACGGCGGAAGCTCAAGCCCTGCTCGAGCGTGTCGCTCAATCCTCTTCCTACTATGGACTACTGGCTCTGGAAGAACGGGGGCAGGATCTGCACCTGCCGCCCCGCCCTGCGCAGCCGAACCCTGAGGTCCAAAAAGAAACCCGCACTCTGCTGGAGCGCCCCCTGCGCCTCTATCGTCTGGGATTGCTGCCGGAGGCCCAGCGCGAGTGGGGCCAGATCGAGCCCTCCCTGACCTCTCTACAACACCTGTCTGCCGCCCAACAGGCCTTTCAGCTGGGCTGGTATGACCGAAGCATTCACAGCGCGGAACGTGCGGAGTCACCCAAAGATATCACCCTGCTCTTTCCCTATCCCTATCCATCTCAAATTCAGGCCAATGCTTCCAAATATCATCTCTCTGAAGCCTGGATCCTTGCGATCATCCGGCAGGAGAGTCGCTTTTTCAGTATCGCCCGTTCGCGTACCGGCGCCCAGGGCCTGATGCAACTGATGCCGGCGACAGCTCGCTGGGCCGCCCAACACAGCGGTCTCAAGAACTATCGCATCGAAGATGTCGATCAACCCGACACCAACATTCTTCTGGGAACCTACTACCTGAATCATCTGACCCAACTTCTGGGCAATCCGATTCTCGCCACGATGGGCTATAACGCCGGCCCCCTGCGTGCGCAGATCTGGGCTTCTGCCGGCATTGGTGACCCGCGCGCATTCCTTGAAAACATTCCTTTTGATGAAACCCGGGACTATGTCCAGCAGGTCCTCTACAATCAGGTCGTCTATGAACAGCGCCTCCATCCCGCGCCCAGTCATCGCCTGCATGCCCTTCTGGACGAGTTGGCGGGAGCGGTTCAGTGATGCAGATTTACGAAGTGGGCGGTGCCCTGCGTGATGAATTGTTGGGACTGCCCAGCACCGACCGGGATTGGGTCGTGGTGGGGGCCACCCCGGAAGAGATGGAAACTCGAGGGTTTCAGCCGGTCGGCCGGGATTTCCCGGTTTTCCTGCACCCCGTCACCCACGAAGAATATGCCCTGGCCCGCACCGAACGCAAAACCGCCCCAGGCTATCGCGGCTTCACCCTTCATGCCGACCCCACGGTCACCTTGGCAGAAGACCTGAAACGCCGTGACCTCACCCTCAATGCCATGGCGCGGGACCCCAACAGTCATCGGTTGATCGATCCCTACGGCGGACTGACTGATCTGGAAAACCGTACCTTGCGTCACGTCAGCCCGGCTTTCAGCGAAGATCCGGTTCGACTTCTGCGCGTTGCACGCTTCCTGGCCAAACTGGCTCCTTTTGACTTTACCGTCGCCCCAGAAACCATCACGCTCTTGCGACAAATGGTCAACGACGGAGAAATAGATGCCTTGGTCCCCGAACGCATTCTGCAAGAGTTGAACAAGGGCATGGAAACGGCCAACCCTGCGCGCATGTTCACCGCGTTGGCCGAATGGGGAGCCCTGAAAAAATTCTTTCCCGCCATCGACACCCTATGGATCCATACGGGCGATCTGGCCAAAAATGCCGCGGATCATGCAGCCCAGAGCCAATTGGGACAACCCCTGCGCTGGGCGGCCTGGGTCTCGGCACTCTTCCACGGGAGTTCCCCTCAAATCTGGCGTCCACTCCTCGAAACCTGGTCCAGAAACCTGCGCTGGAGCAAGGAACAACACCAGTGGGCTGAACTGTCCTGTGCGCAGGGACCCGCCAGTCGCCATTTGTCTCCCCAGCAACCGGAGCAATGGCTTCCCCTTCTGGAAGGATGTGATGCCTGGAGACGACCACAAAGATTCCTTCGCTTTCTTGAATTACAAGAATGCCTGGGCGAAGTTCTCAAAGATCTCCAACCCAACCTGGGCGCACGGGGCAAGGTTGCCCTCGCCGCCTGTCAGGCACTGGATCTTCCCGCACTCGTACGTTCGGCCCCGACTCCGGCAGACATTCCCCAACGAGTGCGCGCTGCCCGCCAGGCTGCGCTGTGCGCGCTCTCACTGGCTCAACGCAGCGATCCTTTCAGGATCCCTTGATTTTTTTGGCTGCCTGAGCGTGTTGCTCAGCATAAGACTGATGTGCGGCGGCTTCGGCCACGCCCACCTTGATGGGATAGCCCATATCCATGAGAACGGAACCCAAGGCGGACAAACACAACATGACGTTTTCCGACTTGGCTGAATAGCCCATCAGTCCAAAACGCCAGATTTTCCCTGCCAAGGGCCCCAACCCAGCACCAATTTCCAGATTGAATTCGCTGAGCAAGGTTTTGCGCACCCTGGCCTCATCTACCCCTTCGGGTACACGCACAGCATTGAGTTGGGGCAACCGGTATTCTTCCTTGACCAGATAGGTCAGCCCCATGGCCTCCAGTCCGGCTTTGAGTGCGAGGTAATGGCGAACATGGCGAGCCCAGGCATTTTCCAGACCTTCCTCGCGCAACAGCACCAGAGATTCATGCAGGGCAAACAAGCCATTGATGGGGGCCGTATGGTGGTAAGTACGACTGGTGCTCCCCCAGTACCCCAATACCAGGTCGAGGTCCATGAACCAACTCTGGGAGGGAGTCTGGCGTTGCTTGACCAGATCCACCACCCGTTGGTTATAGGAGACGGGAGACAACCCCGGAGTGCAGGATAGGCATTTCTGGCTGCCCGAGTAGATGGCATCGATATCCCATTCATCCACATAGAGCGGCGCACCACCCAGTTGGGTGACGGCATCGACGATGGTCAGGGCACCGTAGCGGTGAGCGATTTCCACCAGAGTCCGAGCATCGGACATACAACCGGTGGAGGTTTCGGCATGAACGAAGGCCACCACTTTGGTATCCGGATTTTGCTTCAGGGCATCTTCAAGTTTTTGCGGGTCGACCGGTTCGCCCCAGGTATCTTCCACGATGACAGGCTTACCGCCACAGCGCGTCACATTTTCGATCATGCGGCCACCGAACACTCCATTCCGACACACGATGACCTTGTCTCCAGGATTGACCATGTTGACGAAGCACATTTCCATGCCTACGGACCCAGGACCCGAAGCCGGAAAAGTCAATGCATTGTCCGTCTGAAAGGCATAACGCAACAACATCTTCAATTCGTCCATCATGTCCACAAAGACCGGGTCGAGATACCCGATACAAGGCAGGGACATGGCCGCCAGCACCCGAGGTGCGATTTCTGATGGGCCCGGACCCATCAGGGTGCGTTGGGGGGGATAGAAGGAAGTGATTTTCTTGGGGGGAAGATACTGGATAGTCATCGGGGGGTCCTCAAGCGCCCATTGGGGGCGCATTCTCCATACTCAATCTTTCATTCTAGCAAAATTTCCGGCTTTCACGAAGTGCAGATGTCGCCCTTCGGCATGGGACAGATGCAGTGCCCCTCGCTCACCGGCAGAATCGAAGAGTGTATCTCCTTCCGGTTCCGGTTGGTGCGAAGGAATCAAGCCAGCAAAGTCAAAGAGAGCGCGGTCAGCCAGGTGCGAGGGAGTGACCGACTGCAACCCCAGAAAGATATTGTCGGTGCGTCCCGGATTCGCTTTTTCCTGCTCCTGCAACCACTTTTTGATGGCCTGGCGTTGCAAATTTTCCTGGGAACCACACAGATTGCAGGGAATGATGGGAAAGCCCATCCCGCGTGCATAGCGGGCCAAATCTTCTTCTCGACAATAGGCCAGCGGCCGGATCACGACATGATGTCCGTCGTCGGTCACGAGTTTGGGAGGCATGCCTTTCAGTCGCCCCCCATGAAACAGGTTGAGAAAGAAAGTTTCCACCATGTCATCGCGATGGTGCCCCAAGGCGATCTTGTTGGCCCCCAACGCCTTGGCGGTACGGTACAGGATCCCTCGGCGCAGGCGTGAACAGAGAGAGCAGGTAGTCTTTCCCGCCGGGATTTTTTCCTTGACGATGGCATAGGTATCGGCATCGATGATTCGGTAATCCACGCCCAACCGCTCCAGATAGGCGGGCAGAATATCCGCAGGAAAATCCGGCTGCTTCTGATCCAGGTTGACGGCAATCAGTTTGAAAGCGACGGGCGCGCGCTTTTGCAGATCCAGCAGCAGCGTCAACAGGGCATACGAATCCTTTCCCCCGCTCAGACAGACCATGACCGTATCCCCGTCCTGGATCATGGCGTAATCTCCCAAAGCCTTGCCCAAAGCGCTGCGCAGCCTTTCTTGTAAGCGAATGAAGGTGGAACTGTGGGTGTCACTCATCAGAAGAGGGGCGTGCGTCCTTGCGCAGAATTTTGAAAATGACGAACAGAGAGTAGAGCATGAGGAACCCCATGAGTACGAACCCACTGACGTACACCCAGAATCTGTCCGAATAGGTCAGGTACCAGGCAAAATTCAGAAGCAGGAAGAACCCCGCAATCTGCCAGAAAAAACTCATCGTCATATCCCGGAATCTTGTAAACATCGTCATACTACCAAATGGGAGTATGATGCGCGCTATTTGAGGGCCGAACCTTTGGAATGGTATTCCACCCAGGCCTTGTTGCCGAGTGTCGAAGCGAAAGAACACAGTCAGCAACTGATCCGACAGATCAACAAAACCATCGACAGAGCCGGGGGATGGATCGACTTTGCCGATTTCATGCACCAGCTTCTTTACGCACCCGGATTGGGATATTATGCGGCAGGATCGGTCAAATTGGGCCCCTCCGGAGACTTTACCACGGCCCCGGAGATGACCCCTCTCTTTGCTCATACTTTGGCCCACCCCCTCGCACGCACCCTCGGGGAATTGGATTCACGGGAGACCACGATACTCGAATTGGGGGCTGGAACGGGACAGTTGGCCCAAGACTTGTTGAAGGCTCTGGAAAAACAAGATTGCCTGCCGAATCGTTATGCCATCCTGGAAGTAAGCACTGACTTGCGACAGCGACAACAGGAAAAAATCCGTCAGTTGCCTCCAGACTTGCAACGCAGGGTGGAATGGCTGGAACATTGGCCGACGGAACTGGAAGGGGTCGTACTGGCCAATGAAGTACTGGATGCCCTGCCTGTCCAACGAGTGCGTTGGCAGAATGGGCAATGGCATCAATGGGGAATTACGGTGATGGAAGAAGGCTGGCGCTGGAAAACTCAACCCCTCCCTGCAAATTCCCCCCTCCTCGAGGGAATGCCGATCATGACCGATTACCCCGAACCCTATGACACGGAAGTTGCTCTGGCTGCAGAAGGACTGATGATGTTGTTGGGCCAAACATTGAAGGCCGGCCGGGCTTTTTTTATCGATTACGGTTTCCCGGCACGCGAATTCATCCATCCCCAACGCAGTGGCGGTACGTTGATGTGTCACTATCGGCATCATGCCCATGGCGACCCTTTTCTTTACCCCGGACTTCAGGACATCACGGCTCATGTGGACTTTACCCGGGTTGTCCGGGCGGCCCGTCGGGCAGGCATGCAAGTCGAAACCTGGCAGACACAGGCGTCCTGGTTGATTGAAGAAGGGATTCTTCATGAATTGGAAAAAGTGCACGGAGAAGCCAATACGGACTATCGTGCCGTCAGTGCGGTCCAAAAACTCTTGAGCCCGGCAGAAATGGGCGAATTATTCAAGGTGTTGGTACTGGGTCGGGGCCCCGAAAATGAGTCCGCATTGATCCGTCTGGGGTTGTAAGAGTCAGGAAACTCGCCTCGGAAGGGGGATCAGCCCCCCCTCAAGTCAAATGCAGCCGTTCCCAGATGACTGCAGTCAGCCCGGCACTGTTCATGGTATAAAAGTGTAGCCCAGGCGCCCCGCCCTCCAGCAACCGGTCGCATAAGTGAGTCACCACTTCCAGACCAAAGGCCTTGATGGAAGCGCTGTCATCCCCGTAGCCCTGCATTTTTTGGCGGATCCAGCGTGGAATCTCAGCGCCGCAGGCCTCGGAAAAGCGACTCAATTGTGAAAAGTTGGCGATGGGCATGATCCCTGGCACGATCGGCACGGTGATCCCCGCTGCATCACAGTCCTCCACAAAACTGAAATAGGCGTCCGGATTGTAAAAATATTGGGTAATGGCTGAATCAGCCCCCGCCTCGACTTTTTCCCGAAAGTGGCGAATGCCTTCCTGCGCCGAGCGTGCTTGCGGATGCACCTCGGGATAGGCGGCCACTTCAATGAAAAAGTGGTCTCCCGTTTCTTCACGCACGAAACGTACCAGGTCGCTGGCGTAACGAAATTCGCCGCCGCCCAGAGTGCCGGAAGGCAAGTCCCCGCGCAAAGCCACCAGATGACGGATACCATGGCGACGATATTGCGCCAGGACTTGGCGCAAACTGTCCCGTGTCGCGCCGATACAGGACAGATGGGGCGCAGCAGGATGTCCCTCCTGCTGAATCTCCACCACGGTTTCCAGGGTGCGGTCCTGGGTGGTGCCGCCCGCGCCATAGGTCACGGAAAAAAAGGTGGGGTTGAGTTGCGCCAACTGGCGCCGGGTGTGACGAAGTTTTTCCGCCCCCTCGGACGTCTTGGGGGGGAAAAACTCAAAACTGAACACCCGCTCGTGATGCACGTGATTCATGGCTTCAATACCGGTAATGCTCGGGTTTGTAGGGCCCCGTGACAGGCAGGTTGAGGTATTCGGCCTGCTTTTCCGTCAACAAGGTGAGTTGCACGCCAATGCGCTTCAAATGCAGGCGGGCCACCTTCTCATCCAGTGCCTTGGGGAGAATGTACACACCCACCGGATAGGTACCATGATTGTTCCATAATTCGATCTGGGCCATGACCTGATTGGTGAAAGAAGCAGACATCACAAAACTCGGATGTCCCGTCGCACACCCCAGATTGACCAGACGCCCTTCCGCCAATACGATCAGACGCTTGCCATCAGGGAAAATGACATGATCCACCTGCGGCTTGATATTGTCCCAAGGGTAGTTGCGCAGGGAAGCAATGTCGATTTCCGAGTCGAAATGACCAATATTGCATACGATGGCATCATTTTTCATCACTTGCATGTGGGCGTGGGTGATGACTTCTACATTGCCCGTTGCAGTGACGAAGATATCCCCCAAAGCAGCCACTTCGTCCATGTTGACCACCCGATACCCCTCCATGGCCGCCTGCAGGGCGCAGATGGGATCGATTTCCGTAATCCATACCGTTGCACCCAGCCCACGAAAAGCCTGAGCACACCCTTTACCCACATCACCATAACCGGCGACCACGGCCACCTTTCCGGCAATCATCACATCGGTCGCCCGTTTGATTCCATCCATCAGGGATTCACGACATCCGTACAAATTGTCGAATTTGGACTTGGTGACCGAGTCGTTGACATTGAACGCCGGACACTTCAACTCTCCGCGCTTCAGCATTTCATTCAAACGATGTACGCCAGTGGTCGTTTCTTCGGAAATACCTCGAATGGACTCGAGCAGATGAGGATACTTGTCATGCATCACCAGAGTCAGATCCCCTCCGTCATCCAGAATCATGTTGGGCAACCAGTTTTCCGGCCCAAAGATGGTTTTTTCGATGCACCACCAAAATTCCTCTTCCGTTTCTCCCTTCCAGGCAAACACCGGAACCCCTGTGGCGGCGATGGCTGCTGCGGCTTGGTCCTGGGTGGAAAAAATATTACAGGAACTCCAGCGGACTTCCGCCCCCAGGGCCACCAGTGTCTCGATCAAGACGGCAGTCTGGATGGTCATGTGCAAACAACCGGCAATGCGTGCCCCCTGCAGCGGTTGTTGATCGGCATATTCTGCACGCAGGGCCATGAGCCCCGGCATTTCATTCTCGGCAATCTGGATTTCCTTGCGTCCCCAGGCCGCCAACGTCATATCGGCAACCTTGAAGTCACCCGCCAAAGTCTGTGAAATCGCATTCATTGAAACTCTCCATTCATTCGTTGTGTATTGGCTCTTCCCAGAACTCAGGCATCGGCCTGTAGTGCCTGGACGCGATCGCGCATTTCCCAGGTGAATTCCGGCTCTTCCCGCCCAAAGTGACCATAGGCCGCCGTCTTGCTGTAAATGGGGCGGAGCAGGTCGAGGGACTGAATGATGCCCTTGGGACGCAAGTCGAAGTGCAACTCGACCAGTTGGGCCAGTTTTTCATCGGAAAGTTTCCCGGTGCCGAACGTGTTGACCATCAAACTGACCGGACGGGCGACCCCGATGGCATAAGCCACCTGCACTTCGCATCGGCGTGCCAGTCCGGCAGCCACTATATTCTTGGCCACATGGCGCATGGCGTAGGCCGCAGAACGGTCCACCTTGGAGGGATCCTTGCCGGAAAAAGCCCCACCACCATGACGAGCAGCACCCCCGTAAGTATCCACGATGATCTTGCGTCCAGTGAGTCCACAGTCTCCCATAGGACCTCCGATCACGAAACGGCCAGTGGGATTGACCAGATATCGGGTGTTGGGTCCCAGCAGGTGAGCGGGCAGTACCGGCTTGATGATCTCGTCGATCACTGCTTCGGTAAGTTGCTGATGAGAGATTTCGGGATGATGCTGGGTCGACAAAACCACCGTCTCGATACGGGCGGGCCGCCCATCGACATAGCGAACGCTCACCTGCGATTTGGCATCCGGACGCAAAAAGGGCATCCGTCCGTTCTTGCGCAATTCAGACTGGCGCTGCATCAAGCGATGCGACAGGTGGATAGGCAAAGGCATGAGCGTATCGGTTTCATCACAGGCATAACCGAACATCAACCCCTGGTCGCCCGCCCCCTGATCGAGGTCGAGTCCACTCCCTTCATCCACCCCTTGAGCAATGTCCGGACTTTGTCGATTGAGGGCCGTCAGCACCGCGCAGGTCTGATAATCAAAACCGATCTCGGAACTGTTGTAACCGATGCGCCGCACCACGTCCCGTGCCACATCGATGTAGTTGATCTGTGCCTTGGTGGTGATTTCGCCGGAAATGACGATGAGACCCGTACTGGTCAAAGTTTCGCAGGCCACCCGGGCGCGCGGATCTTGCGTTAGAATGGCATCCAGAACCCCGTCAGAAATCTGATCGGCCACCTTGTCCGGATGCCCTTCGGATACCGACTCCGAAGAGAAAATATACTCACTCATGGCAAACCCTGCCCTTTATCAAAAATTGGAAAAGTACTGCAGCCGGGAATTGTACCAGCAATCCCCTTAGCGCCATGATGCGCCTGATTTTTTTCCCTCTTTGGTTACTCCACTGGCTCCCCCTCGAGGCCCTGTGGATCCCTGGTCGTCTGCTCGGTACCCTGGCCTTTGCCCTCGCCCGCGAACGGCGTCGCGTCACCCTCATCAACCTGGCATTGTGCTTTCCCCAGTGGAGTGATGCCCAACGCCATCAAGTGGCCCTTCGTCATTTTCAGGGATTCGTGACCAGCGCCCTGGCCCTCGGGATAGCCTGGTTCGCTTCTGAACGGCGTTTGCGCGCCATGATTCACTTTCAGGGCCTGGAACAGGTGCGTCACGCCCAAACGAAAGGGCCGGTCATCCTTCTCACGCCCCATTTCTTCGGGGTAGACACCATCGGCCCCTTCCTGACCCTGGATTTCGACGTCATCACCATCAACTCAAAAATCAAGCATCCCACCCTTGACGCCTTGATCCGTGAACGTCGACTGCGCTGGGGAAAAGGACTGATCTTTGCCCGCCAGGATAGTTTGCGTAGCGTACTACGGGCGTTCAAACCGGGTTGGTTGCTCTACTACCTGCCAGATCAGGACTTTGGCCCTAAAGATTCACTTTTCGTGGATTTCTTCAAAGTCAAGGCGGCTACCGTCCCCGCTTTGGCCCGGATGACCAAATTAGCCAAGGCATCCGTCGTTCCCTGCGTCGTCCACCTCGATTTCGAGAGAGGGCGGTTTGAAGTCACTTTCTTCCCCTCCTGGGAACATTTTCCCAGCGGCGACGATGAAGCGGATACCCGCCGCATGAACCACTTCATCGAGGAACGCATCCTCGAACAACCCGCCAATTATCTATGGTCGCACAAACGCTTCAAGACCCGCCCTCCCGGAGAAACGTCTCCTTACGACGACCCTGCGAAGCCCCAATCTACCCAGTGAGCCAGAAAAAGCGTAGCATTTCACCTTCGACACCACCCAGTACGGGGACCATGGGGACACTTCCTTTCACCAAAATGCAGGGTTTGGGCAATGATTTTGTCGTACTCGATGGAGTACGGACCCCCCTCGCCCTGGCCCCGATTCAACTGCGTTGGTTGGCTGATCGCCATTTTGGCGTAGGCTGTGATCAGATCCTGTGGGTAGAGCCGGCACAAGACGCTGCGAATGACTTCCGTTACCGAATTTTCAATCGCGACGGAGGAGAAGTCGCCAACTGCGGCAATGGGGTCCGTTGTTTCGCCCGTTATGTTCGTGATCAAAACCTGACGCAGCGCGCCCGCTTGCGCGTCGAAACCCTGGCAGGCGTGCTTGAACCAGAGTTGCTGCCGGAGGGCAACGTCCGGGTCAACATGGGCGAACCCCTCTTTGATCCTGTCCGAATTCCCTTTCTGACCCCCGCCCTCCAACCCACCTATGATTTATCCCTCGGAAAGGTGACCCGCACCTTTTCCGTACTCTCCATGGGCAATCCCCATGCCGTGCAGGTGGTCGAACACATCACCCACGCACCCGTCGACACGGAAGGCCCTCTGATTGAACGTCATTCCTCGTTTCCGGAACGGGTCAATGCCGGATTCATGGAGATCGTGGACCGCACCCATATCCATCTGCGGGTTTATGAACGCGGCTCAGGGGAGACCCTGGCCTGCGGTACGGGGGCCTGCGCTGCCGTCGTAGCCGGTCAACGTCTGGAGCGACTGGATCCTCTCGTACACGTCATGACCCGCGGCGGAGAACTGCTCATCGAATGGCAGGGCGCCGGTCATCCTGTGTGGATGACCGGCCCTGCTGTCACTGTCTACACCGGGATCGTCCACATCCCGAACATCGAGGAACTTACCCATGCTGGACGCTGAAATTGTTGCCTCCTGGCTCAAGGACAACCCTGAGTTTTTTGTGTTGCACGGAGCGGTATTGAATGAAATTCAGATTCCGCATCCGCACGGAAACCATACCGTTTCCTTGAGCGAACGCCAACTGCTGACCTTGCGCAACAAGAACCGCACTCTGGAACAGCGCCTGTCTGAATTGATCGGCTATGCAGAAACCAATGACAATATCAGTGGCAAGGTTCACCAACTGGCCGTGCGATTGCTGGTTCAGCGCACGTTGAAAGGCGTTCTCGATACCATCCAGCATCAAATGCTGCATCATTTCGGAGTCCCCCACGTCACCCTGCGCCTCTGGGGGATTCAGGGCGACGTTTTGGAAGATCCCGCCTTCCAACCTGTGGCCCAGATCCAGAAGGAAGCCATCGCCCATGTAGAAACCCCCCGCTGTGGGCACCACACGCCCGTGCAATGCGACCAGTGGTTTGGCGAGTTGGCCCCCAGCCTGAAATCCTTCGCTTTGTTACCCCTGCGTGACAGTGAAACTTTTGGCGCCTTGCTGCTGGCCTCGCCCGATGAAAACCGTTTTTACCCAGACATGGGCATCTTCTACCTGCAGCGCATCACCGACCTGATCAGTACGGCCCTGCGCGCCCATGAACAGTCCTGATTCTCCCTCTCTGATCCGCGCCTATCTCGATCAACTGCGCTTCGAACGAGGCTTGTCCCCGCGGACGATTTCCAGTTACCAGCGCGACCTGAACTTATTGATCGTTGCCCATGCCGATCTTACCCAGATCACCGCCCAGCAGATCCGTCGCCTCCTGGGAAAACTCCATGGTCAAGGGCTCTCCGGACGCAGCCTGGCTCGTAGCCTGTCGGCCTGGCGCGGTTTTTTTGATTATCTGGTGAAATTTCATCACGCCACCCTCAATCCCTGTCACGGGATCCCTCCGCCAAAATCCCCCCGTTCCCTGCCCCACGCCCTCTCCCCGGACCAAGCCTGCCAGTTGATGAACATACCAGGCAATCGCATGCTGGACGAACGGGACCGAGCCATGCTGGAATTGTTCTATTCCTCCGGCTTGCGTCTGGCAGAATTGGCTCATCTGCGCATACAGGACCTGAACTCGAGTGAAGGTTTGGTACGGGTGCTGGGAAAAGGACATAAATTCCGCATCATTCCCGTGGGCCAAAAGGCCCGGGAAGCCCTGACACTCTGGCTGACCCATCACCCTCTGCACCCTCTGAAACCAGAAACGCCTTTGTTCGTCAGTATCCGCGGTTCGGCCCTGAGCATGCGCGCCATCGAGGCGCGCGTGACGTTGCGCACACGCCAATTGGGTCTGGATGACCGAGTCCATCCCCATGTCCTGCGTCATTCTTTTGCTTCCCACCTGCTCCAGTCCAGCGGCGATCTGCGCGCCGTACAGGAATTGTTGGGACATGCCCATATCACATCGACCCAGGTGTATACCCACCTCGACTTCCAGCATCTGGCTCAAGTCTATGACCAGGCGCATCCACGTGCCCGGCGTCGGCGCCCCACGCCTCAAGGCGAATAAAGCGCGCCCAGCACGACGCCATGACGCGCGCCCGTCACCTCGGGCAGATTCCCGGCTTTCCCCTGCACGCGCGCCCATGCCAACCAGGCAAAAGCCAAGGCTTCCACCTGTTGCGCCGGCACCCCCAATTCGTCTGTGCGTCGCACCCGAACCTCGGGAATCAAGATCTGCAAGCGTTTCACCAATTGGGTATTCAGAGCTCCGCCTCCACAGGCATACAGTTCCGCCTCCTTGTGCCCCCGGCACTCCGCCTGCACCGCGGCAGCCACTGAGCGCGCCGTCAATTCCAGCAAAGTCGCCTGAACATCCTCGGGCGGCAGTGAAGACACCCATTCCCCTCGCCCCTCCAGCCACTCCAGTGAGAAATCTTCGCGCCCGGTGCTCTTGGGCGCACTGCGCTGAAAAAAAGGATGGTTCAACAAGGAATCCAGCAGTGCCGGATGACAGCGGCCTTGCGCTGCCCAACGGCCTTCAGGGTCGAAGGGATGCCCCAGGCACCGGTCAATCCAGCCATCCATCAACAGGTTGGCTGGGCCAGTATCATACCCTTGGGTAGCCAGCCCCGGAAAGAGCAACGTCAGATTGGCGATACCGCCCAGATTGAGAATCAGACGAGGAATCGAGGGATGCCGGAACAATGCGGCGTGAAAGGCGGGAACCAGTGGCGCGCCCTGCCCACCGGCCGCGATATCTCCCGAACGAAAATCGGTGATGACCGCCATACCGGTCAATTCGGCCAACAAAGCCCCATTCACCAACTGGAGACTGAATCCCTGTTCTGGACGATGACGTACCGTCTGTCCGTGGCACCCCACTGCAACGACGGGAAAATCTCCCGGTCCTGCCCGTTGAACCAACTCATGAACCACTTCGGCATAAAGCGAGGAAAGTGTCCGGGACAGGCGAGCAGCACGCTCCAATTCATTGATCCCCGGATGGGTCAAATCCAGCAGGTCCCTGCGCAGATCAACGGAAAAAGGACACTGTGCCTGGGCCAAAACTCTGGGGCGAACTGGCATGGAAAAATCCACCAGAACCCCATCGATACCATCGAGACTGGTCCCTGACATCAACCCCACATAGAGGGAGGACCCGGAATTATTCGAAACTGGCGAAGGCACTGCCGCGTACGGCATCGAGTTGCTTGAGATAGGGCGCCGTGGCCGAAAGAAACTGGGTACGGGCATGGCCGGTCAGGTTAGTGCTGGCAAAGCGCGGCACCTCAGGACCCAGCGGATCATGCTGGACCCCATTGATCTTGAATTCATAGTGCAGGTGAGGACCAGTCGCCCAGCCCGTCATCCCCACATAACCAATCAAGTCACCCTGATGAATTTTTTCTCCAGAATGCAACCCACCCGCAAAAGCCGAAAGGTGCCCGTAAACCGTATCGATCCCATTGGCATGATGCAACTCGATCATGTTTCCATAGCCATTGCGCCATCCCGCATAGGTCACTGTGGCATTGGCCACAGCCACGATGGGCGTTCCCTTGGGGGCTGCCAGATCGATGCCTTTATGGGCTCGCCAGGTTTTCAGGATAGGATGAAAGCGCGCCGCAGAAAAGCCCGAGGTGATGCGCGAGAATTCGATAGG
The DNA here is from genome assembly GCA_019456405.1 of Ferrovum sp. Lineage (GTDB taxonomy): Bacteria > Pseudomonadota > Gammaproteobacteria > Burkholderiales > Ferrovaceae > Ferrovum. The sequence continues at coordinate 42,657 of WJXM01000054.1, read as the reverse complement.
AGAGCGCAGAAAAGAGGCCTTGGAACCATGACCGTCCGGCGTGTAGTAGTCGCCTCCCTCCGCATTTTCATAATAGACGCGGCGGATCGTCACCCCCTTGTTGACGAACTCGGCCGCCAGGATCTTGCCCGGCACCAACTGGTCGAAGTCATTCTGGGTGGCTTCATAGACCACGGAAAAGGTATCCCCGGAACGCAGGTCGTTGTGAAAATCGATATCCGTGGAAAACAAGCGGGTCAATTGGTGGGTTACGCTGTCTGGAATGCCCGCGCTATCCGCTGCGGCAAAAAGGGAACTGTGAATGGTCCCGTTGGCCTGAATGATGCGTCGCAAGTCTCCCTCTCCCACCAAACTGGAGGAAAATCCCGAAAGGGTCCGTGAAACCACCAATGTCCCTTTGTCGCCGTAGGGGAAACGCAGGGAAACCAGATCGCCGTTGGCTGCATGTTCCACGCGAATGGGTTTGCCGGGCGCCATGTGCTGATAGATGACGCGCGCCTTGGGATCCGACGCAATGAAATCGAGGGCAGCCTGGTCGCTCACGCCCATGCGGAACAACAGAGCAGCCAGAGTATCGCCCGAACGAATCTGATCCTGCTGAATGAAAGTGCCCGGTGTGGGGGTTGCCGTCCCCAGATTCGCCGTCATGTCTTCGATGACCGGGGCCAGGGGAACCGTCTGCACGGAAACCCCAGGGGTCATTCCAAAGGCCATCGCCACCCCGAACACCATCATGAGGAGAGTCGCCACCTGTCCGCTACGGCGAGCATCCGTCGTATCGATGGTGGAGTTTTGGGTTAGAATCCAGCGTTTGAGCGCTTGCGCACGTTGCTTGAGTGAGTTCATGCGCGCCAGTTTAACAGAAACCTGCCGCAGGCACAATTCCCCATGAATGACAAAAAGTTATCATCTACCGATTATTGGGAGGAGATTCGCCGGGGTACCGACGAAATACTCCCCGAGGAAGATTTCCTGCTAAGGCTTCGGGAAGGGAAGCCCCTGCGAGTCAAGGCAGGGTTCGACCCCACGGCACCGGACCTCCACCTCGGTCACACCGTCCTGCTGAATAAGCTTAAGACGCTGCAGGACCTGGGTCACGAAATATTCTTCCTGATCGGCGATTTTACGGCACTGATCGGCGACCCTACCGGACGTAATGCCACCCGCCCTCCCTTGACCCCGGAGCAGGTTGCACTCAATGCCGCCACGTATCAGAGCCAGGTATTTCGCATTCTCGATCCCCATCGGACGACCCTGGCCTACAACAGCACCTGGATGAACGAACTGGGCGCCGCTGGCCTGATCCGCCTGGCCGCCACCCATACCGTGGCACGCATGCTGGAACGGGATGATTTTTCCAAACGATATCGCATGGAGCAACCCATTGCTCTCCACGAATTTCTTTATCCTCTGGTTCAGGGATATGATTCAGTGGCACTGGAGGCCGATCTGGAACTCGGCGGTACCGATCAGAAATTCAACCTGCTGATGGGCCGGGAATTGCAGAAGCACTATGGACAACGCCCTCAGTGCATTCTTACCCTGCCCCTGCTCGAAGGAACCGACGGGATAAACAAGATGTCCAAATCCCAGGGCAACTTCATTGCCATCGAAGACCCTCCCGCCACCCAATTCGGAAAATTGATGTCCATTTCCGACCCGCTCATGTGGCGCTATCTGGAACTGCTCTCCTTCGAATCCCTGACCACCCTGACCCACTGGAAGCGCGCCGTTGAAGAAGGGCTCAATCCGCGCACCATCAAGGTTCGCCTGGCCCAGGAAATCGTCACGCGCTTCCATGGCCATGACGCGGCCAAGCGAGCCCTGGAAGACTTTGAATCCCGGTTTCGGGACCATATCCTGCCCGATGATCTGCCCCTCACCGAAATTTCGGTGGGCATCGAAGGATTGCTGCTCTCCCAACTGCTGCACCGTGCCGGACTGACCAACACCACCTCCGAGGCCCGCCGTCTGATCGATAATGGAGGTATTCGCATCGATGGAGAAAAGGCTACGGATCAGTCTCTGCGTTTTTTTCCCGGCACTGAAATGACTTTGCAGGCAGGAAAACGGAAATTTGCCCGCGTGCGCTGCAAGTAATGTCCGGACATGTCCTTCCCGCCCTGCGCCTGGACTCGCAGGGACATCGCCATGTGGACCTGCGCGCCGTGTTGGCGCTGGCTTTGCCCCTATTCCTGAACAGTAGTTTGCAGGTCGTCCTGAACCTGACCGACACCTGGTTCATCGGGCACCTTTCCACTGCCGCCATGGCCGCCATGGCGGCCTGTTATTACCTGATTTTCATGTTTTTTCTGTTGCTGGGGGGCGTCGGTATCGGGGTCCAGGCCATCGTGGCGCAGCATTTTGGTGCAGAAAACGCCCCTGCCGTCGGACGCACGACCTGGAGTGGGTTATGGGCGGCCTTGGCCACCACTCCCCTGTTTTTGTTGATCGGATATGCGGGACCAGCACTGCTGGCCGTCTTTGACCTCCCCCCAGCAGTCCACGACCTTGCCGCATCTTTCTGGTTCCCGCGCCTGTTGGGTGGCCCCCTATCCACCCTGCTCTTTGCTCTGAATTCCTTTTTCAATGGCATCAGCCAACCCCGTCATGCCCTCTGGATCATGGCACTGGTCGCCCTCAGCAATGCCCTGCTCAACGAGTGGTTCATATTTCACCTGCACCTCGGCATGGCCGGTGCTGCTTGGGGAAGCACCGGCGCCCAAGCCATCGGCGTCGTCATTGCAATGGCTGTTTTCCTGCGCCCCACTTTCCGCGCCCGCTTCCATACCGGTCGAACCTGGCGACCCCATTGGCCCTCGATTCGACAGGTCTTCGCTATTGGCTTTCCCACCGGTTTGTTCCCCGCCATGGATGTGGTGGGTCTGGGACTTTTCCAACTCATGCAGGTCAAATTGAGCGCTGTGGATGGAGCCGCCACCCAGATCGTCATGATGCTGACCTCGGTTTCCTATCTTCCTGCCATCGGCATTGCCTTGGCAGGCACCACCCTCGTGGGGCAATCCATCGGGGCGGGAGACAAATTCTGGGCCGAGGCTTGCGCCCGCATCATCATTCGCATGGCCGTACTCTACATGGGAGTGGTTGGCATTCTGCTGGCTCTGTCGGCAGCCTGGGTCGTTCCCCCCTTTCTCACGCCAGGCGACCCTCAGGGAACGCAGGTCATGGCGCTCTGCGTTTCCCTATTGTGGATTGCCGCAGGATATCAGGTGTTTGATGCGCTCAACCTGTCCAGCGCCTTCTGCCTGCGGGGCGCGGGCGATGTCAAAGTCCCCACCTTGCTCCTGCTGGCCTGTTCCTGGGGGATATTCCTGCCCCTTTGTCACGCCCTGACTTTCTCCCCCGGACAGGGCTGGGTCAATTTCCTGCCCCAATGGGGATGGGGCGCCACGGGAGGATGGATGGCCGCCTTTGTCTATGCCTTCTGTCTGGGATTGGCCCTCTGGGTGCGCTGGCGTTCGGGCGCCTGGAAACGCATTTCCCTGCTGGCTCAAACCCAATAAACCGACCGGGTCATGAGTTTGGACGACAGGCGCATGGCCCATTTGAGGGACGGCGAAAATTCTGCAGCCCCCAGGCGTTGGGCCAACTCGGCATGCCCGGCCTCGTCCTTTTTCATTTGTTCCACAATGGCTCGGGTGCGCTGATCGGCCGCAGGGATCTGAGCCAGATGTCCCGCCAGATGTCCTTCCACCTGCCGTTCCGTTTCCTTGAGAAAAGCCAGACTCCAACGATCTCCGGCCAACCCTGCCGCCACCCCCAAAGCCAATGACCCCGCGTACCAGAACAGATTGAGAAAACTGGTCCGTCCTCCCAATTCACCAATCCGCGCTTCACACCACGCCAGATGATCCACCTCTTCGGCCGAAGCCCCGCGCAGGGCATCCCGGTTGGCAGAAATGCGGGCCGTCAGAGCTTGCCCCTGATAGAGTGCCTGGGCGCAAATTTCCCCGGTATGATTGATACGCATGAGGCGAGCCGTATGCAGGCGCACCTGCGTCTCGAGATCGGCTTCCGGCAACCCGCGCGCCGGATTCGGGCGCGTGCCCAGGGCAGGAGCGGCCAGGGTTCTCAAGGCACGGTCAAATTCCCCCAGGATCCGATCCAGGGGACTGTGATGACGTCCTTCAAACTCCGCTCCCGCACATAGACCACGGGGTAATTTCACTTTATCCATAAAACCTGCAAACATGGTATTCCATCCTGATCCCGTTCGAACCGTTCCCTTATCCCGATCATCCATGGATTCCCCTCCAAGACTGACGGTCATGATACCGCTTTTTCTCCATAGGGTCCTTGAAAACGCCAAAAGTTTACGTCAATTTACCCCCACCATTTGCCACTCGCCAGACCGGAAAAATTTATTTATAGCGAGTTTAGGTTTTTTTGATAACTTTAGATAAACCTTCTATAATTTACCCATGGATCCCATTCGCAACCCCTATGCGCCGGGTGCCGGTACCCCTCCCCCGGAATTGGCAGGGCGAGACTCTTTACTGTCCACTGTACACATCGCTCTGGCCAGAATCCGCTTGGGCCGATCCAGTAAAAGTGTGTTGATGGTGGGTTTGCGGGGAGTGGGGAAAACCGTCCTGTTGGATCGAATGCGCGATGATGCGGAAACCGTTGGTTTCCACACAGTCCGTACCGAGGCCCCGGAGGGTCGCTCTTTGCCTGCTCTTCTGGCACCCCAGTTGCGTCTGGCGTTATTGCGCCTGTCTCATCAGGAACAGGCCAAAGCGTTGGCCCAACGCGCCCTGCGCGGTTTGTCCGGTTTCGTCAAAGCCCTCAAGGTGCGCTATCAGGATATCGAAGTTGGCATTGACCTGGAGCCCGAACCCGGATTGGCGGACAACGGTGACCTCGAAAATGATCTCACCGTACTTCTGGAAGCCGTCGGCCTGGCCGCCCAAAGTGCGAATACAGCCTTGGCCCTGTTCATCGATGAACTTCAATATGTCCGTGAAGAAGAATTGGCCGCGCTCATCACGGCCCTTCATCGTTGCGCCCAACGCAGTCTTCCGATCGTGTTGGTGGGCGCGGGCCTGCCGCAGTTACGAGGGCAGATGGGCAAAGCAAAATCCTATGCCGAGCGCCTGTTCGATTTTCCTCAGATTGGCCCTCTCGACCCAGAATCATCGCGACTGGCCTTAGTCAAGCCCGCAGCCAGCGAGGGTGTCACCATCAGTGAAGCCGCGTTGGTGCAAATCATCCAAGACACTCAGGGGTACCCCTACTTTCTGCAGGAATGGGGCAAGCATACCTGGGAAATCGCTCGATCATCGCCCATTACCCAACAGGATGCCGAACAAGCCGCAACATCAGCGATGGCTGCCTTGGACGAGGGTTTTTTTCGGGTACGCTTCGACCGCCTCACACCCTCGGAAAAGCGTTATTTGCGCGTGATGGCCGAACTCGGTCCCGGCCCTCACCGCTCAGGCGACATTGCAACCTTTTTGGGACGCAAAGTTACGGCACTAGCCCCCACGCGCAGCCAACTCATCGCGAAAGGCATGGTCTGGAGCCCCAATCATGGAGATACGGGATTCACCGTTCCCCTCTTCGACGGTTTCATGAAGCGCATCATGCCTGATCTGGATTAAGACCCGGTTGGGTTGTTCAAGACCCCCGGTTGGCTGCGGCCCCGCGAATCAAGGTACCAATCCCTTCGTCGGTCAATACCTCCAGAAGCACTGCGTGCGGGACCCGCCCGTCGATGATATGGGCGGTCTTGACCCCGTTCTGCACCGCATCCAGTGCACAAGCCACCTTGGGCAACATGCCACCACGGATGGTGCCATCCTGGATCAATGCCTGCACCCGATGGGCATTCAATCCGGTCAATACCTCACCGGCCTGATCGAGAACGCCCGCCGTATTGGTGAGCAAGAGCAACTTTTCCGCCTGCAGGGTCACCGCCAATTTGCCTGCCACCAGATCCGCATTGATGTTGTACGCTTCTCCCTGCTCGCCCACCCCCAACGGCGCAATCACCGGGATGAAGTTCTGATGGCACAGCAGATTGACGATGCCGGGGTCGATGCGCACCACCTCCCCCACCTGGCCAATGTCGATGGCCTCCTCCGAAGTATCGGGCGCCTTGAGCATCAGTTTGCGCGCATGAATGAAGTTGCCGTCCTTGCCGGTCAGTCCCACCGCATTCCCACCCGCCTTGTTGATGAGGGTGACGATGTCCTGATTGACCAGCCCCCCCAATACCATCTCCACCACGTCCATCGTTTCATCGTCCGTGACCCGCATCCCCTGGATGAACTCACTTTGCTTGCCGACCCGTTTCAATAATTCACCGATTTGGGGCCCTCCCCCATGGACCACCACCGGATTCATCCCGACCAATTTGAGCAATACCACGTCGCGCGCAAACTTTTCCTGCAGCGCAACTTCCGTCATGGCGTTCCCCCCGTACTTGATCACGATGGTCTTGCCGTGAAAACGTTGGATATAGGGTAGTGCCTCGATCAGGACGGTACTTTTCAGATCGGCAGAGAGGGGCAGGTCGGTCATGGCAACACTCCAAAACAATGGCGCCATTCTACCTCAGAACCCGGTCACCCAAGATTTCACTCCTGACCTCACCTTTCTTCTGTCACAAAAACGTCATTCCATTGTCATTATTTTGTCATATATCCGTGTCAAAGTGTTACAGGATCACGGTAGTAGCGCACTTAACCTATTAATTTGGAAAAAATTTCCATGTCTAATACACAAAATGTCTCACCCCCTTCGAGAACCTGTCCAAGCTCCTCGAAAAGGGTTTTAACGACCAAGCGGACCGTTGCAGCCCTGCTGTCGGCATTGGTACTCCCCACGGCCTTCGCGGATGATCAACAAATCCAGCAGATGCAGCAGCAAGTCAATGACTTGGAACAACGCCTGCAGGAAATGAAGGCGCAAATGGAAGAGATTCAGAAAAAGAACAAGGAAATCGCGGACAAAAACAAGGAGATTGTGAACACGACCCAACAAATTTCCAATAAAAACCAGGAACTCGAAGGTCAGCACCAGCAACTCCAAGCCCAGACTTTCGAGATTTCAGGGAAGTTCAAGGCCATTCAAGACCAGTGGGACCTGATCCCCACCACCAATAAAAATCAGGGTGGCTTTATCATGGATGGCGTCACCCTGGCCTTCGGCGGATATCTGGCGGAAGAAAATGCGATACGCAGCAGCAATCTGCAGGCGGACATCAACTCCCCCTTCAGCAAGATCCCCTTCAACCCCAATCCCGGCAACCTGCTGCTCACGCCAGCACAAAGTCAGGCGGCAGCTTCAGGCTATTACAATCAGTCCAGTTTCAATGCCACGGCTCGTCAGTCCCGCTTCTCGGTGATGGCTCAGGGCAATGCAGACAAGAATACCCTGGTGACCGGATACTACGAAATGGACTGGTTGGGAGACAGCCCGACGGCCAACGGAACCCAGAGCAATTCCTATACGGCGCGCGTCCGGCATCTGTACACCAACATCGACTGGATGGACAGAGGGTGGCATCTACTGGCGGGACAGAGTTGGTCCCTGGCCGTCCTGAACACCCAAGGGGTCACCCCGCGCAATGAAGAAATTCCCGTCGTCATCGACGCGGAGTACATGCCCGGATTCGTGTGGAACCGGCAAGCCCAGATTCGCGTCGTCAAAGACTGGGACAAGAAATACTGGGCAGCGATTTCCCTGGAACAATCCCAGACTTCCGGGGTGGCGGGATCCACCCCCACCGGGGTGATGAACAACTACACCCTTCCCGCCCAGGCGGGTGGACTGTTGACTCCCGGCAATTACTCGGTCAACAAGTTTCCGGACATCATCGGCAAACTGGCCATGGAAACCGAGCGGGGTCACTATGAAGTCTTTGGCATGCTGCGCAACTTTGACGGGACCTATACCAATGCCAACGTGACGGCGGCTGGTCAGAGCAGTTGGGCTGGCTCGATGGGCTTCGGGTCTGTTCTGAAAATCATCCCCCATACCCTGGATTTCAAAATTAGCGGATTGTACGGAAATGGGGTCGGACGCTATGGAACCTCCACGCTGAACGATGCCACCATTGGACCCAATGGTGAACTGACTCCCATGCGCGGCGGATCCTTCCTGACCGGACTGACCTTGCACGTCAAACCCACTTTCGATATCTATGCCGATATCGGGCGGGATTGGATCAACGGATATACCTATACCCAGGGCGGCCAAACCTATGGGTATGGCAACAATGTCCTGGCAAACCCCGGGCAGTTTACCAACGCTGCTGCCCTGTCAGGGTACACGCCCTATAATCTGAACAGCGTCACCCAGGAAACCGTGGGGTTCTGGTGGGCAGCCTACAAAGGTTACTATGGGGCCGCCAAAGTCGGGGTCCAGTATTCTCATACCGGAGTCAGCGCCTTCTCGGTGCGTTCCAGCCAATATGGCGGTGCCTTCACCCCTTACACCTTCGACAACATGATTCTCACCAGTATTCGTTTCTACCCCATGTAACATCCAATGCTCTGAAAGAAAAAGCGGAGGGGAATTTCCCCTCCGCTTTTTCTTTTGCCGTTCATCGCTTCTTCGGGGTCCTCCACCCCTCGGACCCGATTTACCAGGAACCGCCGATGCTACGCACCAGGTCCACCACGGACTGGTTGAGCGCTGTCCGAACATAAATCTCCTCGCGTTCGGTGCGCAGTCGTATGGCTTCGGCATCGATCACGTCCAGATAATTGGATGCGCCCTCGATGTATCGATGATTCGCCAAATCAAAGGTTCGACGCGCCGCTATTACGGCTAACTTCTGGTGTTCGTCATCCGTTCCCAGATTATTGATCTGGGACAGGCTGTCCTCAACTTCCTTGAATGCGGTCAAAACGGTCTGGCGATATTTGTCGGTCTGTTGACGCGTCTTGGAGGTTGCCTGATCCACCACTGCCTGGCGCAACCCTGCGTCAAAGATATTGTAAAACGCCAAAGGCCCCAGGGACCAGAACGTATTGGGCGCGGACGCCAACGCTCCATAGCCATTATTTTCGAACCCGGCCAGCGCCATCAAGGAGATCGTCGGGAAGAAAGCAGTTCTGGCCACACCGATCTGATCATTGGCCGCCACAATATTCCGCTCTGCTGCAGCGATATCCGGACGCCGTTGTAAAACTTCCGAGGGGATGACCTTGGGAATGGCTCCATATTGAGCACGATAAATCCAGTCGGTGTCCGCCTTCAGGGTAAAAGTGGCCGGTTCCCGCCCCAGCAATACCGCGATGGAGTGCTCGTAGATTGCCCGTGCACCAATCGTCTTGGCCACCTGCGCCCGGGTTTCTTCCAAAAGCGCCTGGGAACGTGCCACGTCGAGACCGGAGGTAATCCCCACGTCATGACGCTGTTGCATCAAATCGAGTTCATGCTCGTAATCCTTGACCGTCACTTCCAGCAAACCGACCTCCGAATCCAGCCCTCTCAACTTGACGTAATCGCTGGCCAACAAAGCTTCAAGACTGAGACGCGCGGACTCGATATCCGCCTTGCTGGCTTGTGCCGTTGCTTCAGCTGAAGCGATGGCACTTCTGATGGCGCCCCAAAAGTCAATCTCGTAGACGAACCCGATGCCCCCGATCGTATCACCATTGACGTTGGCCTGATTCCCGTTTCGGTACAAGCGGTGGGCAGATTGACGGTTGGTGGTGACATCCCCCACAAAATTGATTTGGGGATACAGTTGGGCATCCTGCTGTGTCAGGAAGGCCGTGGCCTGGTCATACCGTTCCAGCGCTTCCTGGATCACGAAGTTATCGTTGTTGAGTTCCTTCTCCATCTGGTTCAACGTGGCATCATTGAAATACGTCCACCAGTCTCCCCGCGATTGTGCATCCGCCGGGTGCACCAGACGCCATGGCCCATCTTCCTTGAATACGCCACTTTTCCAGTTGTCAGGACGATGGTAGTCGGGAATGAAGGAACACCCGCCCAACAGGGCAATGGTTACCGCCGAACAGAGAAATGCGCCCAGTAGTTTCATGTTATTTTCCTGGAACTACCTTGGCAGGCATCACGGTGACTTTTTCCCCTTCAAAAATATAATCGGGGGGACTATCCACTACATCATCCAGGGTAGTGACACCCGCCAGAACCTCCACATCACGCCCGAAATCGCGCCCCACATTGATTTTCTTCAGTTGAATATGGTCATCTTTGGTCACCACGGCCACCCGTATGCCATCGGTTCTCAGAATGAGTGCGCTGGAAGGGACACGCAAGCTGTTGTTTTCTTTTCCGGCCAAACTGAACTTGACTTCCGCATAGTCGCCTGGGGATAAGCGCTGATCGGAATTATCCACAATCAGTTCTGCCAGCATGGTTCCGGTTTTCTGACTGATGTTTTTTGAGGTTTGTATGACGGCGCCGTTGAATACGTTATTCGGATACTCGGGGACCTGCAACGTGGCCTCTATCCCCAACTTGACCATGGGCGCATAGAACTGTGGGACGGGGACATAAAGACGCAGGGGGTTGATCTGAGAGACGGTAAACAGTTCCCCCCCCTTACCCGCATCGATCAGCGCACCGATATCCGTCTTCCGGGCGGTCACCACCCCATTAAAGGGGGCCCGCAATTTTTTGAAATCTTCAAAAGCCTGTACGTTCCCAAGATCCGCTTCGGCGCCTTTCACCTCTGCTTTTTTCACTTCCAGATCGGCGACTTTCTGATCCCGTTCCTGTCTCGAAACCGCATCGGTCACTACCAGCTTCTGCCAGCGATCCGCAGTGATCTGAGCCAGGTTTTCATCCGCTTTGGCCTTGAGAACCTTGGCCTTGGCTTGTTCGTATTGTTGGTCCAGATCGGGCGTGTCGATCACGGCCAGGATATCTCCTGCTTTCACCCGGTCGCCAATATCATGGTACCAGAATTTGAGATACCCATTGACGCGCGCAAAAATTGGCGCCTGATAGTAGGACTGAATGGTCCCAGGCAATACCAGACTGGCCGTTTTATCACTGCGATATGGGTGCAATACCCTGACAGAGGGTATGGCCTGGGCTTCCGTCCATACATGCAATTCACGAGCATCGCGGTTGCGTGAAAAAATCCCCCATACCGCCAAGGAAATGGCCAGTACCCCTACGACCCATGCCATCGGTTTGATGCTTTTTTTGGGAAGACTTTTCAGTTCATCGATATCAAACAGATCTTCATCCTGCATGGCTGGCTCCATTCATTTCTTCTGATCGGCCTTCAAGACCGTTACCCTCATCGCTTTCCGTGTCAAACTTGTCCTTGGCATGGACCAGACTGAACACAACCGGAACAAACAATAACGTCGTCACGGTCGCAAACATCAGCCCCCCGATGACCGCGCGCCCCAAGGGAGCATTCTGTTCTCCGCCTTCTCCAAGCCCCAATGCCATCGGCGCCATCCCGATGATCATGGCCAATGCCGTCATACAGACAGGTCTGAAGCGAGAGTATCCGGCCTCGATTGCGGCCAGCGTGGAATTTTTATTGATGTTCAGACGTTCCCGCGCAAAACTGATCACCAAAATACTGTTGGCCGTTGCCGTCCCCATACACATGATGGCACCGGTCAGTGCGGGCACTGAGACGCGCGTATGGGTGATGAACAACATCCAGACGATACCTGCCAACGCAGCCGGTAACCCCGTAATGATCACGAAGGGGTCCAGCCAGGACTGGAAATTCACAACGATCAACAGGTAAATCAACACGATGGAAAACACCAACCCCATGAGCAGTCCCGAAAAGGATGATTCCATGATGGGTACTTGACCCTGCAACCGTACCGTGGCCCCCTTGGGAATGGCCCCCTTGGTCGTTTCGATGAGTTTATGCACATCCGAGGAAACGCCCCCCAGATCGCGGTCCTGGGTCGTCGCCAGCAAGTCGAAACTGGGCATGATGGTGTAGTGGGTGACCACCGCATCGCCCCGGTCCCGCGTGATACTCGCGAGAGCACCCAACACCTGTACCTTGTGCGTGCTGGCACTGCTCACCAGGGTATTCTCCAGATCTGACAAGGTATCCACCCGATATTGGGGGGTCTGCACCACGATCGGATAGGATACGCGGTTTTGGGGATTGAGCCAGAAGGTCGGCGCCACCTGAAAACTCCCCGATAACGTGCTGACCAAACTGTCCGTCACATCCTTTTCTGAGAAGCCCAGAGTTTTGGCCAGAATCCGATTGACGTTCACATTGAACTGGGGGTAGTTAGTGGATTGCTGAACCCGCGCATCGGCGATTCCGTCGATCAGTTCCAGTTTACTGCGCATCATTTGGATGTATTTGTAATTTTCATCCCAGTTGGGGCCGCCCACCTGAATATCGATAGGGGCCGGTGATCCAAAATTCAGGATCTGTCCCACCATGTCTGCGGGCAAGAAGGCAAACTCTACGCCAGGAAAGCGTCTTGGCAACTCACGTCTCAGTTTTCTGACGTAGTTTTCCGTTGGATGATGATCTTCCTTCAATGAGATCATGATGTCCGCATCCTGCGGACCGATGGTTCCCGTATTGATGTAAGCCAAATTGATGGGGAACACGGGCAACCCGATGTTATCCACGATCCCTTCCAGTTCCTTGGAGGGAATGACCGTCCGGATGTAGGCATCGATCTTGTCTGTCAACTCGGCCGTGCTTTCCACCCGTGTTCCCACCTGGGCGCGGATATGCATTTTGATCTGCCCACCATCCACCGAAGGAAAAAAGTCCCTGCCCAAAAACGGGAGCAGGACAAAGGAAACCAGGACCACCGACATATAAATGGGAATGAAGCGTTTGCGACTGCTCACCGCGCGCTCCAGCAAACTGGTATATCCCCACCTCAGGGCCGTAAAACGTTTCTCGAAACCATGCTGAAACCGGTTGAGTGAAAGGAGGACCTTCACCACAGGTCCCTTCTTCCCCGTGGGTTCATGATGGGCATGATGATCATGCGCCTTCAGGAGGAAGTTGGCCATGGTGGGCACAAAGGTCTGGGACAGGATAAAGGACGCGATCATGGCAAAAACGACCGCCTCGGCCATGGGGACGAACAGATACTTGGAAACCCCCGTCAAGAAAAACATGGGGATGAACACGATACAAATACTGAAGGTCGAAACGAACGCCGGCTGGACGATTTGACTGGCGGCCTCGGTAATGGCCACCCGCACCTTCTTGCCCATTTCCAGGTGATGGTTGATATTCTCGATCATCACCGTCGCATCATCCACGAGAATCCCCACCGCCAGAGAAAGTCCGCCCAAGGTCATGACATTCAGGGTTTCTCCCAACATGGACAGTACCGCGATGGAAGAGAGAATACACAGGGGGATCGACAGACTGACGATCAAGGTCGAACGCCAACTGCCCAGGAACAACAAGATCATCAAACTGGTCAGGAGTGCCGCCGTCACCCCTTCACGAACCACGCCGGAAATGGCTTCCTTGACAAACACCGACTGATCCGCCAATTGCTGTACCTTCAATCCGTCCGGAAGCCCCTGGAGCAGTTTGGGGACCATCTTTTTAACATCATCCACGATGGTCAACGTCGACGTATCCCCATTTTTTAGGATGGTCATCAAGACGGACTTCTGACCATCCACTTTCACGATATTGATCTGGGGCGGATAACCATCCCGGATATAGGCGACATCCCGCAACAATACCGTCGGGCTCTGAGCCTCACGGATATTGGACATGGACTGTTCCACCTTGACCGGCATCTCATTCAGTTCCTTGAAATCCATCGGACTGTCATTGAGATAGACGTTATATTCAAACCTGCCGATTTTTTCTGTCCCCGCTGGAATGATGAGATTCTGTTCCGCCAGGGCTTTTCCAATGTCTGCTGCCGAAACCCCCTTGGACTGCATGGCAATGGGGTTCAGATCCACCATGATTTCACGCACTTTACCCCCATAGGGTGAGGGAACCCCGGCTCCTTCTACGGTCGCTAATTGGGGACGCATGAAGTTCTGACCAATATCGAACAGGGTCGATTCGCCAAACTTTTTTCCGGACAGCGCCAACTGGATGATGGGCACCGTCGCCGCGTTATAGTTGAGGATCAGGGGAGGCGTGATCCCGAAGGGCAACTGGCGCAATACGGTTTGTGAAATGGCCGTGACCTGGGCCATGGCGGTGTTGACATCCACATTTGGTTGAAAAAAGATCTTCACCACCCCGTAACCGGGCAGTGACTGGGATTCGATATGCTCGATGTTGGTAACCGTACTGGTCAGATAACGCTCGAAGGGATAAATGACCCGCCCCGACATGTCGGAAGGGATCATCCCGTTGTATGTCCACACCGCGCTGACGACCGGGATGCCAATATTGGGAAAAATATCCGTTGGCGTCCGAACTACGCTAAAGACCCCCCCCAGCATGATCAAAATCGCCATGACGATGAACGTATATGGCCGATTCAGTGCTAACTTTACAATACCTGACATCATAGAGTTGAATTCCGATCTCTAATACATAACCATCTTGAACATGATTCAGAACAAGTTTTTAAGGGGGGAACAGTAAACCATCAACCGATCAATGCCGCAGGTGTGAAAAATGCTGGTCAGCAATCGCCTTCTGGTCTGGCGTAAGCGTGTTGTAGAAGTCCTTCAGGGCTTGATCCATCTTTTCAAAATCCTTGAGACGCTGACGCATCAAAGCAATGTGCTGGTCGAAACGGACCGGAGCCGGTTGCACATCCGTCTGTTTGCCTGCCGCCGTGGTCTGATCGCGAATTTCTCGAACAGCGCTCAAGGTATCTTTTACATAACGATCCCAGGTGGCTTGCTGGTCCGGTGTCAGATTCAATTCCTGCTTGAACTGATCGAGATGCCGCTGCGCATTCTCCACGGCATCCCCGTGCGTTCCGGGTGTGGGCGCAGGCTCATTGGGTGGCGGAGGCGCGGCAGGATAATCCTGGGCATATGCGCCAGTCACGCCGAAAACCATAAGTAACATCGTCATCCGTAAGGTCTTTTTCATCACTGTGTCTCCCTTCTCAATCATCATCGTCACCACCGAAGCCTCCATCCCCAAAACCTTCCATCCCCCCACCATCCATGCCGCCAAAACCCATGTCCATCCCCCCGAAACCTCCGTAGCCGGGATAGCCACCTTCGTAGCCGCCTCCCATCATCATGGGGCCACAGCCCGCCAATGACAGGAAAAGCACGCTTATCCAAAGTGATTTTTTCATCCTACCTCCTTACAGAACCCTTTCAACCGGCATACCAGATCCTGCTGATCTTGATTTGGTGCGCCATCGTATCGATTGTTGGGTAGGCACATTGTAACGAGTTGTAACTCGGCTATCGATCTTCTAATATCCCATCAGTCGAGCGAGCATTACACCGGGGTCTGCTGCACGCATGAAGGTTTCCCCCACCAGAAAGACATGGATACCTGCGTCACGCAAAGTCGCTACTTCGGCTGGGGTAGCAATGCCACTTTCACTGATCATCAAGCGGTCTTCAGGGAGTTGAACGCGCAATTCGAGAGAAGTCTCCAGACGCGTTTCAAAAGTCCGCAGATTGCGGTTGTTGACCCCGATCAGAGGCGAATCCAATTGCAGGGCCAGGGCCAGCTCCCGTTCATCATGCACTTCCACCAGTACGGCCATACCCAGGGCATGTCCCAGACTTTCCAGTTGATGCAGACGCGCCAAATCCAGTGCGGCCACGATCAACAGAATGGCATCGGCCCCCATACAACGGGCCTCATAGACCTGATAGGGCGCACAGAGAAAGTCCTTGCGCAGGACCGGCAAGGAACAGGCTGCACGCGCAGCCTGCAGGTATTCTGCACTCCCTTGAAAATATTGCCGATCCGTCAGCACAGACAGACAAGTAGCCCCATGCTCGGCGTAAGAACGAGCGATGGCTGCAGGATCGAAATCTTCGCGCAGGACTCCCTTGCTGGGACTGGCTTTTTTGACTTCGGCAATCACGGCAGACTCCCCAATCCGTACCTTGGCCATGAGTGCCGCTGTGAAATCACGCAGTGGGGGGGCATCGAAGACCTGCTCCTTGAGTTGGGCCAGAGAAACACGTCCCTGCGCTTCGGCCACTTCCTGAACCTTGGTGGCCATGATGGCAGACAGGATATCGCTCATGTCCGAATCCATGACACCAGGTCTTCAAGCCGTTGGCGGGCGGCGCCAGAGGCCAACGTGGCCCGTGCCCGTTCCACACCCTCGCGGTGGGAAGCCGCCACTCCCGCCACGTAGAGGGCGGCTCCCGCGTTCAACAGGACGATATCGCGCGCAGGCCCCGCTTCATTCTCCAAAACGGACAGCAAAAGGTGACGGGATTCCTCGGCACTCTTGACCAACAGTCCATTCAAGGGGGCGGGTTCTATGCCCACCTGATGCGGATGAAACAGGTATTCGCGAATTTCTCCTTCATACAACTCAGCCACATGAGTCGGGCCAGACAGGGTGATTTCGTCCAGTCCATCGCTCCCATGAACCACCATGGCATGGCGCGAACCCAATTCCCGCAGGACCGCCGCCATTCGTTGGGTGAAATGGGCTGCAAAAACCCCCAGTAACTGGTTGGGTGCTCCAGCCGGATTGGTCATGGGCCCCAGCAGATTGAACAGGGTACGCACACCCAACTCCCGCCGCACGGAAACCGAATGTTTCATAGCCGTATGATGATGGGGCGCAAACATGAATCCAAGTCCCCAATGGCGCAAGGATTGCTGGGCCCGTTCTGGCGTCGTACTCATCATACCGATCCCGAGAGATTCCAGTACATCCGCACTCCCCACGCTGGAGGAAACAGCCCGCCCCCCATGTTTGGCCACCCGTGCGCCTGCTGCAGCCGCCACAAATGCGGCCGTGGTGGAGATGTTGAAGGTATGCATGCCATCTCCACCCGTCCCGCAGGTATCGACGACATGCTCCAGTCCCCGGGTATCCACTTTGACTGATAAAGAACGCATCACCTGCACCGCGGCAACCAGTTCCGCCACCGTCTCACCCTTGTAACGCAAGGCGGTCACCAATGCCGCTGTCTGAATAGGGGTCGTGACGCCCTTCATGATGTCGCTCATGACTTCGGTCATCTGATCATGGGTCAAATCATTCCCCGCGAAAAGAGATTCCAGCGCCTCACGGGGTGTCACCGAAGACCTCGCGCAATTCAAAATCATGGGTAATTTTGGCGGTTTTTCCGAGCATGATCGTGGCCGAACAATATTTTTCTGCGGACAGGTCGATGAAACGCTGAACCTGTTCGGCCTTGAGGCCTCGTCCCGTCACTACAAAGTGAAAGTGGATCTGGGTAAATACCTTGGGATCCTCCTCTGCGCGCTGCGCCTCCAGTTCCACCACACAGTCCACGATATCGGCGCGTGCCCGTTTCAGCATCATGACCACATCAAACGCAGTACACCCCCCTGCCCCCAGCAGGACCGCTTCCATGGGGCGCACCCCCAGGTTGCGTCCACCGGCCTCTGGAGCCCCATCCATCAAGAAAGTGTGACCACTGCCACTTTCCCCCAGAAAACTCATTCCTTCGACCCACTTCACTCGTGCTTTCATGGAATTCCTCGTCCTTGTATCCCCAGATTTACCACATTGACTGCGGGTTATCGGGATTATACAACCGACCAGCGCATGCCCGCGCCTCTCTTCAGAGTAACCCGCATTTCCTTTTTGGAGTTTATCCGTTCTGCTTTGGCAAAAAAAAACCCTCCTGAACGGAGGGGGAAGAGGATAAGGGAACCAGTGAGAGTGTGTCTGGTGGAGTAAAGTTCACTCTGCCGTCAACGTTCGATTGGGCGTCTGAGGCAGACGAGGCATGTTCTGCACCGGGAACTCTCCCGTCAGACTGTTGAGAAATGCCACGATATCCTCGACTTCCGCCTCCGTCAGCGTCTTTCCCAACTGGGAACGGGCCATGACGCGCACCGCTTCATCCAAAGTCGGGACGGATCCGGTATGAAAATAAGGCGCCGTCAAGGCCACGTTGCGCCAGGTCTGGACACGCCACAGGTACTTGTCCGATGCCTCGTGCGTGACGTTGAAACGACCCTCATCCTCCATCAACCGGTATTTGGCCACATAGGGGTTATTCGCGACAAAGATAGGAAATTTCTGATAGAAACCTTGCCCCACAGGCATGTTGGGGCCCGCAAAATCCGGCCCTGTATGGCAGGCAGTACAACCGATCCTCTCAACAGTTTTCATACCCCGCAAGGCCTGCTCGGAGAGTGCCGTCTTGTCCCCTTTCATATAGCGGTCGAAGGGGCTGTGAGGGGTCAACAAGGTCCGCTCATAAGCCGCAATGGCTTTGGCAATGTTATCGTACGTTACCGGATCCTGTGTGCCAAAGACTGCTTCAAACTGGCTGACATAACCCGGAATGGCGCGAATGCGCCCTTCCGCATCAGCCGGTGAATGCATCCCCATCTCCACGGGATTCACGATCGGCCCTTTGGCCTGATCTTCCAGAGTGGCGGCCCGACCATCCCAGAACTGTACGCTCAGGAATGCCGAATTCCACACCGTGGGCGCATTACGCCCCCCCTTTTTTCCACCAACGCCCACGGAGACCGGTCGATTATCCGTTCCACTCCCCATCACGCTATGACAGGAATTACACGATACGGTGCCATCCACCGAAAGCCGTTTGTCGAAGTATAACTGCTGCCCCAAGGCAACCTTGGCAGCACTCATGGGATTGTCCGCAGGAATGGGAGGAGCGTCGGGCAGCGGCTCAAAACTCCAGGCAGGCGAAGCCATACTCCACACTGCCCAGACGGGGACCAGGAGAAGAAATTTTTTCATGATGACTCTCCACAAAACAAGAGGGAAGACGAAACTCTGTGTCGAGTCTAACACCCGGAATTATTTATAGTCAACACAAAATAAACGCTAGTCACATGTATTAATTAGAAACTTAATTGATCTCTTGTTTAGGTTCATGCGGAAAAAGAAGATCCACAGCCACAGGTAGTTTTGGCATTGGGATTACGAATGATGAACTGAGACCCTTCCAGATCTTCCTTGTAGTCGATCTCGGCACCCACCATGTATTGGTAACTCGCCGGGTCGATCAACAGGGTCACGCCATTCTTGACCATCTGGGTATCATCTTCGTTGACCGTATCTTCAAAGGCAAAACCATACTGAAAACCCGAACACCCCCCTCCGGTGACAAACACGCGCAATTTCAAGTCCTGATTTCCTTCCTCATCGATCAGCGCCTTGACCTTATCGGCAGCACTGTCGGTAAAAATCAAGGGGGCAGGCATTTCTGTGAGAGCATTCATGGCATTCTCCTGAAAGGGCAAGTTAGAATGGGTCCATTGTAGCAGTTTTTAAATTCCCTGCTGAAAACCTCAGGGCATGATCGGAACTTGGGTCAACCCCAGAGTTTCTGGCCAATCAAACATCAAGTTGGCATTCTGTACCGCTTGCCCTGCGGCACCTTTGACCAGATTGTCGATAACCACCAGAACCACCACCATTTCTCCCTCCTGAGGACGATGCACCGCGATGCGGCAATGGTTGGATGCCCGCACCGAACGGGTTTCCGGGTGACTGCCCGGAGGCAGGATATCGATGAAGGGTTCATTGGCATAGCGCGCCTCGAACAGTGCTTGCAGATCCACGTCACGCCGGGTCAAGCGAGCATAGAGGGTAGCGTGGATGCCACGAATCATTGGAACCAAATGAGGAACGAAGGTCAACCCCACTTCACGTCCTGCCCCCATCCTCAGTCCTTGACGAATTTCAGGCAGATGTCTGTGCCCCGGTACCCCATAAGCCTTGAAATTATCCCCGGCCTCAGCCAGCAAAAGAGGGACCTCAGCCTTACGCCCAGCCCCGGATGCCCCGGATTTGACATCGGCAACGAGATAATTCAAGTCCACCACCCCGGTTTCCACCAGAGGCAAAAAACCCAGTTGCACCGCCGTTGGGTAGCACCCCGGGTTGGCAACCAGATTGGCACTGCGAATCGAATCCCGATTGACTTCCGGCAATCCATACACAGCCCCTTCCACCAGATCCGGACAGGCATGGGTCTGGGCATACCAGGACTCCCACTCTGCCACATCTTTCAGACGAAAATCCGCCGCCAAATCGATGACCCGCACACCGGCTTCCAGCAATTCACGTACCTGTTCCATAGCCACGCCATTGGGAGTCGCGAAGAACACCAACTCACAGTCGATCAGGGACGTCACCCGCAGCGGATCAGAAAAGGCAATGTCCACATGTCCGCGCAGGCTGGGAAACAGATCCGCTACCCTCAACCCCGCTTCTTTGCGCGACGTAATGACGCTCAATTTCATTTCCGGGTGTTGCGCCACCAGACGCAGCAACTCGACACCGGTATACCCCGTTCCGCCAACGATGCCCACTTTGATCATTATTCTCTCCTAGCTTGTCCTGATGATTATAGCCCCGGTACGCCCAACGAAAAAAAACCGGCGCGAGGGCGCCGGTTTTCATGAGGTCGTGGGACCTTAGCGTTTGCTGAATTGCTTGCGACGGCGCGCCTTGTGCAAACCGACTTTCTTTCGTTCTACTTCACGTGCGTCGCGAGTCACCAGACCTGCCTGTTTGAGAACGGTCTTGAGATCGGGATTGAAATCGATCAGCGCACGGGTAATCCCATGACGCGCAGCACCTGCTTGACCAGACTCACCGCCACCCGCCACATTGATACGAATATCAAATCCATCCAGATAGTTGGTCAGGGTCAAAGGCTGACGGACCACCATGCGGCCTGTTTCACGGGAAAAGTATTCGTCCAGAGTTTTTCCATTGATTTCAAAGCGACCGGAGCCGGATTTCATGAATACCCGGGCCACTGCGCTCTTGCGCCGTCCGGTTCCGTAATAATAATCACCAATCATGATCAGGACCTCAAATGCTCAGGGTTTTTGGTTGCTGGGCGGCATGGGGATGCTCTGCGCCCGCGTAAACTTTCATTTTCTTGATCATGGCATAGCCCAGGGGACCCTTGGGAAGCATGCCTTTGACCGCCTTTTCCAGAACCCGCGCAGGATGACGAGCCTGCAACTTGTTGAAATTGGTTTCGTAGATCCCGCCGGGGTAGCCCGTATGGCGATAATACTTTTTGTCTTCGCCCTTGTTGCCGGTCACGCGAATTTTCTCCACATTGACCACGACGATAAAATCACCCGTGTCCACATGGGGAGTGTAAATGGCTTTGTGCTTGCCACGCAGACGCAAGGCAATTTGGCTGGCCAACCGACCAAGGACCAAGTCGGTGGCATCCACCACAAACCAGTCGTGCTGGACTTCATGCGCTTTAGCGGAAAAGGTTTTCATAACAGCGTTCACTATTTCATGAAAAGAACTGCCGATTATATTGTGCCGTAAGCACTCTGTCAATGACTTTACCAAACCTTCAACTCACCCCTTCCTCAGCACGCGGTCACAGACATGTGCTGGGGAATATCCCGCAAGGCTTCCTGATTGGTCCAGGAAAAACATTGCGGGACCGCTTCCTGCCAAGGCAACCAAACCTGCCGAACATGCTCTCGGGGACAAAGAGTGACGGATACCGGTGCCGGCACCACCAACCCAAAACGGTGCTCGGTATTCTGAGTCACTCCCGGGGCATAGCGGTACCGCCAGCGCGGGTAAATTTCGTAAACCCGCGCCTCCTTCCAATCTTTCAGGTTCTCCGGCGTCGCACACAATCCCGTTTCCTCCGCCACTTCGCGCCGTGCCGTCTCCCACAATGGCTCTTCCGTGGTACCGCGACTGCCCGTTACCGATTGCCAATACCCGGGCGCATCGGCCCGTTCGATCAACAAGACCAACCCTGCGGGCGTATAGATCACCACCAGCACGGACTCAGGGATTTTGTAGGTCACGGTTTTTTTACCGCAAAATCTCCGACATAAACCGTCACAAAGCGAGCGGGGTCCAAGTACTTCTTAAGCGCTTCATTGACGCTGGAGGAATCGGCCGCCATGACTTGATCATCCTGTTGCGCCAGGAAAGTTGCATCGCGCCGGTCAAACATCAGTTTGTCGAGTTGAGCGACCAGTGAGCCATCCTGTGCCCGTGCCAATTTGCGCGACTGCATCAGGGCGGCTTTGCCTGCCTCGATTTCTGCCGGTGTCAATCCCTGCCCCAGCACCTGAGCGATCACTTCGTCAAAAGCCTTGACCAAACGCGCCCGGTTTTGCGGTGCATAAATGGCGTAAGCTCCGAAGGCGCTATTGGGCACCTGATCGTTAAGGCGCAAGAAAGAGCCCACCCCATAACTCAATCCTTCCTTCTGGCGGATACGGGTAGCCAGACGAGAGTTCAGGAATCCTTCACCCAACACATAGTTACCCAGAGTCAGGGCCTGCGCTTGGGGGTCATCATCCTTGATCGGCAATGGTTGCCACGCCAGAAAAACAGCGTTGGCCTTATCCGCCACGTCCTGCTGCAGGGTTTTTCCGGGAAACGCCTGATAATCATCCAACACGACAGCATAGGGTTCTGCGCTTGCCCACTGACCCAGCCCCTGTTCGAGCGCAGCGCGCACGGGCACCGGACTGAAGTCCCCCACCACGGCCAGTTCCCCATGAGACGCCCCATAGAAGCGCCGATAGAACTGGATGACCTGATCCCGCGTGACCGCCTTGATATCCTCTGCGGTTTCGTCAAACGTGGAGGTATAGCGCAGATCCCCGCGAGGGTGACGGTTGAAATAACGGTGAAGCATATTGGAAGCCATGGCTTGAGGATCGCTTCGACTTTCTTCCACATCGGCCAGACTGGCCTCGCGCCATTGCTTGAACTCGCTCTCGGGAAAGGTTGGGTTGCGCAAAATGCGTGTCACCAGATCCAAGGTGGCGGGCAGGTTCTCCTTGACCGTCTGGATCATGACCGTCATGCCCGTAGCTGACCCTGAAAAAGCCACCTGCGCCTTGAGTGCCGTAAATTTGTCCTGGATCTCTGAACGGGTCATGCCATCGCTTCCCCGCTCCAGCAACCCCGCCACAAAATCCCCCACTTGCTCCTTGCCCAGCAACGAATCTGCCGTCCCAAAATGCAAACTCAGTTGGGCATGAACCGTCCCACCACGGGTTTTCTTGGACAGCAAAGCCACTTTCAACCCGTCGGGCAATGTGACCCATTGAGTTCGTTTCTGAATGTTGGCTGGAGAGGCGTCAAAAGCCTCTCCCTCTTGATAATCAGGACTGCCATGGTAACCCTGCAATTGGGCTTCGGCATCCACCCGTTGGGGCGCAGGGGCACGCAGGGGATTGGCGGTCGGAATGAACAATCCGAGCGTACGATTGCTGGGAATGAGATAGGACACGGCTACCCGTTGCACGTCCGCCGGAGTCACCTTGGCCAAGCGGTCACGGGTCAGAAAGAAGAGGCGCCAGTCCCCATTGGCAATGGCCGTGGACAAGGCAATGCCAAACCTTTCCGGATCATTGAAGGTGGTATCGATACTGTTGCGCAGATTGGCCTCAGCCCGTTCCACCTCCTGGGCCGTGACAGGTTGTTCCTTGATTTTCTCCACAGTAGCCAGGAAAGCATCGCGCACGTCATCCAATTTCTGGTCCTTACGCACTTCGGCCTGCAGGAACAGGACGCCAGGCTCTGCCAGATTGAAATAGTCCGCGCCGATACTCGTCGCCAATCCGGTTTCTACCAAAGACTTGTGCAATCGCCCCGTGGGCGTATCTCCCAGCACCTGAGCCAACACCTCGAAAGCCGGGCTGTCGGGACTGGCCGCCGCCACTGCATGATAGACAGCTTCCACATATTGCACATCGCCCACCCGCCGCAGGATCACCTGCCGCTCGCCATCCTGAGCGGGATCGAGCGTATACGTCGGCTCCAGCACGCGCTTGGGGCGGGCAATCTGCCCAAAAGTTTCCTGGACCTCCTTGAGGGTACGGGTCATGTCAAAACGACCGGCCACGACCAAGGTAGCATTATCCGGTTGGTAATACTTGTGATAAAAAGCCTGAAGATGAGCGATATTGACGTTTTCCACGTCGCTTCGCGCACCGATGGTGGACTTCCCGTAGTTATGCCACTGAAAAGCCGCCGCCATGATCTTGTCCATCAAGACATCGCCGGGGTCATTCTCCCCACGCTCCATCTCATTACGAACCACCGTCATCTCGCTGTCGAGATCCTTGCGCGCCACGTTGGAATGCACCATGCGGTCGGCTTCCATTTTGAGCGCCCAGTCCAGATTGTTTTCCGAAGCGGGAAAGGATTCGAAGTAGTTGGTCCGGTCAAACCAGGTAGTCCCGTTGGGACGCATCCCGTGACTGGTCAGACCGCCCATGATATCGGGGTGTTTGGGCGTACCCTTGAACATGAGGTGCTCCAGCAGGTGCGCCATGCCGGTCTCACCATAACTTTCCATGCGCGAACCCACCCGATAGGTCACGTTGACCGTCGTAGTCGGCTTGCTGTCATCCGGGGCCAGCAAGACTTGCAACCCATTGGTCAGACGGTATTCCGTGACCCCCTCCACGCGGGTCACCTCCGTCACGCCGGGGGGCAGACCGGACGCCAGAACCCCTTGCATCATCCACAATCCCAGCCAAGCGGCTCCCCATTTTCCCATCGTCTTGTGCATTCTGCCTGTCTCCTCGTCCATTATTTATTTTCGGGAATCTTGCACTACTGATCAGTCCACCATCCGTAGAACCCCCGATTCAGGTTAGGTTCCCATTCCTCTTGGTTTTGCGAAGCATCGCTTCGCTCCGTCCCTGCATCTTTTCCCTGCATCGCCCCAGCACACTGGAGTGACGAACTCAGGTGACCGTCTTCCTATGCTATTATCGCCAATAATTGTTTCCAAATCGTACGGAAGAGCCTGCGGGTTCGAGTCTCGGTCCCTCAAGGACCCTCACCCTCTCGCCCGTCCCGCGAATTTGCGAGGTGCCGCCTGACGACGCCATCCCTGCGAACCCCTTTCAAGGAGATCACCCATCATGCCCCTTTACGATTACCGTTGCACGAATTGTGGCAAGGAAATCGAAGTCCTGCAAAAAATTTCCGATCCTGCCCCCTCCCAATGCCCTGCCTGTGGTCAGGCCACTCTGTCAAAAAAGTTGACGGCAGCAGGTTTTCAGTTGAAGGGTAGTGGCTGGTATGCCACGGATTTCAAAGGAGGCGCCTCGCAAAAGCCGCTCGCGGGGACGGAGCGAAGCGATGCCTCGCAAAGTCCGGCCCCCAGCACCGAAGCCGCCCCGCCGCCCTGTGCCAACGGTCCCTGTCCGGCCTGCGGATGAAACGCTATTTCATCACCGGAATCGTGGTCCTGATCCCGGTAGTCATCACCCTGTGGGTTTTGCGAGTCATCGTCACCACCCTCGATCAGACGCTCTTCCTGCTGCCTCTGAACTTACGTCCAGAGGCCTTGTTCGGCATGAATATCCCCGGGTTGGGTGTGCTTCTCGCTCTGTGTATCGTGCTCCTGACGGGCGCCGTGGCGGCCAATTTCCTTGGACAACGCCTGTTGACACTGGGGGAACGCCTGCTCGACAAAATCCCCGTCGTCAACAGTATCTACAGCAGTGTCAAACAGGTCAGCGATACCCTCTTCTCCAGTTCGGGACAAGCTTTTCGCAAAGTCTTGCTGATCCGCTACCCTCATGCCGACAGCTGGACCCTGGCGTTTCAGACGGGAATTCCGCAGGGACTGGTAGCGACACATCTGGGCGAACCTCACCTGAACGTGTATGTACCGACCACACCCAATCCCACTTCCGGCTTCTTTCTCATGGTCCCTTGTCGGGCAGTCATCGAGTTGGACATTTCAGTGGATGATGCGCTCAAACACATCATCTCCATGGGAGTCGTGGAGCCCCGTCAGAAACAGCCCTCGAAGACTATATAATGTTGTCGTTTGTCCCGTTCCATCACTTGAGACTTTCTGTTCATGCGTACTGACTATTGCGGTCTGATTGACCGCCGCTATCTGGATCATACCGTCACCCTGTTTGGCTGGGCCCACCGCCGTCGCGATCATGGAGGGGTCATCTTCATCGATCTGCGCGACCGCGCAGGGTTGGTCCAGATCGTTGCCAATCCAGAGGATGCAGCCACCTTCGCCGCTGCTTGCGGCATCCGTAACGAATTCGTCCTGAAGGTATCCGGGCAGGTCCGACTGCGTCCAGAAGGCACCCGCAACGAGCATTTGAAGAGTGGAGAAATCGAGGTCGTGGCCCACCAACTGGAGGTCCTGAATCCATCGCTTACTCCCCCCTTCATGCTGGATGACGACAATCTATCCGAACAAGTACGCCTCGAATACCGCTACCTCGACCTACGCCGCCCGGTAATGCAACAGAACTTCCAGTTGCGCTATCGAGTTGCCATGGCTGTGCGCCGTTATCTGGACGATCTTGGGTTCATCGACATCGAAACCCCCATGCTGACCAAATCCACACCGGAAGGGGCACGGGATTATCTGGTACCGAGCCGTGTTCATCATGGCGAATTCTATGCCTTGCCCCAATCACCCCAACTGTTCAAACAACTGCTGATGGTCTCCGGTTTCGACCGTTATTATCAGATCACCAAATGTTTTCGCGACGAAGATCTGCGGGCTGATCGTCAACCGGAATTCACCCAGATCGATATCGAAACTTCCTTCCTTACCGCGCCTGAAATCATGGAGATGATGGAAGGATTGGCCCGCCACCTCTTTCAGACCACCATCCATGCGGATCTGGGCGACCCATTCCCCCGTCTGACCTGGGCCGAAGCCATGCACCGTTATGGCTCGGACAAACCTGACCTGCGCATCCCCCTCGAATTCACCGAGTTGACCGATGCCATGAAGCAGGTGGATTTCAAGGTATTCCGCGCCGCTGCCGATCTGAAGGACGGACGGGTTGCCGCCCTGCGCATTCCCGGAGGAGGTTCCCTGACGCGCAAGGAAATCGACGACTACACAACCTTTGTCAAGATTTATGGCGCGAAGGGGTTGGCCTACATTAAAGTCAATGACCGCACCCAACCCAACGACCAGGGCCTGCAATCTCCAATCGTCAAATTCCTGGATGAATCCACCCTGCGCCTGATTCTGGAACGCACCGGCGCAGAAAATGATGACCTGATCTTCTTTGGCGCCGACCGCGCCAAGGTGGTGAACGATGCCCTGGGTGCCCTGCGCGTCAAGTTGGGACATGAGCGCGGATTCTCCACGGGCGGCTGGAAGCCTCTGTGGGTCGTGGACTTTCCCATGTTTGAATTTGACGATGACAGTCAGCGCTGGGTTGCCTTGCATCACCCCTTCACTGCCCCTAGGGGCGGCCACGAAGCCTTTCTCGACAACGACCCCTCCCAAGCGCTGGCTCAAGCCTATGACATGGTACTCAATGGCTGGGAAATCGGCGGAGGATCCGTACGGATTCATCGCGCCGATATCCAATCCAAAGTCTTCAGCGCCCTCAATATCGGCCCTGAAGAAGCACAGGCCAAATTTGGCTTCCTCCTCGACGCCCTCCAGTACGGCGCCCCGCCTCACGGCGGAATTGCCTTCGGCTTTGATCGCCTGGTCGCCATGATGACCGGCGCAGAACATATCCGTGATGTCATCGCCTTTCCCAAGACCCAGCGGGCTCAATGTCTGCTGACCCAGGCGCCCAGCAAGGTCTCTGAGCAGCAATTGCGTGAACTGCATATCAAAGTGCGCTAAATGCCCCCCCTGACGGAAGAGGAAGAGGTTCGGTTTCATGCTGCGCTCTCCCTCCTCCAGTCAGGCCTGTGGCACCTTGCCCATGAAGCCCTCCGAACCTTGGAGACGCATCACCCTCATCCCCTGATACTGGCCAATCTGGCTTTGGCCGAGGAACGTTTGGGGCAGGAAAACGAAGCGCGCCAGCATCATGAAGCGGCGATTCGGTTGGCACCGGACAGCCCGGGCCTACGCTTCAACTGGGCCAATTTTCTGGCTCGGCCGGGGACCCGCGAATCCCTTCTCCTGGCCCGTGACCAGTATCTGGCCGTATTGACCCTTGACCCCACCCATCTGGGGGCTTGGGTCAATCTGGGCACTGGCCTGGTGAGCACCGAGCATCTCGAGGCCGCCAAGACCGCTTTCCATGCCGCGCTTGCCCTCGATCCACAACATCCCGGTGCTTTGCTCAATCTGGCCCACGTGGCGCTGAGCCAACAGGAAAACGAGGAAGCTGCCTGCCTGTTCGAACAGGTTCTAAAGGTGCGCCCTGACTTACTCGATGCCCACCGCGGACTGGCGACCAGCGCCAGCCGCCTGGGCCAGGAAAACAGAGCGGAAGTCCATCGCCAGTTGGGTTACGGGCCAGAACCAGAAATTTTTCTACCAGGGCAGGGCAGTGCATTGCCCACCTTGCTGATCCTGGCCTCAGCCGCCGATGGCAATATTCCCTGGCAACCGCTGTTGGACCGCCAGCGCCACCATACCCGGATTCTGGCCCTGGAATTTTTTCCAGAAAATGCGCCGCTCCCTCCCCACGATCTCCTCTTCAATGCAGTGGGTGATGCCGACCGCTGCCCGGATGCCCTGACCCGCGCGCTCCAACGCTGGCCACAGTGCGCACTGCAGATACCGGCATGCAATGATCCGCAACGTGTTCGGGCCACTGCCCGGACCCGGCTGGTTCAGTTGAGCGAGGGGATCCCGCATCTGAGAAATGCACGCACGGTAGAGTTCCAGCGCTCCCCTCAAGATGCCTCCTGTCGGGAATCCGCCCATCGTCTGGAACACTGGCTACTGGATCAGGGGTACCACTTCCCTCTCTTGCTGAGGGCACCCGGTTTTCATGGTGGACAATATTTTGAACGCGCAGAACGGGCCGATGATCTGCCCGTTCTGCTGGAACGTCTGCCCGGTTCTTCCCTGCTGGTTCTCGACTGCCTGCCCACCCAAGGCCAGGATGGGATCTACCGAAAGTTCCGGATCATGACTCTGGGCGGGAACCTCTACCCCATCCACCTCGCGCTGTCCTCCCAGTGGAAGGTGCATTACTTCAGCGCGGAGATGACCACCCGCCCCGACTTTCGGGAGGAGGAGCAGGCCTTTCTGGAAGACTACCGGGCTTTTCTCGGAAGTTCGGCAGTCAGTGCCCTTGAAGCCCTTCAACTCCGTCTGGGACTGGACTACGGCGGCATGGACTTCACCCTCGACCACGAGGGAAATGTCTTGCTGTTTGAGGCTAATGCCACCATGGTCCTGCATCCTCCTCCCGAAGACACGATCTGGGATTATCGCCGGCCTGCTTTCGAAGCAGCACTGAATGCCGCCCGCGCCTTATTCACTCCCACGCCTGCAGTCTAACCAAGTCTTATGGAACTGACTGCAGTCCTTGCCCCTGTAGGAGAGGGAATCTTCTGATAGCGTAGCGCACTCCTTCGATGGGCATATTTCTTGCATCAGTTGTTAGACAAAGCATTTTCAGTCTGAAACCTTACAAGGAAACCCCATGCCAATCTACGACCACCGGCGCATGGACTGCAATAGCACCCTCGAACTACTGGTGAAATCTTCCACAGCCCCTCTGAGCGGCTGCGCTCCTGAGCAAGACCGCACATGAAACTTTACATGACCCCCGGTTCCTGCTCGACTGGTATTCATATTCTGTTGGAGGAACTCGACAAGCCGTTCGAAGCCTACATCGTGAACTTGCCAGCGGGCGATCAATACAAAGCCGACTATGTCGCACTCAATCCAAAATCCACCATTCCCCTGCTGGTGCGCGATGACGGGTCAACGTTGACCGAGTTCCAGGCGATTGCCTGGTGGCTTGCGCGCACTCATCCGAAAGCGAAGTTGCTGCCAGACGATCCCGATGGCGAGGCAAGCGTGATAGAAACCATGGACTATGTCGTCGGCACGATCCACGGGCAGGGGTTTGCACGTATTTTCACCACAACCGGCTTCACGCCGAACGAAGCCGACCATGAGACAGTGAAAGCGCGCGGACGGGAGATCGTTGTGAAGGGCTTTGCACTGATGAACGATGCACTGGATGGCAAGGCGTATATCGCAGGCAACTTTTCCATCGCCGATGCAGCGCTGTTCTATGTCGAGTTCTGGGCCGATAAAATCAAGATCGATCTACCTGCGAACTGTCGCGCACATTACCAGCGCATGCTAACGCGCCCGGTGGTCCAGCGGGTGTTGCGGGAAGAGGGTTATCGCTGACATGATGTCCTTGGCCACACGAACTTTTTTCCGTGTGACGCCGCACTCCTGCCGTAAATGCGATAAATCCTTCAGTATGGGCGCGCCGCGTAGCATTGCGCGGACAACTGGGTGCACTGGAGATCTTGGAGGGATCACTGGAATGAGTATTGGAGATAACGCATGAAACTTCAAATCGAACGATCATACCTGGATGCAATGGTCGATACGTTCCCTGGACTAGCGCCGCTGAAGGAGCAACTTCGCTTTGGCAATAAAGCCGAGGTGCAGTTCGATCAACTGTCGAATGCCGAACTCGGTTACCTGAGGGGTCTCTATCAAGCGGCGGGACCGGAGATGAGTGCCCGCGCTGCCCAACTTGCCACGCTACAAGAAGTCATGAACGACGATGGTGTCCGGTTCGAGGCTGAAGCACTGGAAATGGTCGTACCGGCCATTGCACGCTACCTGACGACAAATGCGATCCGCGGCTGGTTGTTCACCGCGAATGTTTCCGGCAAGCCCCTGCCCTATGTCGTTACACGGCTGGACTATACGCCATCGTCGAACGATGAAACCGGAAAAGTGTTCGTTGAATTGAAGGCCAACGCCAAGGGTACCATCACGGTGACCACTTTCAGGATCGATGCGAACGATATCGACAAGAAAACGATTCCAGAAATCTTTGCTGCCAAAGGTTTCCTGAAGGAGACGCCCGAACTCATCCGTGTTTACGATGAAACCGTGGCGCGCTACTTCGATTGGCGCGCCCAATATGGGGCACAGTTTTCCGGTCGAGGCACTGGCTTTTTTACCGAGGATCCGAATTCATCACATCGCAATACCGACTGGTCGCGTAAAGATGTGGTGGTGTTGTCGACTGGAGGCGGCACTGCCCGCTTGGTAAACGACGAGAGCATCCTGACTTCGCGCACTTCTACCCTGGAGGTGACGGGAGATATCCTGGGCCAGTATCTGAGCAAATCGGCCAAGAGCAATCGCTACGATGCCGAGAATGAAGTCAAAGAATCGCAAGCTGCGATACCGAAGGGGTTGTTCTCCCAACTCCCGGTTCACGCGTACATTCTCATGTTCCACCTGGAACTGCACCATTACTTATGGGTGCACGTCGATGATATGACCCCCTATCAATATCAACCGGCCCTGAAGCAGAAACTGATACTACCGCAGGAACAGACCGACCTCATCGACATTCTGACCGCTGAGATGGATGTCTTGATGGATGATATCGTGGCTGGAAAATCGGGCGGCACCACGGTACTGTGCGCCGGTCCGGCGGGCGTCGGAAAAACGCTGACCGCCGAAGTCTATTCCGAAATCATCAAGCGGCCGCTGTACCGCGTGCACTCGGGGCAACTGGGATTGAATGTGGCCGCGATGGAGACGGCACTCAAAGACGTGTTGACCCGGGCTCAGCGTTGGGGCGCAGTCATGCTGATAGACGAAGCGGATGTCTACATCAAGCGTCGCGACGATAATATCACGATGAATGCGGTGGTTGGGGTGTTCCTGCGTGTTCTGGAATATTTCAACGGCCTGCTGTTTCTGACCACTAACCGCGTGGATGACATCGACGAAGCAATCATTTCCCGTTGCATCGCCATGATCAAATTCTACCCACCACAAAGCGATGCCCGGCGCAAAATTTGGCAAGTGATGGTGGATCAATTTGAACTGAACGTCGATGCGGTACTGATAGACGAGTTGGTGGAAATGTTCCCGGCCGCAACCGGACGGGACATCAAGGGACTGGCGAAGTTGGCGGCAAAGTTCTGTCACCAGAAGAAGGTGGAACCGACGGCGGCAGTATTTCAGCGCTGCTCCACCTTTCGCGGAATGGATTTGATTCATCCAGCGGCGCGGTCATAAGCAATGTTTAGTCAGAACTTCAGACTTGGGCAAGCACTGCTTGCACAATCAACTCGGTATTTTTGATCCAAGCGTTTACAGTCACTGACGCGATTGACGCTACTCGATGATGGCCATGACTTCGAGATTGGCACAGACCATAAGCCCGGATTTAATGCGAGTGAGCTCTAACGTACTGGTCACAGCGGTCCGCCGCGACGAACTCGATGACGGCCCTTGCATTGTCGGAACAAGACTTGAACACCAAACGGTCAAGTATTTCCGGACCATAACCGAGAATCAGGACACCAATCAGTTCATCGATAAACGACTGCGTCGCATCAACTCCCGAGAAATCGAAAACGACCTCGTGCCCTTGCGCAAGCGCAACCTCCACCTGCTCCCGCAGCGAGGATGCGGCGATACGCGCACCGATCAAATGACCGTGTGCATACTTATTCAGAGAAATACTGGAGCGGCTTATCATGGTTCTGCCATCGTACCCCAATTTTATCGATATATCCAAGGACTTTTTCATCCTATTCGAATCTGAGCCTACGCGCAGGTTGAGCATCCAACGGTGGCAAAAGATCCCTGAAACGTATCACGGGAAGGCGATCACGGCGGCATTCCATGGCAATCGCCACTCCCTGCCAGAATGCGTCCCCTGTCAGCGGACGGCTTCTCCCTGAAGTATCATGAATTGCATCACCGCTTACAATGACCAGACGCCCCCGTGCATGGGTCAAGGCATTTTCCAGCAATTCACTGAGCGCATACTGTACAGGCTCGACAAGACGTTCAAATGCAGTGTAGCCGGTCATTTCATCGGGCGGCTCGTCAGGATTAACGCCCGGTATATGCCCGGCTACTGCATGAGCCAGGCGGAAGGATGCCTCATCCACATCGCGCCGAGCACAGAGCCGCGTCAATTCCACAAGGGAATCGCCACGGTTTTGGCGTTGCGTTTGTATCGGCGCACAATCCACCAACTCCACGCCCTCGAACATATCCATACGTTTGAGATAGCCAGCCATTTCCGCGCCGAGTCCGCAAATTTGAACGGCTCTGCCCTGCTGCCTGATCGCGTGAAATGTGGCACCCAGTAGCGCCATGCCAAAAGGATCAACAAAACACAACCGGCAGGCATCTACGACTACATCAGTTGTCGCTATCACGAGTTTTTGGCATGCCACGATGCACTCGTCTGCGGAACGCGCCGTCAAATAGGCCGGGAGACAAATGGACATCACGCGTCTCCCACGAATCTTGGCCGGGGGCCGGATTTTCCTCTATCGAGTGGTCCGACTTTGCCAAAAACCTCAGTGCTCCACCCCTTCGGGTTCGTGGCATGATCTTCGAACAAACTCCGAAAGTCGGTCACCATAGACTGGCAGAAGCGGGAAGCCGCTCGTGCCCGGATGCGACTACTGGTCAAAGTTCTGCTGACCAAATACAAGTACCCTCCGGACAAGCAACCGGATACCGTGAAAAAAGTGATCGGGCAGGCAGAATGTAGTTGATGCGTGTTCTTTGAGCCCATGCTTGCTTCGCAAATACCTTCCCATGTCAGCTTTTCCATAGGCCATCCGCGAATAATGTCTACGATGGAAAAGAGCCCTGTTTTTACAGGGCTCTGAGTTATAACTTTACACTTTCTATCGCAGGTGTATTTTAAAAAGGGACGTCATCGGGAAAGTTATCAAATCCTCCGGCATTGCTCCCTCCTTTACCCCCCGGCTTGCCTGTGGAGGGGGCTCCTCCGAATCCCCCTTCACCACCGGAATCCTGCGATGGGAAGTCCACATCACCTCCGGCACCCGTGCGCCCACCCAACATTTGCATGCGGTCGCCCACAATTTCCGTAGAATAGCGATCCTGCCCGGTTTCCTTGTCCTGCCATTTGCGCGTCTGAATCCGCCCTTCCAGATAAACCTGACTGCCTTTCTTCAGGTATTGAGCCGCAATCTCGGCCGTTTTACCGAAGAAGGATACGCGATGCCATTCTGTTTTTTCTTGCTTGGTGCCGGCTTTATCTTTCCATGTATCTGTCGTGGCCACACTGATGTTGGCAATGGCGCTGCCATCGGGCAGGTAACGGACCTCTGGATCGCGCCCCAAATTTCCCACCAAAATTACTTTATTGACCGATGCCATCAAAAACTCCTCCTTCAGGGTGCCACTGGCTTGTTGACGTTCATGGGCCAAGCCACCACCAGCCAGAGAAAGGTGATGCCTGCCGTAAAGAGGGGAACCACTCCCGAGCCAAAATGCTGGGTCAGCATACCGGCGAAAGTTGCACCACTAAAAGTGCCAAGAAACTGAGTCGTGCTGTATACCCCAGTGGCCGTTCCCTTTGCGTTGGGAGGAGCCACCAGTGTCACCAGCGAAGGTAAACTGGCCTCCAGCACATTGAACCCGGTAAAAAAGACGGTCAGGGCAATGGCCGTGCCCCACACTTTACCCAGTGCAAAATGCATCAGGAAATGAGACAGCAGAACCACCACGAGAGCCCCCAGAAACACCTGCTTGCGCCACTTGCCATGGGCGAAGGCCACAGGAGGAACCATCAGAATGAATGAAATGATCATGACCGGGATATAAAATTTCCAATGGTCCGGTTGAGCCAATCCCCCTTGCACCAAAGCCGCAGGCACCACCATAAAAGTCGCCATCAGGGATGCATGAAGGACAAAAATCCCCAGATTCAACCGCAATAATTCCACATTCGACAGGACGGCACCAAATGAGACCCGATCCATCGCCACCAGGTTCGGCGGGTTGGGTACAGCCCAGCGAGTCACCGCAATGGCCGTGAGGGCCAGCAGTCCAGTCAAAACAAACAATCCCGGAACCCCTATCACGGGATAGAGTATGGGCGAAAGTGCCATGGAGGCCGTAAAGGCGAGTCCGATGGTCACCCCGATCATGGCCATGGCGGGCGTGCGGTTTTCTGGACGGGTCAAGTCCGCCGTCAGCGCAATCAATGCGGCCGCAATGGCCCCCGATCCTTGAATGGCCCGCCCCACGATCACGCCATCCAGGGTATGTGCGCCAGCCGCCACGAAACTACCCATTGCAAACACCAATAACCCCCCCATAATCACCGGCTTGCGCCCAATCCGGTCCGATAGCCAGCCCAGCGGAATTTGGAGCAGGGCCTGCGTCAATCCATAAATACCCAAAGCCAGTCCCACCAAGGTTTTGTTCCCCCCCCCCGGTAATTGGACGGCATACAGAGCAAAAACCGGCAGGATAATAAACATGCCCAGCATCCGAAGGCCGAAAATACCGGCCAAACTCAGACTGGCACGCCTTTCCGTAGGCGTCATATTAGATTTCTTTCTCATGGAAGGTTATCTGAAAAAAAGGAAAACTTGGCGTATATTAGCATCTTGCACGTATATATACTTGCGCGTGTGTATTCTTGCGTACTGGTTCTCTATTTGCACCGTGCCCCCCTGAGGACACCCCCTCTTTTCCTTTCATCTTCGAACCTGCCCACTGTGACACAAGATCTGTTACGCATCCGGGGTGCTCGCACCCACAACCTCAAGAACATCGACCTCGATCTGCCCAAGCATCAGTTGGTGGTCATCACCGGTCTTTCCGGCTCCGGCAAATCGTCGCTGGCTTTCGACACGCTCTATGCAGAAGGCCAGCGACGCTATGTCGAGTCCCTCTCGGCCTATGCGCGCCAGTTCCTGCAGATGATGGAAAAACCCGATGTAGACCTGATCGAGGGTCTTTCCCCTGCCATTGCCATTGAGCAAAAAGCCACCAGCCATAACCCGCGTTCCACGGTGGGAACGGTAACCGAAATCCACGATTACTTGCGTTTACTCTTCGCTCGGGTAGGCGAGCCTCATTGTCCCGACCATGACCTGCCTCTGGCCGCCCAGACCGTATCTCAGATGGTGGATGCCGTGCTGGCGCTTCCCCCCGAAGCCAGAATCATGATTCTCGCTCCCCTGGTGACTGAGCGCAAGGGACAGCAGACAGAACTCATTGATGAACTGCGGGCTCAGGGGTTTGTGCGTCTGCGCGTGGACGGTGAAATTCTGGACATCGACGCGCTCCCTTCCCTCGACAAAAATCGCAAGCACAGTCTGGATATCGTCGTCGATCGTCTCAAGGTCCGCCCGGATGCACGTCAACGCCTGGCCGAATCCTTTGAAACAGCCCTGCGTCACGCCGATGGTCGAGCCTTGGTCGTGGACATGGACAGTGCGGCCACACTCACCTTCTCCTCTCGTTTTGCCTGCCCCGTCTGTAATGCCGGACTGGCAGAACTGGAACCCCGTCTGTTCTCCTTCAACAATCCCATGGGGGCTTGTCCGCATTGCGATGGACTGGGTTCCGTGAGTTTTTTTGATCCCAAACGGGTCGTGGCCTTTCCCTCCCTGAGCCTGGCAGCAGGGGCCATCAAGGGTTGGGACCGTCGCAATCAATTCTACTTTCAGATGCTCTGCGATTTGGCCGCCCACTACGATTTCGACCTCGAACACGCCTATGAAACCTTGAGCCCCGCCATTCAGGAAATACTGCTGCATGGCTCGGGAAAAGAAAAAATCACCTTCCATTCCCTGGGCGTGCGCGGCGTTCAAACCCAGCGTGCATCCCCCTTCGAAGGCATCATCCCCAGTCTCGAGCGGCGCTACCGGGAAACCGACTCCACTTTGGTACGCGAAGAACTGGCGCGTCTACGCGCTCAAAAACCTTGTCCTCAGTGCCTGGGAGCGCGTCTGCGGCGTGAAGCGCGTTTTGTACGGGTTGCCGGGCATACCCTGCAAGCGCTCAATGCCCTGCCCCTCAAACAGGCTGAAGCCGTATTTCAAGGGATGCAACTGACCGGACAAAAACAGGCTATTTCAGAAAAAATTCTCAAGGAAATCATTGCACGTCTCCAGTTTCTCAACAATGTCGGCCTGGAGTATCTGCAACTCGACCGGTCCGCAGATACCCTGTCCGGAGGCGAGGCTCAGCGAATCCGCCTGGCCTCCCAGATCGGATCCGGACTGACGGGCGTCATGTATGTCCTGGATGAACCCTCCATCGGATTGCACCAACGGGATAACCAGCGCCTTCTGGAAACCTTGCAGCGCCTGCGTGATCTCGGAAATTCGGTTTTGGTGGTAGAGCACGACGAAGATGCTATCCGTAGCGCGGATTTTGTAGTGGACATGGGACCCGGGGCAGGGGAACATGGCGGATACGTCATTGTTGCCGGTCCACCGGCGGATATTCTCAAACACCCGGATTCCTTGACGGGCCAGTATCTTTCAGGACAACGCGCCATCCCCCTGCCGGTTCAGCGCCATGCCCCCGACCCAGCGCGCCAATTGACCTTATGCGGCGCTCGGGGCAATAACCTGCAAGATGTGACCGTGCATCTGCCCGTCGGCCTGCTGATCTGCATCACCGGAGTCTCCGGATCGGGCAAATCCACACTCATCAACGATACCCTGCAGGCCGCTGCAGCCCGTCATTTCTATGGCAGTGCTCAGGACCCGGCACCTCATGATGAAATCATCGGGCTCGATTTTTTTGACAAGGTCATCAACGTAGATCAAAGCCCCATCGGTCGCACCCCTCGCTCCAACCCCGCCACCTATACCGGACTCTTCACGCCTATCCGCGAATTATTTGCCGAATTGCCTCAATCCCGGGAACGGGGCTACGGGCCGGGACGATTTTCTTTCAACGTCAAGGGAGGACGGTGCGAAGCCTGTCAGGGCGATGGGTTGATCAAGGTGGAAATGCATTTTCTGCCCGATGTTTTCGTGCCTTGTGACATCTGCCATGGCAAACGTTATAACCGCGAAACCCTTGATATCCACTACCGCAGTCTGAACATTCACCAGATATTGGGATTGACCGTGGAAAAGGCCCATGAATTCTTCAATGCCGTCCCGATCCTGGCGCGTAAATTAAAGACTCTCCTGGATGTGGGATTGGGTTATATCACCCTGGGACAAGCCGCCACTACCCTGTCGGGAGGAGAAGCCCAACGCGTCAAACTGTCGCTTGAACTGTCCAAGCGGGATACAGGACGCACCCTCTTCATTCTGGATGAGCCCACTACCGGTTTGCATTTCCATGACATCGACCTGCTTCTCAAGGTCCTGCA
Organism: Ferrovum sp.; assembly: GCA_019456405.1. GTDB lineage: Bacteria > Pseudomonadota > Gammaproteobacteria > Burkholderiales > Ferrovaceae > Ferrovum. The sequence goes on along the minus strand of WJXM01000054.1, from coordinate 4,508 downwards.
TCGCCTGCGCGACCAGGGAAATACGGTCATCGTCATCGAGCATAATCTGGACGTCATCAAAACTGCTGACTGGATCATCGATATGGGCCCGGAGGGCGGAAATGGAGGCGGGAAAATCGTGGCTCAAGGTACGCCGGAAATGGTGGCACAGAATCCACATAGCATGACCGGAAAATACCTTCTCCCGCATCTCTCCCATTCCAGAAACCCGGAATAAGCCCCTCAACCTCCCATTCTCGGCCCTGTGGTAGGATGTATGCGTGATAAAAATCTAAAGGGCGGGTGGAAAGAGAGATGGGAGGGTATGGATTTCTTGCGGTGGGTGTGGGTGCTGCCTTGGGCGCCTGGTTACGTTGGTGGTTGGGTATTCTGCTCAATCCATTGATTCCGACCCTTCCCTTGGGAACCTTGGCAGCCAATCTGATCGGCGGGTATCTGGTGGGATTGGCGGTTTCCTATTTTACCGACCATGCCGGTCTCCCCCCCGAAGCCCGCCTGTTCATCATTACAGGATTCATGGGCGGGTTGACCACTTTTTCGACCTTTTCTGCCGAATCCGTGACCCTCTTTTCTCGCACCCAGTACCTCTGGGCCTTGACCCACATTGTCGTGCACCTCGGAGGCTCATTGTTGATGACTCTCCTGGGCATGGCCAGTTATGGTCTACTCAAATCCCTCGGTAAAGCCTGATCCAATCACTTTGGAGTTTCCTTGTCATGAAGGGCACCTATCTAAAATTCTACCTGCATGAAAACCGCCACCATCGTCACCTGCTTGCCTACGAATGGTTGCTTGAACAAGCACGTTCACTGGGCATTCAGGGCGGATCCGTCTTCAAGTCCATCGCAGGATATGGACGTCACGGCGTTCTGCATGAAGATCACTTCTTTGAACTGGCCAATGACTTACCCGTGGAAGTGGTATTCGTCGTCAGTACGGAACAATCCGAGCAGTTTCTGAGCGTCATCAGGGAGGCCAACCTTCCCCTCCTGTACGTCACAATGCCCGTGGAATACGGCACCCTGCCATGAAAGCCATTCCTGCCTGGGCACTGTTTGCCCTCGGCTCGGCTTTTTTTGCCGGATTGACCGCCCTCTTCGGAAAGCTGGGGGTAACGGGTATCCCTTCGAATTTTGCCACCTTCATCCGCACCCTGATCATTCTGGCGCTCACGGGAGGAATTCTCTCCATGCGGGACGAATGGCAACGTTTTTCCACCCTCTCGTTCCATACCTGGATCTTTCTGATCCTTTCGGGTGTCGCCACCGGACTGTCCTGGCTGTGTTACTACCGCGCCTTACAATTGGGGCCCCTCTCCGGAGTGGCTCCCCTGGATAAATTGAGCGTCGTCTTCGCCTTGCTCTTTGGCGTTCTGCTTTTGGGTGAACGATTGAATTGGCATGGAATTCTGGGTATTGTCCTCATCGTCTCCGGCTCTCTCGTCCTGCTCATATCGTAAATGAATCAAATCCAAATACGGTACCTTTGCGTTTTTTTCAACAAACTTTTGTAACATGGATTATCGAGAATAAATGATGAGTTTGACAACGCTGATTTTTGATGTGGATGGAACCTTGGCGGATACGGAACGGGATGGGCATCGCCCTTCGTTCAATCTGGCTTTCAAGGAATTCGGATTGGACTGGGAGTGGACAGTGCCGTTGTATGGGGAACTATTGGCGGTCACCGGGGGAAAAGAAAGGATTCGTCATTATGTCGACCGCTATCACCCAGAACAACTCTCAGACACACATTTTGATGCGTTGGTGGTTCAACTGCACCAATCCAAAACCCGTCACTATATGGCCTTGCTTGACAAGGGGGCGATCCCTCTTCGTCCCGGAGTCCTGCGACTGCTCAACGAGGCCCGCCAGGCGGGTTTGACCCTGGCCATCGCCACCACCACCACACCAGAGAATGTTACCTCGCTTCTCTCCGCCACTCTGGGACCGGAAAGCATTGGTTGGTTCAAGATCATCGCTGCCGGAGACATCGTTTCCGCAAAAAAACCTGCTCCGGATATCTATTTGTGGACACTCGACGCACTGGGCATCTCTGCACAGGAGGGTCTGGCCTTCGAGGATTCGGAGAATGGTTTGCGCTCGGCTCGCGCTGCGGGACTACCCACTCTTGTAACGATCAACGAATACACACGGGGGCAGGACTTCTCCGGAGCAGAAGCCGTACTGTCAGATCTGGGGGAACCGCATCAGCCCTACACACTGCACCAAGGTGCTTTACCTCCTGTGGGTTGGGTCGATGTCGACCTATGCCGACGCATAGCAAAGACCAGCGATTAACAAAAAGCCTGCGGATGCAGGCTTTTTGTTACGATAAATTTCCAATCAAAACGCGTTGTTATTCGTTATCTTCCTCGATCACTTCAACGTCAGGCCGGTCCACCAACTCCACAAAAGCCATGGGTGCATTGTCACCCTGACGGAATCCGAACTTGAGAATCCGGACATAACCACCTGGCCGTGCCTGATAACGGGGTCCCAACTCATTGAAGAGTTTCATGACCATTTCGCGATCCCGCAATCGGGCAAAGGCGAGGCGGTGATTGGCCAAAGTAGGTTCCTTGCCCAAAGTGATCAGGGGTTCCACCACACGACGCAATTCTTTGGCCTTTGGCAGCGTGGTCTTGATCGCCTCATGGCGCAGCAAGGAATTGGACATATTACGCAACATGGCCAAACGATGGCTGGTGGTACGATTAAGTTTGCGATTGCTTAAACGGTGACGCATTTAATGATCCTCATGATTTCAGTCATTTATAGGTACTGCGCCATCAGGCGCTTATAAAAAACGTTTGGGTTAACGACGTTCCAAACCTGCGGGAGGCCAGTTTTCCAACTTCATTCCCAGGGTCAAACTTTTGGTTGCCAATACTTCCTTTATTTCATTCAGTGATTTGCGACCAAGATTCGGCGTTTTGAGCAATTCGGTTTCAGTTCTTTGAATCAAATCGCCAATGTAATAAATATTTTCCGCCTTGAGGCAATTGGCAGAACGAACCGTCAGTTCAAGATCATCGACGGGTTGCAGGAGAATGGGATCCACCTGTGGGATGCGCAGGGTCTCGTTGGATACCGGCGTCCCTTGCAAATCTGCAAAAACCGATAATTGCTCCATCAGTACACGGGCAGCAAAACGTACGGCTTCCTCGGGTTCAATGGCGCCATTGGTTTCAATGTCCATCACCAGACGATCTAGGTCAGTTCGTTGTTCCACACGAGCACTTTCCACGGCATAACTGACGCGCCGAACCGGGCTGTAGGAGGCATCCAACTGGATGCCGCTGACCGCATGGGTTTCGTCATCATCCGGACGAAGAGAGGCAGGCTCGTAACCATAACCTTTGGACACCTTGACCTGCATCTCCAGTTTTCCACCCGCTGTGAGATGGGCAATGATATGTCCCGGATTGATGATCTCGACCTGGTGCTGAGGGTCGAAGTCCGCAGCGGTCACCACGCAAGGGCCAACCTTACTCAGTGTCAAAACAGCATCATCATGCTGATGAAGTTTTAGAACAACTCCCTTGAGGTTCAGCAACAGATCAACCACATCTTCCTGAACGCCATCCACTGTGGAATACTCATGGACCACATTGGAAATCTTGACTTCCACCGGTGCAAAGCCAGGCATGGAAGAAAGGAGGATGCGCCGCAACGCATTCCCCAAGGTATGACCATACCCTCTCTCAAAGGGCTCCATCAAAACCTTGGCATGATTTGGATGGATGTTCTGAACTTCGATAGAACGTGGTTTCAAAAAATTTGCAGTCAATGTATCTTCTTGCATCATTTGTCCTTGATAATCGATCTCAGGTTCATTACTCCCGATTATTTGGAGTACAGTTCCACAATCAGGGACTCGTTGATCGTGGACGGCAATTCACTACGTTCCGGACGTGCCTTGTATACACCTTTCAGAGTTTTGGTGTCGACCTCGATCCATTCAGGAAATCCTCTCCCTTCCGCCGCTTCGGCAGAAGCCTTGATGCGCAACTGTTGCCGTGACTTTTCTGCAACTTGCACCTGATCCCCAGGACGAACCTGATAAGAGGGGATATTCACGCGCTTGCCATTGACGAGGATTCCATTGTGCCGAACCACTTGCCGCGCTTCTACGCGCGAAGCTCCAAAGCCCATGCGATAAGCCACATTATCCAGACGACTTTCCAGGGATTTCAGAAGGTTGTCACCCGTAATTCCACGCGCACGTTCAGCCGCTTTATAGGTGAGACGGAACTGCCCTTCCAGCACGCCATAAATTCTCCGGACCTTCTGCTTGGCGCGCAACTGACCACCATAGTCGGATTGACGATTTTGTTTTTGTCCATGTTGTCCGGGCGGATAGGAACGACGCTCGATGGCACATTTTTCTGTAAAACATTTTTCGCCCTTGAGGAAAAGTTTCTCCCCTTCACGGCGACATTGACGGCATTTGGCATCCAGGTTTCTGGCCACAGTATTCTCCCGCTACCTGATTAAATACGACGC
>WJXM01000053.1 GCA_019456405.1 Ferrovum sp. | reverse complement strand
GGGTGCTTGCCGCCGATGCCGATGCCGACCGGCAAAATCAGGTGCGCAGCCTTTTTGGGGAGTTGGAGGCGCGTATCGTGCGACACCAGATTCTGGATGGAGACCCACGTATCGATGGGCGCGATACTCGCACGGTTCGCCCCATTACCATTCGCATGGGGGTATTGCCTCGCACGCACGGTTCTGTGCTGTTTACTCGTGGAGAGACCCAGGCTCTGGTGGTGGCGACCCTTGGCACTGGACGCGATGAACAGATCATCGACGCAATCCAGGGAGAGTACAAGGACCGCTTCATGCTCCATTACAATTTCCCTCCCTATTCCACAGGGGAGACAGGGCGGGTCGGCAGTCCCAAGCGGCGTGAAATCGGCCATGGACGTTTGGCGAAAAGAGCCTTGGTGGCAACCCTGCCTACGCCGGAAGAATTTTCCTACACGCTCCGCGTGGTCTCCGAAATTACCGAATCGAACGGGTCCAGTTCCATGGCCTCGGTTTGTGGCGGTTCCCTTGCGTTGATGGATGCGGGCGTTCCGGTCAAGGCTCACACGGCGGGCGTGGCCATGGGTTTGATCAAGGAAGGGAATCGTTTCGCCGTGCTGACGGATATCCTGGGTGATGAAGACCATCTGGGTGATATGGATTTCAAGGTGGCCGGTACGGAGCAGGGGGTCACCGCCCTGCAAATGGACATCAAGATCACGGGAATCACCAAAGAGATCATGCAGGTGGCACTGGCGCAAGCGCGCGAAGGGCGTATCCACATTCTGGGGTTGATGAAGAAGGCAATGCCCATGGTGCGTGAAGAGTTGTCCAGTTTTGCGCCGCGCATCCTGACTCTCAAAATCAATCCGGAAAAAATTCGGGATGTGATCGGCAAGGGCGGAGCAGTGATTCGTGCCTTGACGGAAGAAACCGGGACGACGATCGATATTCAGGAAGATGGTACGGTCAATATTGCCTGCCTGACTTCGGAAGCTGGGGCCCTGGCCAGGAAGCGTATCGAGGAGATCACGGCCGAGGTGGAAGTCGGCAAGGTCTATGAAGGAATTGTTCTGAAGTTGCTCGATTTTGGTGCGATCGTGAGCGTTCTTCCTGGACGGGACGGATTGTTGCACATTTCCCAGATTGCCCACGAGCGGGTCAATGCCGTGGCAGATTATCTCAAGGAAGGGCAGCAACTGAAGGTCAAGGTACTGGAGGCGGATGAAAAAGGTCGTTTGCGACTCAGCCTCAAGGCCTTGCTGGAACCCCCCGTGGTTGAGGAATGAACTTCGTGATAGGATGAGTTGACCGAGAGGTCTGTCTGGAATGTTGATACGGTGAATTGCCATGGTTGAAGCCACGTTGAAACAATTTTCTCCCTATGTCCTGAAAGAGGGAGAAACGTACATGAATGACCTGCAACTGGCCCATTTCCGCCATCTTCTGGAGAGTTGGAAGGCGGAATTGGGTCAGGACATCGACCGAACGGTCCATACCATGCAGGATGAAGCGACTGTTTTCGCCGATCCCAATGATCGCGCCAGTCAGGAATCGGATATGGCGCTGGAATTGCGCAACCGCGACCGCGAGCGCAAGTTGATCAAAAAGATCGATGAAACCATCGCCAAAATAGAAGCCGGTGATTATGGCTACTGCGAGAGTTGCGGGGTGGAAATCGGCATCAATCGTCTTCAGGCGAGACCCACTGCCAGTTTGTGTATCGATTGCAAACAACTCGAAGAAATGCGCGAGCGTCAGGTCGCCAAGTAATTTTCAGTCGTTTCCTTTTGTCGAGGGAGGCAGTGCCGGGTACAAGGCCTGCCTCAGATTCGCACGAGCGGTTTCAGAAGCGACCACCCCAAATCCCAATGTTCCAAAGGCGACCGCTGGAACTGGCTGGAACTGAACCGATGCCAGCGCCCGATGACGACGCTCATCAGCAGATTCGCCTGCACCGCAACGGCACGGTCGCTGGACATGTCGCCGTGGGTGACGGCGAGGCGCAAACTTTGGCGAATCGATGCTTCCAATCGCTCACAGAGTTGCGCGATGCGGACCAGCAGCCGTTCGTTTTCATGATGCAGGACTTCCCCCGTCAGGACACGGGTCATGCCCGGATTCTTGTCTGAAAAAGCCAGCAGCAACGTCAGGGTGGCCTCCACTTGTGCCAGACCCGAAGGCAGGTCGACGGCGATACGGTTGATCCGGGTAAACAGGGTTTGTTCGATGAATTCGATCAAGCCCTCGTACATCTTGGCCTTGCTGGCGAAATGACGGTACAGGGCGGCCTCGGATACATTCAAATGGCGGGCCAGGAGTGCGGTGGTGATTTTCTCGGGTTGGGGGCGTTCCAGCAGGGAGGCCAACATGTGCAGGATTTCCTGACGACGTTCGCCCGCTTTGGAACGGGATTGAGAGGGGGGAGATTCCGGGGTGGACATGGTGCGCTGTGGGGGCAGGAATGCCATTGGATGAAACCGCACATTATAACGAACCTGGCCTGAATCAAAGAGTTTCATTTTTCAACTCCTGCCGGGCCTCATCGACCGTGTTAAAATCAGAGCCATTTCCATCATTCAGTCAGAGGTCGGGTCATCGTGGCAGGACATTCCAAATGGGCCAATATCAAACACAAGAAAGCCGCCGCTGATGCCAAACGCGGCAAGGTTTTTACCCGCCTCATCAAGGAAATTACCGTGGCTGCGCGCATGGGCGGTGGGGATGTCGGGAGCAATCCGCGCCTGCGTCTGGCTGTGGACAAGGCCTATGACCAGAACATGCCCAAGGACACCATCGAACGCGCCATCAAGCGGGGAAGTGGTGATCTGGAAGGCGTCAACTATGAAGAAATACGCTATGAAGGGTATGGTATCAACGGTGCCGCGGTGATGGTGGATTGCCTGACGGATAACCGGACCCGCACCGTAGCCGATGTGCGCCACGCCTTTACCAAGTACGGGGGTAATCTGGGCACGGATGGTTCAGTGTCCTTCCTGTTCGTGCACTGTGGACAAATGCTTTTTTCTCCGGGGACGGATGAAGACCGGTTGATGGAAGCCGCTCTGGAGGCGGGAGCCGACGATGTCCTTCACCATGAGGACGACAGTCTGGAAGTGGTGACCCCGCCCTACGAATTCAGCGCCATTCGACAGGCCCTGGAAAAAAGTGGGTTCAAGGCGGAATTCGCCGAGGTGACCATGAAACCCCAGAACGAGGTGGAATTTTCCGGGGATGAAGCGGTGCGCATGCAGAAACTGATCGATGCACTGGAATCTCTCGACGATGTGCAGGCGGTGTATACCACCGCCGTTCTGTCCGAGTGAATGGTGGCCTTGCGTATTCTGGGTGTGGATCCCGGCCTGCGTTGTACCGGGTTTGGGGTCATCGAGTTGTCTCAGCGAGGGAATGACCCCGAATATGTGGCCAGCGGAACCATTACCACGCCTTCCACTGCGGCCCTGGCAGCACGTATCAAGGTACTTCACACGGGGCTGAAGAGTGTCATCGAACTTCATCGACCGCAGGTCATGGCGATTGAAATCGTCTTCGTCAATGTGAACCCTCAAGCCACCCTGCTGCTGGGACAGGCTCGGGGAGCCTTGCTGGCGGCTGCGGTCATGCACGACCTCGAAGTTCACGAATATACGGCGTTGCAGGTCAAACAGGCCGTGGTGGGGCACGGCCATGCCAGCAAGGAACAGGTTCAGGCCATGG
>WJXM01000052.1 GCA_019456405.1 Ferrovum sp. | reverse complement strand
CTCCGTTCACGAGGGGGATGAAGCAGCACTGTCAACGCAGCGGGCTCAATGCCCGTAAGTTGACAGTTTTGTGGTGTGGAAGCCCCTTCCTTTCCGCGTAGCGGCGACGGTCTCATCGTCGAGGTGGGGGAGGATGTCCACTTTCATTAGTCAGTAGACTGTTGTGTAAATGCAACATCTTCCCTCGGAATTGTGACGATCCTGTGACCAACTGTTTCATTCAAGATTGATTTGCGTCAGAATGCGCGCTTATGTCCTGCGCTACCATGACTGCGCAGGGCTAGGAACTGCATAAAAATCGTGCCTGTCATACAAACGTACTTAGGAGGGGAGTAATGAAATTTTCGACCAAAAAAACTCTGGTGGCGGCCATCGCCTTGACCGCCATGGCTGGTCCATTTGCTGCGTCCAGCGCCTTTGCGGATGATGGTGAACCCAGTCCCTGGCTCGTCAGGGTTCGGATGCTGGATGTGCAGACCCAGCAAGGCAATGATGCGGGTCATCTTGGTGCTACCGCCATTGGCGCAGATTCGATCAAGGTGGCCAACCGCACCCAACCGGAAATCGATGTCTCCTACTTCATTACCCACAATATTTCCGCGGAATTGGTGGCTTCCTATCCGCTGAGCCATCAGGTACAACTGAATGGGAACTACATCGGCGGATTGCAGGAGTTGCCCCCCATCTTGAACCTGCAATACCACTTCGACGGGATGGGAAACTTTGTCCCTTATGTGGGGGCGGGTGTGATGTACCTGCGTACCATGAACGTCTCGCTGTTGGGTGGGGCGGTCGGACTGCAACAGAATAACTGGGGCGAGGACGTCCAGTTGGGCGCAGACTACAAACTGGATAGCCACTGGCTGCTGAATGCGGATATCAAGAAAACCTGGGTCAATGTGGGGTTGGATAATTCTACCGGTGGCACGATTCTTCAACTCCATCCCGATCCTTACATCTTGGGTGTGGGGGTTGGCTACCGTTTCTAACTCTGTCCTCTAGCCGGCTCCCCTCCGCCGGCGAACCTTCGCCACCGCGGCGTAATTTTGCGGTGGCGCTTTCCTTGTCTGGCGGGGAATTACGGCTCGGTCAACCCGAGCCGTTCGCGTTTTTGGGGTTCTGGTAGTCGTAGAGTAACATCAAAAAAGTTGATTTTTGTCAATATCTGAGGGGCATGCAGGGAGGATAATGCCCCTCATGGATCGCATGAAACTCACTTCCGAGATCGTCGTCACCCCTGGGTTGGTCGAGCGTTTTGATATTCCGGGGCCGCGGTATACCTCTTACCCGACGGCAGATCGCTTTATGCCCGATGAGTGGGGGGCACATCTTGCCCATGGCTTGGGAAATCGTGCCAGGACGCCGGGTCATACGCCCTTCTCCCTATATGTCCATTTGCCTTTCTGTGCCTCTGTTTGCTACTACTGTGCCTGCAACAAGGTCATTACCAAGGATCACGGTAAGGTTTCGGAATATCTTCGTTATCTCGAACAAGAGATGGATCTGGTGGTGCCCTTGATCGGTTCGGGTCACCGTCAAGTAGCCCAGTTGCATCTGGGCGGAGGATCCCCCACTTTTCTGGACGATGATGAACTAACCCACCTGATGAGTCTGTTGGCCCAGCGCTTTGAATTGCTTCCAGACATGGAACGTTCCATCGAGATAGATCCACGTACAGTCACGCCGAAGAGGCTGGCACATTTGCGTACCCTGGGTTTCAATCGAGTAAGTTTTGGAGTACAGGATTTTGATCCTCGCGTCCAGAAAGCCGTCCACCGTGTTCAGCCCTTTGAGCAGGTTCAGTCGCTGGTGGAGGAAGTACGGCGTTTGAGATTCGATTCCATCAATCTGGACCTCATCTATGGGTTGCCCTACCAGACTCTGGAGTCTTTCCGGAAGACCGTGGATCAGGTATTGACCATCCAACCCGACCGCATTGCGCTTTACGCCTATGCCCATTTACCGGCTCGTTTCAAACCGCAACGGCGTATCGATGCGGAGACTTTGCCGGCAGCCGCCACCAAAGTGCAGATGATGGATCAGGCGATTCACGCTTTTATGGCGCATGGTTATGACTATATCGGGATGGACCATTTTGCCCTGCCCGAAGATCAATTGGCCAAGGTCAAAAGGGACGGACGCCTGCAACGAAACTTTCAGGGGTATCACACCCATGTTGGTGCGGATTTATTGGGGTTCGGGGTTTCCGCCATCAGTCAGGTGGGGCAGGCCTACAGTCAATCCGTCAAAACTCTGGAGACCTATTACGCGGCACTGGATGCAGGAAAATTCCCCGTGGAGCGGGGATTGACGTTGGAGACTGATGATCTCCTGCGGCGCGAGGTCATCATGTCCTTGATGTGTCAGGGGCGGATCGTCTTTGAGCCCATTGAGCGGAATTACGGAATCGACTTTGCAACCTATTTCCAGGATGCGCTGGAACGGTTGCAGGAATTTGAACATGAGGGCCTTTTGACTCGTACATTGGCGGGTCTGGAGGTCAGTAAAGCCGGGTGGTTCTTCGTGCGTCCCATGGCCATGAGTTTTGATAAATATCTCTGGTTACATCAGGACCATCAGCGGTTCTCGAAAGTGTTGTAGCAGTCTCCTAAAGTGGTCTTTTGCCGCCCCCAGTTCACTGTGGGCGGCTTTTCTTTTTCTCTCTCTCTACGGTCATGGCGTTTGAACGCAATGCTGTTACGATGCACGATGGGGGATGGAATTGCACGAGCCCCAGAGATTTTCTAAAAAAGTAGGCCAAAGACTGCTAAACTAAGCGCGTTACTGAATCATCGGAGTGTGTCATGAAATTGATTACGGCCATCGTCAAACCCTTCAAACTCGATGAAGTCAGAGAAGCGCTCTCCGAAGTCGGCGTATCTGGCCTGACCGTTACCGAGGTCAAGGGATTTGGGCGTCAGAAAGGCCATACAGAGTTGTACCGAGGTGCTGAGTACATCGTGGATTTTCTTCCCAAGGTCAAGATCGAGGTGGTCGTGACTGATGGGATGGTGGATAAGGCCGTGGAGGCAGTCATCCATTCTGCTCGTACCGGTAAAATTGGTGATGGCAAGATCTTCGTCATCGATGTGGAACAGGCCATGCGGATACGTACGGGAGAACAGGGCGAGGACGCCGTATAGATTTTTACGCAGATGGACTGGTGGTCGTGGATAGAGCGTTCCTGAGACGAAGGGCGCGTTCCAGTGCTTCATTGGCGCTGGGACCCAAGACCGTGATATGTCCCATCTTGCGTCCTGGTCGAGGTTTTTCCTTGCCGTAGAGATGTAATTTAGCTTCCGGTTCCTGAAAAACCAGGAGCCAGGGAGGCGTCCCTTCCTGCCATAAATCTCCCAGCAGATTGATCATGGCGGCGGGTTTCAACTGTTCAGTACTGCCCAAGGGAAGATCACAGAGGACCCGGACCTGTTGCTCAAACTGACTTGTGATACAGGCGTCGAGAGTGTAATGCCCACTGTTGTGCGGGCGTGGTGCAATTTCATTGACCAGGATCTGATCGATGCCCGTTACAAAGAATTCTACTGCCATGACTCCCACATATTCCAGTCGTTCTGCAATTTCACCGGCCATTTTACGGGCTCGGCTGGCCAATTCGTCGCGAATACGCGCAGGGGCAATGGTGATATCCAGAATCCCTTGATGGTGGCGATTTTCAGCCACGGGCCAGTAGGCGATTTCACCGGCGGCCGTTCTGGCCAGAATGACCGATATTTCCAAACGGAGCGGGACGATTTCTTCCAGAATGCAGGGCAGGAGACCGGGGCGTTGGCTTAGGACCTCTCGAGCTTCTTCGGGTGTCTCCACGCGAACCTGACCTTTTCCATCGTATCCAAACCGTGCGGTCTTGATCAATGCAGGAAATTTTATCTGGGTCAGTGCGTTGGCACAGGATTCTCCGTTGGGGACAAGAGCAAAAGCCCCCACAGGAAATCCTTCATCGCGCAGAAAAGTCTTTTCCCGGATGCGGTCCTGAACAATCGACACGGCGCGTGCCCCTGGCCGGACAATTACCTGACTGGCCAGAGCAGACAGCGTCTCGGCCGGTACGTTTTCAAATTCGGTGGTGACAGCCCGACAGGAATCCGCTAGTTGTTTCAGAGCGATGGCATCATCGAAGGCTGCACACAGGTGGCGGGTGGCAAAATGCGCTGCCGGGGCGTCAGGGTCAGGGTCCAACACCCAAACATCGAACCCCATGGTGCGGGCAGAGGAGGTAAACATTCTCCCCAATTGTCCTCCACCCAGCAAACCCAGGGTCCGGTTACGTCGGCTCATGGAGCAGGTGGCAGATGCATGGCGCTGACTTGTGCGACCAACTCGGCGCGATAGGCGTTCAAATACTCGATCAGATGCGGGTGTTGCGCGGCCAATAAACTGACCGCAAAAAGAGCTGCATTGGCAGCACCGGCAGCACCTACGGCAAAGGTGGCCACTGGAATGCCTTTGGGCATCTGGACGATGGACAGAAGAGAGTCTTGTCCTTGAAAGTAGGGCGTTGGGACGGGGACTCCCAGGACGGGCAGGGTGGTCTTGGAGGCCAGCATGCCCGGCAAATGGGCTGCTCCGCCCGCTCCCGCGATCAAGCAGTTCAGACCACGGTCACGCGCTTCTTCCGCATAGCGAAACATGCGGTCGGGCGTGCGATGGGCAGAGATCACCAGTGCCTCGAAGGGAACTTCGAAACGGGCCAGCATCTGGGCGGCCTGTTCCATTACCGTCCAGTCTGACTGGCTTCCCATGACCAGTCCTACCCAGGGGGAGGCCGACATCAACGTCAGTCTACCAATCCACGTGCTTCCGCCACCTGGCCGCGGTAAGCATCATAGATGCGGCGCAGCGCATCCATCATGCCGACTTCAGGCGCCCAGTTCAATTCCTCACAGGTATTGGTGATCTTGGGGACGCGATTCTGGACATCCTGATACCCCTTGCCGTAATAGGTGTCGGCGGTAGTTTCCACCAGTTTGACCTGTTGTGCGGTGGCACGGTATTCGGGATATTCCATTGCCAGATCCAGCATCATTTGCGCCAGTTCCCTGACTGAATAGTTGTTGCCTGGATTGCCTACATTGTAGATCTTTCCTGTTGCTACACCCTGGGGGTTTTCGATAATTTTCATGAGCGCAGAGACGCCATCGTCGATGTAGGTGAAGGCCCGTTTCTGGGTTCCCCCATCTACCAACTGAATATTTTCTCCCCGTACGATATGTCCGAAGAATTGGGTGATGACCCGTGAACTGCCTTCCTTGGGTGTGTGGATACTGTCCAGCCCGGAACCGATCCAGTTGAAGGGACGGAACAGCGTGAAGTCCAGTCCCTCCTGCATGCCATAACCCCAGATCACTCGGTCCATCAATTGCTTGCTGCAGGAATAGATCCAACGCTGTTTCTCAATGGGTCCCAGAATCAATTCGGATTGGTCGGGGTCGAATTCGCTATCCCGGCACATGCCATAGACTTCCGATGTCGAAGGGAAGAGGATTCGTTTGCCATACTTGACACAACTGCGCACGATGGGCAGATTGGCTTCGAAATCCAGTTCAAAAACCCGCAAGGGTTGCTGGACATAGGTGGCGGGGGTGGCAATGGCCACCAGAGGCAGTACCACGTCGCACTTCTTGATGTGGTACTCGATCCACTCCTTGTTGATGGTGATATCCCCTTCGAAGAAGTGAAAGCGCGGATGGTCCAACAGATCCTTGACGCGTTCGCTCTGCATGTCCATCCCGTACACCGACCAGTCGGTCGTGGACAGAATACGCTGGCTGAGGTGGTGACCGATGAAACCATTGACGCCAAGGATGAGGATTTTTTTCATGGGGGTTCCGTTGTTCAAATATAAAAATTTGCCGTCTAAATTTTGACTGTTTTTAGAATCCCGCCATTATACGGGAAGCCTTCATTCCTATAAACGGGGGGAAGCGTATTTTAGGGGCTTTTTGTTGTAGGCCAAGGGCCCGGTACGCAGCCTTGGGGAAAAGCGCTCTTGAATTGGGCTGCGTCCAGATCCTGCTTCTGCCATTCTGCCTGCAACAGGTAAAGAGGTTGCCCATCTCCACCCTGAGTCTTTGCCAGAGCATCCGGGTGGGGATGAAGGCTGGTCCTGAGAATGCGCAGGGGCTGTCCGTCCACCAGCGTGAAGGCTCCGGGATACGGAGGGGCGACGCCCCGCACCAGATTATGGATGGTCTGGGCGGGTTGGCTCCAGTCGATTCTTCCATCTTCGGGGCGGCGTCCACCGCAGTAATTTCCTTGGGACAAATCTTGCCGATGATGGACCGCTTTCCCTGACAACAGCGCTGGAAGCACTTGAGAAAGGGCTCGTTCGCCTGCCTCGATGACGCGCAAGAAAACCTCATGAGCCGTGTCGTCTGGACCAATGGAGACTTTCTCCTGCGCGACGATATCTCCTTGGTCCGGTTTGAGAGTCATGACATGCAGGGTGGCACCGGTTTCCGTTTCGCCGCAAATGACCGCCCAGTTGACTGGAACCCGTCCCCGGTACCGGGGCAGAAGCGAGCCGTGCAGGTTATAGGCACCGCGTTTGGGCAGAGCGAGCAAGTCGGCTCCCAGCATCTGGCGATAATAGAAGGAGAAAAAGAAATCTGCATGAAGGGCGGCGATTCGCTCCACCAGAGCAGGATCATTGGGGTTTAGGGGGGTGAGGGCAGGGATTCCCTGGTGAGCAGCCCATTCGGCCACGCTGTCAAACCAGCGATTTTCTGCCGGGTCATCCGGGTGGGTCACGATCAAGGCGATATCGACTCCGAAACGATGGAGTACCTCGAGGCAACGCACTCCCACCGAATGGTAGGCAAAGACTACGACTCGTACCGGATTTTTGACTTTATCAGGCATCGCCGGTCTCCTCAGGCGGCAAAGGGGCTTCCAGAATACCCTGGATGAGGAAGCGCGGACGATCACGAACTTGCTGGTAGATGCGTCCGATATATTCTCCCAATAGACCAATACCGAACAACAGGATGCCGATCAGGAAAAAGGTGATGGCAAACAGGGTGAAGACCCCCTCGGCTTCAGGTCCGACGATGAGGCGGCGTAGAACCAGAAAAACGACGAATAAAGCGGACAATACCGACAGGGCCATACCCAGCAGGGAAAAGAACTGGAGGGGAAGGATCGAAAACCCGGTAATCAGATCGAAATTGAGACGGATCAAACTGTACAAGGAGTACTTGGATTCACCCGCTGAACGTTCTTCATGTCCCACCACGATTTCCGTGGGGTTGGAAGAGAAACTGTAGGCCAGGGCAGGAATATAGGTGTTCACTTCACGACAGGAAACGATAGCCTGGATGATCCGGTGATCATAGGCCCGCAACATGCAGCCCTGATCGGTCATGTGGATATGGGTGACTTTTTCACGCAGGCGGTTCATCAGGCGCGAAGCCCAATGGCGCCAGGCACTGTCTTCGCGGGTGCGGCGGATGGTCCCTACATAATCATGACCCTGATTCATGGCGGCGAGAAGGTTGCCGATTTCTTCCGGAGGATTTTGCAAGTCGGCATCCAGGGTGATCACCCGCTCTCCTCGACAATGTTCAAACCCTGCCATGATGGCCATGTGTTGGCCATAGTTGCCGTTGAAGAGGATGACGCGGGTCACCTCGGGGCGCAATTGAAATTGCTCTCGTAGCAGGGCGGCGGAACGGTCTCGACTGCCATCATTGATAAAGAGTATTTCGTAAGGAATCTGCAGGGCGTCGAGGGCCGGATAGAGGCGGTCGAAGAGCAGGTGCAATCCAGTTTCTTCGTTATAGACCGGGATGACGACGGAAAGAGCGGGTTTTTGATTCATCGGGCAGCCTGTTCCAGGATTTTTTCCAAGGTTGCGCAGACGCGATCCACCTCCTCCAGGGTAAGCGTGGGATAGAGGGGCAAGGTCAGGGTTGTGCGGGCGATGCGCTCGGCATGGGGGAAATCTCCCGCCTGGTACCCTAGGGCAGAATAGCGGGTGGTCAGATGTAGGGCTTCATAGGAAATTCCGCTACCGATTCCTTCCCGATGCAAGGCGTCCATGATTTCCTTGCGGCTCCAGCGCAGGTGCTCGAGCGGCAGGAGTGGAGCAAAGAAATTCCAACTGTGTCCCTCGTCTCCACGGAAAGGCAGTTCACAGGGGGGGTCGGTGTGCAGGCGTTCAAAATAGCGGGCGACCAGGGTATGACGGCGGGCGATGAATTCCTCGAGGCGAGCCAGTTGCATCAATCCCAGGCGAGCATTGACATCGGGCAGGTTGGATTTGCTGCCCGTGACCACGACATCGCGGGTGCCGTCGGGCAGGCGCACGATGCCGTGGAAGCGTAGACGCTCGGCGGTGCGCGCCTCTTCTTCGCTGGCAAAAACCAGTGCGCCTCCCTCGATGGTGGTGAGCGTTTTATTGGGATGAAAACTGAAACTCGCCATGTCTCCAAAACTGCCGATGGGTTTTCCCTTCCAGCGGCTGCCAATGGCCAGGGCGGCATCTTCGATGACCCGTAGTCCATGTCGTTGGGCCAAGGCATAGAGGGGTTCCGGAGCCACCGGCCAACCGGCAAAATGGGTTGGCATGAGGGCACGGGTGCGTGGGGTGAGAGCTGCTTCGGCGGCGTTCAGATCCAGATTGCGGGTGATGGGATCCACATCCACAAAGACGGGGGTAGCACCGGTGCGGGCCACTGCATTGGCACAGGCAAAAAAGGTCTGGGCCGGAATGATGACTTCGTCACCGGGGCCGATGCCCATAGTCAGAACGGCAACTTCGAGGGCTGCCGTGGCTGAAGAAAAGACCCGGACCGGACGTCCTCCGTGATACTCGGACAAGGCTTTTTCGAAAGCTAAAACCTGGGGCCCGGAGGTGATCCATAGGGAACGCAGGGTATCTCCAACGGCTTCCACCATGAATTCATCGATCGTGGGGCGGGCAAAGGGCAGATAGGGGAGGTTATGAGCGGACAATCAAATACACTCCTACGAGAATGACGGCAATGCCGGAAATCCTGCTACCCGTCAGGGTTTCCCCCAACAACGCCCAAGCTGCCAGAGCGTTGACCACATAGCCAATGGACAACAGGGGGTAGGCCTGGGAAACGGGAACGCGGGAAAGCGCCAGAATCCATACCACCACACTGACGGCATAGCAGAACAAGCCTGCCAGGATGGGCCATTGGGTACAAATTTTGAGCGCAATGGGCCAGAGGTTTTCCCAGGTGAATGCAAAAAGCCCCAGATGGTTGGTGCCTGCCTTGAGCAGCAGTTGGGCCACGGCATTGAGCAGTACACCGGAAAGGATGAGAGAAAAACTGACCAAGCTCATGTTCGAGCCACTATAACACGGTGCGCATCCCGAAACAGAAAGCGCATGGGAAAACCCTGATTTTTCATGACGTCATACAAAGGTGGGGAGAGAATGGCCAGGGCCCCCAGATCCGTGGCCCAGAGCGGTTTGAACTTTTCCAGGGTGGGAATCGAGTGTTGGGGTTCCAGGCTTAGGCCAAAAGCCATTTCGTCTTGATAAACCACGGGAATGACAGTGCGTTGCAGGTAAAAATCGAGCGTCTGGTCGTAGGTATTCACACTGTAAATATGGCTGGCCGCGGCAAATCGAGAATCCAGGCGATGGGCAAGGGTGGCTCCGGATTGAAAATCTGCCAGGGTGTTACTTCCGCTGAGCAGTAATTGGGTGACGAGCAGGGTACCGATGGCAACAGTTTTCAAACTGCGGGCAGGCAGGGCACGTTGACGGTGGGCTTGGTAGCCCAGAACCAGGGACACTGCGGCAGCAGTGGCAATCCAGGCGGAAAAGTTCTGGTAACCCCCGATCATGTCCGGGTCCATCCCCAAAGACCAGCCCAAACTTTCAGGGAGAGCAGGGAATGCCAGAAGTAATGCAGCGACCCCGAAAAAGGCGCCGCCCGATGCCAGCAGAAGAGGAGGGCTGAGCGGGAAGGGGCCCGGGCGCACGCTGAGTCGGCGTGCGCTGAGCAGTACCAATGCCGGAAAGGCCGGAAGAATATAGTCGGGTAACTTGGAGCCGGACAGACTGAAGAAGACGACGATGAAAAGGGCGTAAATGGCGAGAAAGCGAGTGGGTGAGAAATGACGCCCATGGTTGTGAAGCAAGGCATTTCCTGTGGCGCGTAGAGCCTCCAGGGTCCAGGGCCAGAGACCGACCAGCAGGATGGGGATAAAATACCAGACAGGCTCCACCCGTTGATGGAGGGTGGTGGTGTAACGGTCAAACTGCTCGTGTATGAAAAAAAACCACAGAAACTCGGGATGGACGCGACTGGCCAGCCAGAACCAGGGCAGGGTGAGCAATAAAAACAAGGGCAGACCGGGAAAGAGGTAGAGTCGTTTCCAGGGGCTCAGATCACGGGTGAACAGGGTGTAGAGCACCAAAGTGGCCCCAGGCAGCGCCAAAGCCATGAGGCCCTTGCTCATGAATCCGGCGGCGGCAGCGCCCCAGGCCAGGGTCATCCAGAAGCGCGGAGAGGATTCCTGTTGCGCCAGCAGGAAACACCCCACCGCCAGGAACATCCAGACGGCAACTCCCATGTCGAGAGTGTTGATATGACCCAGTGCCGTGTAATAGAAGGTTCCAATCAGGAGTAGGGGCGCACGCCATCCTGCTTCCGTTCCGAAGAGACGTCGGGCAAAAAAAGCACTGGCCAGGATCCCTGAAAAGCCAAGCAAGCCAGTCCAGAGACGGGCGGCCAGCGGAGTAGGGCCCAGCAGGTCGATGCTGAGTGCCGTAGCCCAGTATTGCAGGGGCGGTTTTTCGTAGTAGGGGATGCCGTTCAGATGAGGGGTCACCCAATCTCCAGAAACGGCCATTTCCCTGCCGATTTCAGCATAGCGACCTTCATCGGGGCGGGTGAGGGCGCGAGTTCCCAGTCCCAGACTCCAGATCATTGCCAACAGGATGACCCAGACACCACAGGTTTTGATCGAGGTCAAGGGCGTGACTCAGCCGGCATGGGCCAGGCTTTCCAGATAGCGCTGGGCATCGAGGGCTGCCATACATCCAGTAGCGGCACTGGTGATAGCCTGACGGTAGACCGAATCCTGTACATCGCCGGCTGCAAATACGCCGGGAATACTGGTTTCGGTAAAGTTGCCGGTTCGACCGGTACGCGTGATCAGGTAGCCGCCATCCATCTCCAGTTGGCCGGTAAAGAGTTCCGTGTTGGGGCGGTGGCCAATGGCGATGAATACGCCTTTGACCGTCAAGTCCTCGGGAATCCCGGAGGAGGTATGGCGCAGACGCACTCCAGTGACCCCCGTCTCATCTCCCAACACTTCATCGAGTACATGATCCCATCGAATACTCATGGTTCCCTGTGCCACTTTTTCCATGAGTCGATCCACCAGAATGGGTTCAGCACGAAGACGGTCACGACGATGGACCAAGGTGACGTGGGCGGCCAGGTTACTGAGATAGAGCGCTTCTTCCACCGCCGTATTTCCCCCTCCGATCACGGCGACTGACTCGCCCCGGTAGAAAAAACCGTCACAGGTGGCACACCCAGAGACTCCACGTCCCATGAAAGTTTGTTCAGAAGGCAAACCCAGATAGAGGGCGGAAGCACCGGTGGCAATGACCAGTGCATCGCAGGTATAAACTCCTTCATCCCCTTCCAGGAGGAATGGGCGGGCACTCAGATCCGCTCGATGAATCTGGTCGAAGAGGATTTCAGTGTGAAAACGTTCGGCATGGGCCTGAAAGCGCTGCATCAAATCCGGTCCCAAGACGCCATGCACATCGGCAGGCCAGTTATCCACCTCGGTGGTGGTCATCAATTGTCCTCCCTGGGCAATACCGGTAATCAACAGCGGTTGGAGGTTGGCGCGCGCAGCATAAATTGCCGCAGTGTAACCGGCGGGGCCGGAGCCCAGGATCAGTAGGCGTGAATGACGGCGCTTGGGCATGGTCTTCTCCCGTAATGGAATCAACCCGTGATTGTACCATCGTCCCTTCGATGACTCTTATCGTTTCATGGTCAGAAAGGCTATAATCGGCCCATGAGTGATTCTCCCCTTGCCCTGAAGTTGACCCGTCTGTTGTGCGAGGCCTTGCTGCTGCTGCTGGTGTTACTAGCACTTTATCTCGCGCTGTCCCTGATGACTTATCATCGGACCGACCCGGGATGGTCCCTGGGGTCGGCGGTCAATCGCCCCGACTGGGTGGCACCCGCTTCCCATGTGGCCAACGCGGGCGGACGGGTGGGGGCTTGGTTGGCAGATTTTTTACTCTATCTGTTCGGGTTTTCGGCGGGTTGGTTCGTGGTCGTTCTGGGTTGGGCGGCCTGGCGTGGCTATCGTTACCTGAAACTTGAACCGGGTTCCACCGGGACGAAAAAAAGCATGCCGACAGTGCCTCGGCACTGGTTCGTTCTGATGGGCCTGGGGTTCCTATTGATGGTGGTTTCCAGCGCGGGGCTGGAAGCCATGCGCCTGGCCGGAATGCATTTCGAACTGCCTCTTCAGCCCATGGGAGAAGGGACCTGTAGCGGGGGTGGCGGTGTGCTGGGATGCGAACTGGCCAGTTGGGCGATTCAGGGGGTCGGACTGAGTGGGGCGGTCATGTTTCTGCTGTTGGCATGGGCCTTGGGGTTTTCGCTCATGACAGGGATTTCCTGGTTACATTTGGCAGAATCCTTGGGAGAAACCTGTGAAACGCTCTTCCGCCGACTCAACTCGAAGCGCAGTGTCGCCATTGACCGACGCGTGGGACGCCGGGCAGGCGAGCAACGTCAGACCCTGGTGCAGGAAGCGCGCAAATTGCAGGAAGATCATGAGCCCTTGCAGGTATTGCCGGTCACCACTCAGATCGAGCCTTCCATGCAGGCGGTACGGGAACGTCAGGTACTCCTGTTCAATGATCTTCCGGGCTCCGTCTTGCCCCCCCTCAACTTGCTGGACGAGGCCAATACGGTGCGGGAATCGGTGAGCCAGGAGTTGCTGGAATTCACGTCGCGCCAGATCGAACGAAAATTGGCGGATTTCAATGTCAGTGTGAAGGTATTGGCTGCCTTGCCTGGCCCTGTCATCACGCGCTATGAAATTGAGCCGGCAGTGGGCGTCAAGGGAAGTCAGATCATCAATCTGGTGAAGGATTTGGCTCGAGCCCTGACCGTTGGAAGTATCCGGGTCGTGGAATCCATTCCGGGTAAGAACTGCATGGGTCTGGAAATACCCAATGCGCGGCGCGAAACCGTACGACTCTCTGAAATTCTGGGGGCGGCGGTCTACGGGGATATGGCTTCGCCACTCACTCTGGCGTTGGGTAAGGATATTGCAGGCAATCCGGTGGTGGTGGATCTGGCCAAAATGCCCCATCTATTGGTAGCGGGTACGACGGGGTCAGGGAAGTCCGTAGCCATCAATGCCATGATCCTGAGTTTGCTGTACAAAGCGACCCCGCAGCAGGTTCGTCTGGTTCTGGTGGATCCCAAGATGTTGGAACTATCGGTTTATGACGAGATTCCGCATCTTCTGGCCCCTGTGGTGGTGGACATGAAGGAAGCCGCCCACGCTCTGAACTGGTGTGTGGCAGAGATGGACCGTCGCTACAAACTCTTGTCCCAATTGGGAGTGAGAAACCTTTCCACTGCCAACCAGAAAATCAATGAGGCGTTCCACAAGGGACAGCCTCTCATGAATCCTCTGTCTTTAACTCCGGATACCCCGGAGCCGCTGGAGCCGATGCCTTTCATTGTGGTGGTGATCGACGAACTGGCGGATCTGATGATGGTGGTGGGAAAAAAAGTGGAGGAATTGATTGCGCGGATCGCCCAGAAGGCACGGGCTGCCGGGATTCACCTGATTTTGGCGACCCAGCGTCCTTCGGTGGATGTGATCACGGGACTGATCAAAGCCAACATTCCCACCCGCATTTCTTTTCAGGTCTCCAGTCGTGTCGACTCACGCACCATCCTCGATCAGATGGGTGCAGAAGCGTTGCTGGGTCAGGGAGACATGCTCTATATGCCTACAGGAGCCGGCTATCCGCACCGTTTGCATGGGGCTTTTGTGAGCGATGACGAAGTACACCAGGTCGTGCATTATCTGAAGGCACAGGGCAAGCCGGCGTATGTGGAAGGAATGCTGCAAGGGATCGAGGAAGGCATGGACCCGGAAACGGCCCCAGGGCAGTCCACTGGAGAACAGGATCCTCTGTATGATCAGGCCGTGGCGTTGGTACTGGAAACGCGGCGGGCTTCGATTTCTCAGGTGCAGCGCCATTTGCGGATTGGTTATAACCGCGCGGCGCGCTTGATTGAGGATATGGAAAAAGCGGGCTTGGTGTCCAGTATGGCCACCAACGGTAGTCGGGATGTCTTGGCGGGAGGAGGGCGGGAATGAAGCGATGGAAACTCTGGGTCGGCGTGACGCTATGGATGGGAAGCGTGGGGTGGGCCAGCGCATCCGGTCTCGACCGACTGCATGCTTTTCTGCGCGACACGCGCCGGGGAGAGGCTCAGTTCGAGCAGCGCAACCTCAAAGGGAAGGGCGATACGGAGGGGACCGTCAGTCGAGGCGTCTTCCTGTTTTCCCGACCGGGAAAATTTCGTTGGGAGTATCGCAGTCCTTATCCACAGACCTTGGTGGCGGATGGTCAAACACTCTGGATCTGGGACCCGGATTTGCAACAGGTGACCCGAAAAAAAATGAGTCAGAGTTTGGGCAGTACGCCGGCTGCTCTGCTGGCAGGGGATGATGCCTTGGAAAAAGGGTATGCAGTTACGGAGGGCGGGGAGAGCGAGGGGTTGGAATGGGTGATGGCCAAACCCAAAAGTGCGGAATCAGGATTTGAATGGGTAAAGATGGGGTTCACGGATCGAGCATTGGCGCGGATGGAGTTGCAGGACAGTTTCGGACACACGCTCAGCATCGTGTTTACTCAATTCGAGAAAGATCCAAAATTTACGCCGGATACCTTCCGCTTTACTCCCCCTCCGGGTGCCGACGTCATTCAGTAAGGGTGGCGTGCCCGACAGGGATCGAACCTGTAACCCCCAGCTTAGAAGGCTGGTGCTCTATCCGATTGAGCTACGGGCACTCACTCGGGCTGATTCTATGGTCGGGGTGGAGAGATTCGAACTCCCGACATCCTGGTCCCAAACCAGGCGCGCTACCAGGCTACGCTACACCCCGAACCCGAGATTATCCTACAGGGTCCTGTTTTTTGTCAAGAGAGGTTGAGAGCGCCGGATAGAAACAGCCACCGTGGCCACTTCTGGCCACATCCGGTACTTCATCACCTTGATTTCACAAACCTGGACTTCGGGGTTGAGCAAAAGGAGATCGGCAATTCGTTGAGCCAGCACTTCGATCAATGTCACGGGTTCCGAGGTGGCTTGCTTGATGGCGTCATAAACGTGATTGTAGTCGTAGCCGGCGAGTAATCCTTCCCGCGAATCCGCAATGTGGCAGAGGGTATCCGGCACTTCGACACTCACGGTCAGAGAAACCTTCTGGGGTTTGCCAATTTCAAAGGCGTTGATCCCGATTTCCAACTCGAGGTCAATGCCCTCCAGAACGAAGCGGGTGAGAGAATCAGAAGAAAGAGGAGAGGGCAGGGACATTTTATCCTTCAATATGGAGTGACAGACCGCCGTCAACGGTCAGAAAGGATCCGGTGGTGAAAGTGGCTTCGCACAACAAAAAGCGAACGGCACAGGCCAACTCGTCGAATTGGCCCAATCGCTTTAAGGGCACGGCTTGCAGGATTCTTTGTTGATTTTCTTCGGCAAACGCCCGGGATTTATGTGGCCAGTCAAAGTGACCGGGCAGTACGGTATTGACCCGAACCTGGGGCGCAAGTTCCACCGCCAGGGCTTGCATCGCAGCCATCAGGGCGTTTTTGGCAATGTGGTAGGTCAGGTAACCGGAAGCCGGGCGATGAAAATGAATATCGCCGATGGCGACAATGGCGCCTTGCCGTTTCACCAATGAGTCACGACATTGGCGAATCAGGCGGAGATGGCCATAAAGATGACTGCCCAGATCCCGTTCAAGATGCTCTTCGTAGTTGTCGAGATGCGTCGGGGAGAAATCCGAGGCATTGGCCACGATGCCGTCGATATCCGCACAAAAGAAGGGAGGAGGGAAAGGGTTGCACAGATCCTCCACCCAGAGTTGGACACTGTCTGGGCGCTGGGCATTCAGGGTATGGCAAAGACTGTCGGCCTCGACCTGTGAGGAAGCACGGCAATGCAGGATGACGCGGTACCCGGCATCATGCAGTGATCGTACGATGGCGGCTCCCCCTCGACGTGCAGCCCCAGTGACGACATACTGATTGACACGTGGATTGTCCATAGATCTTGAATCGGGAATATTACTCGGATCGTTGCTGACAGCAGACGATTATGCTTGAAAAGGAGGGACAAGTCCAAAATTTGCTGCAACGCCCTCTTCGTTCAGTACGGTTTTCACTTGTATCTGAGGTTGAGACAGAATGCGCAGCATTTCGGAAATGGTCATGAGATTCATACGGACTGCCCGGCAGCATTGCCGCTGGCCCAAGCCCATTGAAAATTGAATCCACCCAGATGTCCCGTCACATCCACGGCTTCGCCGACAAAGTAAAGCCCCGGAACCGTTTTGGATTCCATGGTCCTGGACGACAACTCCTCTGTGGCAACTCCACCCAGAGTGACTTCGGCTTTGTGATAACCCAGGGTACCCGAGGGCCGGATCCGCCAGTTTTCTAGGGTCTCCCCAATTTTTCGAAGTTCTAGCGGGGTGAACTGGCAGAGCGGTTTTGACAGATCGTGGGCGGCACACCACTGTTGCGCAAATCTGCGCGGCAAGACTTCTGCCAGGAAGTTATCGATTCGAACTCGACTGGACGCATGGTCGCGGAGCCAGGTTTCCGCGTTTTTGTCTGGAAACAGATCGATGGAGATGAAGTCTCCGTTTTGCCAGTAGGAAGAAATTTGCAGAACGGCCGGGCCGGAAATTCCTTGATGGGTAAACAACAGGGACTCGCGAAAACGTCCTTTGCGACAAGAGACTTCGACTTTCAGGGAAAGACCGGACAAATCACCATACCGGGTCAGGGTTTCAGGTTCCAGGGCCAGCGGCACCAGGGCTGGGCGGGGCGTGATCACCGCCAGACCGAATTGTTCGGCGATTTGATAAGCCAACGGTGTCGAGCCAATGGCCGGGACGGCCAGTCCCCCGGTAGCCATGACCAGTGCCCGAGACTGATAATGACCGTGGGACGTCGCCACCTGAAATCCTCCGTCATTTTGTTTCACCGCCTGTACTTCGCAAGGCATGCGCCAGGTTACCTGACCTCGTTCACATTCGCTCCGCAGCAAGGAAATGATCTGCTGGGCACTCCCGTCACAAAACAATTGTCCCAGGGTTTTCTCATGGTAGCGGATGCCGTAACGTTCCACCAAGGCGATGAAATGCTGGGGAGTGTAGCGCGCCAGAGCAGAACGGCAGAAATGAGGATTTTGGGAGAGAAAGTTATCCGGCCCGCAGTACAGGTTGGTGAAATTACAGTGCCCCCCCCCGGAGATACGGATTTTTTCGGCCAATTTACGACCGTGGTCGATCAGCAACACCTTGCGACCCCGTTGCCCAGCCTGAGAAGCACACATCATGCCCGCCGCACCCGCACCGATGACGATCACATCCCAAGGTTCGTTTCTGTCCATGGGGCGTATGATAAGCCATGGAGGCGGCTCTACGGGGGAAAAATGGATTCCTGTCGTCGAGTACAGGGAAATGTGAGACGATGATGGCCCCGAAATATAATCATCCATCCATTTTTTGAGGAGGACAGATGGAAAGTATTTCCGAATTGAATCGCCGCCATGGCATCCCGAATCAAGTGAGTTTTTGTCAGGACGCCAATGGTTTCATCCATGTGGATGTGAACAACCCGCAGGCGTCTGCCCGCATTGCCCTTCAGGGTGCTCAATTGACGAGTTGGGCGCCAAAGGGAGAAGAAGCGGTCATCTGGTTGTCGAAAGAAGCCTCATTCTTGAAGGGAAAGTCGATTCGGGGTGGTGCTCCTGTATGCTGGCCTTGGTTTGGACCGCACGAATCACAAGGGGATTTTCCTGCCCACGGCTTTGCACGCACTGCCCTTTGGGAAATATCGGGCGTGGAAATGCAGGCGGACGGAACCACACGACTCGTCTTTCGCCTTCCGGAAACCTCATTTCCAACAAATCAATGGCCGCATGCCACTACCCTGGAGAATCGCATGACTATCGGTTCACACCTGGAAGTGGATCTCGTGACGCGCAATCTGGGAAGCCAGCCTGTGACCATTGGACAAGCCCTTCACACCTACTTCCAGGTAGGGGATATCCGCACCATTCGCCTGCTTGGACTGGAGGAGTGCGTCTACCTTGACAAGGTGGAGGGGGGGCGCAAGATTCAGAAAGGGGCGGTGAATTTTACGCAAGAAACCGACCGCATTTATCAGGGAGCCATGCAGGATATTCTGATCGAGGATCCTCTGATGCAACGCCAAATCCGGATCACCAAGAACGGGAGCGCCTCCACTGTGGTCTGGAACCCCTGGATTGAAAAGTCGGAAAAATTGGGCGATCTGGGAGATGAAGGTTATCTTCACATGGTTTGTGTCGAAAATGCCAATGCAGCCGAGGACAGGATTACTCTGGCTCCAGGGGCAGAACATCACCTGTGGGTACGCTACTCCATTGCGCCTGTCCCACGCTGATTCAAGGAGGGGGAACAGCAATCAGAACCGTGGATATATTCCCACATCATGCTGAGTCTCGTGGCTGAATAGTTTCAACCAAAGAAAACCAAGGATCCCTGAAGAAAGGGACGAGAGAAGGATCGCCAATTTTGACGCATCGACGATGTCCGCCTTGCCGGAAAAGGCCAGATTGGCGATGAAGATCGACATCGTAAAGCCAATGCCTCCCAGAAGACCCGCTCCGAAAATGTGTGACCACTTCAGGTCAGAGGGAAGCCGACAAACGTTTGTTGCGACGGCAAGGAAGCATGCCAGGGTAATGCCCACCGGTTTGCCGATCACCAAGCCCGCGATAATCCCCCAACTGTTCGTGCTCGATAGGCTTTCTTGCCATTCGGGTCCAATGATGAGTCCCGTATTGGCCAGAGCAAACAGGGGAAGGATAATAAAAGCCACCGGTTTGTGCAGCAAATTTTCAAGTCGATGAGAAGGAGATTCCTCATCCTCCGCCTTGGCGGAAAACGGGAGGGCAAAGGCGAGTAGTACACCGGAAAGAGTGGCATGGACACCGGATTTGAACATGAAAAACCACATCAGAGTGCCGCCCAGCAAGTAGAGAGGCACTGACATGACCTTGAATACCCGGTTAAGAACGAGGAGTAGAACAAACACGCCAAGCGTGCTGGCCAAATAAGCCAGGGAAAACTGCGCTGTATAAAATAGGGCAATCACGATTATTGCGCCAAGGTCGTCGATCACGGCGAGTGCCGTCAGGAATATCTTCAGTGATGCGGGTACCCGACTGCCCAGGATGGCCAGTACACCCAGTGCAAAGGCTATGTCCGTCGCCATCGGTATGCCGGTTCCGGCTTGAGTCGGCGTACCTGCGTTCAGCATGAAATGAATCGATGCCGGGACACCAATCCCGCCGAGTGCGGCCGTTATCGGTAGCAACGCATTTTTCAGGTTCGAAAGTTCACCGTTGTAGAGTTCACGCTCCAACTCCAGACCCACAAACAGGAAAAAAATCGCCATCAATCCATCGTTCACCCAGTGTTCCATGGTCAAGCCGGCGATAGGGATATGCCAGAAACTCAGGTAGCCATGCCCCAGGGATGAATTGGCAAGGGCAAGCGACGCGAGGGTGCAGAAAATCAGGAAAATGCCACTCGACTTTTCTGATTCAAAAAAATTATTGAATGTCCTGGAAAGCACTGTCTGAATGTCTGCCATGGTCCGTCATAAGGGAGGGTTCAACCGATTCGTGAAAAAGTTTGGAGTCTGAAACCGGCCCATTGGTCTCGATATACCTCAAATGACTTCGCCATCGATTGCGATCGAGTCATGAACGCTGGCTCCGATGACTGTCTCTTCTGAGAGACAAGGGTAGTCCTGTTTGTATTCAGCAGATTAGATGCCTATTCTTAACCTATTTATAACCCGCTGTCGCCAAACAGCGACATTTGGTCTGGAGTTGAAGTGCGAAATCCCAGGTAATCCTTGGAATATATTTGTAAAAATCATTTGTAATCAATATGATAATAATAGTCAATTATTTTGGTATAATTATTGCTTGATTTCAGTCCGAATGAACTTGTAACAACCTTGAACAAGCCGTGAATACATACGATATTCCGACTGTAACCCTGTTTGAAAAGTTCATCAGGCGGCGGCGTATCACTCCATGAGTTTCTGCTGGGTACCGCATCAGAAGTGCGGGTGTTTCTGAACCGGAGAAATATCGTATCTGCCGTGTCCGCCAATCTCCAACCGGTGTTCCGGTGGTGCAATTCTAAAATAATTGTGGAATAGGTAAGCCACTTCACGCTTTTCTGGCTTATGTCAGAGAATAGCGTAGGGGAATAAAGGAGAAGGAAAACATGGAAGTTGAATCGCATTTTACAAAGTGGAATCCGAGTGAGCATCTGGTGTTGGCCACCGATTTGGATGGCACTTTGCTGGCTGGTCCACTGCCTGCTCGTCGTCATCTGTGCGAGTTATTCAGAGGGAACATGCCGGGTTCCAAACTTATTTTTGTGACGGGTCGTGGTCTCGAATCGGTGTTGCCGGTCTTGAATGACCCCACGGTGCCAAGACCCGATTACATCATTGCCGACGTGGGCGCGACCGTCGTTTATGGGGAAAGTCTGCTGCCGGTCATGCCACTGCAGCAGGAAATTGCAGCGGTATGGCCGGGAACCCATAGGGTACTCGAGGCACTGGTTCCCTTTACCTACCTTGAGCAGCAAACCGTGCCGCAGGAACGCCGATGTTCATTCTTCGTACAGGAAGGTCGGATTGACGATGAACTGCGGCTCGTCGTCAACGAGTTGGGCTGCGAACTGCTTTTCTCCGCACAACGATATCTCGATGTGCTTCCCAAGGGCATCGGAAAAGGCTCTACCTTACGACGGCTCTGCGAACAACTTGGATTTGATTTTGAAACCATACTTGCGGCGGGTGATTCGCTCAATGACTTGTCGATGTTTGCGACCGGTTTTCATGGTGTCGTCGTGGGTAATGCCGAACCCGCCCTCGTTGAAGCCGTGCGTCAACTTGAACACATTCATCTTGCCGTAGGGGATGGGTGCGCGGGGATTCTCGAAGGACTGACTCATCATCAGTTACTGAACGGCGAAAAACCCGCTATCGCCGACTGTCTGGGAGAGTCTGATCTGGTCATGGTGTACCACCGCCTTCCCTTTGACGAGACTCTCGAGGGGAAGAGACAACGACCCAAGAGTCCCAATGGCATCATTCCTACCTTGCTTAATTTTTTTTCGGGTGGGACCACCGGCTCATGGGTTGCATGGTCGCAACAACCCACCCGCGAACCGGAAGGGTTCGATGCGCGGGTCACCGTCGACAAGAAACGGTACCAGAACTTGTACGCGGCCCGTATCCCGTTGACGGAAAACGATATCGACCTTTTTTACAAAAAGTTCTCCAAAGAAGCTTTTTGGCCTATCATTTTTTCATTTTCCGACAAAGCCGTATTTCGGCATACACACTGGGAGCATTATCTCGAAATCAATGAAGTTTTCGCCAAAAAAACGGCTTCTGAAGCATCAAAGGGTGGCCTGGTTTGGGTGCATGACTACAACCTATGGATGGTTCCGGCATTTTTGAGAATGCTTCGTCCCGATTTGAAGATCGCATTTTTCCATCACACGGCCTTTCCATCCTCTGATGTGTTCAATATTATTCCTTGGCACCGCGAAATCATCGGAAGTTTGTTGCAGTGTGATTACATTGGATTTCATATTCCACGTTATGTCGAAAATTTTGTCGATGCCGTACGCAGTTATGCGCCCACTGAAATTCTGGACACTACCCCTTGTGCGCCTCGGTTCCTTACCTATGGCTGCGCGCTCGGGGTTGATTCGGCAACCAGCGGCATAAAAGTGGCGGGTCGAAATATTCGCCTGGGGGCGCATCCTGTCGGTATTGACTGTGACCAGATCGATCACATCTTGCAGAAGCACTCGGTTCGTCGCAAGATCAAGAGCATTCGCGCTGAGTTGGCTGGACGGTCTGCTATTCTCTCGCTCGAACGGCTCGACTATGTGAAAGGTTCGCTCGAAAAATTGCTTGCGTTCGAGGCGTTGCTCGATAAACACCCGGAACTGGCTGCCAAAGTGGTTTTGCTGAATTTCGTGACCCCGGCTGCACAGGGCATGGAAGTGTACCAATCGTTACGTGTCGAAGTCGATCAGTTGGTGGGGCGCATCAATGGCCGATTTTCGACACTTGACTGGACTCCGGTACGGTATTTTTACCGTTCCCTTCCCTATGAGGAGGTCGTTGCCTATTATGCTGTCGCCGATGTTGCGTGGATTACGCCGTTACGCGATGGTCTCAATCTGGTGGCAAAGGAATATGTGGCAACGCAGGGGAGCGTTGGGGGAAACGGCGCTCTCGTTCTGTCCGAATTTGCAGGAGCGGCAGTCGAATTGCACGGAGCCCTGCTTACCAATCCCTATGATGCGACCAGTATGGTACAGACACTCCACTCTGCGCTCACGCTTGCGTCCGACGATCGCGCATACCGTATGTCGCGTCTGGTTTCAATCGTGCGCACCAATGATGTACGCGCTTGGGGCGAAACTTTTTTGAAAGCGGTGAATGCTGACTGAGTGACAGGAGGAAATGACACGGTTTTCAGCGGCCAGAATATACGGTACCAAGCAACCTGGGAGTCGCTTGGCATTTCTGGCGTCTGTGGGCTGAATCAGAATGCCAGTCGGGCCGAAGTGACCCACCCATTTCCGAAGGTGCTGAATCCACTCATGTTGGCCGTCTGATATCCTGCACCCAGAATGAGTCTGGTTCTGCCTGCAAGAGGAATTCGACCGAAGAGGATACCGTAAGTGACGATCGTCTGATCTTTCCCGGCGAGTAGCCCCCCCTGCCAATGGGTCACACTGGTTTCGATTTCCGGCCAGAAATAGTTGGAAAAATGTCCTTGAAAAGAAGTATTCCAGACGGTGGGTTCGCCAAGGATGTTCTGGTTTCCGGAGGGGAAACTTTTACTATAGGTGCTTTGTATATTCACCCCCTGGTCCCGGGTTCCCCAGCCTTTTCCAACCGCCAGGGTCGGGGTAGTAACGGTATAGTTCTGAGTAAAAGCGGTGCTCCCTGTCGGAAGGGTCACCCCCATGAAGCCAGTGACGATGTAGTTGCCATGTTCTTCGTTGGCAGACAGGAATCGGTATTTCATGAGGAGCGATTCATCGGCCCATCCCGAGGTGGTGGTCTTGGGAGTTTGATTGCTCAGGTAGCCGGGTTGTCCGATGATGATTTCAACATGTTCGGAAGGAATCAATTCCAACCCCTTTCCGCCCCCATTGTTCGTCAGCGTGGTTCCTCCTGCCTTGTTCTGTACGATCTGATCGTAGCGATATTCTTCTTCCAGGCGCGGGGTCACCGTCACCAGGGGGGTCATCCAATGAGGCTGTTCCTCCTGGGTCTTGTCGACGGTGGCAAACCAGCCACTGCTTGTGTTGGATTCGGGAGAATTCGGGGAAAGCGAGTTTGAATCCGGATCGGCAAAAACCTTGAACGTCAGAGAAAATAGTCCTGCGCCGATTAGCCATGAGGGGGTTGATTTGCTTGTGAGTGAATTCATGAGGATCTCCTCTTATTGAGTTTTGGTACAGGGTGGATCGTTATATATTAATTTATATAACGACAGTCAAAGAAACACAACAATGACTTAAGCAATTCACGTGCCAAAATTTATCCTATTGATAATCAATGGGTAAATATAATATTTTCGAAGGAATGTCGCAAACCTGACAAATAACATGTTTGGGACACGACACGTTGATTTCAAAGAATCACGAGTTGGAGGCAGCCTGGGATCGCAAAGTAATCTCCCTCCTCTGGTTCTGAGGGTCAATCAGTGTGG
>WJXM01000051.1 GCA_019456405.1 Ferrovum sp. | reverse complement strand
CTCATAGGACCAACTTTTCGGCCAGTTCTCTATATCCGGGCAATACGGGAGCCGCGTGTGAGCGGCACCCTTATCGGCGACAATGTTGACCTTACTCACCTTCCGTTTTTCGCCACTCATGTTACTCACCCGTCTGCTCAATGCGTGTCATCATTTTCCCGGCTTTGTTTATACCGACGCCCGATTGTGCGAGGAGGCCAAATCCATCGAGATCGATGTGCGTCCCAGGCTTGGCTCCAAACCACGCTGTTCCGGATGTGGGCAATCCGCCCCATGCTATGACCACCGCGACTGTCGGCGGTTTGAATTCATTCCAATCTGGGGCTTTGCCGTGTTCCTACTGTACCGCATGCGGCGAGTGGATTGCCAGCGTTGCGGGGTCACCGTCGAAGAGGTGCCCTGGGGTATGGGCAAGCACACGCTGTGCAAGGCCTACATGTTGTATCTGGCCCACTGGGCACGCAAACTGTCGTGGAAAGAAACCGCGCAGAGTTTCCACACCAGTTGGGAGAAGGTCGTTCAGTCGGTGGAGTATGTGGTGCAATGGGGGCTGGCGCACCGGGAACTGGGCACGATCCGCGCCATTGGCGTGGATGAAATCCAGTACGGGAAAGGGCATCGATATCTGACGCTGGTATACCAGATCGAGGCCGGTTGCGTCCGGCTCCTGTGGGTTGGCAAGGAACGGACACTGGAAAGTTTCGGGAAGTTCTTTACCCTGATCGGCAAGGAACTGGCCGAGAAGATCGAGTTCGTCTGCTCCGATATGTGGAAGCCCTATCTCACGCTGATCGAGAAGCATTGCACGAACGCACTGAATATCCTTGACCGGTTCCACATTGTCGCCAAACTGAATCTGGCGCTCGACGAAGTGCGCGCCTCCGAGGCCAGACGACTGGTTCAGGACGGCTATGAGCCAGTGTTGAAGAAATCGCGCTGGTGCCTGCTCAAACGCAGGACCAATCTGACCCCAAAGCAACGGGTCAAATTGCGTGATGTCCTCCGCTACAACTTGCAGAGCGTGCGGGCTTACCTTTTCAAGGAATATTTCCAGCAGTTCTGGGACTACGATTCACCCACCTGGGCAGGGAAGTTCCTCGATCAATGGTGCGCGGAGGTCATGCGCTCAAAGATCGAGCCGCTGAAGAAATTCGTCCGCACCGTCCGCAATCATCGCGAACTCATGCTCAACTATTTCCGGGCCCGAAAACAGTTTTCCAGCGGCATTGTCGAGGGTCTGAACAACAAAGCCAAAGTCACCATGAGAAAAGCGTACGGCTTCCGGACCTTTGAAATGCTGGAACTCGCTCTATATCATGTACTTGGAAAACTACCAGAACCAAAACTTACCCACACATTTTACTGACGAACCTAATCTATTATCAGCATCCAATGTTTCTGAGCTGCCTACCCGGCAGTGAACGGGGGGCAGCGTGGGTATTCTCCACTCCCTCATTTCTGAGCTGCCTACCCGGCAGTGAACCAATGCAACGGGGGTGGTCGATGTGCGTAGTATTTCTGAGCTGCCTACCCGGCAGTGAACT
>WJXM01000050.1 GCA_019456405.1 Ferrovum sp. | reverse complement strand
TGGTGGTAGGATACCCCCAATTATACCCCCAAGTAGTCCCGAATTCTGCTGGATGACATTGGACATCCATGGAAGATGTATTGGTAAAAATTTATATTATTTATGTAGTTATGGATGTTTCTGGATGTTCTTGGAAGGGGTGTTGGTGCCCGGGGCCGGACTCGAACCGGCACACTGTCGCCAGCGTCAGATTTTGAGTCTGATGCGTCTACCAATTTCGCCACCCGGGCAGTAGCCGTGCATTATAATGCGCTTCATGGATTTCTGCACAAGCGACTTCGATTATATTCTGCCCCCCCACCTGATCGCCCAAACGCCAACGGCGGTGCGGCGTGCCAGCCGTCTGCTTCACTTGTCCGCGCAGGGGCCACAGGATCGGTGGTTTACTCAACTTCCCGAGTTGCTGTCGGCGGGGGATCTTCTGGTTTTCAACGATACGCGCGTGATCAAGGCGCGGGTGTTGGGCCGGAAATCCACCGGAGGGCGGATCGAGGCCTTGGTGGAACGGGTCGTGTCATCCTCCGAGGCATGGGTGCAGATTCGTGCCAGTCACGCGCCCCGTGCGGGAGGCTTGATCCGTTTTGCCGATGGTCGGGCATGGGAAGTCCTGGAAAAGGTTGAAGACCTGTATCGGGTTGTGTTGATCGATGCGGAGACTGGGCCGGACTTTCATGCCTGGCTGGAACAGGTGGGATCCTTGCCGTTGCCTCCTTATATCGATCATGCGGCCGGTGCGGTGGATGCGGAGCGCTATCAGACCGTCTATGCCCGGAATCCTGGCGCGGTGGCGGCTCCTACGGCGGGATTGCATTTTGACGAAGCAATGCTGGAGACTTTGCAATCTTGCGGTATTGAAACAGCCTCCCTGACCCTGCATGTGGGGGCCGGGACCTTCCAACCCGTGCGCGTGGAGCGTCTGGCGGATCACCACATGCATGCGGAATGGTTCAACCTTCCTGCGGAGACGGTGGAGGCCATCCGGCGCACCCGGGCGCGCAACGGGCGGGTCGTGGCAGTGGGAACCACCAGTTTGCGGGCACTGGAATCCGCCGCAGCCAAGGGGGAATTATGTGCGGGCGCCCAGGAAACCAGCCTGTTCATTACCCCAGGCTATCGTTTTCAGGTGGTGGATCGGCTCCTGACCAATTTTCATTTACCTCGTTCCACCCTGCTCATGCTGATCAGTGCTTTTGCCGGGATGGAGCCGGTGCGGCAGGCTTATGCCCATGCAGTCGCGCAGGAGTATCGTTTTTTTAGTTATGGGGATGCCATGTTGGTGGAAAGGGAAAAAGATGAAGTTTGAGGTATTGGCCCAGGATGGCAAGGCACGTCGGGCCCGCTTGAGTTTGCCGCATGGCGTGGTGGAGACGCCCGTATTCATGCCGGTGGGAACCTATGGAGCGGTCAAGGGCGTGACCCCCGACGAACTGACGGCCCTGGGGGCCCAGATCATCCTGGGAAACACGTTTCACTTGTGGTTGCGCCCCGGACTGGAGGTGTTTCGATCGCAAGGAGGATTGCATGGATTCATGAACTGGCAAGCCCCGATCCTGACTGACTCGGGGGGGTTTCAGGTTTTCAGTTTGGGGGATTTGCGTAAGATTTCGGAGGAAGGGGTCACCTTCCGTTCCCCCCTCAATGGCGACCGGCTGTTTCTGACCCCGGAAATCTCCATGGAGATTCAACGCGTCTTGAATTCGGACATCGTCATGGCCTTTGACGAGTGCACTCCCTATCCCGCCACGGAACCAGAGGCTCGCCGCTCCATGGAATTATCCCTGCGCTGGGCTGATCGTTCCCTGCGCGGTCACGAAGGAAATCCCAATGCCCTGTTCGGGATCATCCAGGGCGGAATGTACGAATCCTTGCGCGAGATTTCAGCGCGCGAAATGGTGGCACTGGATTTTCCGGGTTATGCCATCGGCGGTGTGTCCGTGGGAGAACCGGCAGCCGATCGGGAGCGCATTCTGGCGCATACGCCAACCTTGTTGCCGGCCCACAAGCCGCGTTATCTGATGGGGATGGGCACCCCGGAGGATATCGTGAAGGCGGTCGCAGCGGGAATCGACATGATGGATTGTGTCATGCCCACGCGCAACGCGCGCAATGGGTGGTTGTTCACCCGCTTCGGGAATGTCAAGATTCGCAATGCCGTGTACAAGAATGATGGACGGCCGCTTGATTCCACCTGCGCTTGTTATACCTGCCAACATTTTTCACGCAGTTATCTGCATCATCTCCAGCAGGCCAAAGAGATGCTGGGGGCGCGTCTCAATACGCTGCATAACCTGCATTACTATCAAACATTGATGAGCGAATTGCGCGCCGCCATCGAAACGGGCACGCTCACCGATGTCGCCCAACAATTTCAGGCTGACCGTGCGCGTGGAGTGAAGTGATCCTATCGTGTTAGAATCGTGAAGTTTTTTTGGAGAGACTCATGCTGATCGAAAATGCTTTTGCCGATGTGTTCGGTGGTGGAGCCACCCCTGATATGGGAATTAACCTGTTCTTCATTGCGTTCATGTTTCTGGCGCTTTATTTCATGATCATTCGTCCCCAACTGAAGCGTCAGAAAGAGCAGAAATCCTTGCTGGAGTCCCTGAGCAAGGGGGATGAAGTCGTGGTGGGCGGGATTGTCGGCAAGATTGTTGAAATCGATGCCAATTTTGCCCGTCTCGAAGTGGCCAAGGGGACCGTGATTCAGGTTCAACGCTCGGCTGTCAGCAATTTGCTGCCCAAGGGAAGTCTCAAATAACAAACCGGCCCCAGAGGCCTCACCAGGAATTTTGATGAATCGTTTTCCGCTCTGGAAGAATCTGCTGATCTTGTGTGTGATCGTCTTGGGCGCACTCTATACGCTGCCCAATTTTTTTGGCCAGTCTCCGGCTGTCCAGATCTCTGCGTTGGGGACGACCCCCCCCGTGGGCTCAGGGGTGCAAATTCAAGTGGAACAGGCCCTGAAGGCGGCTCAGTTGGTCGAGACCCGTGCTTCCCTCGATGGGGCCGGGTTGAGGGTACGTTTTGCCGATACGGATGCCCAATTGAAAGCGCGCGATATCATCGACCATGCGCTGAACCCCGAGGGGCAGCCTCAGCGTTATGTGGTCGCGCTCAACCTGGTACCCAATTCTCCGTCCTGGCTATCGGATATTGGAGCGTTACCCATGTATCTGGGCCTGGACCTGTCGGGAGGAGTGCATTTTCTGCTCCAGGTGGACCAACAGGCCGCGCTGACCAAACGACTGGAAGGGGATACGGCGGAAATTCGATCCGAGTTGCGGGACAAACAGATTTACTACGATGGGTTGAACCGGGATGGAGAGCGTCTGCTGGTCCATTTTCATGATGGGGCGACCTTATCCTCTGCGCAGCAGGTGTTGGAAAGCACGCACCATGACATGAACCTGAATGCCGAAGGAAACGATCTGGTGTTGTCTTTGAAGCCGGAAACCCGTACGGCCATCCAGGATCAGGCGGTCAAACAGAATATTCTCGCTTTGCGCAATCGGGTCAACGAGTTAGGTGCCAAGGAGCCGATCATTCAGCAGCAGGGCGCGGACCGCATCATCGTACAACTTCCCGGCGTGCAGGATACGGCCAAGGCCAAGGACATCATCGGTCGAACGGCCTCTCTGGAAATTCATCTGGTGGATGAAGACCATTCCAACCCGGTTTCGGTGACCCAGGTGCCGCCAGCCGGCGATCTGCTGGTGCTCGACCGGCAGGGGATTCCGGTGTTCGTGCGCAAAGCCGTGGTGTTGAGCGGGGATGTCATCACTGATGCAGGGGCGGGCTTTGATTCCCAAAGCAATCGTCCTACCGTGAACATCAGCATGGATGCCAAGGGCGCACGCATCATCCGTCAGGTCTCGCGGGACAATCTCAAGAAACGCATGGCCATCCTGCTTCTGGAAAAGAGCAGGACCGAAGCCATCAGTGTGGCCACCATACAGGATGAACTGGGGGCACGTTTTCAGATCACCGGCCTGCAGAGTTCCGAAGAGGCCAATGATCTGGCGCTATTGCTGCGCGCAGGGGCCTTGGCTGCCCCCATGGATTTTCTGGAAGAGCGGACCGTGGGACCCAGTTTGGGTGCAGAAAACATTGCCCGGGGTTTCCATTCCACCTGGATCGGATTTGCTGCCATTGCGGTCTTCATGGTGGTTTATTACGCCCTGTTCGGTACCATATCGGTGGTGGCCTTGGCGGTCAATGTTCTTTTGCTGGTGGGGTTGTTGTCCTTGCTGCAAGCTACGCTCACCTTGCCGGGCATGGCGGCGATTGCATTGACCGTGGGGATGGCCATCGATGCCAACGTTCTGATCAACGAGCGCATCCGGGAAGAATTACGCAATGGCAATTCGCCGGGGGCCGCCATTCATGCAGGTTATGATCGAGCCTTTGGGACCATCCTGGATTCGAATGTGACCACGGGGATCGCCGGCCTGGCGCTGTTTGCTTTCGGGTCGGGGCCGGTCAAGGGGTTTGCCGTGGTGTTGGTGCTTGGGATACTAACCTCCATGTTCAGTTCCATACTGGTTTCGCGCGCTTTGGTCAACCTGATCTACGGACGCCGCCGCAAGATCGATCACCTTTCCATCGGCATGTAACCTGAGGACGCTATGGAATTTTTTCGGATGAAACGTGACATTCCCTTCATGAGTTGGGGGAAATACACTACCTCGGTGTCGCTCATCACTTTTTTGTTGGCGGTGTTTTTTCTGTACAGCAAAGGGCTGAATTTTTCAGTGGATTTCACTGGTGGCACCGTCATGGAAGTCCATACGGCGGGTCAGGCCGATTTGACGGGGATGCGTCGGAGCCTGAAGCAGTTGGGACTGCATGATGCGAATGTGCAGAACTTTGGAAGTTCCCATGACGTATTGATTCGTTTGCCCCTGCGTCATGGAGTCAGCAGTGGCGCCCTTTCGGAAAAGGTGCGTCAGGCATTGTGGCAACAGGATGCCTCCTTGCAGGTGCGCCGTGTGGAATTTGTTGGACCTCAGGTCGGAGACGAGTTAGTCAAGGATGGCTCTGCTGCTCTTCTATTCGTTTCTCTGGGCATCGTCATCTACCTTTCCCTGCGTTTCAAATGGAGACCGGCGGTAGCCACCATCG
Organism: Ferrovum sp.; assembly: GCA_019456405.1. Taxonomy (GTDB): domain Bacteria; phylum Pseudomonadota; class Gammaproteobacteria; order Burkholderiales; family Ferrovaceae; genus Ferrovum. Next base: position 75,603 of record WJXM01000050.1, on the reverse strand, counting down.
TGGCCAACCTGCACGATGTGGTGATCATTCTGGGGTTTTTTGCTTTCTTTCAGTGGGAGTTTTCCCTTTCCGTCCTGGCTGCGGTGTTGGCCATTCTGGGGTATTCGGTGAATGAATCCGTGGTAGTGTTCGACCGGGTACGAGAGAACTTTCGCAAGATGCGCGGGGCATCGGTTTCTCAGGTCATCGACAATGCCATCACGCGGACGATGAGTCGGACCATCATTACCCATGGATGCACTCAGTTGATGGTGACTTCCATGCTCTTTTTTGGTGGAGAAGCCCTGCATTATTTTGCTTTGGCATTGACCATTGGAATTCTTTTCGGGATCTACTCCTCCGTATTGGTGGCCAGTCCCATTGCCATGGCACTGGGCATGACCCGTGCCGATTTTCTGGTGAGCGACAGGAAAACCAACACACTTCCGGATACCCCATAATTTCGTGGACATCCTTCATTTACTGGCGCACCTGGACGATCATCTGGTGGCCTTGAGCCAGCAGTACGGGTATGCTTCCGATTTGATTCTATTTCTGATCATCTTTAGCGAGACGGGGTTGGTGATTGCACCCTTGCTGCCAGGAGATTCCCTGCTGTTTGTGGCAGGGGCCGTCGCTGCCGGGAATGCCTTGACCCCCGGCCCCTTCAATCTTCCCCTGTTGTGGGTGGTATTATCTGCGGGCGCTTTTCTGGGCAATCAACTGAATTTTCAGATTGGACGCTGGATCGGTCCCAAAGTCTTTCACTGGGAACGTTCAGTGCTTTTCAATCCCAGGCACTTGGCTGAAGCCCATGCTTTTTACGAGCACCATGGCGGAAAGACCATCGTCCTGGCCCGCTTCGTTCCTATCGTGCGTACCTATGCACCCTTTGTGGCGGGGGTGGGGGACATGGCCCATGGACGTTTTGCTTTTTTTAACGCCATTGGAGCCATTACCTGGGTGGGAGCCTTACTGCTGGCTGGACATTGGTTCGGGAATGTCCCTTTTGTCAAAGGGCATCTCACGGAAATGATTCTGGGAATCGTGGTTTTGACCCTGATTCCCATCGGGGTGGCGACCCTGCGTCATACCTTGCGCCGTTCCTCTTAAGGATTTGGAGGCGTTTCCTTGAAGGACTTGCGTTGCCCCAGTTTAAGTGCCAAGGCGTTCAGGTTGGGGTATTGCTGACGCCAGGGCCATTCGGAAAAACGGAAATCCAGCCAGAATAAAAGGCTTCCAGTGGCCAAATCGGACAGATTGAGCGACTCAGCGGTACACCAGGCGCGGGTGCCCAATTCTTTGGACATCTGGGCAAGCCCCCGTTCCATCTTGCCCCGTTGTCTTTCCATCCAGGTGGGACTTTGTTCCGTTTCCGGGCGGCGTTTTTCCAGTACGATCGCAACTCCGGCATCCAATATGCCATCGGCCATGGCTTCCCAGCGTTTGACCACCGCACGCTCGCGCGGGGTTTCCGGGATCAGATGCCCTACCGGGCTGATGGCGTCGAGATATTCCGTGATCACCTGGGAATCGAACAGGGTCAGACCGTCATCCAGCACCAGGGCGGGGATTTTCCCCAGGGGATTGTGTTTTTCGATCAAGGGCATAGCCCCTACCATGGCATCGGTCACCAGTTCAAAATCGATATGTTTTTCAATCAGGACGACGCGCACCTTGCGTACGAAGGGGCTGGTGACGGAACCCAGAAGTTTCATGACGAATGATCCTGTGATGTGAAGAGTTGAGGAATTATACACGGTAGTCTTTTCCTCAAACCGATTCTCCCTGGCGAGGGTGTGCCGCTGGGTGCTTATGATGGCGAAAAGGGTGGTATTTATCGTACGCGGATTCAAATTCTAAGTGCAATATTTGGATAAGAGTGTCGTGGTTTTGCCCAAAAAGCCAACCCGATCTCGTCATTTTGGTGGTCAACTGTGGCCTGGATAGTGACCTCGTCGATCATCATCCTTGCAATACACCACCCGAGTATTCTGCGGATGCAGTTCCAAACAACATTCTGCAAACTCGCTCCCCTAGTGGTGTCAGCAACTGTTCCAACATCTTGCAATGGAGAATGGCATCATCTGCATAGCGCTCAAATGGGATATTGCCTCCTCATCCATCGGCCCGCAGATTACGCTCCACGGTTCCACCGACCTGTCGTCTTTGAGAAGGGAAAAAAATTTTCCTCAAAAACCACTAAGCGGGCAGAGGTTCTGGAAAACCCTCCCGCCCACCTGATGTCCTGAGGACTGAAGATTTACCCGATAACGCTCTGGGATCCGATTTTGTTTCGTCCCATCCAGAACAGGCCCAGAAGGCCGGTTCCGAACAGAATCCAAGTGGACGGTTCGGGGATACCGGTTATTGGTGGAGTGCTCAAATAATTCGCCCCGCTCAGGCTACTGACGGTGACGCCGTTGAGTCCGGCGAAGGTGATCGAGGGGTCGACCGTGAGCGATGGATCAATGGAATTTGGTACCGCCTTGGATTCCTGCGATGTAGGCAACCTGCCCGCCCGTCAAGTCGCCTAATGTGATGGGAACCGAGAAAGTAGTCGAACCGGCGGGTAAGCCCGTATATTCATATACGGGTTCAGGTGGGCCTGGAAAGATAAACCCACCACAACTAGAATTCATTAGGCAATCACCCCCATACGTAGTAAAGTTACCTGTATTGAATAGATTCATTTGAGCAAGCATCCCCCCCAACGAGGTTGTAACCGTCATCGAGAGGGTGCCGAGGAGGGTGTTGATAGTGCCGCCAGACGGCAAGTTCCCTAAGGTCAATGTATCCCACATTTCAGCGAAACCTTGAGTTCCTCCATTTCCCGAAAAGAGATTCAGGCTGAGTTTATTACCAGAAAGGTTTGCCGTCGAGGTGGCGGAATCGTGGACAAAGAGATCAGAGACGGTGTTCGTTTGGCTCAAAATTCCGTTCGTGTAGTTGTAACCCCCCGGAGTACTGTAAAAGCCCTGAGTACTTCCTCCAACTGTTCCATAGAAGTCTGAAATATACGTCCCATCGGTAATTGTTGATGCATTCGCCGTGTGCACGAACGTTCCGGTTACCACCACGATGGGTAAAACGAGGGTTGCTACAACCTTGGCTGCGCTCATGGACTGGCGATAGCCCTCCTGCATCTTTTCCAAGGCCATGCGCCCGATATGGCGGCCTCTATAGACAATGCGTTGGCCTGCATTGACATCCCTACTCCCGGCATCGCTAATGAGGCGCTGCCTGAAAGGATCTTTTTCAGAATACTTCATGGCCCATAACCTCCCAAAAGGTAAATTTGCAAGAATTCCTAACCCGGTCATACTGTTAACATAATTTTAAGCACAAATCATGCCATATATTCAGATGAAAAATAATACATAGGTAACATAGTGTTACGGGATAGGGATAGGGATAGGGATAGGGTAAGTGTAAACTTTTCCGACACTTTTTTGAGTCTTGCATTGACTGTCGAATTACTATCGGCCCGGAAATTTGCAACGGCAAGCCAACGTTGCGGACAAACGCCGATTACCGTGCAGACCATACTCGGTCTTCTGAGCGAAGGTGATGGTGAGGCTGAAATTCTTCTTCAATACCCGAGTTTGAAACCGGAGGACATTCGTACCTGTCTACGTTTTGCTACGCAAATCGTAGGACAGCATATGACCTTACCCTTGTTGCCTGATGGTCAGGTACCTGATTGATGCAAACCTGCCCTGTGCACGATGAGCGAATCGAGTGTATCGAATGCTCGCATGCCCGCTACCCAGAGTGCCTAATATAAGCAAAAAGAGTGGTGGTTATCGTACCAAGGGTTGGCCCGTTTGGGGTTATGATAGACGCTTCTTCAAAGTATTCAAACATGGGGCGGTCCAGTGAATAACGTATCATCCTTCAGATTTCTGGATTTGTTTTCCGGGATAGGGGGGTTCCATCATGCTCTGCAGTCTTTGGGCGGGGAGTGTGTGCTGGCGTGTGAAATCGATAGCGATGCGCGTAAGATTTATCGGGAGACCTTTGATCCCAACGAAGAAAAATTCCCGTTTGTGGACAATATTCGTCACTTGACCCGTTCTGTTATTGATGACGAAAAAACTCTTTTTCCTCCCGAGGATATAGGACGCCTGGTGCCCGATCATGAAGTGCTTTGTGGCGGTTTCCCCTGCCAACCCTTTTCCAAATCAGGAGAACAACAGGGAATTAAAGATAAAACCCGAGGAACCTTGTTTTTCGACATTCTTCAGATTATTGAAGCCAAACGTCCTCCCTACCTATTTTTGGAAAATGTTCGGAATCTGGCCGGCCCTCGCCATACCGATACTTGGCAGACCATCGTTTCTTCTCTGCGGGACTTGGGCTATGCCGTTGCTTCGGATCCCCTTATTTTCAGTCCTCACCTGTTACCCTCAGAATTGGGAGGGGCTCCGCAGGTAAGAGAGCGAGTTTTTATTCTGGGTGTTCGAAAAGATAAGGAAGAAGGACAAATTGATAACCTGATTCGGTTTAATCTAAGGATGCAGGGGAAGAAGTTGTGGGAGCCAGATCTTTGGCGGATCTCTGAGTACCTTGAGGATGATGAATTAATTGATAATATTGAAGATTTTGAAATAAGCCGGAATGAGGAAATGTATTTGGCCGCATGGAACTATTTTGTAGAAACCATTGAACAGGATCTGCTGCCCGGTTTCCCGATCTGGGTGTTTGCGTTCCAGACCATGCCACAGTTGGCGCCGGACATGGCCTCTTGGGAAGTGGATTTTCGGATCAAGAATTCGCGGTTTTATGTCGAAAACAAGGATTTTATCGATGCGTGGAAACAGATGAAATGGGGAACAGCGCAATTGACCGTGCTGGAGTTTCCGGTTTCACGACAAAAATTTGAATGGCAGGCGAGGAAAAAGCATCCTGGCCGAAAAGGTCGCACGCTGAGGGATCTCGTGATCCAGTTTCGTCCCAGCGGTATTCGGGTCAAGCCCCCTACCTACCTGCCGGCGTTGGTGGCGATTACCCAGACCTCGGTCGTGGGGCCGATGTTGAGAAGACACGCAAAAACCTACCGGAAATTAACGCTGGTGGAAGCAGGTCGGTTGCAAGGTTTGCCGGATCACCTCTACCAAAAAAAATCTGTTTCTCCACAAGCCGCTTATAAGCAATTAGGAAATGCGGTAAATGTTGGGACGATCCAGAGGGTAGCAGGGGTTTTACTGGGGATTTACCCGGCAGCGACCTCTGATGAAAATCAATTGGCTTTGCTTTTTTGATGGGTGGAAGGCGAGGCGATTGGAAAATCGATTTTTGTACAGGTGAGTTCTTCAATCTGTTGGTTGGAGATGGCATATTTCCCTCGCCTGGGCTTGCCATCAGCGTTTCGCCATCCCTTTTGTTTTTTGTTAAGTCCACGGATGGTTTGGGGATCAAGCACGATAAAACGAGCCTCGGTAAGTCGTGCTGAGACTTTTCTTCGACGACTCGGGGCGTTTCTTTGTATTCTTTCCTGTTCATACAGACTGGTCCCGCCCTTCAACGTGTCATGCCAAGCCTTGAACTCACCGGTCGTGTCGTATTGGCAATCAGCGCAGATCATCAGAATTCCATGATGTCCGTGGTCTTTCAGCGAGAGGTCCATGGCTTCACAGTCATTGAGAATGGCCCCATGAGCAGTATTTGGATGGGTTTTTATGTCCCAGTTGATTGCCCGTTTAAGATCAAAGGAAACGTTCCCATAAATATCCCCATCTGGACAAATTTGTGAGTTTTCAGGGCGTTTGGCAAGTGCTCCTCGAATTAGAAATTCCGCATAAAAACCAATCCACTCCATCTGCTTCCAATGGGGGCTACCAGCTTGTTTCATTTCTGTGATGCTCTGTTTACTTTCCCATTCAAACGGGATGTGGGTTAAGACTTCGGACAGTATCTCGATATCTTCTTGTATCTTACCAACAGTCGACATAATAAAACCTCCGCCGTTCGGTCAGAACAGTTTATTAATGGATGGAACAGGGATAAAATCAGGCGTATTGTTGGGTCAGTGGAGCGGCCAATCCGGTATAGGTGGCGGGGGTCAGGGCCAGCAGCCGTGCCTTGTCGTCCTCAGGCAAGTTCAGTTCCTGCACGAATTTCTGCATGATTTCACGGGTAATGGCTTGTCCTCGGGTCATTTCCTTGAGGCGATCGTAGGCGTTGCTCATGCCGTGTTTGCGCATGACCGTTTGAACGGGTTCGGCCAGAACTTCCCAGGCATGATCCAGATCGTCGTTCAACCGTGTGGCATCGATGGCCAGTTTTTTCAGACCCTTCTGGCAGGACAGATAGCCCAGCAAACTGTGGCCCAGTCCTACCCCCAGATTGCGCAATACGGTGGAATCGGTCAGGTCTCGTTGCCAGCGAGAAATGGGCAGTTTTTCGACGAGATGACCCAGGAGGGCGTTGGCCAGCCCCAGATTGCCTTCGGAGTTCTCGAAATCGATGGGGTTGACCTTATGCGGCATGGTGGATGACCCCACTTCTCCCGCCTTGAGTTGCTGGCGGAAGTAACCCAGCGAAATATAGCCCCAGAGGTCGCGGTTCAGATCGATGAGGATGGTATTGAGCAAGGCAACCCCCTGCATCAGTTCGGCCAGGGAATCATGGGGTTCGATCTGGGTGGTGTACGGGTTGAACGAAATACCCAGGGATTCCACGAAGTTGCGGGCCACGCTGGGCCAGTCTACCTCTGGGTAGGCACTGAGATGGGCATTGTAATTTCCTACGGCCCCATTGAACTTCCCGAGCAGGGAAATATGTTCGAGACGGGTGCGTTGGCGTTGCAGGCGGGCCACGACATTGATCAATTCCTTGCCTACCGTGGTGGGGGTGGCTGTTTGGCCGTGGGTGCGGGCCAGCATGGGCTGGTCGGCATGGGTTTTGGCCATCCCTTCCAGATGCGCGATCAATTCATCCAGAGTGGGGAACAGGACGCTGCGACAGGCATGGGTCAGCATGAGCGCGTGCGACAGGTTATTGATGTCCTCCGAGGTACACCCAAAATGGATGAACTCGGCAGAGGTCATGATTTCCGGGTTGCCGGACAGACGTTCGCGTATCCAGTATTCCAAGGCTTTGACATCGTGGTTGGTGCGTGTCTCGATGGCTTTGATCTGCGCTGCATCGTTTTCGGAGAAGTTTTCGACCAGGGCCTTCAACTGGTGTTGGCTTTCCGCTGAAAAAGGCTGGATCTCACTGAGTTCAGGGAGATTGGATAACTGAAGTAGCCAGGCCACTTCGACTTTCAAGCGAAAATGGATCAGCCCATATTCGCTGAAGTACGGGCGCAGCGAGTCCAGTTGCGCGCAGTAACGGCCATCCAGAGGAGACAAGGCGGTCAGAGGAGTAGGGGCCATGGCATCGATCCGCAAAAAGGCAGATTTTAACAGAACGAAGGTCAAGCATTCGTTCCTTTGGGAATCAAAGGCCAAACTTCTTCCTCGATCATACGCCGTTGGAAGGACTCAGAATGATTCCGCCGCCGAGACAGACTTCTTCCTGGTAAAGTACGGCCGATTGTCCGGGGGTGACCGCCCACTGGGACTCATCAAAACGGAGGTCGGCAACGCCGTTCCCGTTTGAATACGTCAGATGACAGGGCGCATCTTTTTGGCGATAGCGGTTTTTTGCGCTGTAGGTGCCAGGAGAAGGTGGTATGCCGGAAATCCAGGAAAGTTGCCCGGCACTCAGGTCGAGGCGATGGAGCAGAGGATGATCATGCCCCTGAACCACGATCAGGCGGTTGTTTTCCATGTCTTTGGCAGCCACGAACCACGGTTCCCCAGGACCGCCGATCCCGAGACCCTGGCGTTGTCCCAGAGTATAAAATGCCAACCCCTGATGACGCCCCACGATTTTTCCGGTAGGCGTTTCCATGGAGCCCGGCTGGCGGGGCAGGTAACGTTCCAGAAACTCCCGAAAGGGGCGTTCTCCGATGAAGCAGATGCCTGTGCTGTCCTTTTTGGTGGCGGTGCCCAAGCCGGCTTTTTGGGCCAGAGCACGGACTTCGTGTTTGGGCAGATGACCTACCGGGAACAGGGTGGACGCCAGTTGAGACTGGTTGAGACGGTACAGGAAATAACTCTGGTCCTTGCCGGGATCGAGTCCGCGCAGGAGTTGGATCTTTCCGTTGTTTTCCTGGACGCGGGCATAATGGCCGGTGGCAATCTTGTCTGCCCCGAGGTTCAAGGCATGGTCCAAAAATGCCTTGAACTTGATTTCCGAGTTGCACAGGATGTCCGGATTGGGCGTGCGGCCTGCCTGATACTCCTTGAGGAAATAAGAAAAAACCCGTTCCCGATATTCTGCGGAAAAGTTGACCACTTCGATGTCGATCTTCAACACATCGGCCACTGCCACGGCATCCACCAAATCAGCGCGGGCAGTGCACTCAGGATCGTCTTCCCAGTTTTTCATGAACAGTCCGATCACCTCATAGCCTTGCTCCTTCAAGAGCAGAGCGCTGACGGAAGAGTCCACTCCGCCAGAAAGACCAACGATGACACGGGGTTTGGACATGATTCGGAAACTCGAAGAAAATGAAAAAGGCAGAGACGACCTCTGCCTTTTGATGCCGGGTAATCAAATCTCAGTTGGCAGGGGCGGCGGCCTTCTTGGCATGCTTTTTATGATGGTGCTTCTTCTTGCCATGCTTTGCTGCTGGCGCAGATTTTCCTGCAGCAGGTGCAGCAGCAGGTGCAGCAGCGGGTGCCGGAGCGGCCATGGGAGCAGGTGCGGCATCGGCAGCCATGACTTCGACGGTCGTCAGGGCCATGAGGCCGGTCAGGGTGGCAAGGATGAATTTTTTCATGGAATTTCCTCAAAAAGATCGGTAGAGATGGGTCGGGAGGTTGGGTGACAGTCACTCCCTTGCACAGTCTAACGCAAGAGCAAGGGGAATCGTTGACCGGCAGGGATGAAGGCGGGAAGAGTTTTTACGAAGGAGAGACAAGGGTCGTATAATCGTGGGGAATCATTTTAATCACGCCCGGCTTGGGTTTTTTGTTGAGGTCCCTCATGTATCAGCATATCGTGGTCCCTGTGACAGGGGAAAAAATTCTCGTCGATTCCAATGGTGGGCTCAATGTCCCAGACCAACCCATCGTTCCCTTCATCGAGGGGGACGGTATCGGGGTGGATATCACGCCCGTCATGAAAGACGTGGTGGATGCAGTGGTGGCGCGGTGTTACTCGGGTCGACGCAAGATTTCCTGGATGGAAGTATATGCCGGGGAGAAATCAGTGCGGGTGTATGGTCCGGATGTCTGGCTACCGGAAGAAACCCTGCAGGTCCTGCGTGACTACGTTGTGTCCATCAAGGGACCGTTGACCACGCCGGTGGGCGGGGGAATTCGCTCCATCAATGTGGCCATGCGTCAGCAACTCGACCTGTATGTGTGCCTGCGACCGGTGCGCTGGTTTACCGGCGTGCCCAGTCCGGTGCGTGAGCCCCATAAGACCGACATGGTGATTTTTCGGGAAAATTCGGAGGATATTTACGCGGGCATCGAATGGCCAGCCGAATCTCCCGAGGCACGTAAACTGATCGCCTTCCTGCAGCAGGAAATGAATGTGACATCCATCCGTTTTCCCGAGACTTCCGGCATCGGGATCAAGGCCGTTTCCCGTGAAGGGACGGAACGGTTGGTGCGCAAAGCTGTTCAGTATGCTCTGGACAATCAACGTCGTTCCGTGACCCTGGTGCATAAGGGAAATATCATGAAGTACACCGAGGGAGCGTTCAAAAGTTGGGGGTATGACTTGTGCCGTCGCGAGTTTGGTGCGGAATTGCTGGAGGGAGGGCCCTGGATGCGTTTGCCCAACGGGATCGTCATCAAGGATGTGATTGCGGATGCTTTCCTTCAGCAAATCCTCTTGCGTCCCGCCGAATATGATGTCATCGCGACTCTCAACCTGAACGGGGATTACATCTCCGATGCCCTGGCGGCCCAGGTGGGGGGCATCGGCATTGCTCCGGGAGCCAATCTGTCCGATACGGTGGCCCTGTTTGAAGCCACCCATGGGACGGCCCCCAAGTATGCAGGAAAGGACTATGTGAACCCTGGTTCCCTGATTTTGTCCGCAGAGATGATGTTGCGCCATATGGGTTGGGTGGAAGCGGCAGATGCCCTGATTCACACCATGGAAAAAACCATCAAGGCCAAAACCGTGACCTACGATTTTGCGCGCTTGATGGAGGGAGCCCAACAGGTTTCCTGTTCAGGGTTTGGTGCGGCGCTGATCGCCAACTTGGCGTAATGCAAAGGCGTTGACAGAGCGGCGGGGAGGGGGGTAGCATGGATCCATGTTAGAAACCATCACCATCATCCTTTTCCTTGCTGCGGTTGCCTTCGTGATGTTCACCTGAGGCGGGGTGGGTGGCGTTGAAACTGCCCCCCCTCCGCTGTCACTCACCAAAGATGTTTTCTCAGCGTTGTTTCATCCAGCGCTGCTTTTCCCGTTCCCAGTCTTTTTCTTTCTCTGCCTCGCGCTTGTCATGTTGCTTTTTACCCTTGGCCAACCCGATTTCAACCTTGATCCGTCCCTTGTTGTAATGCAGGTTGACGGGAATCAGCGTATAACCCGCCCGTTCCACCTTGCCGATGAGTTTGGCGATTTCCTCGGCATGCAGGAGCAGTTTGCGGGTGCGGGTGGGATCCGGATGGATATGGGTGGAGGCCGTGGGCAAGGGACTGATATGAGCCCCCAACAGATACAACTCGCCCTCCAGGATCACTACGTAGGCTTCCTTGATTTGTGCCCTGCCAGCGCGGATGGCCTTGACCTCCCATCCTTCCAGGACAACGCCCGCCTCATGGCGCTCTTCGATGAAATAATCGTGAAAGGCTTTACGGTTGTCGATCAGGCTCATGATGGGGTATCTTGTGCGGAATCCTGCATTTTACCCTAGGGTGGCTCTGTGACGCGTGTAGAAAAGTCGGTATTGGTGATGTATTCCGCCGAAAAAATGTATGGGCTGGTGGAAGACATCCCTCAATACCCTCATTTCCTGCCTTGGTGTGGCGCTGCCGAGGTCCATGAACGGGCGGGACATCAAACGGTCGCGACCTTGCACATCAATTTTCATGGCATTCGCCAGAGTTTTACGACGCGCAATCAGGGCATGCCCTACCAATCTGTAGTCATGGTGCTGGAGAAAGGACCTTTTCAGCATTTACAGGGGGAGTTTCGTTTCATTCCGCTGGGAACCGAGGCCTGCCGCATCCAGTTCGTCCTGGAATGGCGCTTTGCCAGTTTTTTGCTGGAAAAAATGGTCGGGCCGGTTTTTCACACGATTGCCAATACGATGGTCGATGCCTTCGTCAAGCGTGCAGACGACCTGTATGGAGAGTGAATCATGGATGTCACCGTCGTCTATGCGCTGCCCGAACACCAATTCATCCGAAAGGTGAGGGTTTCCGATACGGCGCTCATCGCGGATGCCTTGGCGGCGTCGGGTGTGCTGGAGAAGTATCCGGACATCGATTGGGCGCGGGAGGCGATTGGGGTGTGGGGTCGGGTCCGCAGTCTGACCACTCCCTTGCGTCCGGGGGATCGCGTGGAAATTTACCGGCCGCGCCAAGTGGACCCCAAGGCTCAACGCCGTTCCCGGCTGAAGTCTTCCTGATCTGGGGAGGGGTCGGATTGTTTTTCCAGGCTGTGGCGCAACTGTTCGAGATGTTGGCGCAAGATTTCCAGGGTCTCACGGCCCAGTAGAGCGAAGACCGGTTCCAGGTGGGCCAGATGGGCCGAAAAAACCCGCGCAAACAGTTCTTCGCCGGCAGGGCTCAACCTGACCAGAGTGCTGCGTCCATCGCTGGGGTGAGAAATCCTGATAATCAGGCCCTTTTGCTCGAGACGGTCGAGTACGCCCGTCAGGGTTCCCTTGACCATCAAGGTTTTTTGACCGATATCCCGACAGTTCATGCCCTGAGTATTGCCCAGAGTGGCGATGACATCGAACTGGGGCGTCGTCAGCCCCAGGGTTCGGATATGGCTACCCGAAAAGGCATCAAAGGCCTGATAGGTGCGCACCAATTCGCGCAACGTGGGGAGGAATTCAAAATGAGTGGTTGGCATAAAGGGGGGTTGCGTATTTAGTACGAACGCGTACAATACAATTTCCGAGAAACCGTCTAATTATACAGGAGAACGTCATGCCTCATGCAGTGGAAGTCAAGCAAGGTCAGGAATATTGGCTCTGTGTTTGTGGAAAGAGCCCCGATGGGCTGTGTAATGGTTCCCATGAAGGGTCTGGAAAAAGCCCCCATCAATTCATTGCCGAACGAGATGAGACCCTGTACATCTGTGGCTGTGGTCAGTCTTTCAACCGCCCTTTCTGTGATGGAACCCATAAAACCCTAGCGCCGATCCTGTGACGAAATCACTTATCTCAGGCACTTTTATGCCCAAGAGTTTATTTTAAGTCTAAATCGCGTTAGAATCCCAAGATGGACACCACACCCTTTCCTTGGGATTTTTTTCGCCCCCCCCTTTGGCACGACTGGGGAGAGGGGTTCGTTCGTCAAACGCGTTGTGAAGGTTTGCCCGAGCCTCAGTGGGGATTATGGAATTCAACCTTGGCCCAGGAACTGGGTTTGCCCGAGGCCCCTACGCAGGAAGCTGGTGTCTACTTCTCGGGAAATGGACCGCAAGTGCCTTGGTGCAGCGCTTACGCCGGTCATCAATTTGGCCTGTGGGCAGGGTTGCTGGGCGATGGACGGGCCCATACCTTGGGGCGAATTCCGGCAGGGAATCAGGAAATTCAACTCAAGGGAGCAGGCATGACCCCTTATTCGCGGCGCGGAGATGGGCGTGCCGTGCTGCGCTCTTCCTTGCGTGAATATCTGGGGTCAGAAGCCATGGCGGGGTTGGGGATTCCCACCACCCGTGCTCTGGCCCTGATGACTTCCCACCTGCCCGTGCGACGCGAAACGCGCGAAACTGCCGCCGTCGTGGCACGCGTGGCCCCCAGTTTTTTGCGCTTTGGTCATGTGGAACACCTGGCTTGGCATGGGTTTCCCACCGAATTGAAGCGATTGCTCGATTTATTGATGGCGTTTCATTATCCCGAGGCCAGACACCAGCCCAATCCGGTATTGAGTGTATTGGAGGAGGTGGTCAGACGTACCGCCCACCTCATGGCTGCCTGGCAGTCGGTGGGGTTTTGTCATGGAGTCATGAATACCGATAATATGTCCCTGCTGGGGTTGACGCTCGACTATGGCCCCTTTGCTTTTCTCGATCGTTTCGACCCGCAGTTCATCGGCAATCATTCCGATCAGGAAGGACGTTATGCCTATGACCAACAACCTTGGATCGGGGCCTGGAATTGCGCGGTTCTGGGCAGCGCATTGAGTGCGCTGATCGACGATGAAAAGGGCATACAGACCGTGCTGGGGCGGTACAACACGCTGTTTGCCACGTCCCTGCTGAACCGTTTTCGCCGCAAATTGGGATGGCAGAAAGCGTTGCCGGGGGACCAGTCTTTGGTGGATACCCTGCTGTCTCTCCTGCACCAGAACCGGGCGGACTTTAACCGCTTCTTTCGCTTTCTATCCCAGGATGCAGTGCAGACGGAACCCGCGCGTCTGGAGGAAGAAGAGGAATTTCAAGGCCCGTCCCTCTGGACTGAATGGGTGCGAGCCTACCAGGCACGATGTGCGCAGGAAGAAGGTTCTGCGTTGGCGCGGGCACAGGGGCTGCGCGCCGTCAACCCCAAATATGTTTTGCGCACTTATCTGGCAGAATTGGCGATTCGTCAGGCCCAACAGGGAGACTTTGCAATGGCTCGAAACTTGGAAAGCGTACTTCGTATCCCCTGTGGCGAGCATCCCGAATTTTCTGCCTGGGCTCTTGCGCCCCCGGACTGGGCCGAGGCGTTGACTCTGAGTTGCTCTTCGTGACCCTCCCAACCGCGGCGCAGGGCAGACACTACCGTTATTATGATTTGATCATGGCGGCTTTTATTTGCATTCTGCTGTGTACCAACCTGATAGGGGCGGCCAAACAGACGGCGCTCAGTGTGCCGGGGTTCAGGACCTTCACTGTGGGGGCAGGGGTTCTGTTCTTTCCTATTTCCTATTTTTTCGGGGATGTCCTGACCGAGGTCTATGGCTATGCACGCGACCGTCGGGTCGTCTGGGCGGGATTTACGGCCCTGGCCTTTGCTGCCCTCATGGCCTGGGTGATCGTCTCTCTGCCTCCCGCGCACAATGCTTTCATGGCGACCTTTCAGGGGCAGCTGGAAGGAGTGTTCGGCAATACCTGGCGGATAGCCGCTGGTTCCATGCTGGCCTACTGGTGTGGTAGTTTTTCCAACAGTTATGTGCTGGCGCGTCTCAAAGTGAAGACACGCGGACGATGGCTATGGATGCGCGCCATCGTTTCGACGACGGTTGGGGAGGGCCTGGATTCACTGCTTTTTTACGGGATTGCTTTTTACGGGATATGGGAGACCCAGGATTTGATCGAGGTGGCGATACTGGAGTATGGCATCAAGGTATTTTGGGAAGCCCTGGCCACTCCCCTTACGTATGCCTTGGTCAATTTCCTCAAACGGGCGGAACAGGAAGATTTTTATGATGACCACACCCATTTCAATCCCTTCACTCTCGAGCCTTGAAACATGCCGGAATTGCCTGAGGTCGAAGTCACCCGCCAGGCGCTCGGTCCCCATGTGACTGGCCAGATCTGGGTGGGTGCCGTGATTCGGGAAAGTCGTCTGCGTCACCCCGTTCCTCCAGAGTTGGAAAATCCCGAACCCCAGCAGGTCTTGCAGGTGCGACGACGGGGAAAATATCTGGTGCTGGAAATGAGCCACGGGGCGCTGATCGTTCATCTGGGCATGAGCGGCACCTTGCGCTACCTGCCTCAGGCGTCGCCCGCGCAACGGCATGATCACGTGGATCTGTTATTCGCGGACGGGAGCATGGTGCGCTATCGCGACCCCCGCCGGTTCGGTGCATTGCTTTGGGTCCCCCGTCTCCCCGAAACTTCTCCAACGCCTTTCTGGCAGACCCACCCCTGTTTTTCCAGAATGGGCGTGGAGCCCCTGGAATCAGGGTTTGACGGAGCCTGGTTTCATCGCGTTACGCGCGGTTTGAAGGGGGCGATCAAACCTTTGTTGCTGGAGGGGCGACTGGTGGTGGGGGCGGGTAATATCTATGCCTGCGAAAGCCTCTTTCTGGCCGGGATCGACCCGCGCCGTGCGGCGGGACGGATAGGCCTGAAGCGCTACCATCGTCTGGCACAAGCAGTGCGTCAGGTCCTGGAACAGGCCATCCAGGCCGGTGGAAGCACCCTGCGCGATTTTGTGGGGGCCACGGGAGAGGGTGGGTATTTCCAACATCAACATCAGGTTTATGGTCGCACGGGACAACCCTGCGTGCGCTGTGCAACCCCCATCCGCCAACTCCGTCAGGGACAACGCTCTACCTGGTATTGCCCGCGCTGTCAGCGCAACTGATTCGTGCGGAGATGAGTTCCAGCGTGGCGGCGTAGCGGGTTCGCAGATCCTGGGGGGAGGAGACGGTAAAGCCGAGGTCGTGCAGTTGGCCATCGTTTACCCCATAGACCCAGGCATGGACGGTGACGGGTTGCTGGCGCTCCCAGGCATCCAGGACCACCGTGGTCTGGCAGACGGTGAGTGCCTGTTCCATGGCGTTCAATTCGCACAGACGATCATGACGCAGGTTGGCAGGGCACTGTTCGATGAGGGTCCAATGTTTCTCATGCACATCCCGGACGTGTCGTAACCAGTTGTCGGCAAGCCCGATGCGCATCCCGGTCAAGGCTGTATGTACACCCGAGCAGCCATAGTGACCGACCACCATGATATGACGCACCTTCAACCGATCCACGGCAAACTGCAGGACCGACAGGGAATTGAGGTCGCTGTGCACGACGACGTTGGCCACATTACGGTGGACGAAGATTTCTCCAGGGGCCAGTCCGGTGATCTGATTGGCCGGGACACGAGAGTCGGAACAACCGATCCAAAGGTATTCAGGCGACTGTTGGGTGGCCAGCGCCTTAAAAAAATCGGGGTCCGCGGCCAGCATGGAATCCACCCAGAGGCGGTTGTTGTCGAAGAGGTGTTGCAGAGGGTGAGGAGAAACCGTCATTCGTTGAAATCCTTTGTTGAATCAGGGCGACCCACGGCCCATGAGGTACCGAAGTATACCTTGATTAGTCTGGGGTTTTCGCTGTCGGTGGTGGAGCGTGGCGTCTTGCACGCCATCCCAGAATCAGCATGACCAATGCAAATGCTTTTTCGGACCAAAAGACGCCGGGCAGACCCTCGGCCCCTCGGAACAGGGCAAAGCCCGCGAGCATGACCAACATCAGCAAGGGGAGCCAGCGCCCTTGGGTCGTGCCCCAGGTCCAGCGTTGCGCCCAGGCCAGTCCGGCGAGGGCACAGAGCCAACCGCCTGCCGCCCCCACCAGTACATCCAGGGGCCAGTGTACCCCGAGGGCGATACGGGAGGCACCCACGGCCAATCCCGCGAGAATCAAGGTCCAGCGCATACCGGGGGTGCGGAGCGGGAGACCATGGATGAAAAGGGCGACCAGAGTGAAGATGGCGGTGGTATGTCCCGAGGGAAAAGACCCATGCAACAGGCGGGGGCCAATGACCGTCACCGTCAAAACGGCGGGGGGGCGTGGTGCGTCTATCCAATGCTTGAGTCCATGGGAAAAGAGGAAAGCCAGCAAGGAGGCCAACAGGGCGGCCCACAATAGATCCGGGCGGCGTCGCCACCAGGGAAACAGGAACAGAGGGACCAGCGCGGAGTCCCCCAATGCCGTCCAGTGGGTCCACAGCACGGGGGGAAGTGAAGAGAAAAGCCGGTGCAATACCTCGAACAGGGGCAAATTGGTGCAGGTCAGCGCGACTTCGAAGGCCAGGCCCAGACATATCAGGGGAAAGGTCCAGCGCCAAAGCGTTTGAGTAGAGAAGAGAGGGGGGGTCATTGGGGTAGGATTTGAACCAGATAGAGGCCCCCTGCGGTATGCAGGACGATATGGGGAGGGAGGTCGGAGAGGTGATCTGCACGGGCAAAAACCCAGTCTCCCGCATGAGCCGGTCTGTTGATGGTGGGTTTTCCACCGTATACGGCAAAACTGGGCATGCGGTCATCCGCAACGATGGGCCCTGGGTGCTGACGGGCCCACTGGGCCAGAACGCGTACCGGGGTTTGTTGCAGACGGGCGGCCACGGGCATGAGCACCGTGGTCAGCATCAGGGTACTCATCACCCCAGTGGCACCCAGCAGGGCCAGGCTACGCGCAGAAAGATCGGCGGGTATCGGGCGTGTCCGGAGGACCACAAACCCCAGAAGGGCACAGAGCACCAGCATGCTGGTCACGCTCGCCCACCAGCCGCCGGTAAAAATATCCGGGCCCTGAAGAAACAGGGCGCGCAGGTAGGGGTTGGAGGTGGTCTGAGCCTGATATTGGACGATGAAGGGTAAACCGATGACCAGGGCGGGCATGATGAGCCATGGGAGCCAGAGGATCCGGGAAGGTTTGAGGGAATGGCGATGTTGGGCCATGAGCAGGAAGAGGGGGGGTAGCCCGATCAGCAGATAGTGCGGCAACTTGGTGTGCGCCAGGGAAAACAGGATGAAAACCGTGGCAAACCAGAGCAACAGGAACTGGGTCAGGGGGGTGGCTCGATCGCGCCAACCTTCTCCCAGCGATTTCAATAACAGGGGAGTATGCGGCCAGGCAATCACCAGCAGCACGGGTAGGTAATACAGGATACTTCCCCCGTGTCCTTGCATCGTGCCGGTGAGACGTCCGAGGTTTTCCCGCCACAAAAAATAATCGATGAAGCGTGTTCCCATCAAGTGGTATTGGACGACATACCAGGGTAGAGCCAGCGCACAAAAAATGAGCCATCCCCAGCCATTGAAGGCGCTACGGAACCAATTCTTCCATTCCTTGCGGAGTCCGTAGAACAGGAAACTGGTGAGTGCGGGGACTGCCATGGCCACGGGTCCCTTGGCCAGAAAGCCAAGCGCCATCCATAGCCAGATCCGTCGTTCAACCCAGGGATCCCGCGTTTTCCAGGCCAGATAGAGGTCCAGTTGGGACAGGGTGATGAGGAGACAGAGGACCCCGTCCATCGCTGCAGCATGGGCCGATACCGTGACACCCAGGGAGGTGGCGCAGAGCAAGGCAGCCAGAGCCCCGGCTTCAGGGCCCCAGTGTTGGCGCGCGAAGCGGCCCAGAACGAGCATCCAGAGCAGGCAGGCCAGCAGGGAAGGAAAACGGAAAACCCAGGCATGGACGCCGAAGATCTTGACCAGAGGCGCCATGAGCCAGAAAGCCAGGATGGGTTTTTCAAAAAAAGGTTTCCCGTTCAGGGTGGGCGTGACGAAGTCGCCGCTGTGGGCCATTTCCACAGCGACTTCTCCGTACTCCCCTTCATCCTCGTCAAACAGGGGCAACTGGACCAAGGCCAACCAGGTGGTCAGCAGTGCCAGAACCCACAATCCTTTCAGTCTGCGCACCAGATCAGACATGAACCACCTTTAGCGAGGTTTAGCCAGCACGTTTGCGAATGGGCGCCTTGGTTTGGCGTTGCTCAGACCAAGGGGTGCGGGCCTCGCGGTGTTGGGGACGATCCTGCGCCGGGCTATGACGTCCACCCTTGCCCGCAGCAGGTCCTGGCCGAGCAGCAGACCGGGGTGAGGTAGGGCGAATGGGCGTGCGTGGTTCGAATCCGGCGATGGTGTGAACATCGATGGATTTGCCGGTGAAGCGTTCGATGCGCTGCAGTTGCAGGAAATCACGACTGCTCGCCAGGGAAATGGCGATCCCCTTGTTGCCGGCACGACCGGTACGACCGATGCGGTGGACATAGTCCTCGGCGACTTTGGGCAGGTCATAGTTGATGACATGGCTGATGCCGGGGACATCGATGCCGCGCGCAGCCACATCGGTGGCCACCAGGACGCGCAAACGTCCATGGCGCAGTCCATCCAGGGTGCGGTTGCGAGCACCCTGATGCATGTCGCCGTGAAGTGCGGCTGCAGAGTGTCCTTGTCCGCTCAGGTCGTCAGCCAGTAGATCGGCATCGCGCTTGGTAGCGGTAAAAATGATGGCCTGATTGAGTTCGACATCGGTCAACAGATGGGCCAGCAGGCGATTCTTATGGGCCAGATTGTCCACATAGTGGAGGCGCTGGTCGATGTTTTCATGGGCGGCCTTGAGGGAAGTGGCCTCGATTCGTACAGGTTCCCGCAGGAGGGTTTCGGCCAGACGTGCGATGGGTTTGTCGAAGGTGGCAGAAAACATCAGGGTCTGACGGGTGGCAGGGGTGGCGCTGGCGATGCGCTTGACATCGTCGATGAACCCCATGTCGAGCATGCGATCTGCTTCGTCCAGGACGAACATTTCGACTTGGGATAGATCGACCCGTCGACTGTCCATTTGATCGAGCAAACGGCCCGGTGTAGCCACCAAAATATCATAGGGGCGTGCCAGATTGCGATTCTGAACCGGATAAGGAGTTCCTCCCAGCAAAGTGACGGTACGAATCTGTTTCAGGTTTTTGCCATAGGTTTTGGCGGCTTCGGTGATCTGGCTGGCCAATTCACGGGTGGGGGACAGAACCAGCAGACGCGGGCCTTTTCCGGTCAAGGGGCGGGTTGCCAGGCGATGCAGGGCCGGCAACATGAAGGCGGCGGTTTTGCCCGACCCAGTACGTGAGGTGACCATCAGGTCGGAGCCCGTCAGCAAGGCAGGAATGGCCTGGGCTTGGACGGGGGTGGGTACGGTGTAACCGGCTTCGGTGACAGCGCTGAGCAGACGGGGGTCCAGATTCAAGTGTTCAAACAACATGGGGGTAGTCAATGTACTAATCCTCGAGGGCGAAGCGACAGGTAAAGGGAACCCAGGAGGGTTCACACGAGCCTCAGATGAAAAAAACAGCGGAGAACCGCCGGCGTAAGTCACTAACCGGCAAAAGACATTCAGAAATGAATGGATAAGGTCAGGGACACTGCACTACCTGTCGCATGCAGTGCCGACATGGTAACAGAAAGCGCAAAAAAATGAAAGACAAAAGTGAATATCGACGGTGTCCCGGGAATCGGGTCTGGAGAGAGAACTCCTTTCCTTCGGTGGGCATCGCGTCAGGATGGGCGGTTAGGTCGTTGTCCTGAGCGCGCGACGCAGAACTTTGCCCACCGCAGAATGGGGCAGTTCGGTCCGGAATTCAATGTGGCGTGGAATCTTGTACCCCGTCAACTCCTGGTGGCACCAGGCAAGAAGTTCCTGTTCTGTCAGGTTGGGGTCGCGGCGCACCACGAATGCCGTGATGGCTTCGCCCGAATGGATATCCTCGACGCCGATGGCGGCAACTTCGGCAATCCCTGGATGGTGGGAGAGAATTTCTTCGATTTCGTTCGGGTAGACGTTGAATCCCGAGACTTTGATCATGTCCTTTTTACGGTCCAACAGGGTCAGTGTACCCGTCGGGTTCCAGCGTCCGATGTCGCCGCTGCGAAAATATCCATCGGGCCAGAAGGCCTGACTGGTTTCCTCCGGTTGTTGCCAGTAGCCGCCCATCACTTGGGGTCCGCGGATACAGACTTCACCGATGGCCGCAGGGGAGACTTCGTTGCCCTCGTCATTGCGCAGGGAGATCTCGGTGTACGGTAAAGGCTTCCCCACGCTTCCGTCAAATTTCTGAACGTCAAAGGGGTTCAGGCAGACCCCTGGAGAGGTTTCAGTCAACCCGTAGGCCTGATTGATGCAGCAACCCGTGACGGTTTGCCAGTGTTGAGCGACTTCCCTCTTGACGGCCATGCCCCCGCCCAGGGTGGATTTGAGGTGAGAGAAATCCAGATGCGCGAAAGCGGGGTTGCTCAGCAGGGCGGCAAACAGGGTATTGACCCCGGTAAAGATGCTCATGGGGTAGGGTTTCAGAACACGCACCAGTCCGGGAATGTCGCGCGGGTTGGGAATCAGCAGGTTGGTGGCGCCCAATTTCCAAAACAGCAGGCAATTGGCAGTCAGGGCAAAGATATGATAGAGCGGCAAGGCCGTGACGACCTTTTCCTGTCCGGGAACCAGATGCGGGCTATGCCAGATTCCCACCTGATCCAGATTGGCCATGATGTTCCGATGGCTGAGCATGGCCCCTTTCGCACGCCCGGTCGTCCCGCCGGTATATTGCAAAAAAGCCAGGTGTTCCGGTGTCAGGGAAGGGCAGGTGAAGGGCAGGTGCTGCCCCCGTTCCAGAATGCCGGGAAAAGAAAATACCGCATCCATATGCCACGCAGGAATGGCTTTTTTCCAGTAGCGCAGAACCAGGTTCAGGAAGATTCCGCGCAGTCCCATCAGATCCCCCACCTGGGTCACGATGATGTGGCGCAGACTGGGGACGCGAGTCTGCGCCACCGTATGGGCAAAATTTTCCAGGACGACGAGATATTCGGCTTCAGCATCGCGCAACTGAAACTCCAGTTCCCGGGGGGTATAGAGCGGATTGCAATTGACCACCACGCCGCCCGCGCGCAGTATGCCATATACCGCAATGGGGTACTGGGGCAAATTGGGCAACATGACCGCTACCCGCGTTCCAACGGTCAAGCCCTGATCCTGTAACCAACTGGCGAAATACAGGGCTGACCGCTCGATCATTTCGTAGGAGAAGGAGTGCCCCAGGCATTGGAAAGCATCGTGCTGCGCAAAGGTGCGACAGGCCTGTCCCAGCATGCGGTCCAAGGTTTCCTGGGAAGTGGAATCATGCTCCGAGGGGAAGAGTGAAGAGGTTTCCATGAAATGACGACTCGTTCCCTTGGCTTCACAGGGTTGAAAGTAGGCCTCCAAGGGCCATCATCGCATGCTTTGAGTACACTGTCAAAGAGCTCGGGGGAAGCAGGGTTCCATGGGTGGGAATCGTTGGGTCATGGGTCAGAAGGCATGGTACAGGAACCCCCGTTCATGTAACATGCGATGCGCCTCGGCGTGGTCCGGATACAGGTGTTGCAGGGTCTCCCGGAATGCCGGGCCATGATTCATATGCCGTAGGTGGGTTACTTCATGGGCGATGACGTAATCCATTTCCGCCGGACTGGCCTTGAGCAAACGCCAGTTGAGTCGGATCATCCCGCGTGCATGACAACTGCCCCAGCGGCGGCGGGCATTGGACAGGGCAACGGTGGGCATGGGCACGCTCAACCGTTCGACATAATGGGCGACGCGCGGCAAGAAGAAAGGCAGGGCCTGGACCCGGTACCAGCGTTGGAGGGCTACCGTGATGCCGCCTCGGCCAGGGTTGAGGTATAAAACCTCTCCTTCGAGGCGGGTAGGCCCGGAATCCAGGGACAGGCGCACCGTGCGTCCTAGATAGGGGAGCAGGGCGCCTTCTCGGGGGACGACGCGCAGCGCCGATTTTTGGCAGAACTCGGTCCATTTGGTGCGGATCCAGGTGGCACGAGTCTGGATCAATGT
The DNA here is from genome assembly GCA_019456405.1 of Ferrovum sp. Taxonomy (GTDB): domain Bacteria; phylum Pseudomonadota; class Gammaproteobacteria; order Burkholderiales; family Ferrovaceae; genus Ferrovum. The sequence goes on along the minus strand of WJXM01000050.1, from coordinate 53,130 downwards.
TTCAAGTTGCGCGGTGGGCAGGTTGGGGGGCGCAAAGACCGTCAACCCCTGCTCATCGATCTTGAGACCGATCGTCCGGCGGCGTGGGCTTCTCACCAACAGGTAGGGGAGAGTCTGGCCGGCGCAGGTGAGCGGAGGTTGGGGCAGGGCAGGACGGCTCATCGGATAGAACGAGTCTTGTGTTTGCGCCGCCAGGGGTGGGCAGGTTGATGGCTCCAGCGTTCCAATTCGGCTTCGATCCAGGCTTCGGCTTCCTGATTGACCTCGAGCCCCTCCCGCCCTTCGGTGGAGAGGACTGGGCCCAGAGACAGGTGAATGGTGCCTGGATATTTCCCCAGTAACCCCTTTTTCCACAACCGCCCCGCATCATGCGCCAAGGGTACGACGGGAACACCTGACTGGGCGGCCAGCAAGCCGCCGCCAGGAGCATAGCGACCCCGATAACCGTAGGGTACGCGCGTCCCCTCTGGAAAAATGATCACGATCAGCCCGCGGCTCAGGCGTTCCTGACCCTGGGTGAGTACCTGCTGGAAAGCTTCGCGCCGTTGCTCGCGGTCGATGGCAATGGGTTCGAGCAGCCTCATTCCCCAACCAAAAAAAGGAATGGAAAGAATTTCCTGTTTCAATACGAAGACATGGGGGGGGAGAAAGGCCGGGAAAAAAATTGTCTCCCAGGCAGACTGATGTTTGGCTATCAGAACGAAGGGGCCGGCGGGCAAGTGCTCCCAGCCGCTGAGTTCATGGCGAATGCCACAAATCCAGCGGGCCAGGCGCAGCATCAGGCGCGACCAGGCGCCCGAGAAGTAACGGGGTCCGCGCACGCCGAAGGGCGCAGAAATGATCATGAGCAGGGCGTACAAGGGAGTAGCCAACCCTTGGGCCAGGACAAAAATCAGCGCACGCAGAATTCGCATGATCAACGTTTGACCAGCAGGGTGCGTACGGCCTCCTGAAGGTTGTCGTGAACCTGGGTTCCGGGCGGCAAATTGCCGGCCTCGAGGGTCCTTTGACCCTTGCCGGTGAGAACCAACATCGGCTGGGCACCGACTCGTTCCGCAGCGACCAGATCGCGCAGGGAATCGCCGATGGCAGGAATGCCCTGCAGCGAGGTATTGTAGCGCTGACCAATTTCTTCAAACAGGCCGGACGCCGGCTTGCGACAATGACACCGCGACTCGCGGGCATGGGGGCAGAAGAAAATGGCTTCGATCATCCCGCCCTGTTGGGCCAGAGCATCGATCATCTTTTGGTGAATGGCATTGAGGGTTGTCAGATCGAACAGGCCACGCGCGATGCCCGACTGGTTGGTGGCGATCACGACCTGATAACCGGCATGGTTGAGGCGGGCGATGGCCGCCAGACTGCCGGGAAGAGGGTGCCATTCTTCGGGGCTTTTGATGAAACGGTCGCTATCGGCATTGATGACGCCATCACGATCGAGAATGACGAGGGACATGATTGTAGGGTTCCTTGCCAGAGGGGAGGACTGTGTGTTTCAACCGCTCAGGCAGGACAGGTCGCCTACCTGGTTCATGAGCGATTCCAGATTTTGCAACAAAGCCAGGCGTGCCGCGCGCAGTCCGGGATCCTCACACATGACCATGAGGTCGGTAAAAAACCGGTCCACGGGGGCATGCAATTCCGCCAGTGCACTCAGGGCGGCGGAAAAGTCTGCCTGGAGCACGAAAGTGGCAATGCGGGGTTGCAGGCGCCGCAACTCTTCCTGCAAGTCGAGTTCCGCAGGTTCTTGCAGGGGTGCGGGGAGTACGGACTGTGTCGAGCCGGACTTTTTGAGCAGGTTGCGAATGCGTTTATGGGCTGCACTCAGACCGATGGCTTCAGGGCGGGTACGGAAAGTGGCGAGCGCCTGGAGGTGCGCGGGCAGTTGGTCCAGACGCGCAGGCAAGGGAGAAATGACCGCTTCCACCAGGCCTTGATCGAATCCCTGGTCGCGCAATAGACCGCGCAAACGATCCTGAATGAAAGTGGGCAGCGAGTCCAATGCCGCGGCGTCCAGCACCCCACGGGGAAAAGTGGCCTCAGTCCAGGCGAGGAGCACAGGCAGTTCCAGCGCGGGAGCCTTATCCATCAGCAGGCGCAGGATCCCCAGGGTGGCGCGGCGTAATCCATAGGGATCCCGATCTCCCGTGGGGATTTGGCCGATGCCATAAATGCCTACCAGGGTTTCCAGTTTGTCGGCCAAGGCCATGACTGTGCCCAGTGGCGTGGTCGGTAAGGTATCCCCGGCAAAACGAGGGCGGTAGTGGGCTTCGATGGCCAGCGCCACTTCCTCTGCTTCCTGGTCATGGCGGGCATAATCTCGCCCCATGAATCCTTGCAGTTCGGGGAATTCTCCCACCATGTCCGTGACCAGATCGGCCTTCAGCAATTGTGCTGCCCGTCGCGCCTGTGCGCCAGACAAATGCAAGGCGTGGGCTATCTGTTCGGCCAATTGGGACAGGCGTTCGACGCGTGCGCCCAGACTGCCCAGACGTTGATGGTAAACCACCTGATCCAGTCGGGCGCGTCGTTCGCTCAAGGGGATCTTGAGATCCTGCTGGTAGAAGAAACGGGCATCTGCCAGGCGTGCGTGCAGGACACGCTCATTGCCCCGCACGATGGCCATGGGGGTGGCCGTTTCCAGATTGCTGACCAGCAGGAAGCGGGGTTGCAATTGGTTCTGGGCATCACCCAAGGGGAAATACTTCTGGTGTTGTTGCATGGACAGGATCAGGCATTCCTGGGGAATTTCCAGGAAAGCAGGATCGAATCTTCCCTCCAGAACGGTGGGCCATTCCACCAGGGCCGTCACCTCGTCGAGCAGTTCCGGTCCGGCCAGCACATGATGGGGTTGGGCGAGGGTATCCAAGGCCTGTTGGATACGCTGGCGTCGTTCGGCAAAGGAGGCGATCACCTTGCCTTCCCGTTCCAGCAGTTCGGCATAGGCAGAGGCGTGGTCGAGGGTGAGCAGGCCCTCGCCCAGAAAACGATGCCCCAGGGTCTGGCGACTGCTCGATAGTCCGAGCAGGCTCAGAGGGACCAATTGGTCTCCGTGCAGGACCATCAGTCCATGGACCGGACGGACGAATTCAGCGTTTCCCGAACCCCAGCGCATCACCTTGGCCACGGGCAGTTGGCGCACCGCTTGCTCGAGCAGGGCGGGGAGCACTTCTCCCAAAGGGATACCGCGTTGCAGGGAACGGTGGACATAATATCCCAGTCCCTTGTCATCCGTGCGTAGTTCCAGTTCGTCCACAGCGATGCCACAGGATCGGGCAAATCCCTGCAGAGCCGGGGTGGCCGTTCCATCGGACGCTCGTCCAGCCTTGTGACTGGGGCCTTTGCGTTCCACCTGGCGTTCGGGTTGTGCCCCGTTCACGTCTTCGATCAACACGGCCAAGCGGCGTGGGGTTGCGAAGATCCGGACGGAGGTGGAGGTCGGAGCAAGGTGTTGGGCCACCAATCCTTGGTGCACCGCCTGAGCAAAACTGGTGGACAACTTCAGCAGGGATTTGGGCGGCAACTCTTCGGTGCGCAGTTCGATCAGCAAGGGCGCGGAGGTCATTTGGGATCTCCGGTTTGCGCGTTCAGCAGGGGAAAACCAAGGGCCGCCCGGGTCTCATGGTATGCCTGGGCGACTTGCCGTGACAGGGTACGGATGCGTCCGATGTAACCGGCGCGTTCCGTGACTGAAATGGCGCCACGCGCATCCAGCAGGTTGAAGGTATGCGAACACTTGAGGGCCATGTCATAGGCGGGGAGGGGTAAGCCCGCTTCGATCAGGCGTTTGGACTCGCGTTCAAAACCTGCAAATTGTCCAAACAGCCAGGCAGGATCGCTGGCTTCGAAGTTGTAACGAGACTGTTCCACTTCATTTTGGTGATAGATGTCACCATAGCGCAGACCTTCCGTCCAGATCAGGTCGTAGACGTTGTCACAGCCTTGCAGGTACATGGCGAGGCGTTCTGTTCCATAGGTGATTTCCCCCAGTACGGGGGCGCAGGTCATCCCCCCCACTTCCTGGAAATAAGTGAATTGGGTGACTTCCATGCCGTTGAGCCAGACTTCCCAGCCCAGTCCCCAGGCACCCAACGTGGGATTTTCCCAATCGTCTTCCACAAAACGGATATCGTTGTTTTGGGGGTCGATGCCCAGAGCGATGAGGGAATCCAGGTAGAGGGACTGGATATCGTCCGGTGAGGGTTTCAGGACGACCTGAAACTGGTAATAATGCTGCAAACGGTTGGGGTTCTCGCCATAACGCCCGTCTTTAGGTCGGCGCGAGGGCTGAACAAAGGCGGCTTTCCAGGGTTCGGGGCCGAGGGCGCGCAGGAAAGTGGCCGGATGGGAGGTGCCCGCCCCCACTTCCATGTCAAAAGGTTGCAACAGGGCACAGCCCTGGTCGTTCCAGTAGTGTTGCAAGCGCAGCAGCATGGCTTGAAAAGTGAGCATAGGTCAGAATCGTTTGTTCAGGGGTTGCAGGGAAATCCACAGTCCGAGGACGATGAACCAGAGCAGGGACCATTCGGAAATGGCCAGACCGGCAAAGGTCCAGCCCACGGTGGCACATTCGCCTGAACCCTTGAGGACGATGGCCAGTGCGTTGAAGAAGGGATGAGCCTTGAGGATGTAGTTCAGACCGGGGCCGCAACTGGGGACCTGGTCGGGGGGGAGATGCTGAAGCCAGACCTGGCGTGCCGCGATGGCCGCGCCCGTGAGGGACAGTGCCCCTCCCAGACGCGCGTAGACACGCACAAAAAACCCCTGGATAGGGTTATGAATGGCTGCCACCAGAAAGATGACGCCCAGTCCCATCATCAGGACACGCTGCAAGATGCACAAGGGACAGGGTTCTTCACCCAGACCATGCTGCAGATAGAGGGCAAAAAAGATCAGGCCGCTGGCCGCCACAAAACCAAAGCCGTGGCAGAGGCGGCGCGAAAGTGGAAAATTCATCGCAAGGGTCGCCAACGTAAGGAAAGAATCAGGGCAAGAGCGCAAAGCGCAAGGATACCGTAATTTCCGACCAGCACGAAAGGTGTCACGCCACCATAGCCGGAAATATTCCCGCCGAGGTTGAAAATTTCCGCGCGGGGCGCACGTTCCAGAATCTCTCCATGGGCGCCGATCAATGCGGTGACGCCCGTGTTGGTGACACGCAGCATGGGGCGCCCCGTCTCCAATGCGCGGGTCTGGGCCATTTGAAGGTGCTGTTCAGGGCCGATGGACGACCCGAACCAGGCATCGTTGGTAAAATTGGCCAACAGGGTGGCCTGGGGCAAGACCTGACGGATTTCATCGCCGAAGGCATCTTCGTAGCAGATATCCACCCCGACCCACTGCCCCCCCACGCGCAAGGGAGGTTGGTCGGGATTCCCGCGCTGCTGGTCATCCAGAGGAATGTCCAGGACGGCGTGGATCAGAGGGCCCAGCAGGTTACTCAAAGGGATGAATTCGCCAAAGGGAACGAGGTGGACCTTATGGTAGGCCTGCATGGGGGAATGACCGAAACTGAAGACGCTGTTGTAATACTGACCACGCTCCGGTTCGGAAAACAGTCCGACCAGAATGTCGCTGTTGTTTTCATAACCAAAGGTTTCGAGCGATTCGCTATACCCTTCCGGCATCCGCTGGCGCAGATAGGGCAAGGCACTTTCGGGCAGGAGGATCAGGCGTCCGGTACTGTTGAAGAGCAGAGTGTTGTAGCGTTGCATGATCAGCCCCCGGCTTTCAGCCATGAACTTCATGTCCTGAGGGATATTTCCCTGCAACAGATTGACGGCGATGGGTTGGCCCACGGGGTGAACCCAGGGCAGCCGTTTGAGTACCAGTCCGCTGGCAAGGAGCATCCCCAGGGTGAGGAACGAGGCGAGGGCGGAACGATGATGCCGCAGCGAAAGGAGGGCGAGCGTCAGCAGTCCCGCTCCAAGGACCGTGGCTGCCGAGGTGCCAAATACGCCGAGCAGGGGCGTATACCCGGCCAGCGGGCCTTTGGGGGTGGCGGCATAGCCCAGGGACAGCCAGGGGAATCCACTCAGAAACCAACTGCGCACCCATTCGGAGAGCGTCCAGAGTGCTGGGGTGACCAACAGCCAACGACTGGTGGGGCGGTCGTGAAAGTGCCAACTCCAGCGTCCGACCAATGCAGGGAAGAGTGCGAGGAAGGCGCTGAAAAGAAAAATGAGGGCGTAGGCCAGGGGCAGGGACATGCCGCCAAATTCGTGCAAGCTGATCTCGATCCAGCGAATCCCTGTTCCAAAAAACCCCAGACCCCAAAACCATCCGATCCAGCCGGCGCTCCGACCATGGGCGCACCCATGCCAAAGCAACCCCAAAACCGAGAGAGACAGGAGGGGTGCGGGCCAGACATGGTAGGGCGCGAAACCGGTGACGGCCAGGCACCCTGCCAGAAGGGCAAAGAAGTTGGCCCGGAGTTTTCCTCTCATGGAGAAGAGGAATCCTGATCGAGTTTCATGACCGAGACGGAGTGGAGGCGGCGGCTGTCGGCACGCAGAATTTTGACCCTGAGCCCGGAAAAGACGATCTGTTCTCCGCGCTTGGGCATGCGTCCGAACTGATTCAGGACCAGCCCCCCGAGGGTTTCGATGCCATTGCCATGGAGATGTGTGCCCATGAAACTATTGAAATCTTCCAGTTCAGTAGTGGCTTTGACGCGAAACTGGTCCTCCCCTTCCGGGATGATATTGTCCTCGGTTTCATCAAAGTCGTATTCATCCTCGATGTCGCCCACGATTTGTTCCAGCACGTCCTCGATGGTGACCAGCCCCGAGACTCCCCCATATTCGTCTACCACCATCGCCATGTGGTTCCGGTTGGTGCGGAATTCGCGGAGCAGGACATTGAGGCGTTTGGATTCGGGCACGAAGATGGCCGGGCGCAGCATGTCGCGGATCTGAAAGGGCAACCCGGCGGTGAAACGCAACATGTCCTTGGCGAGCAAGATGCCCACCACATTATCCTTGTTGCCATCGATGGCGGGAAAACGGGAATGAGTGGTTTCAATGAGGAATGGAATGACCTGTTCCGGAGAGGATTGAAGGTCGATGACGTCCATCTGGGCCCGGGGAATCATGACATCCCGCACCTGCATGTCGGCCACCCCCAGAACGCCCTCCATCATGCTCAAGGCATCGGTATCGAGCAGGTTTCGCTCCAGTGCCTGGTGCAGGATGGCGATGAGTTCTTCGCGGTTCTCGGGTTCATGGTACAACCAGTGGGTCAGACGCTCGAGCAGCGAGGGTTTGTTGGGGGGCTCTTCAACCATGGGCAGGACGGTCCAGATAAGGATTGGGAATGGAAAGTCGGGTCAACAGGTCGATCTCGAGGGTTTCCATGAGGTTGGCCTCCACCTCGTTTTCGTGATCGTACCCCTGCAGGTGGAGCACTCCGTGAATGAGCAGATGGGCATAATGATTCAGGAGCGGTTTATGATGTTGCCGGGCCTCAGCCCTGACCACGGGCGCGCAGAGTACCAGGTCCCCATGCAGACGGGTGGGCGCGCGCGGATTTTCGTCAGGATAGGTGAACGTCAGAACATTGGTGGGGTAATCCTTGTAACGAAATGTCTGGTTCAGCGATCGTCCCTCCGGGCGGTCCACCAGGCGTACGGTGATCACTGCGGAACGGCGCAGCGCATGACGCAGCCACTGGCGGATTTGCCGTTCAGAGGGTTGGGGGGATGAACGGCTGGCACGCTGAACCGTCAGGTCGAGGCGGAAGCGACGCGGCTCAGACACGGGTGGGGTGCTGGGTTTCATAGGCATTGACGATGCGTTGAACCAGGGGGTGGCGAACCACATCCTCGGTCTGGAAGATGGTGAAAGCAACGCCTTCCACCCGCTGCAGGACATTGCGGGCATCGATCAGTCCGCTTTTCTGGGTGCGGTGCAAGTCGATCTGGGTGACGTCGCCAGTGATGACGGCGCGGGTACCAAAACCAATGCGGGTGAGAAACATTTTCATCTGCTCTGGCGTCGTGTTTTGTGCCTCGTCCAGAATGATGAAACTGTGGTTGAGGGTTCGTCCGCGCATGTAGGCAAGCGGGGCTACTTCGATGATGCCGCGCTCGAAGAGGCGTCCGACCCGGTCATGGCCCAGAAGGTCATAGAGCGCATCGTACAGGGGGCGCAGGTAGGGGTCGATTTTCTGGTGGAGATCGCCCGGCAGGAAGCCCAGGCGTTCGCCTGCTTCCACGGCAGGACGCACCAGGACGATGCGTTTGACTTCCTCCCGTTCCAGAGCATCCACGGCGGCGGCTACGGCCAGATAGGTTTTCCCCGTGCCGGCGGGTCCTACGCCGAAGCACAGGATATATTCGCGCATTTGTTGAAGGTACTGGATTTGGCGGGGGGAACGAGCTTCCACTTGACCACGGCGCATCTGCAGTATCCGCGTGGTCGGGGCCACAGCCGGTTCTTCAGCGTGTTGCAGGCGTAAATGGGTCAGTTTCTGGAACAGAAGGGCAGGATCCATGGGCGCGGTGGCTTCCTGATACAACGCGCCCAATGCGGTTTTGGCCCGTTCCAGGTTCTGAGGACGGCCGGTCAGGGTGAAGACATCTCCCCGTCGATGCAGGTCGATGTCCAGATGGCGGGCCATGAGGGGCAGATTTTCATCGAGCATCCCGCACAGATTGGCCAGTCGAACATTGTCCAGAGGGGTGGGGATGAATTCGCATTGTTCGGGAGCGGGGACGGGCATCAGAGCAAGTCAACCAACTCGCCACGCAGGGTATGGGGGGCCGTGGCCGTGATGAGTACGTCGACGAAATGACCGATCAGTCGCTCTCCGCCGGGAAAGTTCACCACACGGTTATTATCCGTTCGTCCCCTCAATTCCAGCGTATGACGGCGCGCATGCCCATCCACCAGAATGCGCTGACGGCTGCCTACCATGGCCGTACTGATTTCAAAGGCATGGGCATCAGTTTGAGCCAGCAGGGTCTGGAGTCGTTCCCGTTTGACTTCCAACGGGACGGTATCCGGCAGATCGGCGGCCGGGGTGCCGGGGCGGGGGCTATACATGAAGCCATAACTGCCATCGAACTCCAATTCTTTGATCAACTGCAGTGTTGCGAAAAAATCCTCATCGGTCTCGCCGGGGAAGCCGATGATGAAGTCGCTGGTCAAGGACAAACCGGGTTTGGCTCGACGCAGTGCAGCTACGGTTTCCTTGTAGGATTCCACGGTGTAGCCCCGCTTCATGGCCGCCAGAATGCGGTTGGAACCCGACTGGACGGGCAGATGGATCTGGCTGGCCAGTTTGTGCAACTGACCGTGAGCGGCGATCAGGGTGGGCGTTACCTCCAGTGGGTGACTGGTGGTATAGCGGACCCGTTCGATTCCCTCGAGGGCACAGACCTCTGTCAGGAGATGCGCGAAGTCGAGATCCGCGCCGGAGTTTTGCAGGTGTAGCCAGGCATTGACGTTTTGTCCGAGCAAGGTGACTTCCCGGACCCCCTGGCGGGCCAGGAGACGGATTTCCTCCAGAACGGCCTCGAGTGGACGGGAAAACTCTTCTCCGCGCGTATAGGGCACGACACAAAAACTGCAATACTTGCTGCACCCTTCCATGATGGAAACGAAAGCTGTGGGGCCTTCAACCCGGGCAGCGGGCAAAGCATCGAATTTTTCGATTTCCGGAAAGGAGATGTCGAGTTGGTGCCGTCCGGAACGCTGGCGTTGGCGCATCAGTTCGGGCAGGCGATGGAGGGTTTGGGGCCCGAATACTACGTCCACATAGGGGGCGCGGTCCAACAAGGCCTGGCCTTCCTGACTGGCTACGCATCCGCCGACGGCAATCACCACGCCGGGTTGGGCCAATTTCAATTCGTGGGCCCGTCCCAGTTCGGAAAAAAACTTTTCCTCGGCTTTTTCGCGTACAGAACAGGTATTGAAGATGATCAGGTCGGCGCTTGCCATGTCCTCGGTGGGTTCCATGGCATGGGACTGTTGGAGCAACGCAAGTATTTTCTCCGAGTCATAGACATTCATCTGACAGCCGAAGGTTTTGATATGGACCTTTTGGCCCGGAGATGTGAGCGGGACGGTGGAATTCATTGAAACGGCGATATGACCTATGGAAAAGAGAGTGTTCAGAACGGGTTCCAGGTTTTTTCCGGGGTGTAATGCATGTAACCGACACTGGCGCCTTCACGCAGACCCACGCCCAGTCGGATCGGGGCCAGGATGACATCACCCCGTTGTTGGTAGTTGATGCCGGCGCCACCGATAAAGTAGAGACTGCCGTCGACGCCGGGGTAGCGCTGGAAAATGGCATTGGTGGAGGGCAGATGGTAGACCAGAACGAATACCTTGGTGGCATCTCCTCCCAGGTCAAAACCGACGGACGGACCGGTCCAGTAGACTTTGCGCGCAGCCCCGTCCTTCATGACCAGATCGCCGTCCCCGTAACGCAGTCCGACAGCGATGGCACCGGCGACTTCTTCTCCCTTGATGTAGCCATTGGGGCGTCCTTTCTCACGAAAGGCTTTCTCGATCAGTTTGGCCAATCCTTCCGTGGTCTGGCCAAAAAACTGACTGGCATCCTTGACGATGGCGTCCTCATCGAAGGTCTGCTCTCCCTGGGCGGGTGCCGCACTGACCAGCAAGGGGAAAAAACCGAGCAACAAGAGCCAGAGATGTACCAGAGAGCGGTGGATCATGGGAACCATCCTTGGGTTTTATGGGTGAACAGGGTCATCATACCAAAAAATATTGAATCAGGGGCTTGAGGAAAGTCCGGTCAAGGGTTAAAATGCAGCGCTTGTGGCGAATTAGCTCAGCCGGTTAGAGCGACGGAATCATAATCCGCAGGTCCGGGGTTCGAATCCCTGATTCGCCACCACCCCTCCGAATTGACGGCCTTCAGCGGCCAAGTCGCCACTCCTGCAGTCATAATCAGATTCCGTACTTGAGGGTGAGCGGGTAACTCTTCAACGGCTACCTCCACCCATGAATAACCGAGCCACTTCATCATTGTGCGTGTCGATACTGTCAGGCACCTCAAACAAACCCTTGGCCACACCCAGACGTTGACCTGTCGGTGCACTATTCATGGGCACCAACCTGGCAGCAGGACGACCATTGCGCGCAATGATGATTTCACGTTCCCGGCCTTGCTCGATGTCGTCTACTAGGCGAGACAGGGAAGATTTGGCTTGCAGCATATCAATGGGGTGCATGACATCTCCTTCCTGTTGAACACCCCATCGGCCCAGTCTGGTCTGGCTAATGACAAAAGTCAAATAGACCTTGATTTCCAGAAAGGATTTCTTGACAATTTGCACCGCATACATACAATGTATTGATAATCAAGTTTGAGTGGGATATAACCAAAGCGGCCTCAAACAGGAAGAAGCACGGCATTTCGTTCGAGGAGGCTCAATCTGTCTTCTACGACGAGTTTGCCGTGCAATTCTTTGATGAAGATAATTCGGTGTCAGAAGACAGATTTCTGATGCTTGGTTTCAGTGATGAAGCTCGCCTTCTGATTGTCTGTCATTGCGAATGTAACCAAGGCAGTACGGTTCGAATCATCTCGGCAAGAAAAGCTACAAAAAATGAGGGTAAATATTATCAAGGAGTTAGACCATGAAAACTGAATATGATCTGTCAAAAATGAAATCCCGCAAAAATCCCTATGCAGCCAAACTTAAAAAATCCGTCACCATGCGGTTGAGCGAAGATGTTATTGGCTATTTCAAACAAATGGCTGACGAAAAGGGTGTTCCGTACCAGAGTCTCATAAACCTTTATCTGCGAGACTGTGTATCGAGCCATAGAAAAATCGATATTTCCTGGCAAACAACTCCCTGACGCATTGCTGGAACGGTCAACCTGCAACGTGCATTCAAGCAAGTCCGCCAGAACATTGGCCTGAACCAATCTCCTTGCAATCCGCCCCCGTGGTTCGCTCCTTCTCTCTTTGCCGGGAGGGGGATGAGAAATTTTTTTGGTGGAAATATTTCGCTGCCCGGTTACGGTATTACAATACGATAACTCCGGGGGGGGGTATATTTTTTTGCAATAGATTCAAAGGAGAATGATTCTTTGAAAACCGCTTCTAAAATAGCGCTCTGGTTCGGCAGTGTGGGTCTGCTGATTGTGCTGGTGGCGCTGCTGTCGTTTTGGTTGTTCAGGCAGAGCGAAGACGCCGACCGATGGCAGAGACACACTTTTCGGGTATTGGAGAAGTCGAATGGGTTGCTTTCCAGCCTGAAAGATACCGAAGCTGGTCAGCGCGGCTATCTTCTGACGGGGGATAAGGGTTTTCTGGCACCCTACCTGGAAGTGCGCGACAGCATTCCGTCCCAGTTGGCGGAATTGCGCCGACTTACCCAGGATAACCCGGTCCAGAAACGCCGATTGGATGTGCTGGACCCCCTGGTTGAGGCAAAGTTGCTGGAGATGAGGGAGGTTTTGGCGTTATATGGCGGCCAACGTGCTGAAGACGCACTAAAAATATTGCGCAGCGGTTCGGGCAAGCGGTTGATGGACGAAATTCGCGCCGAGTTGAACGACTTCGACCGACTGGAAGGTGACTTGCTGGAACGGCGCACGGCCCGATTCCGTATGGATCTGAGCCTGTTGCTGATATCGATTTCCATCGTCAGTCTGCTGGCGGTGGGGCTGGCTTTGGTCGCCGTCTACATCGTCTATCGCGAAACGCGCTTGCGACTCCGGGCCAAAGAAGAGGCAAACAAGGCATTGAGTGATGCTCGCGATGTTTTGCGCGCCAGCGAAGAAAATCTGTCCGTCACGCTCAACTCCATCGGCGATGGGGTGCTGGCGACGGATGCCGAAGGTCGGGTGACGCGCCTGAACGCCGTTGCGGAGCGGCTGGTCGGCTGGTCTCAAATGGAAGCGGCTGGTCGGCCAGTGGAAGATGTTTTTCACATCATCAACCAGAAGACGCGTCAGCCTGCCTTTCTTCCCGTGGCGGAAACCTTGGCACAAGGCGTCACTTACGGATTGGCCAACGATACCGTGTTGATCGCGCGCGATGGCAGCGAGTGCCCTATCGCCGACAGTTGCGCCCCCATTCTCAGTCGTGCGGGCGAGGTGATCGGAACGGTGTTGGTGTTTCGCGATGTGAGCAGGGAATATGCAACACAGGCCGCACTGCGCGAAAGCGCCACGCGCATCCAGGCCATTCTGGATACGGTGGTGGATGTCATCATCACCATCGATGAGCGTGGCATCATCGAGACGGCCAATCTGGCCAGCAGATCCCTGTTCGGTTACGAGGTCACCGAGATCATCGGACAGAACATCCGCATGTTGATGCCGGAACCCTATCGCAGCCAACATGATGGCTATATCGGGCGTTATCTGGCGACCGGCGAGGCGCACATCGTTGGCTCCGGGCGCGAAGTCGTGGGGCAGCGCAAGGACGGCAGTGTTTTTCCGATGTGCCTGGCCGTGAGCGAAATGCGACTGGAAGGTAAATGCCGTTTCATCGGTGTCGTGCATGACATCACCGAGCGCAAACAGGCCGAACAAAAACTTTTCGTTGCGAAAGAAGCCGCGGAACTGGCCAACCGCGCGAAGGATTCGTTTCTTGCCACCATGAGCCATGAAATCCGCACCCCGCTCACCGGGATGTTGGGTATGCTGGAAGTACTGTCCCTGACCCCCCTCGATCACGACCAGGACGAGACATTGGGGGCCGTGTGGGATTCTGGCCGGAGTTTGCTGCGCATCGTCAACGACATCCTGGATTGGTCGAAGATCGAGGAAGGGAAACTGACCCTTTCCCCTCAATCCATCTCGATCCCCCGCTTGCTGCAAGAGGTCGTCCACACTTATTCGCGGGTGGCCAGTTCCAAGTCCCTGTTGCTGTGGCAACACGCCGATGCCCGGCTGGGTATGGCGCATATCGTCGACCCGCTGCGCCTGTCGCAGGTGCTCAACAACTTCGTCAGCAATGCGCTCAGATTCACTCAGAGCGGGGAGATCGAACTGCGCGCCGAACTCCTCGAGCGGCTCGACAGCAGTGAGCGCATACGCTTCTCGGTCAAGGATACCGGCATCGGTATTGCCAAGGAAGTCCGGCAGCACTTGTTTCAACGCTACCGCCAGGAGAGTGCCGACACGGCACGCATGTATGGCGGTACCGGACTGGGGCTGTCGATCTGCCGCCGCCTGACGGATTTGATGGATGGTCAACTCGAACTGGACAGCGAACCAGGCCGGGGTTCCACCTTCAGCGTGACCTTCACCCTGCCGGTTTCTGCGATGCCGGGGGATAGGATGGTGACTTCCTCGTCCGAGGTGACACACAAGCGGATTCAACCGCTTCTGGAGGGCGACGCGGATGCGCCGCTGGTGTTGGCGGTGGACGATCATCCGATCAACCGCGATCTGTTGGTGCGCCAGATCGAGTTGCTCGGTCTGCGGGCCGAGGCCGCCGAGAATGGACAGGTCGCACTGGCTCTGTGGCGAGAGGGGCGCTTTGCGCTGGTGATCACCGACTGTCACATGCCGGAGATGGACGGGTATGCGCTCACCCAGGAGATACGCCGGATCGAGGCCAGGGAAAGACTGCCGCGCACGCCCATCATCGCCTGGACGGCCAATGCGCTTGCCGAAGAAAATGAACGCTGCCAGAACGCCGGCATGGATGCGTTGCTGGTCAAACCTGCGGATTTGTCACTGCTGAAAGAGGCGCTGAAAAAATGGCTGCATCTCTCCGGGACGGACCTTCCCCAATCTGCAGCCTTGCTGCAAACGGGAGGCGGCGGACAGTCCCCAGGCCCCATCGATTATGCCGCGCTGAGTCAGGCGGTACCGGAGCCTGCCGAGCAAATTCGGGTGCTGCGTGACTTTCAGGTGCATCTTCGTGCCGACCGCGCCCAGTTGGGCGGCTTGCTGGAACAGGAGGAGGATCGCGTCAAGGGTGAGCGCACGGCCCATCGCATGAAAGGCTCGAGCCGGATGGTGGGGGCAACGGACATCGCCAGCGCGTGCGCCGTCATCGAGCAGGCCATGCGGGAGGGGAAATGGGCGGATGCGCGTGCGGCCATGATGGGGCTGGATGAAGCCATCAAACGGTTGGAGACCCATTGCATGGAATTGAAGGAAGGGAATGGGGTAAACCAATGATTGCGAGCGAACTGAATTTTCTGGTGGTCGAAGATGATGATTTTCAGCGCCGGATGGTGGTTGCCATGCTGCGTTCGTTGGGGGCCATCGAGGTACGGGAGGCAGGCAATGGCAGGCAGGCACTCGAGATACTGCATGTTGTGAACCCCCGGTCGGTGGACATCGTGCTTTGCGACATGGACATGCCGGAAATGGATGGCATGGAGTTCCTGCGCCACCTGGGGCAGGAAAACAATACGGCCGCGGTCATCATTCTCAGCATGTTGGAACGGGTGTTGCTGGTTTCGGTGGAAAAGATGTCTGAAGCCTACGGCGTCAAGTTGCTGGGGGCCGTCGAAAAACCCATTACGCTGGCCCAACTCGAGGCGTTGATTTTACGTTACGAACGGGGGGAAAACAGGGTGCGACAATCCCAGGGTGCCTTACGGGTGTTCACTTTCGAGGAAATCCGGCAGGGAATGAAGGCGAAACAGTTTGAACCGTACTTTCAACCCAAGGTGGACATGAAAACAGGGCGATTGATAGGGGCGGAGGCGTTGGCGCGCTGGATTCATCCCAAATGCGGCGTGACCGCTCCTTATGCCTTCATCCCGCTTCTGGAGAAAGCACAGGAGATGGATGAACTGACCTTCATGATGCTGGAAAAGTCGGTGGCTGCCTGCCGCTCCCTGCGGGATAAAGGCCATTCGCTCGTCATTTCGATCAATCTGTCCCTGACCTCGCTCACGGACATCACCCTGGCCGACCGGATCACTCGAGGGGTACTCGATGCCGGAGTGGATCCCCGCAGCATCGTTCTCGAAATCACCGAATCGGCGGCCATGACCGATGTGGCCCCCGCTCTGGAAAATTTGGCGCGCCTGCGCATGCATGGTTTTGGTCTTTCCATCGATGATTTTGGTACGGGTTATTCCAGTATGCAGCAACTGATGCGGATCGCCTTCAGCGAATTGAAAATCGACCAGTCCTTCGTGAAAGACATTGCCCACAACGAAGCAATGCGCATCATGGTTGAATCGAGTATCGGCCTGGCACGCAAACTGAAGGTCAAGAGTGTAGCCGAGGGCGTGGAAACCCAACAGGACTGGGAGGTGCTGAAAAGTTTGAATTGCGATATCGCGCAGGGCTATCTCATCGCCAAACCGATGAGTCTGGACGCATTCATGGACTATTGCGCAGATGTCGATGAATGAGTCCGCGAAGTGTCATTGCAGGGACAAACCTGGGCTAGTCCCTCAATGATCGATCGGCAATGGTTTGCCGGCAGCATGGAGCGCAACCCATTTCTCCAGTTCGGCCACATGCTGAGATTCCTCTTGGGCAAACTCGCGGGCAAGAATCAGGATTTCGGGATCCGAGGTCGATTCGACGATGCCGGTGTAGTAGTCCAATCCCGCCCGTTCGGCTTCCAGCGCAATTTCCAGAGCCTGACCCCGCCCTATTTGCGGATCTGTAGCCCAAATCGCCGCAGTCTCCGGGCTTTCGATATCGGGCCAATGAAAACTTCCCGGATCGAGGGTGGGGACGTCCCGAAACCCTGCTCGAGCGCGTGCGTCACCCAAATGCAAACGGGAATACCCGGCCAGTCGTCGAAACAGTGCCCCGACTTCCTTATTGCCGGCGGAGGCCATGGCATCCGCCAGTTGATCAAAACGAAGAACGGCTTCTTCTTCGAGTTTGATAGAGTAAGCTAAAAATTCTTCAATTGAATTCACGGGTGGTATTCCTTCTTTTGATAAGGGTCAATGGACAGATACGCCCTGCTTGAATTAGTCGGGAGATCGAAGGCCATTCGACAACCGTGTAGGGTTATCGACAAAACTCCTTCATTGGAAGCCTATTCCCGATTGTTTCCATTCTGAAGGGAGTACAGCAATTACCATGCCATGAACCTGTGCCATGGGGTGGTTTCGGTCAGATGCGTGCGTACGAAACGGGGATGAAATAGTCCATAGGTATTTCTATGATGGGGGTAAACCTGGGTTAGACTCCATCCATGTCTTTATCTTTTCATCTGAAGCGCTCCCTCAACCCATGGCGTCGGGCACGCTGGCGTTTGCGTCTCGTTCTGTGGGGCTTTGCGGCGCTGGCGGGTTTGGCGGTGGCGGGGTTTGCCAAGGGGGCCGACCTGGCCCTGGCGTTCTTTTTTGCCCTGGATCGGCATTGGCCCTGGTTGCCCTTGTTCTGGACCCCTTTCATCGGCATGGTGTCCGTGGCCCTGACTCAAAAAGTGTTTCCTGGTATTCAGGGGAGCGGCATCCCGCAAGTGATCGCGGCCACCCGTTTGGTTGCTCAAGGGAAACCCGTTCACCATCTGGTGTCCCTGCGGATTGCCGTGGGCAAGGTATTGGTGGGACTGCTGGCTTTGACCGGCGGGTTTTCTGCGGGACGCGAGGGCCCTTCCGTGCAGGTGTCGGCGTCGCTGGTATTTCTGGCGCACCGTTATCTGCCCCGTTCCCGGGTCCTGCGTCCCAGTGACCTGATTCTGGCGGGCGGTGCCGCTGGAGTGGCGGCCGCTTTCAATACACCGCTGGCCGGGGTGGTATTCGCCATCGAAGAGTTGGGCCGTCGCCTGGAAACCCGCACCAGCGGAGTGTTGCTCGGGGTGATCATCATCTCCGGGTTGACTTCCATTGCACTGCTGGGTAACTACAATTACTTTGGGCATATTACCCTCCATGATCTGGATTACCATATTCTGGGTCCCGTGCTGGTGAGCGGGGTGGTCTGTGGTCTGCTGGGCGGACTTTTCAGCCGCCTGCTGTTGTGGCCACAAAACGGGCGGGCCTGGGGATTATGGCGCTGGCGTCAGGAAAATCCGGTCGTGTTCGCCGGGATCTGTGGGGTGTTGATCGCCGTGCTGGGCCTGCTGACCCACGGGCTTTCCTTCGGGAGTGGTTATACTCTTTCCTTGCCTCTGGTGAACGGAGGAGTTCAAGGCGTGCCTTGGTACACTTCGCCTGCCCGTTTTCTGGCCACCGTGCTCAGTTACCATTCGGGAATCCCCGGTGGGATCTTTGCGCCTGCCCTGGCGGTGGGCAGCACCCTGGGGGCGACCTTGGCTCCCGCGCTGGGCAGCCATGACCTGATTCCCTGGGTCACTCTGTGCATGGCCGGTTTTCTGGCGGCGGTGACGCAAGCTCCGATCACGGCCGCGCTGATCGTGATCGAGATGGTGGATGGGCATCGCATGGCTTTGCCGCTCATGGCGGTGACCTTTCTGGCACGCGCCATCAGCGCGTATTTCGGGCCGGAACTCTATCAGCAGTTGGCTCTGCGCTTTGCCGAAGATCGGCGTGGCAGCGGGGTTCGGTCTGCGGGTTCTCGGGAGGATGCCTAGGTGCGCTGGTTACGCTTCAGACGACTGGTATCGCATGCCCCATTCCCTTTCTCGTTCAAGCAGTTGTTGGGGGCTTCCTTTGCCGGGATCCTGATCTTGCTGGGGGGGGCACTGGGGCGTGCCCTGGTGGCGGTGGACACGCTCAGTCGAGACAGTCGGGACTTTCCGGCCAAGGCATTGCAACGTTCCAGGCAGGTGCGCGAGTTACAGGAAACGACTGTCGCCCTGGAACGTCAGGTACGTCAATACCTGGTGTTGCATGATCCTTCCCTGCGCCCGGATATCCGTCATAGCTGGATGCAAAGTCTGACCGTTCTGAAGGATCTGGATGATGCGGGTCCGGCGGATCTCGTTCCCCTGACGCAGCAATGGCGCGTATTGGCGGATGCCAATATTCCCCCCTTGCTCGAAGAACACAGTGAACGAATGAGCATTCCCACCGCGCATCTGGACGCGGTGTTTCATCAGTTAGGGCAACTGGACCAACAACTGGACAGCGTGCTGCAAATTCGCCTGGCAGAACAGGATCAAACCTTGTTGCAGGAGTTTGAACGCCAACGACAAGCCTTGATCACCATGGGCGTGACGGCCTCTTCGTTGGCCCTGGTGCTGGCCTTGGGTCTGGGGGCATGGTTGTCGCGGTCCTTCGCCCAGTTGGACCGCTCCATTCGCCAGTTGGGACAGTCTCAGCGGGTGCCTCTGAAACCGCTGGGGGGACCAACGGATATTCGTCAATTGGGGGAGCGGGTACGTTGGGTGCAACAACGACTGGCGGATCTGGAATCGGATAAACTCCAGTTCATGCGGCATATTTCTCACGAATTGAAGACGCCCCTGGCCAATCTCCGGGAAGGGGTGGCCCTGCTCGAAGAGCAGGTGCCGGGTCCGGTCAATGAAGCGCAACGGGAAATCCTGGTGATCCTGCGGGAAAATTCCCTGGCTTTGCAGCACCAGATCGAGGGGCTCTTGCAGTACAATGCGGCAGCATCGGGCGCTCAACATCTCCATAAGCGCTGGGTGGATGTGCGCGCCCTTCTGGAACATCTGGTGACACGCCAGCGTTTGCAGATTCAGGCCAAGTCTCTGCAGGTCCGGGTCGAGGGAACGCTGGCGCAGGTCTGGCTGGACCCGGATAAATGGGAAACCGTGGCGGGGAACCTGCTGATCAATGCCATTCGTTTCTCTCCGGTGTCCGGGTTGATCCGGTTGATCCTCTCGGATGGGAGCGAGAGTTGGAAGATGTTGATTCGGGATCAGGGCCCTGGGGTCGACCCTCTGGATGCCTCGCACATCTTTGACCCCTTCTATCAAGGAAAACGTCAACCTGCGGGCGCGCGCAAGGGCAGTGGGGTGGGGCTATCCATTGTCCGGGCGCTGGTTCAGGCCCATGGCGGTGGAGTCTCGCTCATCCCTCAGGAAGATGGAGACGGCGGGGCTGTTTTTTGTGTGGAAATGCCTCGTGATGCCGGCGAAACAGGTCGTCAACGAACCAAAGGAAGCAAGGATCAGGCATGAAGATGGCGTTTGAGAAAAAAAGACGGGAGAAAATGATTCCCGTGGTGCTGGGAATGATGGGCGTGACGTTTCTGGTAGGGTGTGCGACGACCACGCCTCCCGTGATTTCAAAACCCCTCGCGCCCTCCGTATCCCCCAGGGTGGATGAGACGAAACGCGTCCCGGAAGCGATCCTTGCCGATGGCGATGATATCGTTCTGGCTTTGTCCCAACTGGATCAGGATATGGCCCTGTCTCCTGAGGTACGCAGTGAAGTTCTGGCCAGTCTGGTGGCGCAACCCGCACCGGAAACGGCTCAGGACCGGTTACGGCGGGCTCAATTGTTGCTGCTGCAACATCAGGCGGGAACTACCCAGCAGGCCGTGGTTCTGTTACAGGCCTTGGTGAGTGAGGAGGAAAAGGGGGATCATGCGGAACTGCTTCCCCTGGCGCATTGGCTGAAACAATGGGCGGACACCCAGGCGCTGCTGGAACTTCAGGCGGATCAATTGACTCATCAGTCCCAGGAGTTGCAGGTCAAGGCCGACAATCTAGCGCGACAGATTCAGGAATTGCGCGCGATCGAGCGCCACTTGAGTTCCCGTCCCGTTCCGGACAAAGCGGGCACTCACCCCTGAAAGCAGAGGCGGCATGCCCGCATAGTGCCAGGCGCGCCGAAGAACCGAGGGAACGCGACGTTCTTCCGGGATGTCCAGCAGGGAGAGCCCGCGCATCTTGAGAAAACGGGTGGAATGACTGGTGGCAACGGCCAGGGGGGCTGCCAGCAACCAGGGCAAGGCAATGGGGAGCAGGAAGACCATTAGGGTTGGCCCGCGCAGCGAGGCCAACGCCAAGCCGCCAGCCGCAATCAGGAACAGGGGGCGGTAATGTTGCCAGGTATTGCGCCAAGCCAGAGTGGAGGCTTCCCGTGCCGGGGATTTCCATTCCAGCCTGAATCCAGTCAGGGCGGTGAGGACGAAGAGCGTATGGGCAACCATGCGTAGGGGTGCTTGCAAGAGCGAGAGGGTGGCTTCGGTGAAGGCGCTGGCCAGGAGGGTGGGGGCTCCCCCAAATTTGGCTTGTTCGCCCCGTTTGAAAAGAACCAGCAGGGCCAGCAGGCGCGGGATGAAGAGCATGCTCAAGGTTGCTGGCCAGAGTACGGGCAGGAGAGGGGCATCGGGGGCGAGCACGGTCAGACCCAGGCTGACCAGAATGTACGCCATCCAGAGGGGAGCCGAGGCATAGGCCAGCACACCGGTGAGCAGCATGGCACGATGCACGGCATGAAATCCGGGTTCCCAGAGCAGCCGGAAGTTTTTCAGGTTGCCTTGGCACCAGCGTCGATCCCGCTGCAATTCCTCCAGCAGATGGGCAGGTTGCTGTTCGTAACTGCCCTCGATGCCGGGAACGATCCAGACATGGTAACCCGCGCGCCGCAGTAACGCTGCCTCTACGAAGTCGTGGGAGAGAATTTCTCCGCTCAGGCTGCCCTTGCCGGGCAACAAGGCCAGCCCGCAGTGGCGCATGAAAGGCGCGACACGCAGGATGGCATTATGTCCCCAGTAATGGGATTCCCCCAGTTGCCAGTATTGCATGCCTGCCGTAAACAATTGACCGGTCACTCGCCCCGCAAATTGTTGGCTGCGTGCATGAACCGTGTCCAGTCCCACGGAGCGCGGCAAGGTCTGAATGATGCCAGCGCTCGGGTTGCGTTCCATCAGGCTGACCAGGGTCGTCAGGGCACTTCCGGTCATCACGCTGTCGGCATCCAATACGACCATATACCGATAATCTTTCCCCCAACGCCGGCAAAAGTCCGCCACATTGCCGGCTTTCTTGCGTCCACGCCGTGCGCGGACCCGATAAAACAGGTTGAGGCGATGGCCCAATTGGTCGCGCAATTCCTCCCAGGCCGCCAGTTCTTCGGCCAGAATGGCGGGGTCGCGACTGTCGGACAGGATGAATACATCGAAAAGTGTGGCATCCCGGGTGGCTGCCAGGGATTCACAAGTCGCACGCAATCCAGCGAAGACGCTGCGTACCTGTTCATGACAGATGGGCATGATGAGCGCGGTACGGGCATTGGGATCCAGAGGCAGGTCGGTTGGGGAGGAGGGTACGGTCAAGGCGTGGGGGTCGGGGTGCAGTTGTACCCAGAATCCCAGCACTGCCGTCAGGAAGCCCGCGCTGACCCAGGCGAACAACAGGACGAACAATGTCCATTGAGTCCAGCCGAGCAACGCCCCTAGACCCTGAAGGTTCTGGGGCCATTGACTCCAGCCGGCCAGCAGCGAAGAAAAAAGAATCCCTGCGCCCAGAGTGCGGCGCCGAAGACGAGCCGCCGTTTCCCAGGCCTGAGGGGGGGCCTCCGTGTGGTTCCTGCGGGGGGGGGGCAGGAGGGTGCGGAGAGACTGCAGGAATCCGTTCCAGAATCCGGTCCACGGTCGGGTGACCATGGATCCCCGGTTTAGAGGAGGGGCCTGAAGATCAGGGCGAGTCAGCGGTATGAGGTCGTAGGGATTCATGTCTGTGACTCAAGCAACGATTATGCCAATATCCGAGTTAATTTATCAACCATATGAATTTTAAATAATTTTAATTATTTTTTGGCATGAATTGGGCGGGTTTTGAGGGTGTTTCGGGCGCTGGCCCCGGTTTTTTCAGGGGGAGTTGTCGTCGTTAGCCGACAGGTTATATAAGAATTTTGTTAACCTATTGATAATTAATAAGTTGATTCTGTCGCTGTCAAGAGACAGGACGAAAACTGTCGGGCGTCAGTCCATACTTTTGAAGCAGGCGGTAGAATTCTGTACGGTTACGTTGTGCCAGTCGTGCGGCATCGGCCACCTGACCCTCGGTCAGTTTGAGCAGTCCGATCAGGTACTCCCGTTCAAAGCGTTCGCGGGCTTCGGTCAGGCTGAGGATTTCCACCGTCGGCAGACGCAAGGCCCGATGAACCAGAGACAAGGGGATGATGGGGGTGGTGGAGAGGGCGCAGACCTGTTCGATGACATTGTGCAGTTGGCGGATATTGCCAGGCCAGGGAGCTGCAGACAGGGCGGTCAGCGCCTCGGAAGAAAATCCGTTGAGATGTTTGCCGTATTTTTTCCCCAGCCGGGTCAGAAAATGCTTGGCCAGCAAGGGGATGTCTTCCCGTCTCTCGCGCAGGGCCGGGAGGACGAGTTCGACGACATTCAAACGGTAGTAGAGATCTTCCCGAAACTGATCAGCGGCGATGGACGCTTCCAGGTTTTGGTGGGTGGCAGAGAGGACCCGCACATCCACGGCATGGTGGACATTCGAACCTACGGGTCGGACTTTGCGCTCTTCCAGGACCCGCAACAATTTGGTCTGCAGGTTGAGGGGCATGTCGCCGATCTCGTCGAGAAAGAGGGTTCCGCCCTGGGCGGCGCGAAAGAGGCCCTGGTGGGCCTGGACGGCACCGGTGAAGGCCCCTTTTTCGTGTCCGAACAGTTCGGATTCGAGCAAGGCTTCCGGAATGGCACTGCAGTTCAGCGCGATGAACGGGTGCGCAGCACGAAAACTGGCGCGGTGCAGGGCACGGGCCAACAACTCCTTCCCCGTCCCGCTTTCCCCCCGGATCAATACGCTGGCATCGGAGCGGGCCACCAGTTGGGCTTCGTTCAGGAGTTCGGCCATGCGCTGCGAACGGCTGAGGATTTCCGCGCGCCAATCTTCTCCCAGACGATCGGGTTCCGGTGGCGGGGTGGACAGGTCCAGGGCGGATTGGACCTTGGCCAGCAGGAGCGCCGCATCGAACGGTTTGGTGAGGTAGCCGAAAACTCCCTTGGCGGTGGCTTCCACCGCATCCGGAATCGTGCCGTGCGCGGTGAGCAGGATGACCGGCAGGGTGGGGTCCCGACCATGGATTTCATCGAACAGGCGGAGTCCATCCATGCCGGGAAGTTGGACATCGCTCAGGACGACCCCAGGACGCTCCGTGGCCAGACGCGTCAAGGCTTCTTCGGCACTGGCCGCACTGACGACCCGGTAACCCGCCGCACGCAGACGCAGGGAGAGCAAATGGAGGAGATCCGCGTCATCGTCCACCAGCAGGATGGTCGGGCTGTTCATAGACAGTCATCCAGGGTTTTGGCCAGACGAACTCCGGCTTCTTCCAGTTGCAGGGCGATCATCGCCATGGCCTGACGGGCATAGGCATCGGTCAGGAAGGCGCGGCCCCTTTCATCCGGGGCCGGCAAGGGATCATAGGCCTGACTGCGGGCGGTAGCGAAGGATTCCATGGCCCAGGTGCGGGGCGTTCCCCGTTGCCATGCGCGCAGGTTGTCAGGGGTGATGCGGTCGCTCAGACGCTGGGCCAGATGGGTGGGGTCAGAATCCATGTGTTCGATGAATACGGTATCCCAGTAATGATGCAGGCTCCCGGTCGGGACGTGATCCCACTTGACCCTGATTTCATTGCCGCCACGGTCGTGGTCGTCGATGGCGTGTAGGGGTTGATGCAGGTCTCCAACCAGATGAATCAAAAACTTGAGGGCCAACACGGCTTCGGGGCGATCAGCAGGCCGAAATCCGCTCTGTTTGTAACGGCTCAATTCGGCGCTGAATTGTTCGATTTTGGCCACCACGCAGGCCTGTGCAGGTCCCTCGGTCGCCAGGGTACCCGCTGGCAATGGCTGAAAGTTCTGGCAGGCCTGCATCAGGTCAGGATGGTGGCGGTCGATGTCGACGAAGTGCCATTCACGGGAATGCTGAAACGTGATGGGGTGTCCGGAACCGGCACGCAGACGATCGGCCCAATTGGCAACGGAAACAGGATCATGGGCGGTCAACGGGTCATTGTCGCCGGCCAGCAATTCCTGGAGCCGAGCCTTTTGGGCGGAGGCCATGAAATTCAAGGCAATGGCGGCCACCACGGCATGACCTTCCTCGCCCCAGGCCCAAGCGGAGGAAGAACCCACGAGACAGAGCAGAATTGGAATCATTCCAATATAATGGGAGAAGCGAGGCCCGGCACCGTTGGTCCGCTGGGTATTTTTTCCTATAGGAGTCATCATGTCCATTCAAGAAGTCATCGATCAACAAGTCAAAGGTCATCCCATCGTATTGTATATGAAGGGCAGTCCAGATTTTCCACAATGTGGGTTTTCCGCCAAAGCCGTTGAACTGCTTCGCCAGAGTGGGGTGCAGGACTTCTTTTCGGTGGATGTACTGCAAAACCCCGAGATTCGTCAGGGGATCAAATCCTATGCCAACTGGCCGACCATCCCGCAATTATATGTGCGGGGCGAGTTCGTCGGGGGGTCGGACATCATGGTCGAGTTGTTCCAGAGTGGGGAATTGAAGTCGGTACTGGCCGGTTGATCGTTCGGAGACCTCAGTCGGGAACGACCGGCGGGGCCAGCAGTCCCGGGCAGGTACCGCTTTGACGGAAGGTTTCCAGGCGCTGGATATAGGCTTGGGTGGTTTTCGGCATGGGCGTGCGTGCGCGTGAAATGTCGTTCAAAATTGCCCAGCCTTGCGCCACCAGTTGCAATCCGTGCTCCTGGTGGCGAACCCTTTCGATATCGTCAGCGGATGCCAAAGGGGGGCGATAATGAATGAGGTGTTCCCCCGCGACCACAAATTCTGGCCAGACCGTGAAGATCAGATCATCGGTTTGAAGCGTTTCCACCTTGCGATGGGCGGCGTCGATGACGTTCCGGATGAGGGGCGCGAGCGTTGAAAAATCTGTATCTCCTTCAAAACAGCAGGTCAAGGCAGAACCGATGTGGTCCACATCGCGCAGCGTGGAGGCAATTTTGAGATAGCGGCTTTCAAAAAAGTCTTCCACTGGGATGGAGAATGCATGGAGGGGTTCACCCCAAAGTTCATCGATGCCTTCTTCGCCACTTCGATGCAGAACCAGACGCCCCAGAGTCAAGGCTTCCTGCAAACAGTTTCCGCACTCTCGCAACAAGGCATTATCCGAACGAATTTCCACGCCGAGTTCCTGGATTTCCACCAATTTGGCGATGATGTCCGAGGCTCTATTGAATAGGGCCCCCGCCAGCATGGCACCATTGACTCGTTTAAGGGCGGGGTCCAGGGTCGTTTCATAGGCATGGCGGGCCTGCTTCAGACGTACACCGGGAATATTGATACCGTGCTCGACATGGTTGAACAGGCGTCGGGTCAACGCGGTGATCAGGTGGCGCTTGGCACTCAGCGTATTTTCCGGGGGTTGATAGTAACGGATCCAATACCCTTCGTAATATACCCGCTCCACGCCGTCAATGATTTTGCGCGTGCCCGCTGGAAGGGAAACTCGACAGGTGTCCGGAGAGATGTTCGCTGGCTGATCCATGAAAGTACCTTTCCTGGAGGTGACGATGGAAGTCGGCATTCTAACGCCGACCTCATCAAAAAGGGAATGGGTTTCCCATTTTCACGTGTCCGCCAGTCAGACGCTCCAACCCGGCCAGATCGGTGCGGGTCGTGATCTGGGTGAAGCCGGCCCGAAGGAAACAGGAACGGCAGAACTCTCCCTGATCGTAGCCATGTTCGACCCGCAGTATTCCTCCCGGTTTTAGCCAGAGGGGGGCCTGGGCAATGATGTGTTCCAGATCTTCCGTGCCGCTCGGGCCGGCGGTCAAGGCCTGACGGGGTTCAAAGCGCAGGTCTCCCCTGTCCAGATGAGGGTCGGCGGCGGCGATGTAAGGCGGATTGGACAGGATCAGATCAAAGGTTTCTCCCTCGGGCAAGGCTTCATACCAATCCCCGTGATACCAGCGCAAAACCGGACCCGAAGGAGGAAGCAGGCGGGCTGCGTTTTTTTTGGCCACTTCCAGGGCTGCGACAGAACGGTCCGTGGCGCTGACTTGCCAACGTGGGCGGTGGTATTGCAAGGACAGGGCGAGTGCGCCACTCCCAGTGCCCAGATCCAGGCAGTGCAAGGAAGTCGAAGGAGCAGAAGTTTCCAGTCCCCAGTCCACCAATCCTTCGGTTTCGGGGCGGGGAATCAGGACGGCGGGGGTGGTCAGGAAAGAGAGGCCATAGAACTCCCGTTCACCCAGCAGGTAAGCCATGGGTTCCCCACGTTGACGGCGTGTCTGCAGGGCTTGGAAATGGGCGATTTCCGCATCGTCCAGGGTGCGTTCAGGCGCGCTGAACAGAGCGGCCAGGGAGCACTGCAACACAGCCTGAAGGAGCAGACGCACCTCGAGACGGGGCAGGGGGCCTTCGAGCAGCAGGTTGGCCACGTCGACCATGGGTTTATTCGGCGGGTTCTGCCAGACCAGCCAGCAAGTCTGCCTGATGTTCGGTCATCAGGGTTTCAGTCAACTCGAACAGGTCGCCATCCATCATGGCCTCGATTTTGTAGAGGGTCAGATTGATGCGGTGATCGGTAATGCGTCCCTGGGGAAAGTTGTAGGTGCGGATGCGTTCGGATCGATCTCCACTGCCGATCAGGGAGCGGCGGGTGGCGGCAACCCGGGCATGCTGTTCTCTTTCCTGTTTGTCCCGCAACCGTGCGGCCAGCACGGCCAGAGCCTGAGCCTTGTTTTTGTGCTGGCTTCGGCCATCCTGGCATTCCACCACCAACCCAGTGGGCAGATGGGTGATGCGCACCGCCGAATCGGTTTTATTGATGTGTTGTCCCCCCGCTCCGCTGGCCCGGAATGTATCAATGCGCAATTCTGCGGGGTTGAGGGTGATTTCTTCCATTTCGGCGGCTTCCGGCAGAACGGCGACGGTACAGGCCGAGGTATGGATGCGTCCCTGGGTTTCGGTGGCGGGGACTCGTTGAACGCGGTGCCCTCCCGACTCGAACTTGAAGCGAGAATAGGCGCCCGCTCCCTCGATGCGAAAGATGATCTCCTTGAATCCCCCCATTTCTCCGGGGTTGTGGGAAATGATCTCGGTGCGCCAGCCCAATCGTTCGGCAAAACGGGAATACATGCGAAACAGATCGCCAGCAAACAGTGCAGATTCGTCACCGCCGGTTCCGGCCCGGATTTCCAGAAAGATGTTCCGCCCATCGTTGGGGTCGCGCGGCAACAGAGCCGTTTGAATGGCCGCTTCCAGTTGCTCGAGACGGCGTTTTCCCTGTTCGGTCTCTTCATCGGCGAAGTGACGCCATTCGGGATCTTCCTGCCCCAGTGTGGTGGCGGCATCCATGTCCGCGAGGGTATGCCGGTAGGCATCGTACAGTTCGACCACGGGCACCAGTTCGGCGCGTTCGCGCGTCAATTTGCGGTACTGGTCCAGTTGTTGTGTGACATCCGGGGCCAGAAGGCAGTGATCCAGTTCGATCAGGCGCGTGCGCAGGGTTTCCAGGCGGTTAAGCAACGAATCTTTCACGCGGGGTTCTCGGGAAACAGGTGGCGGATGGCGTCCACCAGTGACTGGCGGGTGGAGCCGCGCGTCTGGTTGAGGGCTTGAACTGGATGATGGAGCCATTTGTTCATCAAACTTTGGGATAACTGTTCCATTACCTTGGCCGGCTCGTCTCCCCGGGTCAGAGCACGCAGCGCCTTCTCCAGTTCCAGTTGACGATAGTGATCGGCCCGTTCGCGCAGGGAGCGAATGGTGGGCACCACACTGCGGGCTGCAATCCAGCCCAGAAAGTCTTCCACATGCCGGGTAATGATGGATTCGGCTTCCTCGACGGCCAACTGGCGTGAATCCTTGTTTTCCTGAGTGACTTTTCCCAGATCATCCACCGTATACAGGAAGACATCTTCCAGGCGAGCGACTTCGGGTTCGATGTCACGGGGGACGGCCAGATCGATCATGACCATGGGGCGATGTTTGCGTTCGCGCAGCGCCCGTTCCACCATGCCCTTGCCGATCAGAGGCAGGTGACTGGCGGTGGAAGACACGATCACGTCATGGTGGGCGAGGGCCAGGGGAAGTTCGCTCAAGGGGAGGTAACGTCCGCCGAGTTGTCGGGCCAGGATCTGACCCCGTTCGGGAGAACGATTGGCAATGGTGACAGCCCGGGGGTGGCGTGCCAGAAAATAGGTCGCCACCAGTTCGATCATCTCGCCCGCACCGATGAACAGAACCTGTTGCTCGTTCATGGGGCCCAGCACGTCGGCACTCAGTTTGAGCGCCGCGGCAGCCAGTGAGACGGTCCGTTCCCCGATGCCGGTTTGACTGCGCACTGCCTTGGCCACGGAGAAAGTGCTTTGAAACATTTTGTTGAGCAGGGGCCCCAGGGTTCCAGCCTCCTCAGCCAGGCGGACCGCCTGTTTGACCTGTCCCAAAATCTGGGTTTCGCCCAAAACCATGGAATCCAGACCGGAGGCCACGCGGAAAGCATGATGGGCAGCGGCGCTGCCGTCGAGATGATACAGGTATTGGGACAGGTCAAACCCCGTCAATTCATGATGGTCGGCCAACCAGTCGGCCACGGTTTCCGGATGCGGGGTCTTGCAATAGATTTCCGTACGGTTGCAGGTGGACAGGATCACCGCTTCCTCGGCGGGGGTGGCGTAGAGCAAAGCGCTCAGGGCCGGTTGCAGGCGTTCCTGCGGGAAAGCCACTCGCTCGCGTACTGCCACCGGTGCAGTCTGGTGGTTCAGACCGAAGGCATGGAGTTGATGAGCGGAGGAATCAGACAAAGGTATTCCCGGAATCCTGATAATAACTGAGCATTATAACTGTTCCCGATCTTCTGGTCAGTGGGTCGCAGGCGGTTGCATGCCGTGCGGGTAAAGCAGCCAGAGTTGCCCTGCCTGTTTCATGTGTCCGGCCGCTTCTTCGGCTTCGACTCCAAAGCCCCAGAAAAAATCCGCACGGACTGCACCGCGAATGGCCCCCCCCGTGTCTTGGGCCATCATCAACCGGTTGAGGGGCTGGTGGCGGCCCGGCCAGGTGGTGCTCAGAAAGACGGGGGCGCCCAGAGGAATGACCTGGGTATCCACGGCCAGGCTGGCCTGACTGGTCAGAGGAACTCCCAGGGTTCCCAAGGGGCCGGGCAGGTCTGGCGGCAACAGACGAAAAAAAACGAAACTGGGGTTTTGATTCAGCACGGCCTGGAGATCCCGAGGATGTGACCGTGCCCAGGCTTCGATGCCCTGCATCGAAGCCTGGGCCAGGGGTAACCGGCCCTGTTCGATCAGGTAGCGGGCGATGGAACGGAACGGGTGGCCATTTTGATCGGCATAGCCCACATGCAGACGTCGTCCATCCCGCAACTGGATCACACCAGACCCCTGAATCTGGAGAAAGAACAATTTGACGGGGTTGTCGACCCAGAGAAGCTCATGGCCGGTCAGGGGGCCATCCTCGAGGCCGATCTCGGCGCGAGAGAAATAGGGGACTACCCGATTTCCCTCCAGTCGTCCGCGCAGGTGTCGTCCCTTGAGATCGGGGGCGAGGTCGCCCAGATCGATGGTCAGCAGATCTGGCGGCGGGCTGTAGAGAGGGAAGCGGTAGACGGCAGTACGCGTCAAACTGCCCTGCAGAAGGGGTTCATAATAACCGGTGATCAGCCCCTGAGAAGATTCGTCCGAGTTGAGGATCTGCCAGGGATCAAAGGATCGTTCGAAGAACCGGCGCATGGTGAGGGCATCGAAGGGCCCCAAGGCAACGGCCTGTTGGCAGAGGGAAGACCAGGGTGCGTCCCGAGACAGGCGGGTGCAACTTTCCAGGAAGGCATTCCAGGTGGCTGGACTGAGGCCCTGATCCCATTGGGGTAACTGGCTGAAATCCGTACGGACCAAATGTCCGGGAGAGGGGCGTACAGGGTTTTCCGCCAAGGGAGAGCCGGTTTCGACCGGTGCGGGGCAGGCCGGAGAAACTGGCGCGCCAACGCTGGGTCGGAGAGCAGGCGCGGCAGGTTGTGGGGCAGGCGGCGGGGTGGCACAGCCTGCGAGCAGGAACGGAACCAGAATACAGGCAGAAATCAGGAGGCGCGTCATGCGCATAGCGTACCATTACCGGGCCTCTGCCTGTTAGAATGTCATCACTTCGTCCATTCTCGTGAATCAGATTCCAAGGAGTTCAGTCATGACCTTTCGCATTGCCCCCAGTATTCTCTCCGCCGACTTTGCCCGTTTGGGGGAGGAAGTAGCCCAGGTGATAGCAGCCGGTTCAGACATCGTCCACTTCGATGTCATGGATAACCACTATGTGCCCAATCTGACCATTGGACCTCTGGTGTGTTCGGCCATCCGCCCCTATACCCAGGCCCCCATCGATGTCCATCTGATGGTCAAGCCGGTGGACCGCATCATTCCGGACTTTGCCAAGGCGGGGGCCAATATCATCAGTTTTCATCCGGAGGCTTCGGAGCATGTGGATCGCACCCTGCAATTGATTCGCGATCAGGGCTGCAAAGCGGGTCTGGTCTTTAATCCGGCGACACCGCTCAATTATCTGGACCACGTCATGGACAAGGTGGATCTGATCCTGATCATGTCGGTCAACCCGGGCTTTGGTGGGCAGTCCTTCATCCCTTCGGCGCTCGATAAATTGCGCGAAGCGCGTCAGCGCATCACCGCCAGCGGACGGGACATCTGGCTTGAAGTCGATGGCGGAGTCAAGGTGGACAACATTCGCGCCGTGGCCGAGGCAGGCGCGGACACCTTTGTGGCGGGTTCGGCCATTTTCAACACCAAAGATTACAAGGCTACCATCGATGCGATGCGTGCCGAACTGGCCCGATGACTGAAGCGGCGCTTGCGGAACAGGGGGGGGCCGGGTTTACCCTGATTCCCCTGGTACGGACGGTTCCTGCCGACCTCGATACCCCGCTGGCCGTCTACGCCAAATTGGCGCATCACCCTTTCTCGTTCCTGCTGGAGTCGGTACAGGGGGGCGAGCGTTTCGGTCGTTTCTCCTTCGTGGGGTTGCCCGCCCGAACCCGTCTTCAGGTAACCGGTTACCGGGTCGAAGTGATTACGGAGGGGGTTGTGGTGGAAACGGTGGAATGCCCGGATCCACTGGTTTTCGTCCAGACCTTCATCGATCGGTACAAGGCGGCGCCGGTGCCCGATCTGCCACGGTTCCATGGGGGGTTGGCCGGGTATTTTGGTTACGATATCGTGCGTTATATCGAGCCTCGCCTTTCCGGTGGCTGGAAACCCGATGACATTGGCGTCCCTGATATTTTGCTGTTGCTGACCACGGAACTGGCGGTCATCGATAACCTTTCGGGTCTTCTGCATCTCATCGTGTACATTGATCCCAGTCTTCCGGAGGCGCGGGCACGGGGAGATGCGCGTCTGGATGAGTTGCAGGAAGCCTTGCGGGCAGGGGTCCGTTTGCCGGAGCCCGTGCCGGACAACCTGATGGCTCCCTTGTCGGACATGTCTCAGGATCAGCACCGGCACATGGTGGAGCGGGCCAAGGCTTATATCGAGTCGGGAGATGTCATGCAGGTGGTGCTCAGTCGGCGGATGCGCCAATCCTTCGAGACTTCGGCGTTGTCCCTGTATCGTTCGTTGCGTCGACTGAATCCCTCGCCTTACCTGTTCTACTATGATTTTGGAGAGTTTCAGGTGGTCGGCGCTTCGCCGGAAATCCTGGTCCGTCTGTGCGCCGGCGAAGTGACGGTCCGTCCCATTGCGGGCACGCGTCCGCGCGGCAGGGATCCTGTCGAGGATGAAGCCCTGGCCAGGGAACTCTTGCAGGACCCCAAGGAAATTGCCGAACATCTCATGCTCATGGATCTGGGCCGCAATGATGTGGGTCGGATTGCTCAGACGGGTTCGGTGGAGGTGACTGAAAACATGAGCATCGAACGTTACTCCCATGTCATGCACATCGTCTCCAACGTGGTGGGGCGTCTGCGTCCGGGAATGCGGGCGCTGGATGTGTTGCGCGCCACCTTTCCGGCGGGAACCCTGTCCGGTGCCCCCAAGGTTCGGGCCATGGAGATCATCGACGAACTGGAATCCACGCGTCGCGGGATTTATGGTGGCGCAGTGGGGTATCTGGGGTTCGACGGAAACATGGACATGGCCATCGCCATTCGCACGGCAGTCATTGCCCGGGGGCAACTCTGGGTTCAGTCCGGCGGTGGCATCGTGGCGGATTCGGTTCCCGAGACGGAGTGGCTGGAAACGGTCAACAAGGCCCGTGCCGTGGTGCGGGCGGCCGAACTGGTGCAGTCGGGAGAATTTGCCGCTCATCGTTGAACAACTGTCACTGGAGCTTCTGGATGAAACGTCCTTATCCTTATATTCCTTCCCCTCCTGATCCTCTGCGTCGCAAGCAACCCTTGCCCTGGTCCCATCCCAAAAGAGACCCCGAGGATCTTCAGTTGGAACAACGTCTGAAAGCGATCCTCGAACATCCTTCCTATCGGGAGCCGGACGAGGACACGGATTTCATCCAGTCCGAATCTGCGCGTGGTGTCCGACTTCAACTGGATTATGCCAAGGCAGAACAGGGGATGCGCGGCCAGGGCATCGAGCGATGCATCGTGGTATTCGGCAGCACGCGCCTGCGCGAGCCCGCCATGGCGGAACGGGAGTTGGCGCAGATCGTGGCGCAATGCCTGCAGGCGCCGGACGATGCCCAATTGGCTCGGGAACGGCATTTGGCCGAAAATCGTCTGTCGCTTGCCCGATATTACGAGGTGGGGCGGGAATTGGGGCGACTGGTGGGGAAGGTCGGAAACGACGCGGGGGGGAGCCGTCTGGTCGTGATGACCGGGGGGGGGCCCGGCGCCATGGAAGCGGCCAATCGCGGGGCCTTCGAGGAGGGGGCGCCCACCATCGGGTTGAACATTACCCTGCCGCGCGAACAATTCCCCAATCCGTATATCACGCCGGGATTATGTTTTCAGTTCCATTATTTTTCCATGCGCAAACTTCACTTTATGAAACGTGCGGTAGCCATCGTGGCGTTGCCCGGTGGTTATGGGACATTGGACGAGTTGTTTGGCGCCCTGACCCTGATTCAGACCCGCAAGGTGGCACCGATTCCGGTCGTCCTCGTGGGTGAAGCCTACTGGCGTCGCGTGTTTGATTCGGAATACATGCTGGATCAAGGGCATATCGATGCGGAAGATTTGGACCTGTATTGGTACGCAGAGACCGCTGCCGAGGCTTGGGAAGGTATTCAGCATTGGCATCGGGAAAATGGCAGCACGCTGATCTGAAAAAAATTGCTCAATTTAATTTTTTCTTTGCCGATATGGTAAGGTAAAAAGATGTGAATATTACAAAAAAGATTTGCTTCATGACAAAGTGAATTGGCGGTTTTCAATTATCATGCGTTCTTGTATTTCAGGGGCAGATCTTGGTTTTACGGGAAAGGATCCTGAATATTTCCTGTTGAGGGGAGAGGATGGGGGGCAGGGTTGAATAACAAAAAAAATGTTCTTGTGGCGGGCGGTGCGGGTTATATCGGTAGTCATGTGGTGACGGTGCTCTTACAGGCGGGTTTTTCCGTGGTGGTGCTGGATAACTTTTCGAACAGCGATCCTTCGGTCCTGCAGCGCCTGGAAAAAATTACCGGTCAGACCATTCCCTTTGTTCATGCGGATCTGCGCACCCGCGACACGGTGATCTCCGTGCTGCGGAACTACCAGATCACCTCGGTCATCCATCTGGCGGGGCTCAAGGCAGTGGGAGAATCGGTGGCCAAACCCATCGAGTACTATGGCTGCAACATTCAAGGCACCCTCAGCCTGCTGGAGGCGATGCAGGCCTGCGGGGTGCATGAGTTGGTCTTCAGTTCCAGCGCTACCGTCTATGGGGATCCTCAAACCCTGCCCATCGATGAGACTCACCCGACGAGTGCCACCAACCCCTATGGACGCAGCAAGTTACACATCGAGGAAATACTGCGCGATGTGGCTTTCGCATCGGACAAATGGAAAATCGTCTGCCTGCGCTATTTCAATCCGGTTGGGGCCCATCCATCGGCATCGATCGGGGAAGACCCGGCGGGGATGCCCAACAACCTGATGCCCTTCGTGGCGCAGGTGGCTTCCGGCCAGCGTCCCCTCTTGAGGATCTTCGGAAATGACTATCCAACTCCGGATGGTACGGGGGTGAGGGACTACATCCATGTCATGGATCTGGCCGAAGGACATCGGTCTGCACTGGATTTCGTGGCGACCCACCCCGGTTGGCAGGCCATCAATCTGGGCAGTGGTCAGGGGCATAGCGTGCTCGAAATGGTCTCCTCTTTTGGAAAGGCCAGCGGCCGACCGATTCCCTACCAGATCGTGGAGCGTCGTCCCGGCGATATTGCGTCCTGCATCGCCGACCCTGCACTGGCTCTGCGCGTATTGCACTGGAAGACGACTCGAAGTCTGGAGGACATGTGTGCCAGTACTTGGGCCTGGCAACAGTATCGGGAAACCTTGGGGTGAGTTTGGCGTGGCGTTGGGGATTATGGGTCTGCCTGTGGGCAAGTTCGATCCTTGGGGAGAATGTCATCGCTGCCGAGGAGGCGGGAGGCTTTCCTCCCAATGTGGCATTTTATCGGGGGGCTGATGCGCCTCTGGACCTGCTCCAGGCCTTTGATGAGGTAATCATCGATCCGGCAACGTCTGCCATGCCCTCGCCGGAACGGTATCCGCATACCCGCTGGGCGGCCCGTCTGGAAATCACGCAGAAAGACTACCAGACTACACCGGCAGCCTGGTTGGAGAAAACGCTCACGCCA
Organism: Ferrovum sp.; assembly: GCA_019456405.1. Lineage (GTDB taxonomy): Bacteria > Pseudomonadota > Gammaproteobacteria > Burkholderiales > Ferrovaceae > Ferrovum. Next base: position 17,574 of record WJXM01000050.1, on the reverse strand, counting down.
CTGTGGGAGAAAGGGTTTCGCGACTTCTATCTGGCCGATGAAGCCGGATTGCCTTCGATGGAACAGTTTTACTCGACCGTATCTGCCGAAGATCACTGGCTTTCCCTGGCCTTGACCGAAATTCAAGGGAAATTCAAGGGGGCACGGATATTCTTGAGGAACCATCCGTCGGTCGCTGAGGCCAGTTCAAATCTTTTGACCGGTTGGGTGGTGGAATCGATCTTTCAGCCCTATGATGCCCTGCAGGGTTGGTTTCTGACCGTCGATCAGGGTCGTTTGAATGAAACCTTGAGTCAGTTGCATCAGTGGCAGGAAAAACATCCTCAAATTCCCCTGATCGACCTCGAGTTTGCCCAAAAATATGATCGACAGGCACAGCGGTCATTGGCACAGAAGTCTGCGCAGGCCGGGCTGATTCCCTATGTGACCAGCCCGGAACAGGGTTTTGTCGGCCTGGGAAAGCTGGAAGTCATGCCCAGAAAGATTCTGGTGGTCCAATCCCTGGATCCGGGGGCGGCCATCGAGGAAGGAACGGGGTCCAAGATCCTGTCCCTGCCCATGGATTACCTGGGCTATGATGTCCGGTACGTGAATGTCAACGAGGGACTGCCGGAAGACATTACGCCAGATCGCTACGCCGGCATTGCCGTATTTCTGAATAAAGATGTCATCGATCAGGATCAATGGCGGTTGTGGTTCTTGAACGAAATCCATCGAAAAGTCCCGGTGGTGGTGTTTGACCGCTTCGGTTTCGATATTGATTTCGAGACCGCGCGGTTGTTGGATCTCAAGGTGCTGCCGGGCGGGTATCTGCCGGGGGCGACCGTCAAGATTCTCCACACCGCGCCCATGATCGGCTTCGAACATGCCCCGCAGGTCGAGATACAGGATGCCGTAGGGCTGGCCATCGGCCCTTCAGGGAAATCCCTGGCACAGATCCAGGTGGGCGACAAGATCATGGATATGGCGGCCACCCTGCCTTGGGGGGGCTATGCCCTGGCACCCTTTTCCCTGGAGTATGTGGGGGAGTTGAATCGCGACTATTGGGTCATCGATCCCCTCAAATTCCTGCGTCAAGCCTTGTCGTTGCCCGCGATGCCGGTTCCCGATACCACCTCGGAGAATGGGCGGCGTCTGTTCTTCGTTCAGGTGGACGGGGATGGGTTTCCTTCCCGGGCAGAATTTCCTGGTTATGATTATGGGGCGGAAGCCCTGTATGACCAGATTTTCAAGAAGTACCCCATTCCGATGACGGTTTCCGTTGTGGAGGGAGAAATCGGCCCAACAGGAAAATATTCTGCCCTTTCCCCCATCCTGGAATCCATCGCGCGCAAAATTTTTGCCCTGCCCAACATTGAAATCGGTTCCCACACCTATTCCCATCCCCTCGACTGGATTCTGGCCGACCCCAGATATGGGCAGCAGAAGGAACAGTTATCCATGCAGATTCCAGGTTATACCTTCGATCTCAAACGGGAGATCGAAGGGTCCATCGATTACATCAATGGTCGGTTGGCCCCGCCGGGGAAAAAAGTTCGGGTCCTGCAATGGTCAGGGGCGGCGAATCCCACGGCGGCCGCTTTGGAGGAGGCCTGGAAGGCGGGCGTGTACAACATCAATGGGGGAGACACACTGCCCGTCAAACCCGACGGTTCCTGGACCGACATCAGTGGGGCCGGAATCGCCAAGGGGAAGGGCGATCAGGATTACCAGATCTATGCGGCGGAAATGAATGAGAACATCTACACGAACGACTGGACTCGACCCTTCTATGGCATGGTGCGGGTGCTGGAAACTTACGAAATCACCGAATTTCCGCTGAGAATCAAACCGGTCGACATCTATTTCCACTTTTATTCCGGCACCAAACTGGCTTCCTTGAAAGCTCTCCAGAATGTGTATGAGGTGACGTTGAAACAACCGGTGTTTCCGGTGTATACCTCGGACTTCATTCAAAAAGTACTGGATGCGCGTCATGCGTCGGTGGCCATGCAGGAGGGGCAGTGGCGGATTCGGACGGGCAGGAGTCTGCGGGAATTTCGTTTGCCGGTGGGGGAGGTTCCCGATCTGACCCATTCCCACGGGGTCATCGGGTACTTGTCCGTTCCTGGCGGAACCTATGTGCATCTGGGGGATGACCAGGCCCGCGTATCGTTACTGCCGGTGGATCATCCGGCAGACCGTCTGCCCTATGTATCGGCCGCCACAGCGTACATCACGCATTTCGAGCGGCAGGGTCGAACGATTCGCTTCGACGCGCGGGGGTACTACCAACCCTATGTGCTGTTGAGTCATGTGGATCCTGCCTGTCGGTTCACAGTGGACGGTGGAGAGGTTCGGCCTACGGAGGATGGGCGGGGGCGGTTGAAGATCTCCTTCCCGCCTTCCGTGGGCGAGCAGGGTTCCGGGCATGGCATCGAGGTTCGCTGTCATGATTGAACGGGAAAAAATCATTCGTCCGTGGTTGACGTTGGTCCTTGGGGCAGGGATTCTGTTGGCCATGGCCGCCGCCTATCAAGGCAATGAAGATTTTCTGAAAACGGTGGACCCCTACAAACCTACCGGCATTTCCATCGCCTATCTCGAGAGCCGGTTGGCAGGACATCCGGATCAACCCGCCATGCTGGAAACCCTGGCCTGGCAATACCTGACCCTCGGGCATTGGGATTCGGCACTCATGACCGCGCAACGCCTGGAGGATCTGGGGGGGAGACAGGATCAGGCGCGGGCCCTGTTCATTCGTGTTCGGGTCATGGAACAGCGGGCTTTCGAATATCCTCTGCAGAGCGCTCAACGGGCGCATTATCTGGGAGAGACGCGCCGGTTGTTGAACCGTACGCTCGACTATCACTGGGATGTGCCGACTCTCGAATACCTTGTCAGGATGGCTCGGGACTCCTCCAGTTTCGACGTGATGTCCCATGACTACCAAGCCCTCGCCGTCCAGGATACCGAACGCGCACGCCTGTGGTACGCCCGTTATGGTAAAGCCGCGCAGGACAGTCAGCATTACGCCCTGGCCGCAGAGGCTTTTTTCCAGGTCGAGCGCCTATCCCGGGCTGTTTCGGACAAACGGCGTGCCTGGACTGCCGGGATCGGCGCTCTGGAGGCAGGAAACCAGGAGGCAGCAGCCTGTGTTGCGGCCGATGCGCATATGGCGGGGATGGAAAAAGATCCCGAAGCCGTGGCGACCATGCTCAAGTTGGCAAGACGGGCACAACGGCATGACCTTGAAGTGAAATATGCCAAAATTCTGCTGCAGATCAGCCGACGCGAGGAAAGTGTCGGCCCCGCGTGGCGCTGGGTTCGTTGGGAGGGTTCAAGGGCGGGTTCGGCTCGACCGTATTTTCGCGGGCAGAAATCCAGGTTTTCCGATGGAGTGTCCGGTGCCGCGCTCTGGGCGAAGTCGCCTGCCCGTTTTCGTCGTAGCGCCGACCAGGAACCGGCCATCAATGGGTTGGGGGTGGGCGCCGAATCCGGACCCGATGCTGAGGATGCCACCTTTGTGAAGGATGTCACGCCGGAAATCGAGCAGTCTTCCCCCCAGGGCGCACGCGAGTCGAAAAAGGGGGGATGGGCAGCCCCGGCAGGGGTCAACTCAAAAACCCCCGAAGATTTCGAGTTGATGTACAGCGCTTTTGTGGGGAATGGCCAACTGAAGGATGCGGAAGTGGTTTGTCGCAAGGCGCTGGAACGCCATCTCGACCCTGCGCTCTGGACCAAACGCCTGGCCCAGGTGGCGCTGTGGAATGGGCAACCCAAGGTGTCTCTGGAGAATTGGTTGATTTATGCCCAGGCCACCCACGATGAGGAGGCCTGGCAAAATGTTCTGAGGATTGCCCGTCAAACCAACGATGACCGAAGTTACCTGACGGCCTTGCTGCATGAATCCGAGCGCAATCCCGATGATCTCGAGTTGATCGGAAAGATCATCGCTACTCATGAACGGTTGGCCGAGCCCGAGGTCAGTCTGAATTTTCTGAAGGACCATGCCGTTGGGTCGATGCGGGTTCCCTTGCTGGAACGGTACGCTCAACTGGCCGAGGATCTGGGGGATGAAGACAAGGCGTTGTGGGCGTTACATCGCTTGCAGGCGGACTACGGACCCTCTCCACGCTATGCCATCGATATGGCGGATATCGATCTGCAAAAAAAGAACCCTCAGGCGGCTTTTGACGAGTTGGTTCAGGTCAAATCCAGGGTGGGGGTGAACAAGGTGGATGCCGCTTTCTGGCGAGCCTACGCTGAAGTGGCGGATTTGTCGCACCATGATCAGGCCGCCAGTGAAGGCCACAGGAAATTGCTGGAGTCCGGGGGATACGATGGCGATGACCTCCGGGATATGGAGAATTACTACACAGGGTATCCTTTGGATGCCGGCCGGCTTTTTGAACTGGAATTTCGTTTGACGGGCAAACTGCAACCCTTGTTGAATGCCATGGGCAGTTATTCCACCGCTCGGGCCTGGGGGCGAGTGTATGCCCTGCTGCAAGGGCTCACGACCAAACAACGCGCCGAGTTCGAAACCGATGCCGAATTTTTGATGGCGCGGGGGAGTTATTTTGCGCGCGGTGGGCATTGGAACCTGGCCTTGGCCGACATGCACCGGGCGATGACCCTGCCCAAAGTCGTCGATAGCCAGCGGTTGGATTATTTGTGGAATCTGGTGGACTTCGGGGCAGATGATGAATTGAGTACCGTGCTCTATGCCTGGCGCCATCGGATCGAGGCTGACTCGATTTATTGGGGGGCTGCAGGGGCAGCCTACGTTCGCTTGAACCAGCCTGAAAAAGCATTGAGGTACCTGTCCCGGGAGGTCAAGGAAATGAAGGGGGACCCCCAGTGGTTGCTGATTCTTTCCTATGCCCAGGAGGATTCCGGGGATGGGGCATCGGCATGGCGTTCGCGTCGGGCGGCCTGGAATCGTCTCGATGCCTTGATCTCGGCACCACTTCAGCCTTCTTCCTCGATCCGGAATCTGGTGTCCAGAGGCAATGCGTTGCAACCCGTCGCCCCCGTACTGGATACGGGGGGCGTGGACTCTCCTCTGGCGCTCCGGGTGACCTTGAGTGAACTTTTTGTGGATGGGGATGCTTCCCTGGACTACCTCACCCAACTGTTGCAGCGCCGGCATTGGCGGAAGCGGTCGGGAGATTCCCTGGGAACGGGAACGGCGGAATCTTTATTGGGCAACCTCCGCGCGTTTCAGGATGTTCCCTTGACGACCGGGGACGATTGCCTGGAGGAACTGGATGCAGAAGGCTTGTCTCCCGAGGCCAAGAAAGAGGTGGTGTCGAGCGAACGTTGCCGGATTTCCAACGCAGCCAAGGATGTGGCGACCTCCTGGGCACTGGGTGGGGAGCATAACGACCTGGCACGGGCCTGGTTGGCACAGGAGTATGGCAATCGTTTGCTGCATTCCACCGATGCACGGATCACGCTGGCCCTGGCGGAGAATGATCGGGAGACCCTGGCTCGGTTGATCGACGATCGGGAGAACAAGATCCAGGTGGACCAAAGGGTTGAAAGTCTCGAACGGCTGGGCCGGAGAGCGGATGCCCAAACCGTCGCCTTTGATGGGGGGGAAAATGCCCGCAACAATACCACCCGTCATGAAATCGAACGGGGGATGCTGCTGACCCCCAGCGACAACATCAGTCAAAACCAGGATCCTTCCCCCGGACCGTACTGGAGTCCGCAGGGGTATCTCACTCCCTCCGTGGTGACCGGTTTGAACGTCAGTACCTGGAGTCCCCTGTCCTATGTGGAAAAGTCTGCAGGCGTGGGGTTTGCTCTGAGCAACGAGTATACGTTGGATGTGGAGGCCATTCAGCGCAACCAGACCGACCTGAATACTCGTCAGATCGCTTACATTCCCGCCCAGGACAACAGCATGGCCGTGACGATGGGTGATCATACCGACGCCCGGGATTATGGCGTGACAGTGGGACACCGGTCGGATTTGTATTCTTTTGATACTTACAGTGGCAGCGCCCAATACAATTTGTCTTCTTCGTTGATCGCTAAAGTCATGGCGGGTTGGAACCAATTCACGGATCTTACCCCCGTCATGCAGGTGATGGGAATGAAGAATATGGTGGAAATGGCCGTGGACTGGAAGTTTGCTTCGAGCTGGTTCCTCAAGACCTCGGTTGAGGGGGATCGTTTCAATGCGCAGAATGGAGAATATCTCGGCAATGGGCTGTTGTACTCCCTGGAAGTGGGATATCAGTTGATGACCAGTCTGCCCAACTGGAACCTGCGTTTCGTGACCTATGAAGGACGATTCAATTCGGTGGGGAACGCGGTATCGCCTCAACTGGCGACTCTGGTGCCCAGGGGACAGGCGGTCAATACGGTCTTTTTCATGCCGGGAAACATCTCTCAATATGGGCTGATGACGGGGTATGGGACCGACTATGAGAACAACTCCCTTCGCTCTGGCTGGCAGCCCTATGTGGATGCAGGGGTCGTGAATGATACGGTTCTGGGATTGCTGCCCCAGATCAGCGCGGGGCTGGCGGGACCGATCTTTGGCGGGGATTATTCCCGGATCTATTATTTCCATGAAACGGCGCCAGGCAGCACGGAATCCATGACTCAGATCGGGGTCAGTTATCGGTACTTTTATTGAGTGGGTAGGGAAGTCTGTGGCAGAATTTTCAACTTGAAAGATACGTCGGGAGACAGGACATCATGAAATCGAATAGAACCATTGCAGGGGTGCTGACAGCAGCCACCATTGGGTTGGCCGCCTGTTCAACGCTCGATGTGGGGCAACCGCCCTCCGTGGCCTCGAATGCCTCCTGGGCGCTTCTGCCCATGGCCAATTTCACGGAAACCCCGGATGCCGGAGATCGGGTGGCCAGCATCGCGGAAAGTATTCTGCATCAGAAGGGGGGAATGGACCTCAAGCGTTTCCCCGTCAAGGACGAAAAGGACACGTTCATTTTGGGGAACAATGCCAAGTTGCAACAGGCCGCCATGGACTGGGCCAGTCAAAACAGGATTCAATATGCCCTGACTGGATCCGTCCAGGAATGGCGTTACAAGACGGGAGTGGATGGCGAACCCGCAGTCAGCGTGACTTTCAATCTGGTGGACATGACCACCGGAAAGATCGTCTGGAGCGCGACGGGTAGCCGGAGCGGCTGGAGTCGTTCGAGCGTGGGATCTGTGGGGCAGACGTTGATCGATCAGTTGTTGACCCCCATCGAACACGCACGTTGAGCCGGGACGACCGTGGAAAACGCTATCCAGACTGCCAAAAAATCCCGTTTCAGCGATGCCCTGGACGGGGTGACACTGTACAGTCGTTTCTTTGCGAAAACGGTCATTCGTCCGGTGGCGGTGATCGAGGTTGTGGGGTACATGGGTGCCGCCATCGGGGTGTTTTATCTGATCAATCCGCAGGACCCGCTGTTGCTCCTGCTGGCCTATCCCTGGATCTGGTTGGTGGCCACGGCCCTGGCGTTGCGTTATGGCGCTCTGATGGGTGTGCTGGCGGGGTTGATGATCGTTTTGGCCTGGGAGATCCTGTACCGGGGTTATCAGGGCAATGGGGCGCTGAGTTTTCCGGTGATGTTCATGTCCGGAGGGTTGGTTCAGGTGATTCTGGCCGGGCATGTCCGCGATGTCTGGTCGAATCTGTTGGTCCGGGCCAATGGGATCAATGGCTACCTCAACGATCACCTGGCGTCCTTGACCACGGCCCACTATCTTCTGCGGGTTTCTCATGATCGACTGGAGCGCGATTTATTTACGAGACCAGCAACCTTGCGCAGCGCCCTGGAACACATGCGCGAAATTACGGCGCTGTCCACCGAGGCCGGAGAACCCGATTCTCCTTTCAAAGGGGCACAGGCGGCACTGGACCTCATCTCGATGATTTGCCAACTGGGCTCTGCAACCCTTTATGCGGTGGCTTCCAATGGTCAGGTGGTGGATGTGGCTCATGCCGCAGTGGGAACGCCGATCCCCTTGAATCGGAATGATCCGGTTCTGAAGGACTGTTTGACGCGTCAGTCCCTGTCTCACCTCAAGGCAGTGGATGCCGAGAAATTGGGCTCTTACTATGTGGCGGCCCCGATCGTCCAGGTTTCGGGCGAATTGATCGGGGTACTGTTGGTCCATCAGATTCATTTCATGGCGCTCAACCACGACAATATGCAATTGATGCGGGTGCTCCTGGATTACTATGGAGATGGTCTGGCACAACATCAACTGGTCGGCCAGGTCCATCGTCTCATGCCCCAGTGTCCCTATGGATTTTCTGCCGAGTTGGAGCGGATCTCTCATCTCAAGAAACTCTATGACATCGATTCTTCGCTGGTGGCGCTGAGTTTTCCGCGCTCGGGTCCGGGGGATCTGCAGTTTCAGCAAGTGAATCGCCAGTTGCGGTCCCTGGACATGCTCTGGACGGACCAGAACGATGAACGGCAATTTTCCTTGTTCCTGATGCCGTTGACCGAAGGAGACGGTGTCCTGGGGTACATGAACCGGATCGAGGCGGGTTTGCAACAGACCTTCCAGACAACCCTGGCTGAGGCGGAAATCCGTTTTTATTCGACTTCCATCAAACCACGAGATGCCGACAAGGATTTGAAAATGATCTACGATCAGGTGCGTGCCGCATGATTCCCGTGACGATCATTCTGGGAGTTCTGGCTTTTCTTTTCCAGGGCGTGGCCATCCATGCCTTGATGGGTCCCGTGGCCGGCGTGGACGTGTTGCTGGCTTTTTTCTTCTGGCAAGCCTGTGCGGCCTTGCTGACGACAATTTTTTATGCAGTGCTCTGGCCTGCATTTTTTGCCCTTCCCGGACGGTCTTCCTTGTTGCATGTCTTTTTGACCTGCCAGTTCTTGCCGGTGGCCGGTGCCCTGCTTTTTCTGACCGAAATGGCCGTTCACCGGTTTTTGAAACCACTCCCGGATCACGGTTACCTGGGGGCCGCCGACACCCCCGAATTCAATCATCACCTGTTGAACCGCATTACTCATGGCGTGGGTTCCCGCCTGCTGGCCAAACTGACCACCACCGAGGCCCCCCTGGCCAGCAAACTGTCTGCGGTGGTGACGTTGCGCTCCATGCCCCTGCGCTATTCCGGCCAGATGCTCTCCGATCTCCTGGCGGACTCGAACGACGAGGTACGCCTGTTGGCTTATGGAACCATGGACGGAGCCGAAAAAGAGGTGATGAAACAGATCTATGAGATTCACCATCAACTGGAGGCCCTGCCGGCGGGACAACACCCCGTTCATCTGTGGATGCGCATGGCCGAACTGTACTGGGAATTGATCTATCAGAATCTGGTGACGGGCGAAGTGCGTCAACATACGCTGACCCAGATCGCCCATTTTGCGCATCAAGTCCTGGACAGGTCCCCCGAAGAGGCGGAAATGTGGTTTCTCCTGGGGCGTTGTGCGCTGTTGCATCAAGACTATGGGACGGCAGAAAATCATTTTTTGCACGCGCAGCGATTGAACTATCCCCAGGATCGTCTGTTGCCCTGGCTCGCTGAAGTGGCTTTCCTGAAAGGGGATCTGCATCGGATTCCGTTCTTGCTCAAGGGGTTGCGTAATAGTGCGCGCATGCCCCAACTCCAGCCCCTGCTGAGGTATTGGTTGTCATGAAGAACAAAAGGAGTTTTAAAAGAGCAGAGAAAGCGGAGGTCTGTCTCTTGCTGGAGGGAACCTACCCCTACGTGTCGGGAGGTGTTTCGGCCTGGGTCAGCCATCTTCTGACAGAGTTTCCCGATGTGTCTTTTGCGCTGGTGTTCATGGGAAGCAGCCCCAGGGATTATGGCGATCCTGTGTATACCTTGCCGGACCATGTGGTCTATTACGAAGAATTTTTCATTCACGATGCCGTGCCCAAGGAAGCGGTCCGGAAGATACATCAGGGGGATCCCCAGGCCTTTGAACAGATGGAACTCTTTCATCAGGCCCTGCGGGATCCCCTGCACCCGGACCTGAGCGGACATCTCTTGCGTCAGATCCTTCCTCTGATGGAAAAGGGAAAATCTCTGGATGATGCACAGTTCCTGTATGGCAAGATGTCCTGGGACATGATCACCGACTACTATGAGCGGTACTCCACGGATCCCTCATTTACCGATTATTTCTGGACGGTGCGCATGATGCATAAACCGATCTGGGAGATCGTCAATGTCAGCCGCCAGATCATTCCTGCCCAGATCTATCACACGGTATCCACGGGCTATGCGGGATTTTTGGGCGCTCTGCTGCATTACCGGACGGGACGGCCCTTGTTGCTCTCCGAGCATGGAATCTATACGAAGGAACGCAAGATCGATTTGCTGCAAAGTACCTGGTTGCGGGACAACCGGCGCTTTCTCGAGGAAGATTCCACGCAGGTCGGGTACCTTCAGGACCTGTGGGTACGTTTCTTCGAGTCCATCGGTCAGATGTGTTATTCCGCTTCCTCATCGATCATCTCTCTTTTTGAACAGAATCGCCGACGTCAGATCGAAGACGGGGCTCCGGAGGAACGTACGCAGGTCATCCCCAATGGCATAGATTTGCAACGTTTCTCGGCGTTGCGGGCGCAGCGCCCGGAATCTGTCCCCCTGGTGGTCGCCTTGATCGGGCGGGTGGTCCCCATCAAGGATATCCGGACTTTCATCCGGGCCATTTTTATTGCGACGCGCCGGGTGCCCGAGTTACAGGGCTGGATCATCGGGGGCGAGGGAGAAGATCCGGAATATGCTCAGGAATGTCGCAGTTTTGCGTCCAGTCTGGGTATTTTGGACGTTCAATGCCACTTTCTGGGACATCAGCAGGTGGATCGCTATTATCCCAGGATTGGTCTGCTGGCCTTGAGTTCCATCAGCGAGGGTCAGCCTCTGGTGATCCTGGAAGCCTACGCGGCGGGGGTCCCCGTCGTGGTCACGGATGTGGGGGCCTGTCGCGAGTTGGTGGAGGGAATGACGTGGGAAGATCGAGAATTGGGGAAGGCAGGGGCCGTGGTTCCCATCGCCGATCCCGAGGCCATGGCTCAGGCCATGATCGATCTGCTGACCCTTCCGGGAGGTTGGCAGAATGCGCAATCCGCTGCGGTGGCACGGGTATCCCGCTATTACGATGCGCGGATCATGGAAGACCACTATCGTCAACTCTATACGACCTTGTGGCAGAAACCCACCGAAGTGTTTGCGGAAGGATGATCGACGATGGCCGGCATTGGTTTTGAAATACGTAAAATCCTTCACAAGGACAATCTGACCAGTACGCTGGCCGCCTACAGTTATGCAGGATTGATCGGTTCGGGACCATTGATCCTGTCCATTGTCTCGATCCAGTTGATCAGCCTGTTCAGTTTGTCGGTAGCGCGCACCAACTTTCCCATCATCCAGTTTCAGGTTTCCCTGACCTATCTGATCGCCGCCAGCCAGATCTTGACGGGCGCGGTGCAATTGATGTTCACTCGCTATATTTCCGACCGTCTGTTCGGGAACGAAAACGAGACGGTGTTGCCCAGTTATCATGCGGTGCTGCTGGTGGTGACCCTGGGAGCCGGGATCCTGGGGTTGACCCTGTGTTTCACGGCATTTTCCGGCATGGATATTTACTATCGCCTGCTGATGTTGACGGCCTTCGTGCTGTTGTGCAATATCTGGTGCGGCATTATTTTTCTGTCGGGAATCAAGCAATACCGGGCGATTTTGTTGCTGTTCGTGGTGGGCTATGGATCAGCGGTGATTTTTGCCTTGTTTCTGTTTCCCCGTTTCGGATTGGATGGATTGGTCGGCAGTTTCGTCCTGGGGCATGTTCTTTTGATTATGGGGTTGCACGCCCTGATCTACCGTAATTTTCGTTCGGAAAAATATATTTCCTGGCAGGTCTTCGACCGCAGGTTCAATTATCCCCGTCTGGGCGTGGTGGGTTTTTGCTACTATCTGGGCGAGTGGTTGCACAAGATCCAGTTCTGGTACTATCCCTTCACCGGTCAACCGGTCATCGGGCCGTTGCATGCCTCGTTCATTTATGACTATCCGATTTTTTTATCGTATCTGGCGGTGTTGCCCGGGATGGCATTTTTCCTGTTGCGCATCGAAACGGATTTCGTGGAATATTACAATGCCTTTTACGATGCTGTGCGTTCGGGGGGGACTTATGAACATCTTCAGAACATGCGTAACATGATGGTGCGCGGGGTCCGGACAGGGCTCTACGAGGTGCTCAAGATTCAGGGCATCGTGGTGCTGCTGGTCTTCGCTTTCGGACAGGATCTACTTCATCTCGTGGGCATCTCGGTCTATTACCTGCCCCTCCTGCGGATCGATACCATTTCCGCCAGTCTGCAGGTGCTTTTCCTGGTGGCGATCAACGTGTTTCTGTACATCGACCGCCAACGGGTGGTCATGATCCTGTCCGTTTTGTTTGTGGCGTTGACGGGGCTGTTTACCTGGATTACTCTGAAGGTGGGGCCGGAGACGTACGGCTATGGGTTTGCCCTGTCCAGTTTTGTGGTGGTCTTGATGGCGATCTTCTATCTGGAACAGTATTTTTCTGAACTGGAATACGAAACCTATATGCTCCATCAGGATGATCTGGTCTATGGCCGTCACTGAGAGAGTGCCTGTGGGGCGGCGGGGTAGGGCGAGTGTCTGGTTTCTGCTGGTATTGTGGGGGGTGAGTCCGCCACTGTTGGCGAAACCGCCCACGGTGGCTTTCTATTACGGCATGCATCCCGCCGTGCGGGAACTGGCGGATTTCGATCTGGTGGTGGTGGATCCCGACAGTGATTTTACCCCGGTACAGTATCCCCGCAGTCGGGCTCATTGGATTGCCTATGTCAGTGTGGGCGAGGTGACGCCCAATCGGGGCTATTACGATCTCTTTCCCAAATCCTGGATTCTGGGCGACGAACCCGACTGGAATTCGGAAATCATCGACCAGACTTCGCCGGCATGGCCGGACTACTTTGCCGAGCAGGTGGTCCGCCCCTTGTGGAACCGGGGCTACCGGGGATTTTTTCTGGACACGCTGGATTCCTGGCGCAAGGTGGTGACCGACCCCAAGGAACAGGAACGACAACAGAACGGGTTGATCCGCCTGATTGTGACCTTGCGCCAAAAATTTCCCCGGGCACAGATCATCCTGAATCGAGGGTTTGAATTGCTGCCCAAGGTCCATTCCTTGGTCAATGCGGTGGTGGTGGAGTCCGTATTTCAGGGATGGAATCAGAAAGATAAAACCTATTATGCGGTTTCTGCCCAGAATACCCAGTGGCTACTGAGCCAGATCGATGCCATTCGCCGTCAGTACCGCCTGCCGGTCATCGTTCTCGACTACTGTGACCCCCAACAACCCGATTGTGCCTCTCAGGATGTTTCCGTATTGCGCCGGGCCGGGGTGATTCCCTATGTCTCCGATGGACTTCTCCAGGTCATCAATCCAGTGACCTTACGATGACCAGTCATCCCCGAGTGGGCGGGTGGGTAAGGGATCTGTGCCGAAGTTTGTACTGACGAAAGATCAGGGACAGCAGGCCCGTTCCCAAGGCGACCGCCAGGGGGAAGCGCCAGTCGGGGTGGTCGATGACGAAGGGCAACAGTCCCACAGCGGTGGCGGGGGGGGCATGCAAATCAAAAAAACGGATTAGGGCAATGGAAACGCCCATGGACAGGATCACCGCCAGGGGTCCATGGCCGAGTAGCAGAAAAATTCCCAACCCCGAGGAAGCGGTCAGCAGGCAGGCCAGGACCAGCAGGACGGGTTTTCTTGCCCAGGGACAGACATCGGCATGGGCAAACATTTCATAGGCGATGACCACCAGGGGTGGATAAAGGATGAAGCGCCAGCCGGAAAAGAGCACCAGCCCCATGGCGATGATCAAAAAAACGATGAAGTAGGGTAGCCAATGGTATTGGGTGGCAGGACATTCCACTTCATCATCGATTCGATCGGCCCGTGAAGGGGGCGTGAAAGGGAGGTGGGCGTTTTTGTGCAGCCGTTGACGCAGAACCGAGCCCAGCGCCAATACGGATGTGCTGAAAAGAACGGCACCCGCGTACCACCAACTGCCATCATTCAGGGCGATGGGCAATACCCCGGCAGAAATCGCGGGTGCGATGGGAGAGCGAAGCACCTTGATGAAGAACAAGGCAGCCGAAATCCCCAGTCCCAGCGACAGGGGGCCATAGCCCCACTGGTGTTGCAGCCACAGACCGACCACTGCCGCCAGAAAAGGGGTGAGAACCAGCATGAAAGGAGCGCTGGCCCATTTGCCCTGGGGGCGCTTGAAAATATCGTAGGAAAGGGCCGCCAACTCCGGAAAAAGTACATGAGAAATGCCGCTGATCACGGCGACTTCTGCAATGCCTCCGATATAGCACAGGGCCAGGAGTTCTCCCATGTCAGTTCGTCCACTCAGTCTTCAACGGACCCCTCACTGTTTCCGGAAGAAGGAGCGTTGGGCTTGTCGCGGACCGAGGCGAACTGGGCATCATAGGTTTTGCCCACGATGTTGGCCAATACCCCGGTGGTCCAACCGAAGGTCAGCAGCCCGGACATGGTGATGAACATGGCCAGTTGGCGCCACCCCAGCGGCAACAATACATCCCCGTTTCCCAGCGACGTATAGGTTTCTCCGACCAGATAGAATGCGGTACGCAGGTCAGGGATGGCCTGCATGAAGTGTAGGATCAGTGCCAGAGAAAAGATTTCCGTCAGGTGGGTCAGCAGGATCAGGATGACCAGATAGAAGAAGTAGATCTGTCGGCGCAATTCACGATTTTCCCGGGCAAAACGCCACCAGTGGATTTCGAAGCGGTGCATGACCTGATACATGCCCAGACTGTGAATGAGCATGCAGAGCAGGGTCATGACCAGCCCCAGACCGATCTCCAGGAAGGGGTGAACATCTGTGATGAGCGGCGCAGGGTTCAAGGGGACCATGGAGTAGAGAGTCGAGAGTGGCGTCCGTCCGGATTATAGCGAGATGTGACCGTGACCTCCAGTGGATCCGGAGAATGCATGAAAGTTTCATGAAACTGCAATATTCACGACACGCTCCTGTCACAAAGGAATGGGAGAATACACCCTGAAAATAACAAACGGGCCATGCCCAGACCATTCACATTACCGATAGGAATCACTCTCATGTACAAGAAATTTCGTCTGAAGCCGTTGATCTCCGGACTGTTTCATGCCTCCATGCTGACGGCTTTTCCGGGAACTCTGTGGGCTTACGATCTGGGCTCGGTGTCCAGTGGCGCGGGCAACAGCAACGAAGCCATCCCGCCCGCCGAGTCGGCGTCGGCCAACGCCCCCACCCAGGGGTCCTTGACGGCCACCGAACCTCAGTCCGTGATCAACCGCAACTATATCGAGAATACCCAGACCGGGGCTTCCACTTATGTGGACAATGCGGCCATCGCGCCGGGAGTCTGGTCCGTCAGTCCCAACGGCCCAGGAGGAAGCGATCAGGCGGGATTGGTCATGCGCTCTTTCCAGGATGGGCAATACAACGTCACCTTCGACGGGATTCCCTTTGCGGATGGGGCGGATTTCACGCACCATGTGAACACCTACTTCCTGGGTCAGGATACGGGGGAAGTGACGGTGGATCGGGGTCCGGGGCGGGCCAGCACGGTGGGGGATGCCACCTATGGGGGGACCATCGCCCTGCGTTCCAACGATCCCCAGGGAGATCCCACGGCAACGGTACGGAGCCAGATCGGCAGTTTCAACTCGCGTCTGGTAGGGTTCCAATATGACACAGGGGTGATGCAGAACTACGGGGATGCCAGCGGGTTCATCGACTACAACCACTATCAGACCGATGGGGCGTTGACCAACGGTAACGAACGGCGTGGCAACGTCTTTGCCAAGTTCATCAAACCCCTCAGTGAAGATACCGCCATCACGGTGGTGGCCATGCAGAACAATACCTATCAGAATGCGTCCCCAGGGGCCACGGCGCAGCAGATTGCTCAATACGGTTCCCACTATGGGTTGAACCAGAATCCGCTGAGTACCGCTTATGTGGGGTACAACAATGATCAGTTTACTTCCAATTTTGATTACATCGGCTTGCAAACCCGTTTTGGCGATTGGAAGATCGACAACAAGGTGTACACCACTTCCTATGCCCACAATGCCATGAATGGCAATAACCCGAACGGGATGGCGGGACAGACGCTGGCAGGTGCGGGGAACGGCCTTCTTCTGGCGGGAGGGGGTACCGCACTGGGGTCGAATATTGCCGGGGTGACAGGGCTCACCGCTTATACTTCTTACGGAGATATCCTGCGGGCGACCCGGGCCATCGGGAACGATGACCTGAATTTTGGTCTGTGGATCGAGCGTCAGTTGCATCAGTCGTGGACCAACAACGTGGATCTTTCCACGGGCGGGCTGGGATCCATCATCAATCAAGCGGGTGTGGCCAATGGAGGGAACCAGGCGGAAACCAGTTCCATGAACACCATTCAGCCCTATGTGGAATATGTCTGGCGCCCCAACAGCAAGTGGTCCATTACCCCAGGGTTGAAGTTCAACGATTTTACCCGGACCTATAATTCGGCCTATGACACCACGGTGGGAGGCGCCTTTGCCTACTCTCACAGTTGGGCTGCCGCATTGCCTTCCTTGGATGCCCATTACTATGTGACAGATAACTGGTCGGCCTACGGACAGGCAGCAGAGGGTTTCGTGGCGCCTTTGCTGTTCGGATCCTTCTACAACCCGAACCAGCCGCTCCAGCCCAACACGTCGGCGGGACTGGCATACCTCGCCCCGGAAAAAACCATGAACTACCAGTTGGGGACGGTCTTCAAGAGCAGCAAGTTGACGGCCTCTGCGGATGTTTATTACATCACCAACAACAACCTGTCTCAACAAAGTGCCGTGGGTAACCTGATCACCATCCAGAACATCGGGGCGGTGCATTACCAGGGAGTGGAGGGGGAAGCGACCTATAACCTCGGTTCCGGGTTCAATGCCTACGGCAACTACTCCATCAACAGTTACACCAGTGCCATTCCTGTCCAGAATGCGCCCCAGAGCACGGCGGCCTTGGGGATGTTGTATGAACACAACAAGACCAATGCTTCCCTGATCGCCAAGGAGATCGGGTCGCGCTGGGGTGGACAGGACATCAATGGCAACTATGTGCACTTTGGCAGTTACACCACGGTCAATCTGGCCACCGGGTACAACTTTGGGTCCCTGGGCTGGGCCAAGGACGCCAAACTGGAGTTCCAACTGGATGATCTGTTCAACCGCACCGACATGATTGCCTTTGCCGGAAACACCCAGGGAGGAAACGCTTTGTACTGGACCTTGCCGGGACGGATGTTCAGTCTCAACCTGAGCGCCGGATTCTAAATTTTACGTAGTACGTTCGGCCGTATCTCCCTTCGCGGGGGGATACGGCATTTTTGCCATTTATTTCGAGGAGAATGAACCATGACGATGCAAGGAATTCAAGCTGCAGCACAAAGTTCGGGGGGCATGTTGTATTTGATGGCGCTGTTGCTGCTGGTGGCCTTGACGGTCATCATTGAAAGGGGTTGGTATCTGTGGCGGGTCCTGACCCAGGGGACCC
>WJXM01000049.1 GCA_019456405.1 Ferrovum sp. | reverse complement strand
GCCTGGATGAAAGCGGCTTCGCACTGGTCCTCACGTCCGTAGTGCACGATGAATTCACTCATCGACAACCCCTTCTGAAACTGGATACTGTTGATCGCCATGGTTCACCTCAAACGGTTTTCGCAAGAGGTCAGCATACTGTATATCTATACAGTTATCCAGTACGGCCTGAGATAGAGACATAATCAGGCGTTTTGTTTTGTGGATTGGTAATCAGCGATCTGCCTCATGGTAACCACCTTCATGTTTTCTGCATTACGCCAAGCCTCATGCCAGTCTAGCGTTTTTTGTAATGCAGTTCGTAATCTCCATTGCGGATGCCAGTCCAATTGGACATGCGCCTTGCTGCTGTCCAGTTTTAGATAATTTGCCTCATGCGGTTGCGGCGTTTCGTTGAATTTCCACTTTATGTCTTTTCGCATTTCTGTCAACTGCTCTACAATCCAGCGCACTGACTGCGCATCATCATCTGCCGGACCAAAATTCCAGCCCTCGGCAAACGATGCCCCTTCCACATAAAGCTTTTCTCCCAACGAAAGATAACCTGACAACGGCTCAAGCACATGTTGCCAGGGACGCGTGGATTGGGGTGAACGTATTTCCAATGTTTTTCCCGCATCCATGGCACGCAAGAAATCCGGTATCAATCGATCAGCAGCCCAATCGCCACCACCAATGACATTTCCTGCGCGGGCAGAAGCCAAAGCGATCCCAGCCGACTCAAGAAACGATCTCCTGTACGCAGAAGTCACCAACTCGGCACAGCCCTTGCTGCTTGAATAAGGATCAAAGCCACCCATCGCTTCGTTTTCGCGGTAGCCCCAAATCCACTCACGATTTTCATAGCATTTGTCAGTCGTGACATTCACCACAACTTTTACGCCGGGCGTTGCTCGCACTGCTTCGAGCAAGTGCACCGTGCCCATCACGTTTACCGCATAAGTTTCAGCAGGTTGAACATAAGAGTAACGCACCAGAGGCTGTGCAGCCAGATGAAAAACAATCTCTGGTTGCGCGGCCTGCATGGCAGTACGAAGCTTGTCGGCATCCCGAATATCCGCAATGGCGCTGCTCTTCATACCTTTACCAACTTCTGCCACACCAAAAAAATTGGTTTCCGTTGGCGGGCTAAGTGAATAACCATGAACTTCTGCGCCCATGGACTGCAACCACAAAGACAACCAGCCACCTTTGAAACCAGTGTGCCCTGTCAGAAAAACTCGCTTACCACTCCAAAAATCTGAATTCATTTCCACTTCTTCCAGGGTGCGTTGCCACTATGCCAAAGCTCTTCAAGGTGATTTTTATCTCTCAGCGTATCCATCGGCTGCCAGAAACCTTCATGTTGATAAGCAGAAAGCTGCCCCTCGATTGCCAAACGCTGCAAAGGTTGTTGCTCCCAGATTGTTTCATTGTCATCAAGATAATCCAGAACCGATGGTTCAAGGACAAAAAATCCACCGTTGATCCAGGCTCCATCACCTGCTGGCTTTTCCTGGAAATGCTGTACTACACCGTTTTCAATGTGTAGCGCACCATAACGACCGGGTGGCTGAATTGCTGTGACCGTGGCTTTTCGACCAGAAGACTTGTGATAATCAATCAGCCTGGAAATATCAATATCAGAAACGCCGTCACCATAGGTAAAACAGAAGGTTTCATCTTCAATGTAGGACGCCACACATTTAAGACGACCACCGGTCATTGTATGTTCACCCGTATCGACCAAAGTTACTTTCCATGGCTCGGCAAATTTTTGATGAATTTCCATATTGTTTTCACGCATGCAGAAAGTCACATCAGACATATGCAAAAAGTAGTTCGAGAAATACTCTTTGATCATGTAGCCTTTATATCCGAGGCAAATAATAAAGTCATTAACACCATGATGAGAATACATTTTCATGATGTGCCAGA
Source organism: Ferrovum sp. (assembly GCA_019456405.1). GTDB lineage: Bacteria > Pseudomonadota > Gammaproteobacteria > Burkholderiales > Ferrovaceae > Ferrovum. The sequence continues at coordinate 104,307 of WJXM01000049.1, read as the reverse complement.
GAATCGGCTTGCCGCCAATCTCAATCATGGGCTTTGGCCTTAGATGAGACTCTTCGCTAATACGTGTGCCTAAACCACCGGCTAGGATGATTGCTTTCATAATTTGGCAAATGCAAACACGGGCGCTACTACCGCTAAGGTTTGGTAATAAAAAAAAGATACATTCATTATGATTTTGTTAACAGGGTGTTGAAAAAGGCCGGAACAGTCCCAGACGGACAGGGAATATGAGATAAATCCTGTTGAATCAAAGAAGAGTGAGTGCCATGCGTGGAGCGAATATTACTCAGATTGAACTGTTTAGTTACCGTAATCTGGAAAAAAAAAGCCTTGCTAATCATCCTCTGCGCAAATTGCGCCCGGTGGGGGATGCGATTCTGGAATCCATGGATAGCGAATTGGATGCGTTGTATGCCGATCTTGGTCGTGTCTCTATTCCACCAGAGCGATTGCTGAGGGCCAGTTTGCTTCAGACCTTGTTTTCCATCCGATCCGAACGGCAGTTGGTGGCTCATATTGACTACAACCTGCTGTACCGCTGGTTTGTGGGGTTGGGGATAGATGAGGAAGTGTGGAATCACTCGACATTCAGTGCCAACCGGGACCGACTGCTTAATGAAACCGTGGCTCGTAAATTTTTGCGAGGCGTCGCTACGCTCCGTCCCTGCGAACAACTTTATAGGCGGGTTCTGGCATTGGCTGAATAGCAAAGGTTGGTGTCTAACGAACACTTTTCTGTGGATGGTACCCTGATTGAAGCCTGGGCTTCGATGAAGAGTTTTGTGAAGAAGGATGGAAACACGCCTCCGCCAGAGGGTGGTAGCCGCGATCCGACGGTGGTGTTCAAGGGGGAAACTCGATCGATCGATACCCATCAGTCGACCACGGATTCCGATGCTCGGTTGTACGAGAAGAGCGAAGGGGATAAATCCCGGTTGTGCTACTTGGGACACGCGCTTATGGAAAACCGGAATGGACTGGCGATGGATGTCGAAACCACGCATGCCTCTGGCACCGCCAAAAGGGATGCGGCAAAAACCATGGTGATTCGCTCGATCAGAACAAACAGAGCCACCTTGGAAGCGGACAAAGGCTACGATGTGTCTGGGTTTGTATAGGCAGTACGCGACCGTGGGGTCACCCCTCATGTGGCAAGAAAAGATTTTCGCAGGGATGGCGCGAAACGACACCTCGCAAAAACCAAGCGGTGCGCCATCGATAGGTGCACTACCCGACATGCCGGATACGGAATAAGTCTGGACATTCGCAAGCGAATCGAGGAAATATTTGGTTGGACCAAGACTGTGGGGAGACTGAGAAAAGCCAGGTTCACCGGATTGTCCATGGTGAGGGCGCAGACAACTTTTACCCTTGCAGCTTGCAACCTGACACGCATGGCGACTATTTTTGCGAGGTGTCGTTTCGCGCCATCCCTGCCAACCCCTATTGGTTGGAGATGGTCTACTGCATAGGGAGAAATCCGTCCCAAATATGGAAAAATTATGGTTGATCACTGACCGTGCACCAAAATAATGGCAAATAGCCGGGTTCAGGGCTTGAAAAGAGGTTGGCAGGGATGGCGCCATCGGGCGACACCTCGCAATTGGTGAAAAGTTGGGGAAATTTCTTCGTTTCATGAGGAATAAACCGTAAGGATGGCCTCGTTTTTCAACAACCTGATAACCACTCAGCTTAACAGAACACTTGGCAGGGATACAGTACTACAAAACATGAACATAATCATGTCGGTCACGAGGCAAGTTTTCATTGTAATATGGATCACGGAAAATAACTTCAGCCCAGCGATCACGAAAAAGGAGCGTTTCATTACTATCAGCAACCTCTCGTACGACAGAATAACTTTCAAAATGATACAGCTCAGCAAACGGTGTATAAACCACTCGAAAACCTAGTTCTCTAACTCTCAAACAATAATCAACATCGTTATAATCGATTCTGAAACGTTCGTCAAAACCAGTCAATCGTTTTAACAGGCTACGCCGCGTGAGCATACATGCGCCTGTTACCGCCGAGTAATTTCTGATTACATGCGTGTATCCGTTATAACCCACATATTCCGCAGGAAAACCATGATAAATATGCGCCGCACCGTTATGCACACCCAACACCATACCTACATGCTGTATAGTGCGGTCAGCGTGCAGCAGACGGGCACCCACGATCCCCACACCATCATCCTGCATTGGTTCAAGAAGCGCTTCAATCCAACCAGGCGATATCACCTCCATGTCATCATTAAGAATAATTACATGCTCGGTTTCTACTAAGGGCCAACAGTAATTAAACTTCGCCGCAAAACTGAATTGGCCGGGCTGTTGCCGATAACTTTCTATACGGATGTCCATATCAAGCGCTGCCAATGATTCTTTGGTTTCATTCGACATGTTGTGGTTGTCCACTACAATAACCTTATAGTTTGGATAAGTTGTTTTTTCCTTAATGCTACAGAGAAAATTGACCAGTAAGTTAATCTTCCCTCGCTCAGGAACATCTTTGACCACATCATTTGTTGGAATTAATAAAGTGACTGGTGGATATGAGCCAAGCGAAGGACGTACGCGCCACAAGCCCAGAAGCATACCCTGTTCAACAGGGCACCCCATGACATCCGATAAACTCCGTGCCGCATTATCTAACGCCTTTGGCTTTGCGTCCACAATGTCGGCAGCGGAACCAGGAATCTTTCGCCAATGATAAAGAACTTTTGCGATGTGTCCTATGTGACGCGCTTCCTTACTTGCTCGCAACACAAGATCGTAGTCTTGAGCACCGTCAAATTCGAAACGAAGGAGTTTAAGTTTACACAAAAGCGTTTTTCGAATAACAGTAAAGTGAAGAACATACATACAAGAGAGGATATGTTCTGGCGACCAGTCTGGTTTGTAATACGAGTCGCAATGGTTATCATACTCATCCAATTTATCTTCGTCAGTATATAGAAGATCAGTCTCGGGATGATTAAGTATGTACTTGTGTACTTCAGCAACAGCATCTGTTGCCAGCTCGTCATCATTGTCAAGAAAACCAACAAAATCTCCAATCGTAAATTCGATTGCTTTATTAGTTGTAATAGCAATACCATCATTATTAGGTTTCCGTACAACTCGTATGCGATGATCTATACCACGGTATGCCTCAAGACAGTCAAGTGTTTCATTATCTGTTGAGCAATCATCACAAAGCACCAACTCCCAGTTCGGATCGCTCTGTGCTCGAACAGATTCTATACATTTTTGTAACAATGCTTTCGAAATATTAAAGACAGGGACAACAATTGACAAAATACTATTCATAAATCATCCTTGAGTTTTTTGTAATATCATTTTAAACCTGTTTGTCATGATGTCTGCGATGCGATCCACAGAATACTGTTCTTTAACAAAATTACATGCTATTTTTCCTCGTAAAAGTGCAATCTCTTGATGCTCGTAAACATCTTTTAGTTGCTCAACAAGATGATCAATATCAGGCTCTGCCCAAATGTATCCGGGCAGATATGGACCATGCTGCTGACTGATAGGAACCAAATCGCATCTCACAGGATAAGCATGTCCTGATTTTACAAAATCAGTAGAACCACCATAATCTGTAGCTATTACGGGCTTACCTGCAAGCATAGCTTCGGCAATAGTCAATCCAAACCCTTCAGTACGATGCGGCGATACATAACAGTCAATTACATCAAAAAACCTTATAACATCTATCTTATCCAGAGATCTCTCAATTGTCCGAATATTATGATGTCCATCGATAACTTTTTGAATAGTATGATATAACTCCGGATCCATATCACCATTAGCAATCTTTAAAAGAAGTATAACATCCTCACTTTTAGCATACGCTTCCTTGAACGCTTTGATTAGTGAAAACGGGTTTTTTCTGGCAATAGAACTTGAGCAATCAAACATATATCCAAATATAAAAACTTCATCTGGCAGATTAAAGTAACTACGCTTATTGGAATCGGTTATTATCTGCTCTTCAACCACATGTGGAACCACATACACTGGCACAGGAGAAATTGCTGATATACTTTGTTTGCAAAATTCACTCGGGACCCATATTTCATGAAAAGGCATAAAACTATCGTACCAGTCTGGTCTGAACGCAGCTAATTCCCAGACCCATAATCCTATGTTGTATCGCCCAGCCAAGCAATCCTTGCCCATTCGACTAAAAAAATATTGGATGGAGTCCGCATTCATATGAACAATATTAAACATAGCGGATTCATTAGGGGTGGTCTCTACAGGAAAATCAATCTCTTCTAAACCGCATGGAAGATTGAGTGCTGTTACTTTTCTATCACAATGTTGTAAGGCATGTATATAACTACGACTTGCACTTCCTAACCCACTCACCGCACGAATATAACCATAATAGTTGATTGCTTCATTATCAAAGTATTCGGCTTTTATCGGAGATAATTTCTCAGCATCCCTTTCTTCATCAAGACAAAGATTGGCATAATATTCGTATGGATTACTGACACTTTCAGAAACTCCTTCATTAACATATAATTTGTTATGGAGAGAAAAGTAACGCATCTCTCTCCCCTCCTCTTTACCATATTTTTTATAGTGTTCATAAGGATTCATACCACTGAGAGCCACATCAGGATATCTCTGCAAATACCACTCAGAATCAAAATGTTTTTCGGCCATGCTCGATGTTTCTGCTGTAGACTTTTGAAAATTATTGTTGGTTGTTATTATACTCTGTACTTGCTGTACTATTAATTTCCTTAGATTGCTGATTGCCATATCAAACTGAACATGGTACTTCTTGTTTTTTTCGTCCAGTTGATACAACTGATTTTCTAATACTCTAAGTTTTTTCCCTGTATAACCACCATCCAGCCATTTGCATAAAAGCATACGCAAAAAAGAGTATCTCATCCATCTGCGGCTCAGTATAAATTTATCTAATCCCGCCAGGTATGCATGATGTTTTTTTCCTTCTTTACTAGAACTTATTTGATAAATAATTTCAGCCTTACTGGTACCTGACCTGATTTTTTTAAGGTAGAACCCCATGCCATCTGCATCGGGTGTGCGGCCAAGCAGAGTTAGGTAAGCACAGCGAATAAAGCGTTCATCATGGTAAGACAATAGTTCATCTAAAGTGGATACTGCAGTGTTATATTGGCTTAGAGACATATCTCTTACTCCGGTTTTATTTTGTAGTGTGGATGCTAAATTTAGAGCGGTGTCATCAACAGTTTCAGCCTGAGTTTCTATGATTCCATTCTGGTGAATTTTTTCGATAACCTGCTCAGTACTTTTCAGTACAGCGTCATCCTTAACTGAATTATTTACACTCAGCAAGCGAATTAAATTACGAAACGGAGCCGTCGAGCGCCATAAAAATGTGTTACGCATGGAATTCAATTGATGCTGGAGATGACTAATCATCTGTATTTGTGCTTGTTCTGTGGCCAACCAATTCCGCGTTAACTTATGTATCTCATCCTGCTTGATGGACAATTGTTTATTGAAGGCCTCGACATACTCGCGTCGCTGCTCACTTTTTTGCTGTTCATGCGATTGCTGGTCGGTTTGAATTTGCTGGATAAGTTTTTTTTCACGCTCTGCATATCGATAGTGCAGAACTCGTTCTTGTTCACCATAACCATGTGCTTGTTTGACTTTTTCCTGTTCGGCTTGCTGTTGCAAAGCAATAAGTTGGCTCGCCATTTCCCGCTCACGCTGGACTTGCACTCCCAAATTATCAGCCAGCTTATTTTGAAGAGAAACTATGGCTTCTGCATGAACCCGTTTCCCTGTTTCGTTTTCCGACCGCAAATGATGCAGTTCCTGGTTGAGCATTTGAATGCGCTCTACAGAAATCTGCTCATGCTCTGCCTTTTGATCGTGCAAAGTTTGAATTTTGGCCTCGTACTGTTGGCTTAATGCCGCTTTATCGGTGTCAGCCTGCCGTTGAATACCCAATATCTGTGCTGATATTTCCTGTTCGCGTTGCACTTGGTTGCGCAAATGGTTAGTCAGTTCACTTTGCAATGAATCCATGGTTGTTCTATGCGTAAGTTCACGCGCCGCATACTCCGTTTGCAGGCGCTGTAGTTCCTGATTGAGAATATTAATGCGCTCTGCAGTCAGCCATTCGTTCTCCGCCTTTTGATCGTGCAGTTCCCGAATCACCGCTTCGTACTGTTGGCTTAAAGCCGCTTTATCGGTGTCGGCCTGCCGTTGAATACCCAATATCTGTGCTGATATTTCCTGTTCTCGTTGCGACTGGTTGCGTAAATTATTGGTCAGTTCACTTTGCAATGAATCAATGGTTGTTCTATGCGTATGTTCACGCTCCGCATACTCCGTTTGCAGGCGCTGCAATTCCTGATTGAGAATATTAATGCGCTCTGCAGTCAGCCATTCGTTCTCCGCTTTTTGATCGTGCAACTCCCGAATCACTGCTTCGTACTGTTGGCTTAAAGCCGCTTTATCGGTGTCGGCCTGCCGTTGAATACCCAATATCTGTGCTGATATTTCCTGTTCTTTTTGCGCCTGGTTGCGCAAATGGTTGGTCAGTTCACTTTGCAATGAGTCAATGGTTGTTCTATGCGTATGTTCTCGCGCCGCATACTCCATTTGCAGGCGTTGCAATTCCTGATTGAGTATGTCTGTTTGCTTGGAATTTTCTTTTTTTTGTTCTGCTATCTGTTGTAGTTGACCTTCGGCTAGTGCCATCGATTGATCGCGCTGTGCTTGAATTTCCTTTAATGCGTTCAGTAATCCATCACGAGTGAAACCAATAAGATTATCAGATGGGATTCTCCCTTCCGAAATGCCATAACTGATGTAGTGCTGATATGGATCCACTAGCGAGGGATCGATATCCGGATATTTCTTTACATACCAAGCCGGATCAAACTCTTGCTTAAAAATATTTGGGTCTTGTGCAATTGCGGATGTGACAATACCTGTGATTTCCGCATTACGAACTGCGATGGATTGATTAAGTTGATTGACCTGTGCTGTAAGTTGATCTGCCAAGCGCAAACTGGATTTAAGTCGTTCAAATTCATTTATCCATATTTCAGTGCGCGCATAAAATTCCGGTAGTTCTATTTGTTGTTGTCTGTTATCGGTTACGGCATCAAGTAGTGCGACATAGAGTTCATGTGCTAACGGCGGACAAGCCGGGTCAAGTGCCAAATCATTTTCATCATAAATCGTATGCCGTAATTTTTTATCAATAAACTCGGATTGGTAGAGTTGCATTGCTTGTGCGTCTTTTGCCAAACCCAACCGTTTTGCGACCAATTCTAGGTTTTTTTGTGGTTCCTCCATCAGACAGTCGTAATCAATCAGTACTCGATGATATGTTTCTGTGTGCTTAATACTGGTTAAGACATGACCCAGCCATAGCATATAACTTTTTTCGTGGCTGAACCCATCGCGGTTCGCTAACGATCGTGCAATGCTGAGGGGATTGCGAATTGCCAATACATAGCTGATGTCAAATCCACAATGGATGAATATGGGTTTCCAGAAAGGCAATAATTTGGCTAGGCGCGGGTCTTTAAAGCCGAAGATTGGGGTGCCTGCCGTCTTTCGCCGAAGCAGATCCACTGCACGCAAGAAATAACCTTTTTGATTGAGGGTTTCAATGTCATGCGGTTCGATCGGGGCCAAGCAGTGCCAGTCGCTGTTTATAGCCTGCAGAATTTCCATATTAAATGCATAAATATCAATATCTTCAAAAAAGCCTTTCGCATTGATACCTTCAACGGGCGGCAACAATTTGTTTCCCAGATCGACACCCAGGGCTGTTAATCCACAGGTCACCGCGCTGGTACCGCTACGGTGCATGCCTAATACAACGATTATGCGTTTTGATGGGCGCATAGGTTATAAATCTCCATAACGAACGATTGCTTGTTCTACCGTATCGCATACCTGAAGTTCTCCATGATGGAGAATCGCCGCATGGTCGCAGTGATTCCGAATCAGGTCCATCTGGTGGGCGACGATGATCATGGCGCGGTCTTTTCTCTTGTCGAAGAGTTCCTGGTTGCATTTCTCGTGAAAACGATGATCCCCCACGGACATGGCTTCGTCAATCAGGAAACAGTCAAATTCCACGGACATGGAGATGGCGAAGGCCAGTCGTGCGGCCATTCCGGAGGAGTAGCTTTTGACGGGTTCGTAGAGGTAGGCGCCCAGTTCGGCAAAATCTTCCACAAAGGCAATACAGTCCTTGAAGTCGATGTTGTAGATCCGACAGATCAATCGGACATTGTCCCGCCCCGTCAGACTGCCTTGAAAGGCCCCCCCGAAAGCGAGGGGCCAGGAGATCGAGCGGTATTTGGTGACGCTTCCCGAATGGGGAGATTCTGCCCCACTGATGAGGCGGATCAGGGTGGATTTACCGGCTCCATTGCGTCCCAGGATTCCCCAGCGTTCGCCTTCCCGGACTTTCAGGCTGATGTTGTTGAGCACCTGCCGCTGGGCTTTACCATGGTGGATGGGGTAGCTTTTGCAAACCTCCTTGAGTTCGAAGATGGTGGCGGTCATACGGTCACCCGCCGTATCGCCAGTTGGGTCAGCAGCAAACCCATAAAGGTCATCACCAGATTGGCCATAAGCGTGTAGGGCACTGAATAATAGGTATGCATCCGTTCCCCGAAGTAGCCCGCATGGAACATTTCCACGGTATCCAATAAGGGAAACAGGAGCATGGCGTCTCGAAATTTTTCCGGGATAATTTCGGCGGGCGCAAACACTCCAGAAAATGGGATCATCAAATAAAGAATGATGTGAGAGATGCGGTCGATGGTTTCACTCAGTTCGCTGAGGGCACCCATCAACAGGACGAAGCCGAAGGAGAACCAGACCACCATCAGGTAGCCGAGGATCATTTGCAGGACATCGGCGGGCCAGTGACAGATTCCAAGGGCGACGAATACCAGGTACAGCATCAAGAAACTGCCCGCCGCCCCGGAGAATTCCAGCAGGATGCGGGAGTAGAAGAGATCGATGGGACGAATCGGGCCGTGGTGCAGCAAGGCCCGGTTGGATTCGATGGCTTTGGCGACACGGCCCGTGGTGTTGCGCCAGAGCAGCAGGGTCGGATAACTGACGGCCAGGTATTCGGCAATGGGGATGCCGTTTCTGGCCTCGTCCATCTGCGAGAAGATGGTCATCACTCCAATGATGAACATGGCGGGTTCGCCCAAAAGCCAGAGGATGCCGATGCCCTCTCTTCCGAAGCGGGTGATCATTTCGCGCAGGACGAGCGCCCAGATGACTCGTCCCTGGATGGCGAGTTGATGCCAGAAGGTGGGTTGGGTTCTACCGGTCATGGTGTTCTCTTACCCCGGCAATGACGATGGTGAGGATACCCCAAACGATCAGGGAAACCAGGAGGGTGGCGAGGATGTCCTGACCGCGCTTGGGTTCTTCATTGTCGTCGGGCAAACTGGGGTTGCTGATGGTTTCGAGGTAGAGTTCCTGCTTCAAGGCGGTGAGTCTGGCCTGTTCCAGACTGGCGACCGACACTTCCAGCAGTTTTTGCTGGAGGGCCTGGTTGACAGTCAGTCGTTCATACTCCACATCCTTGGTGGCCAGAGATTCTCCTGCGCCGGTGACTTCGCCAGACAGTTTCTGGATTTCCTGCTCCAGGGAATGGATGTTGCTTTCCAACACCGGGATTTGGGGATTACGGGGAGCATGAATCTGAATGGCATCCAGTTGACCTTTGTTGGCGATCAACTGGTCCTGCAGTTTGGACACCATCTGCAGTTGCAGGGCGGATTGGGCCGGTGGGCTGAACACCTTATGTTTGTTTCGGTAAGTGGCCAAGGCGACGGTGGCCCGCTGCAGTTTGGTCTCGGTCTCCAGAACTTCCTTGTTGGCATATTCCACCGCCATTTTATGGGCCGTGTCGTTCATCTGGTTGACGATGTCCTCGCTCTTTTTGAGCAGGAACTGGTTCAACTGCTGGGCCTCGGCCGCACTGTACGCGCTCACCCTCAGACTGGTGATACCGCTGGTGGTGTCGATGCTGTCGCCCACCTTATGCCGATAGTAATGCAATAACTCCACATTGCTGCTCTCGGAATAAACCAGTCCCCCAAAACGGTCAAAGAGGTCGATGTCGTGGTTGCCGTAGACCTTGCGCAGGTTAAACTTTTGATCGAGGGTTGTCATGGCATCCCACGAATCGATGTAGTCATGCACCGCATAGGCGGCGCTGGAGGAATTGTTGCCGGACATGCTCCCCAGCAGACTGGACAAACTGGTGGCACTGACATGCTGGCTCGGGGTATAGACCACAAAGCGGGATTCGGAGATGTACACCGGGGAAGCGATCAGCCCGAAATAGAGAATGGATAGCGTGGTGGGCAGGGCAACGGTATAGAGAAACAGGGTGTTCCTTGCAAGGCTTTTGAGTTTGGTCAACATTGTTTTTACAGGGCGCTCAAGGTTTGGATCGTGGTGTCGATCTGGGTATCGGTATGCAGACTGCTGAGAAAGAACCGCAGTCGGGCCATTTTCTCCTCCACGGCGGGGTAGAGAATGGGTTGCACATTGATGCCCTGATCAAAAAGTTTGTTGGACCATTGGGTGGCTTTGATGGACCCTCCGGCCAGCGCCGGGATCACGGCATAGCCTTGGGACAGGCCGGTGTCGATGCCCTGGTCCTGGGCTTGGGTTAAAAATCGGTGGGCGCGGGCGTGCAGTCGTTCCACCCGTTCCGGTTCTTCTTCGAGGATGCGGAGCGCGGCCAGGGCGGCGGCGGCCAGGACAGGCGCGATACCGACGCTGTAGACGAAACCGGGGGCCGCGTATTTCAGATTCTCGATCAGCGCCCGTTCCCCGGCGATGTAGCCGCCGCAACTGGCCAACGACTTGCTCAGGGTGCCCATCCAGATGTCCACGACCGGCCCACTGACTTGGCAATGTTCGCGAATGCCGCGCCCGGTTTTTCCTAAAACGCCCAGGGAATGGGCTTCGTCCACCATGAGAAAGGCTTTATGACGCTGTTTGATGTCCACAAACCGGGGCAAATCGGGGATGTCCCCATCCATGCTGTACAGTCCCTCGATGACGATGAGGGTGCGCTCGAACTGGCCCCGGATCTCCTGCAGCAGGGCGTCAAGGGCGACCGGATCGTTATGGGGAAAAGAGCGGCGCGCCGCCCCGGACAACTGGATGCCTTCGATCACACTGTTGTGGATCAGGCTGTCGTGGACCACCAGGTCCTTGGGTCCGAAGAGGTAGCCGATGGTGCTGACATTGGTGGCATGGCCGCTGACGAAAACGACACAATCCTCCACTTCATAAAACGCCGCCAGAGCTTCTTCCAGTTCCCGCTGGATCGGACGCTCTCCGGCCACCAGTCGGCTGGCGGAGACCGTGGTGCCATAGTGGTCGATGGCATTCTTGGCGGCCTGATTGACCCTGGGGTGACCGGACAGGCCGAGGTAATTGTAATGGGAAAAATTGATGTAGGACCGCCCGCCGATCTGAGTGGTGGCTCCCCCCATGCCTTCATGGGTCTTGAAGAAGGGATTGGCAATGCGCAGGCGTTGGGCCGCGGCCCGGGGGACCAGAAGTTTCTCGTAACCGGGGTGACGGTTCCACTGACAAAACGCCTCGGGAATATCGAGATACGCGGAGTTTCCACCGAATACCGTGGAAGCCGTGGCCTCCGTCTTGCGGTTGAGAAAGCGTTTGACCAATTGTTCCCGGGCGTGCGTTCCCAGCCCGAGATGGGGTTTTTTGCTCATGAGGCTCCTCGGCTTGCGCGACGCGCCAAGTCTTGCATGGTTTCCACCGTTTCCGCAACCAGGGTGGCGCTGAGTTGTTCGCCATGCTGCCCCGCCAACGCCACGACCAGTTCCGACATACCGGGTTGGGCGGAGTCGTCCGGTTGCTTCGAGTGCAGTTTCTCGGCAATGCGGGCGCTGATGCGCTCCAGGGTGGGGCCCTCGTTGAGGATCATGGCGGGCAGTTGAATCCCGCAGCGTTTTTCCAGTCCCAGCGCCAGTTCCACCGCCATCAGGGAATCCATCCCCAGATCATGAAGGGAACGCTGGGGGTCGAGTTGGTCGGCCTTCATGCACAGCACCTGCGCCACTTCATGGGCCACCAGATGACGCACCCGTTCAAGGACTTCCTGGGGAGATTTACCGGCGATCTGGGCGGCAAAATCGCCGCTCTCCTGTTCCGCGTCCTCGTCATGGGAATGGCGCAAGGGATCGAAGCGCGCACTTTGAGCCGAGGGAAGAAAACGCGCCAGGCTGCCCCAGGAAAAATTGGCCAGGGTCAAGGAGGAGTTCACCCCCTCGGCTTTCAGCCATTGTCCCATTTGATCCAGAGCCGCCTCAGCCTGGAGGGGAACTCCTCCCAAGCGGGCTTCCAGCCCTTCCAGCAGCGCCTCGTGGGTGGTCAGATAACCGGCATCGGCCACCGGACCCCAAGCGATACACAGCGCGGGAAGACCGAGGGCGCGACGCTGTTGTGCCAGACTTTCCAGATAGGCATTGGCCGCCACATAGTTGCCCTGCCCCGGATTTCCGATCAGGGTGGTGACCGAGGAATACAGGATGAAATACTCCAGCGGGATGTCGGCCGTCAGGCGGTGCAGGTGCCAGGCGCCAAGCAGTTTGGGCGCCAGGACCCGGCGAAACCCTTCCTCGTCCTGATTGGCCAGCAAGGCATCCTCCAGCACCATGGCCGCGTGGACCACGCCTCCCAGCGGAGGCAGGTTTTCCTGAATATGGGTCAATACCGTGCGCAAACTGTCTTCATCCGTGACATCGGCGGCCAGGAGTTGAACCGTGGCCCCGGTTTTGTGAAGGGCCTCGAGCGCCGTGGCGGCTCCCGGCGTTTTAGCACCGCGCCGTCCCACCAGCACCAGATGACGGGCCCCGCGCCCAATCAACCAGCGCGCCGTGGCCAAGCCAAAGCCCGCAATCCCTCCGGTGATGAGCCAGGTGCGTTCGGCGCTGAGGGACAGAGGCGCGGGGGTCGGCAGTACGGCGGCATCGAAGCGGGGTTGAAAATCCTTCAGAGTGACCACGATCTTGCCGATATGATGGGCCTGTTGCATGGTCCGGAAAGCATCCACCACCTGTTCCCCGGAAAACACCCGATAGGGCAAAGGAGTGAGCAGGCCGGCCCGGAACAGCGCCATCAGTTCGCGGAACAGTTTGGCCGCCAGTTCGGGGCGCGCCGTCAGAATCTGGTCGGCATCGATGCCGAAGTAACTGATGTTGTCCTTGAAGGGGCGCAGACCCAGCGGAGTGTTCTCGAAAAAATCCCGTTTACCCAGTTCCAGAAAACGCCCAAAGGGTTTGAGCACCTGCAGGTTGCGACGGATGGCTTCTCCCGCGAGGGAATTCAGCACCACATCCACCCCTTCCCCCCCGGTTGCAGACAGAATCGCTTCGGCATAGTCCAGAGTGCGCGAATCAAAGACATGATCGGCCCCCAGCAGATGGACAAAATCCCGCTTCTCTTCGGTGCCTGCGGTAGCAAAAATTTCCGCGCCCAGATGCTTGGCCACCTGGATGGCGGCGATGCCTACCCCCCCGGCTCCGCCATGAATCAGCACCCGTTCTCCCGGTTGCACCTGGGCCAAGTGTTGAAGGGCGTAATACACCGTAAAGAAAGCCGTGGTCACCGAGGCGGCGGCTTCAAAGGACCAATGGGCGGGCTTGTGGATCACCGCCGCCGCAACGGTTCGCACTACACTGGAAAAACAGGCCGAGCCAAACCCCATCACTTCATCGCCCGCACGGAAGGTATGTACCCCGGACCCCACACGCAGCACGGTACCGGCACATTCCAGACCCAGGCTGGCCCCGGCAAAACCCTTCTCTACCGCCTCATCGGGCAGAAGTCCCAGGACATACATGACATCGCGGAAATTGAGTCCCACCGCATGGGGACGAATCTCGATGTCATCGTCGCCCAAGGGGCGATCCGGGATCGGCATCCAGGTCAGATTGCGCAACTGTCCCGGCACCTTGAAATCCAGTCGATAGGAATGGGGGGCGCAGTTCGTCGCGGGCGCTTGCAGGGGAATGACGCGCAGGCCATAGCGTGCCTCCCGGGTCAACACGATTTCCTGATCCGCACCGGGGGTACGCCATTCTTCCACCACCCGTTCGGCCCAGGAGGGTCCGGAAATATTTTCCGCCTGAAGATCCAGCAGGGTCACCCGCCAGTCCGGATATTCGTTCATCAGCACCCGTCCCAACCCCCAGACCGCCCCATGGGCGGGTTGACTGAACTCGGGAACCGGGTCTGTCTGGAGACTGCCCCCCTGGGTCACGATCCACAGTTGGGTCGGCGTGGAAGATTGGATCCGGGCCAGGGCCTGAACCCGATGAAAAAGCGACAGGGTGGGGGTCATCTCCCCCTCCGATCCCTCCGGGGCTGGGGCAAAGTACACCCAGTGAGTCACCTCTGGGGGAAGAGAGGGTTCATCTTCCAGATTATCTGGCACCCACACCTGATCCCCCTGGGAGCGCAACAGTCGCCCCAGGGCTTCCAGTTCATGGGGGCAAGGGTTGAGCCAGCCCCAGTGTCGGGAGGGGGAAACACTGGGTTCTGCAAAGGAGACAGGCTCGGACATTTGGGCCAGCATCAGGTAGGACCCCATGGCCATCTCCCCTGAGACGGGTTCGGTGACCACCGTCACTTCCCTCCACCCGGCATGTTCCAGCACCGCCTGCCACGCCTGGGGACCGTGCAGCCTCCCCTGATCCGGTTCATCCGGCGACCACCAGGACGGATCCATGCCGTAGTTCAGATGGGTGCTCAAATCAGCGTGCCGTTCTGCCAGGATCAACACCCCTCCCTGAGCCATCCAGCGCCTCACCGCCGCCACCGTGCGCGCCGGATTGTCGGTGCCATGCAACCAATGACGCAGAATGATCAGATCGTAATGACCGGGAACCGCCGGCGCATCCATCGGTGCAAGGGTTGCGGCATCGAGTTGCACCGCGTGGAGCCAGGGATAATCCGCCACTTCCACCTGCAACCGTCCCACCACTGCCGACTCTGTGTGCCCCAGTACATAGTCCAGCCGTTCCGGGAGAACCCCCTTCAGGCATTGGGCCAAGGTCGCCGTCCCCGGACCGATTTCCAGAATTCGCAGGCGCCGTCGAAGGGGCCAGTCTTTCGCCAAGTGGGGCAACCACTGGGTCAAGGCCCGAAAAATTCCACTGTAGGCCGGCGCTTCTTCGAACAGGGTTTCGGTCAAAGGACTGTGGATCAGCCCGGTTTTGAACGGGACCAGATCGATTCGCCCGCTCAGCAGATCGGACAGATGCCGCCCCACATGCCCCAATTGCACCAATTCCGGCAAAGCCTGAGGATATTCCTGCAACAAGGTGCGCCAGATCTCTTCCGGCAGCGGCAACTCTCCCGACATCAAGCGCCACTGCCCGGACTTTAATTGCAACCACCCCTCCTGTTGTAGCTGCCGTCGCAACCAGTGAAAATAGGGGCGGAGGGGTGCCGGGCAACGGGAATCGTCGCGCACCCAGCCATCGAGTTCCTGCCCCAACTGGTCAAAAGCCCGGCAGGCAAACGCCATGGCCAGAGCGTCAAACAGGGGCAGCCCTTCGCGGAACAAAGCCAGCCGATTGCCGTCCGACTCCTGGGTCAGCATCAGGGAGCGCAGTTGCCCTCCCCACTGCGCCACTTTCCCCGGCGGGGACTGGCTCTCTTCCCGAGCACCGGGACACAGGACGGCCACCGTACCCCAACATGCCGCATGGACCGAGTCATGGGCATTCGACAGGGGCATGGCACGAAAACGGCAGTCGGTCAGTTGCGCCACACAGTGTCCTGCTTGGTCCCACAAGGTGAAGTCAGCCGTGACCGAACGGCCCTGGCGCCGCTTGAGCAGAGCCTCGAAATGGGTGACCGGAGTCTGGCGCCAGACCTTGACTCGGCCCATCTTCACCGGCAGATAGGGTACGCCCCGCCCGCCTTCGATCTCCGCCTGAAAAAAATCCACCAATGACTGAAAACATTGATCCAGCACCCAGGGCGGCAGCTCCCAATCTCCAGCCTCCGGAGACGGGACGGAGCGCAGCGTGGCGCTCAACCGGTCACCCTGCACCCGGACCGTATCGATGCCCTGAAAAGTGGGCCCGTAGTCCAGGCCGAGGGCGTGGGTCATGCGGTAATGGGTGGCACCGGACAGTTGCTGAACAGCCCCTTTGAACTCACCGCCGAGTGAAGTGACGGGAGAACCACTGGAGGCTCCCAACAGCCGACCCGAGGCATGCAAGGTCCATTCATCCTCGCTCAACCGCTGACGGCTGCGAAGGGTGAAATGCCCGTCACGAGGGTGAAGTTCAAAACGCAGGGTGCGCCCATGTTCGCCATCGAACACCACAGGGGCCAGAATATCCAGTTCTTCCACTTCTGCCGAGGACGCGCCGAACCACTCCCGGGAGGCGGCCAGAGCCATTTCCACATAGGCCGCCCCAGGGAGAACCAGCGCCTGACCCACCCGATGATCTTGCAACCAGGCCTGTTTGGCCGGATCCAGAATCACTTCCCAGGCCGCCTGGGTTTCCTGCAGTCGCCATCCCAACAGCGGATGACGCCGCTGCCGCTGGATGATCTGATAGCCCTCGCTGGTTTTGGGGAGCCAGTGACGCTGCCGTTGCCAAGGGTAGCGAGGGAGATCCAGAAACTTTCCCTTGGTCGGGAAATAGGGGGCCGCGGGTGGACTCGCATCCCACAGATGGATGCGCACAACCAGGCGTTCCAGATCTTTCAGGCCATCGCTCTGACGCCGTTGACTGGCGGCGATGTGATAGCTCCCGTCACGGGAGGCCAAACATTCCTTGAGGTAATGTTGCAGAATGCCGTGGGGACCGATCTCGATGAAGGTACGGCACCCCAGATCGGCCAGGGTACCAATGGCCGAGGCAAATTGCACCGGACAGCGCACATTGTCCCACCAGTAACGCGCCCCCAGTTCCTGCCCCTGAATCTCTTTTCCTGTCACGGTGGACACCAGAATTTTTCGGCCCGGCCGGGGGTGCAACCCTGCCAGGGAACGCACCAGTCCCGCCTGGATGGGATCCATGAAGGGGCTGTGAAAGGCATAATCGAGATCCAGTTTGCGAAAAAACACCCCCTGGGCGTCCGCTTCCGCTTTGACCTGATCCAAAACCGCCTCCGACCCTGCCAGCGTCAGATTGCCTGGCCCATTGTAGCCGGCGATGACGACTTCGCTCCAATCCCGTTCCACCGCCCAGGCCTCCCACCGGGAAGCCGTCAACCCCAGCGCCGCCATGCGTCCCCGACCCCGAGTCGTGGCCTGCGCTGCGCTGCGGGCGCAAATGACATCCAACGCCTGATCCCGCGTCAGAATTCCTGCCGCCCACGCCGCCGCCACTTCTCCCACGCTGTGCCCGGTCACGGCCATGGGCTCCACGCCCTGTTCCTGCAGCCACTGGGTCAGTGCCAGCTGCACGACGAACAGGAGGGGCTGGGCCACCGCCGTATCGTCGAGGCGGCTGGATTCTTCCCCCGCCCACAGTTCGGCGCGCAGGGAAAAACCGGCACGCGCGGCCAGGGGTTCTTCAAAACTCTCCAGAATTTCCCCAAAACGCGGAGATTCCTCCCACAAACGACGGCCCATCCCCACCCATTGGGCACCATTGCCGGTATACACGAAAGCCACTCCCCCCGCCGTTCCCGGCGCTCCTTCCTCGCGCACGATCCCGTTGCTTGCGCCCCCCTGGGCAAAGGAGTCGAGGGCTTCTGCCATGGTGACCAGGGACGAGGGTTCGAGCGCCAGACGCTGTTCCAGCCAGGCGCGATGATGGGCGGCACTGTAGGCCCAGTCGTAATAGTCTTCAGGAGTCAGGGTACGGAGAGCGGCGGCATGACGCAGGGCCAGTTCGCGCAGGGCGGGGACCGTCTGCGCCGAAAGAAACAAGGGTGGCCAAGGGGACGCGGGTGCCGGAACGGAGGGGGGATTCAGGGGCGCCAATGCCGCGCGGGGGGCCGCCTGCACCAGCACATGGGCATTGGCCCCGCCAAAACCAAAGGAATTGACTCCGGCGATGCGAGGACGATCGGATGGCGGCAAGGACTGCGACCGAGTCACCACCTGCAGGTTGAGGGCGGTGAAATCGATCTTTGGATTGAGTGTCTGACAGTGAAGAGTGGGAGGAATCTGGCCATGCTTGAGCACCAGCAATGTCTTGACCAGCCCCGCCATGCCCGAGGCCGTTTCCAGGTGTCCCAGATTGCTTTTTACCGAACCGATGGGCAAAGGATGATCGGGCGAACGGGCGGCACCATACACCTGACCGAGGGCAGAAGCCTCGATGGGATCGCCGATGGCCGTGCCGGTACCGTGGGCTTCCACGAAATCCACTTGAGAAGCCTCCAGACCGGAGCGCCGCAACACGCTCGCCATCAATTCGGCCTGACCCTCGCTGCTGGGAATGGTCAGCCCGGTTTTGCGTGCCCCGTCGGCATTGACCCCTGTTCCCAGAATCACCCCGTGGATCAGACGGCCTTCCGCCTGGGCGCGCTCCAGAGGCATCAAGAGCAGTACGGCTCCCCCTTCGGAGCGGACATAGCCGGTGGCAGCGTCGGAAAACACCCGGCACCGACCGGCAGACGACAGCATGGAAGCCTTGCTGAAACCGATGAAAGGATAGGGATGAAGCAGCAGGTTGACCCCGCCCACCAGGGCGGTTTCGGCTTCTCCTGCCTGCAGGGTTTGGCAGGCATGGTGCAAAGCCACCAGAGAGGAAGAGCAGGCCGTATCCACCGCCAGGGAAGGACCCCGCAGATCAAACACATAAGACAGACGATTGGCCGCAATGCTCAGGGTATTGCCGGTCATGGAGTAACCGGTCATACTGGACAGGTCATCCAGCCCGCGCATGCTGTAATCCAGTCCGGAAATGCCGACATAGACGGCAGTATGGGTCCCGGCCAGGGAGGACGGGACGATGCCGCCATCCTCCATGGCCTCCCACGCCAGTTCCAGCATCAGGCGTTGCTGCGGATCGAGCCAGGCTGCCTCGCGGGGAGAAATTCCGAAAAACCCCGCATCAAAGGCGTCAATGCGCGACAACACGCCGGCGTCGAAGGTCACGCTACGCCCCGGTTCCTTGCGCCGGTCATCGTGCAATTCGCCCACAGCCCAGCGTTCGGGATCGATCCGGGTCACCACATCCCGACCGCCGCGAAGCACTTCCCAAAAACCCTGTTCACTTTCTATGTCACCAGGAAAACGAAACGACAGGCCGACAATGGCAATCGGTTGTA
This sequence comes from Ferrovum sp., assembly GCA_019456405.1. Taxonomy (GTDB): domain Bacteria; phylum Pseudomonadota; class Gammaproteobacteria; order Burkholderiales; family Ferrovaceae; genus Ferrovum. The sequence continues at coordinate 84,991 of WJXM01000049.1, read as the reverse complement.
ACAAAGGCTAAACTCCCATCGAGGGTTTTTGGAAATGGTCGCGCGCCTCCAAACTAACACAATTGGTGCCCATATTCCAGAGGGAGCAATTGCGGTGCCCGTTGGAGAACTTGATTACCCGCAAAAAATAGCCAATAATGGAAACTGATTCCATTATTGCCGGAATAATTCATGCGTTCGAGAACCCTCAAAGCACCCCTCCTGTTGGCCAGCCACACATTTCCCGTGGTTTTATTGACCGGACCGCGTCAGGTGGGCAAAACCACCTTGCTCAAAAGCATCGCTGGGGCAGAAAGAAATTACGTCACTCTGGATGACCGGGATGCCAGAACCTTGGCCGAATCGGATCCCGCCTTGTTTTTGCAGCGATATCCCCCCCCACTCCTCATCGATGAAGTGCAATACGCGCCAAACCTGTTTCACCACATAAAAGTGATCGTCGACCAGAGGCAGACCAATGGGCTGTTTTGGTTGACGGGCTCACAAAAGTTCCACCTCATGCACTCCGTCACGGAAAGTCTCGCCGGGCGCGTCGCCATTCTTGAACTCAACGGCTTCTCTCAGGCAGAAATCCAGGGACGCGGTGATCATGCCCCTCCTTTCCTACCCACCACGGAGTGGCTTCGCCAGGCGCGTCGCCAAGCGCATGAAATCGATCTAAAAACCCTTTATCACGGCATCTGGCGCGGCAGTTACCCCAGGGTCGTCTCGGAACCGGAACTCTCCACCGATCTATTCTATAACTCGTATATTCAAACCTACATTCAACGAGATATCAGGGAGATGATCAAAATCACCAACGAAAGTGCGTTTTACCGGTTCATCCAGGTCATCGCTGCCCGCACCAGTCAACTTCTGAATCATGCCGATATCGCACGCGATGTCGGCATCGACCAAAAAACCACCAAGGCCTGGCTGTCCGCACTGGAAGCCTCAGGACTGGTCTACCTCTTGCAACCCTACCATAACAACCTGACCCATCGACTGATCAAAACACCCAAGATATATTTCATGGATACCGGACTTTGTGCCTACCTCACCCGATGGTCAAGCTCGCAAGCCTTGGAAGCCGGAGCCTTTTCTGGAGCCATCCTCGAAACCTGGGTAATCTCTGAACTGCTGAAGAGCTATTGGTACAACGGCAAAACCCCCAATTTTTATTTCTATCGTGACAAGGACCAAAAAGAAATCGACCTTCTGATTGAACAAGACAATACCCTTTATCCCCTAGAAATCAAAAAATCCGCCACCCCCAGCCAAAATTCCACCCATCATTTTGGCGTGCTTGCCAAACTCAACCAACCTGTCGGCCACGGGGCCGTACTGTGTCTTCGCCAGCAGGATATCCCCCTATCGGCGGAAATTGACGCCATTCCCGTGGGCTACCTCTGAGCGTCAGCCGGAGGCCACCCCCAAACAAAAATCCCGCGCTCCCCACCCGTTGCGGTACCATTCTCTCCTGCGCGCGTTATTGCTCGTCACTTTGAAGATCCTCTGCTCATGCCTCTCATCCTCCTTGATGCTGTGTCCCTGGCCTTCGGGCTGGACCCTTTGCTCGATCACATCGACTTTCAGATCGATCCCGGCGAACGTATCGGGCTGATCGGCCGCAACGGCGGCGGAAAATCCACCCTCTTACGCATCGTACTGGGCACCCTCACCCCGGACGAGGGCAAGGTCTGGCGCCAGCCCGGCCTCAGAATGGGGTATGTTCCGCAAGAACCCGAACTGGACCCCGAATCATCGATCTTTGACGCGGTGGCCCAAGGGCTGACCGAGTGCGGATTACCCGTGGCCTCCTATCAGGTGGAACGACAACTTTCCCAAATGGGACTCGACCCGGAAGGACAGGTCGGTCAACTGTCGGGGGGATGGAAAAAACGTGTCGCCCTGGCCCGCGCCCTGGTCGGTGAACCGGATCTGTTGATCCTGGATGAACCCACCAACCATCTGGATGTAGCGGCCATCGAACGACTGGAAGGAGCCTTGAGAAATTTCCCAGGCGCCGTACTGTTCATCACCCATGACCGACATTTCCTGGATCAGGTCGTCACCCGCGTAGTGGAACTGGATCGAGGCAAGTTATCGACTTTCGGTGCATCCTTTGCCGACTACCTGCGCCGCAAGGCCGAGCAACTGGCCTCGGAAGCCCTCGAACAGCGTCGTTTCGACAAGTTGCTCAGTCAGGAAGAGGTATGGATTCGCAAGGGGGTCCAGGCACGTCGCACCCGCAATGAGGGACGGGTACGACGGCTCGAAGAACTGCGCCGCGAACGTGCCCTGCGCCGGGATCAGATCGGGTCGGTCCGTCTGGCCGTGGATTCCGGGGACCGCTCCGGGGAACTGATCGCTGAATTGCAGGAGGTCACGTTGCGCTACGATAACCAGATCCTTGTGCAAGGCTTTTCCACACGCATCCAGCGCGGCGACAAGATCGGCATCATGGGACCCAATGGCGTGGGAAAAACCACTCTGCTACGGACCTTGTTGGGATTGCATGCCCCCGATGAAGGAATCGTGCGTAGCGGCACCCGCCTGAACATTGCCTACTTCGACCAATGGCGCGAACAGTTGGACTCTTCGGCCACTTTGGTGGAAACCATCAGTCCAGGATCCGACTTTATCGAGATCGGCGGAACGCGCAAACATGTCATCAGTTATCTCAGCGACTTTTTGTTTCCGCCCGAACGCGCGCGCGCCAAAGTGGCCTCCCTGTCCGGGGGGGAACGCAACCGCCTGCTCCTGGCGCGCCTGTTTGCCCGCCCGTCCAATGTGCTGGTCCTGGACGAACCCACCAACGACCTGGATATCGAAACCCTGGAATTGCTGGAATCCCTGCTCATCGAATATCCAGGCACCCTGTTCCTGGTCAGCCATGACCGCGCCTTTCTGGATGCGGTCGTCACCCAGGTCATGGTCCTGGAGGGTCAGGGCGTCGTCACGGAGAATGCCGGGGGTTACAGCGACTGGATCCGTTACCTGGCCCAACGAAAAAGGGCTCGGGAAAACAAGGAATCCCCCGTCAGTTCATCCTCTGAAACTGCCAAAACGAACCAGCTCCCTTCGGTCAAACCACGTAAAGCCCCAGTCGAGCGATTGTCCTACAAGGAGCAAAAGGAACTGGAAACTCTTCCAGACACCATCGCCCGCCTGGAAAACGAGGAAATCGAACTGGCCCGGCAACTGGCGGACGGGTCTCTCTACCGTCATGCCCCCGATGAGGTCAAGCGCCTGAGTCAGCAGCAGAGCGAACTCGCCCACCAACTGGAACAGGCATTCCTGCGTTGGGAGGAACTCCAGCAGAAATACGACAAGACCCAGTGACCCCCCTCATCCCGAACATCTCAGGCGATGGGTATGTCTCGCTAGAACGCCCGAGATAATTCTCCCCAGACCAGGGTACCCGCTGGGCTTCCCGCCAGTTGGGTCGGTACCGACCCCAGCCGGCTCGCCGCATAGACCTTCCCCTGCCACGCCCCACCACTGGTCCAGTTCATCCCCACCCCCGCCCCACTCAAGGTTGCCCCATTGGGTCCGGCCAGGTAAGGATTGGCACTGATGGCAATGTGTTCGCTGTCCCCAAATACCACCGCCTGCCAATGCTCCGTCAACTGGTAGCGCCCTTCCACTGTCTCCAGTACCCCACTGTCCGCCGCCAATACCCCCATGTCATAACCCCGGACACTGTACGGCCCCCCCACCACCAACTTCTCCACCGGGTCCAGATTCTTCTGCGCCCATTGCCCCGACACCGACAGGTACACCTGTGCCCGTTCACTCCCCACATCCTGCAATCGAGTCAGGCTTCCGTTCCACTTTCCGAACGCTCCCTGAGCGCCCGGATCAAATGCCGAAGCCCCGGAATTATCAAAGTTCACCCGCCCACCCGTCCACGAAGTACTCATCAATCCAACCCCGCCGCTCATCCAGGTATCCCGTTCATCTCCATTCATGCTCAACACCCCATTGTCCAGATGGCGATTCGCCAGCGTCGCTACCGTCTGATCACTCAATCGCTTGTAGTCAAACTCCGCCTGTCCATACAGGTTCACCGTCCGACTCCTCAATAAGGGTTGCCGTACCCACAGACTCGACACCGCCGCCGTACCTTGCCCACCCAAACCCGACAAACTCCCCCCCAGCACATACTTCAGGTCCGACACCGAAGCACCCACCCGCGTCCCACTTCCATTGGCCAGCAGGTCGTATCCCAGGCGCGCATAGTTCATCCCCGGACCACTGGTCAATCCATTGGCCGATAACTGATCTCCCAACCCCAGCAGTTCGTTCACCGTCACCGCTCCACCCAGCCGTCCATTACCGGTGTAATCGTTACCGTAATTGTCTGCGGTTACACTCCCTGCAACCTGCGGCCCCGATGTCGCATTCACTGTCAGATCCGAGGTCCCTACCTGTGCCCCCGGCGTCAGGGTCGCCGCGGTCTCGACCCCCGGCACATCCGACAATAACAGCAGGACCCGATCCAGCGTGTCTTCTTCGATGGACGTTCCACTCTGTAACGGATTCAGCAACGATTGCAATGAGCCATCGAGGACCCGGCTGCTATTGTTCAGCAATACCTTGCCATACTCCGCCTCGATCACCCGAATCTTCAGCACCCCCCCTTCCAGGGATTGGGCCGGAATCACCGCCCTGGAGAGCGGATATCCCTGCTGGCGGTAATAGTCTGTCAGCCGTTGCGCCATCTTCTGTACCTCTCCCAACGTCAGTGTCTTGCCCTCATCATCCCGTACCAGATCATGCAAAACCCCAGTCTCGATCTTGGTGTTCCCCTCGATCACGATCCGCTTCACCTCGAAGGTCGTGGTCGACTCCGAATTCATCGCCCCTTGCCCCGGCTTCAGGGTCAGCCCCGGATTGTCGTTGGACGGTGCGGAGGGTGTGACCGGTTGCGCCTCCTGTATCAGCGTCCCCGCCCCCGGCAGAGCAGGCCCCGCAGCCCAGCCCACGGAACATGCCAGCACCCCGGACACCAGTATTGAACCTTTGGAAACTCGCCCCAACCTCGAGACAGCCATCATTTCGGAGTTCCTCTGCCTACTGATTTTATCTTCTTTCATCTTGGTCATTCACCCTTGTTATTCCGGTCTCGTTGGTCTCATGGTTCCCGGATTTTGGCTCGGTGCATCGGGTTTGGATATCGTTGCCATGTCCGGTATGGCCCTGTGTCGCAAGTGTCTATTCCGGTTACATTACATTCAATAACCGGGGGGCAACGTGACACCGCCTTTTGTCACTGTCAATGTAAGGTTGGGTGCACTCCATCCCCCGGAAGAGTTCACAAAGTTAACGGCAATATAATTATTGCCCGCCCCTGCGTTGGCACTGTTTCCTCCGGTCTGTCCGGGATTATTGGCGTTTGAAAGCATCGTATTCAATGTAGACAAAAGCGTTGCATCGGCGGCAACAAGTTGAGCAGACTGCGCCGTTGCAGTCCCTGTACTGGACTGTATGGTCAATGCCGTGGCATTGCCTGGAGCTTGCGAAAAGACGTAATTAACAGCACTCAGTCCATTGCCATCAATGGCGTAGTGTCCAGCCGGACTGGAGGAAGTGGCATTGGTCGTCCATGACAAGGTGCCAGTCGTGGAATTGGACAGGTCATCGCCGGGGACAAAGCCGGTCACGATACCCGAGAGCGGGAACCTCGTCAGCCCGCCGGGAATGGCCTCTGGTGCCGCAGTGTAGAGCAAGGGTGCCGGGGCAACCGTCCATGAAGTTGGTGTCGTCCATGGAACCAGAGAATAATTGGCCGAACCCGAACCGGTCAAACCGAGTCCATCGAGATAACTAAAACTGTAACTACCCGCATTGCTGGTACTGGTGGGGGCCGACGCAGTGTAAGCCGCCGTCCCTGTGGTTGTGGCATTGGTCAGGTGAAACAAGGACCCGCTTGCGTTGACGAGGGTGTAGGTAAACAGGGGCGTGGTTCCATAAATGCTGGAGCCGGTAACAGGATCAATATAGACCATTAGGGGGGAACAACCCCCGAACACGCACAAAATGGGATTGTTATTGTTGACGCCCGAATGGACGCCCCATACCGGCGTAACTGTAAAGTCAAATCCGACAAAATTCGATGCAGTCTGCATCTGCGTGGTCGTGAGTCCCTTCGCACCAGTGGTCGGTGTTGATCTCGCCCCCAACCCCGCCGTATTCACGCTGTCATCCCAAAAACCATTACTGATCGTGCCGCCAGTATTGTTGTAGCCTACCAGTCCGCCCACAAGATCATTCGTTCCTGGCACGATTCCCGTGGCGTAACTTGTGGTGTAACTGTTGCTGATCGTGCCATAGTTAGCCCCCACCAGTCCGCCGACATCATAGGAGCCTCGGCTCACGCTCCCGGTGGCGTAACTGTTGCTGATCGTACCAGTGGTGGAGTTGTATCCCACCAACCCACCCACTCCGCCCCCACCAGACACGGTTCCCGTGGCATAACTGTTGCTGATCATGCCGCCATTATTGTTGTAACCGACCAATCCCCCCACAAGGTTATTCGTTCCTGACACGATTCCCGTGGCATAACTGTTGCTGATGGACCCTTGGTTGTACCCGACCAAGCCACCATCACTACCGGAAGATCCCCCTCCGACCAACCCGCCGACATACACGGCACCGGAACCCGTTACACTGCCCATAGCATCACTAGTGCTGATCGTACCAGTGGTGGAGTTGTATCCCACCAACCCGCCGACATAACCGGTGCCAGAAACAGTGACGGCAACGGAGTCGCCGCTGATGGTGCCATCAGACCGACCTGCCAGACCCCCTGTTTCTTTTTGTCCTGTCACCTGAGCGTTGGTCAGGTTGACGCCGGTGATGGATCCACCGGACCCCAAATAGCCGATCAGACCAACATAATCACTGGCGGGTCGGTTGATGGTGAGATTGTCGATGGTAAATCCCGCCCCGGAAAGACTCCCTGTGAAGGGAGTGATCGAGTTGCCGATGGGGACAAAACTGCTACCGAGCCAGATATCTTGGCTATTGGTGGCAGAGGCATTGAAACTTTGTCCCAAGGTATAGGCCCCCGTCAGATCCATGGTCATCAATTGCAACTGATGGGAATTACCGAGGGTGGTGGAATATTCTGAAGCCAGCATCGGCAAAGTGGCGCCTTGGGTGACTTGTGCAGTGGTTGCGAGGGAGCCATCCGCATTGACGATCACCCAATTGTTTCCTGTAGCCCCCGGGTGGGAAGTGAAATTGAAACCGGTCAGACTTGACGGGGTTTGGAGTTGAGTGGTGGTCAGACCCTGAACATTGGTCCAGGTACCTGTACTTGACGATCCCATGCCTGTTATCCCTTGAGTCGTAATGTCCCAGAAACTGTTGCTGATAGTGCCAGAATTACTTCCTGCCACCCCCCCATTTGAAAAACTATAAACGCCCGCTGAATTTGGAATTACCCCCGTGGCATAACTGTAATTGATGATGCCGGTATTGCTTCCCACCAGTCCACCGTCACCGAAACTGCCCGTTCCCACGGTCACACTACCCGTGGCGTAACTGTAATTGATGGTGCCGGTATTGCTTCCCACCAGCCCACCGAGATAGTTGCCAGAGCCGCTCACAGCCCCCGTGGCGTAACTGTTGTTGATGGTGTCATTGGACACACCGACCAAACCGCCAACATAACCACTACCAGATACACTGCCCGTGGCGTAACTGTTGCTGATGGTGCCGCCTATGCCCAATCCCGATACTGTCTCATCTCCCACCAACCCACCGAGATGACCAGTGCCGCTCACAGCCCCCGTGGCGTAACTGTTGTCGATGGTGCTGTCGGACACTCCGACCAAACCGCCAACATGACCACTTCCAGATGCACTGCCCGTGGCGTAACTGTTGCTGATGGCGCCGATGGACTCACCGACTAAGCCACCAACACAACCGCAATAAGTAATGGCGGCGTTCCCGGATACATTGCCCGTGGCATAACTGTTACTGATAGTGCCTCTGGACTCGCCGGCCAGACCGCCGGTATAACTACTACCGCCAATGCCATTTAATGTTACGCCTCCCTTAGCGTAACTGTTGCTGATGGTACCGGAGCCGATCAGCCCTACCAGACCACCCGCATAGACTGTCCCTGTCTCCGACCCCGCGGCACCAGTCACCGCCCCCGTGGCGTAACTGTTGCTGATGGTACCATCGGACTGGCCAGCCAAACCGCCAACATAACCACTTCCGGATACACTGCCCGTGGCATAGCTGTTGCTGATGGTGCCCCCTTTGTTCGATCCCACCAACCCACCCACATAAAGGGTCTCAGACACAATGCCGTTCCCAGACACTCTGCTTGTAGCATAACTGTTGTTGATGGTGCCGGAGTTGAGCAACCCTACCAGTCCGCCTTCATAACTTCCCCCAGGTACGGCCCCTACAGCCCCTTTGGCATAACTGTTGTCGATGAGGCCACCGTTGTCATATCCCACCAACCCTCCAACATAGGAGACCCCGGATATGCTGTCATTCACCACGCCAAGATTGGAAACTGAACTGGTCGAAACAGGCAAATATCCGAACATCCCGATATCACCATTGTTTTCATTGATGGTGAGATTCGAGATTGTGTTATTCCCGCCATCAAACTTTCCGGCAAAATACGGAACATAAAATCCCGCACTGCCCGTCAGGTCAATGCTGGAGGTCAGACGGAAATTCAGGGCAGCATTACTTTCCGAGAACCCCAGCATATCTTTCAGGCCCTGTACCGTGCTGACATCGTAGTAGCCCCCAGTCCCCACCGGCAAGGTGGCAGAATAGTCGGCGATGTTCAGGATTTCGCCATGGGTAAACCAGTCCGTATATTGGGTGTTATAAAGTCCTCCCGCAGTGAGTTGGTGGGTTGAATTGATCAGCACCGCATCAACATTATAGAAAGCGTTACTGAGCGTACCGTTGTTGTTTCCCACCAGTCCGCCCACATAGAAACTGCCCGTTCCAACGGTCACGCTACTCGTGGCATAACTGTTGCTGATCGTGCCATAGTTAGCCCCCACCAGTCCGCCCACAGAGAGAGTTCCCATTCCCCCGGTCACGCTACCCGTGGCATAACTGTTGTTAACCGTACCGCTGTTGTTCCCCACCAGTCCGCCCACATCGCCTGTCCCATTCACCACCCCAGTGGCATAACTGTTGTTGACCGTACCGCTGTTGCTCCCCACCAGTTCGCCAACGCTGTAGCCACCGTTCATGTCGCTGTCCAGAAGAGCGACATTACGCAGAACAGCGGTCGTCGCATCCGCGCCAAACAGGCCAATATTGTTCTTGAAGTTGACATTGGTGACGGATCGGTTGATGGTGAGATTGGTGATCGTGTGCCCCAGCCCATCGAAAACCCCGGAGAAATTGGAGACGCTAGTTGTGCCACCAATCGGGGTGAACCCGGTGCAGGTTGTCGCCGTACAACCCGCAGCCCCCCAGGTATTGGTGGGTGTGGCATCAATGTTGCTGCCAAGCACATAATCGCCCTTCAATGTAGTCGCGTTCGCTGTGATGCCTTGCAAGGTCATCGTGGCTGGGAGCGCAACCAAGGTTACGCCAGAAAGATAACTCGCCAGAAAGGGCGATGCCATAAAGTTGCTGTTGGAGCCCACCAATTCGCTCTTGGCATAATCCAGAAAGAACAACTGCCCGCCATTGCTACCACCGGACGAGGCGAACAACTGACCGGTTCCGGTTAGCGCAATGTTTTCAAGGGCGTAACCTCCATTATTACCCAAAACATTGGATATATTTTTGGTCGAAACGATCTGCCCCGTCGAGGGATTGATCTGGTTAATGAAGTTACCACCCACCGTGATCAGGTCACCTGTAAACGGGTCATAGGCGAGGGTGTTCAATCCGGTCGTATTCGTAAGGAGGGCCGTTGTTTTTCCTGTGGAGGGATTGATCGTGCCAAAGTCACCCACACTATTCCCGTAATAACCACCGGTTGTGTAGTATGTCGTCTGGTTGTGGGGATCAAAAGCGATTCCCGAAATAGCCGTATCGCTGCCGGTCAAAGGTAGATTGGTACCCGTTCCCCCGAACGGTTTGATTGGGAAGGATGCCAGTGGACCCGTGCTGCCAAAAGGACCTCCGGTGGCCCACACCACATTCTTGCTGGGGTCAACGGCCAGATTACTATTAGTAACATAGGACGGTCCGGTTGTGGTTGTAATGGTCCCCGTGGTCGGGTTAACCTGATAGACCGGGTCAGGAAATTGATTTTCACTCGGCGACCCTCCCCCCACCAGCAACTGTCCGTTGTTGGGATTCACCGTAATGCCAAGAGCAGGGTTATAAGCCCCGGTTGCGGCGATGGGGGTGACAGGTCCTAATGTAAGCCCCGCTGCCGAAGAATAGGTTGCGGTCACCTTGTCAATATTTCCGGTCGTGCTGTTATTGCTTCCAGTCGTAAAATACAGATTGTCAGTGAATATATTGTTGTTGGCATCCAATTGTGTCCCCAAGGTGTTGATGATGGTGTAGGGGGTCCCATTGATGCTGATGCTGGTGGTTGGCGCCAGATCGATCCGCCCCGTGAACCCGGAACTGGTCAGTCCCATGTTGAGGGTCCCTCCGGTCACCGCAGTAGCGCCCCCATTGGCGGTAGCCGGATTCAGGGCCAACGCCGCTGTTCCGGTGGCAGTCATCACCGCATTCACATTGATGTTGTTCGCCGCCGTCAGCGTCAGCGTGTTGGCATTCCAGCTCACCGCATCATTCACATTGATGTTGCCACTGCCCGATGTCGTGCTCCCCTGGCTCGATTGGATCGTCACATTCCCCGCACCCAATGCGGTCGACAGGGTTGCCCCGGATATATCACCCGACGGGGTGCCTCCTGTCACGGTTCCCGTGGCGGTGGAGGCGATGGTGAAGTCTGCAGGATCGATCAGCCAACTCCCATTCAATCCATTCGTGGCTTGGGTGGTGATGGTGGCGTTGTTGCCGATGTCGACACTGTGCCCACTGGTCTCGATGAACCCGCCGTTTCCTCCATTCGGTGCGCTGGCATCCAGCGTCCCATTGTTCGTGGTGGTCCCCGCCGCCATCCCTGCCAGCAGTTGAATGTGCCCTGCCTGCCCTCGGACCGTCTGGGCTTCGATGATCCCGCTATTGTTGACGGCACTCGCCAGCAGTGCATCCCTCGCCCCTGCCGTCAAAATGACTTGGCCCCCGTTGACTTGGATCACCCCCCCGTTGCGCACCAGATCGTTCCACTGGCTATGGCTCACCACCATACTCACCAGTTGATTTTCAGAAAAACTCAAGGTGAAGGCACTGCCTCCGGCCAAGGCCACCGTCCCCAACTGGGCCGTCACCCTTCCCTCATTGCGCACCGTATGTCCCAGCAGAGTAATGAAACCACCTCTGCCCGCCGTAATCGCGCCCTGATTGTCGATTCCGCTCACTCCCGCCGCTCTCGCATCGTTGCCGGGTCCAAAGGTCAGAGAATTGCCACTGCTCCCCGTCAAGTCCAGCGTTGATGCCACCAGCCCTCCCACATTCACCTGTGCTCCCTTGCCAAAGAGAATCCCGTTGGGATCGATCAGATAGACCTGACCATTGGCGTTCAGGTGTCCGTAGATCTGCGCTCCGTTGGTGTCGAAAATGCGATTCACCGCCACGGCCGAGGCAGAAGGTTGCTTGAAGGTGACGGTCTCATCGGGAGCCACATTGAACCCGCTCCAGTTCAGGTTCAACATCGAACTACCCTGGGTAATGGTGGTATTGACCGCCCCACCTGCAACTGAAGACTGGATGATATGACCTACCCCTGACACCACCAAACCTCCCGTAGGAGCGGCCTGGGCCAAAGAGCATATCAGCGGCAAACCCAGGAGAATCCAAACCGGAGGGCGAGACGGTCGTGCGTCCCTCAGGCCGGAGAATCCCTCGTACCCTTCTCCCGACTTCTTTCCAGCGTTGACCAACCGCTGACGACTGCGCCCCCCCTTGCCTTGCCCTTTGGTTATCTCGGACACCGCCACCCAGACATGCAACGCTCGGCTATAGATCAAACGGTAAATGTGGTTCAGGCTGCCGTGGCGGTTCATGGTCTCCCCCCTGGAATATCTCATGGTTTGCCCAAGATGAGGATGCCAGTGAGTCGCCCGCGCCAGTGTGTGGGTAGCGTCCCAACGGGTTGGCCTCATAAGGTGCGTTTTGGTTGAGTTTAGTCGTGGGGTCTGCAGGCCACAACCCCCTCGTTTGGGGGGGGTCAGGGGGATTGGAATACCGAAATTTCACACCCAACTCGATGCAACTCCTGGGCCCGTTGCGCCATTCGCGCTGACCGCATGAAAAAATAATGAACAAGTTGGGTTAAATCAAACAAGAAAAGTTGTTACAAAATGTATAATCCTTATCACTACAGTCAATGTGGAGAAAAATAATGAAGGCTTTCAGTAAAAAATTGGGATTACTGTCCCTGGTTTCCATTACCTCCTTGCTGTCCGCCTGTGGCGGCGGAAACGTGCAAAACCCAGGGACTTCATCCATCTCACCGACCCCCATGATTGCCGCCAGTACAAATTTCAATTCGGGAGCAATCGGGATTTTCACCACAGGCGGGACCTCCAATGCGTTGGTTCCGCTTTCGGGTAACAACGGAGCAACGGTGTTGACATTACCCACCACAGGTTCCTTCATTGCAAAAGCAGGCCGAGCGGCGGCGGCGCCTGCAGGATCAACCTTTCATGCCCTGACACTTCCTTCCCTGGGCACCAGTAATGCCAGTGGATTTTCTGTGGACATATCGGCCGAGGTAGGGGTGGCCTTCTCTTTTACCTCAAAGGTGTTGTCATTTTTTTCCCTCACCAACTTCTCCGAGTTGGGACATTACACCTGCGGGACTTCCTGCAACACGAGTCTGGGTTTTTCTGGCGCAAGCCCGGAAATTGGGGGAGTCGTACTTGATCCCGCCAAGAAGTTTGCTATTTTCTCCAATGGATCCGGGTATGACATTCTGGACTACACCACCCCAAGTGCGCCCATAAAATTGAAAACCATTTCTTTGCCTGGTACGAGCGTCACCGAAAACTTCGGCTATCACCCGTCCCTGTCAGTGGGTGGAGTGGCTTATTCGTTGATTGTGACAGGCGGTTACTCTTCTCTCAAGTTCATTGATGCAAGTTCGGGGAAAGTGTACACCCCGGACACGGCAACTTCTACCAATCTTGGCGGGATTACTTCGGGTGCGTGTCGAGTTGACCACATCTCCGTCGATATCAGTTACAACGTTGCAGTTCTGGGCTGCGAATTCTCCAGTACGGATCAAGGTTATTTGATAGACCTCAACAAGTTGGCACTGAATCCTTCTGCGGGAACCTTCAGTTTACCAACCACAGCCATTCTTTCTTTCACCTTGCCAGCTTATGAAATGGATGACGTGGCAGTAGACAGCAACAACCATTTGGCCTTTATAGGCTCAGGAGGATATGCCAGCAACGTGGGGTATTTTATTGGGAAATTGAATGATCCCAGAATTTCCCCCCTTGGCTTTTCTTTGACCACGGGCGGCACCATTCTTCCCATGCCCGTCTTCAGTTCAACCAATGTATCCAACTGTACCGTCACTGGCTGTACCCCTTTGACTATCGGCGCGCATTGGTATGGCTGGACAGACCCCCACGCCATCGGGGCGTTTACGGACAGTTCCGGAAACAGCATCGTACTGTGGGAAAACAGTACGAAAACAGCCGTATCCGTCCTCAACATGTCCGAGATTATCGCCGGATCGTCATTGATGCCCACGCTCAGCATTTGGTATCAAGGACTTCCATAAAATCAGGGAGAATGGTCAGGATATTGTCACCCGGAAGTTTATGGCCTGATCGTGCAAAAGAGCGCGAGGTGCGATACCAAATATTACGGAGATCGAAGCATGAAGACTAGAAAAAAACTGTTGTTGCTGACGTTAGTGGGTTTCCCGGTTGTTCCCGCGTTTTCCGAGGGACAGGTTCCATCCACAAACAGTGTTACGAGTCCTTTTACAGGGATGTATGTGGGAGCAAGAGCCGGGATCAATGATTCGAACTTTGGCAATGGAAATCCATCGGCCTTGGCAGGAGGGGCAACCAACCTGATTCCCTCTCAACAAAACTATGGGACGGCAATGGGTCTCGAAGCCGGTTATGCCTGGGGATTGGGACCCACCGTGCTGGGTCTGGATGCTTACTATGGTCTCAATACGAATGGTCGTTCGGGTTATACGAGTGGCATTCAACCCTACGGAAGTCGTGACTACGGGTTGGCTCTCAAATTTGGCTATCCGCTCACCAGTACGCTCATGCCCTACGCACGGCTGGGGTATGGACATTTGACAGGAACGCTCTCCGCAGCCGGTCTTTCTGGTGACACTGCGAATGGAGGGTTGGGCATAGAGTATCTGTTTGCCCCCCACTGGAGCGTATCTGCCGAATGGAATGCCATGTCGATTGCCAATAACGCCAACACCATGAACAACAACACGTATACGGTGGGAGTTAATTACTACTTCGGTTCAATCAAGTCCTCCGCCCATTGAAAAAGAAGGGGCTCGCCATGCAGTAACCCGCTCGTACCATACCTTCCAACCCGAGAGATCCGGTCTCTCGGGTTTTTTTATGGCAGATTGTCGCTTCCTGCTCGCCCCATCCGCAGGCATCTCGTCACCGCTGCGCCAAATCGAATACCGCATTCCCTACCTCGATCTTGCACACTCGGGTGTCAGATTTTATTACATTTCATACCAGTAATTTTTAGATAGAAAAAACTTCCAAATATATTTCAATGTGTTATAAATAACGGCATTATTTTTGCTTGAAATTCCAGACAACCCAAGCGCTTCCATCAAGCGATAAATGATGGGAAAATCAACGCAGGACATGGAAGAACGCAGTCTGTGAAAACAACGATGATCAATCAATGAAAATGAGGATTCCATGAAGGTGCTCATGGTGGATGATCATGCGCTTTTTCGTGACGGATTGCGCTTGTTGCTGGCCTCCATCCGCCCTGATGCCATTCTCCTCGAGGCAGATACGGTTGTCGACGCATTGTCCATGCTGGCGAAACACCCCGATCTAACCTCGTGTCTCCTTGACCTCAACCTCGGACAAGAACGTGGACTACCCGTTTTAAAAAAGATCAAACTCGAATCCCCCTACGTACCTGTGATCATCGTTTCGGGTTCGGATGACCCCTCGACGGTGCATGCCTGTATTCAAGCCGGGGCCATGAGTTATATTCCCAAGAGACTGACCTCTGAAAAATTTCTTTACGCCCTGCAGTGCGTCCTGAAAGGAGAGATCTTTCTGCCTCAGGAAGAAGAGAACGACGTGGAGCCGCCCACGCCCCCCACCCTACCCAACCTGACCCCCCGCCAACGTGAAGTACTGTATGCCCTCAGTCGCGGTTTTTCCACAAAATTGATCGCCAAAGAACTGTCCCTCTCCGAATATACGGTCAAGGATCATATATCCGACCTCTTTCGGATTCTCGGTGTAAAAAACAGAGTCGAAGCCATCACCAAAACCAACCTCTTGTACCTGCGTCCTCAATGAAATGAGTGTGTTTCCCCGCTGGCTGAGCGCATGGTTCAGCCCAGACCATGCGTCGACTGACCCTCCCCCCACATCCTCGTTGAAGCAGGAAATGACACGAGAGGTTGTGACCCTTCATGCAAGGGTACTGCTGCACATGCCCCTCGTTCAATTATTTTTCATTGGCGGAGTGGGCTGGATCGTCTACCCGTCCGTGCCGCTCTCGTCCTTCGCGTTATGGTGTGCGCTGACACTGGGCGTGGAATTGCTCCGTGCTTCCTTTGCAGTGTGGATTCTGCCACGCGTCGACAAACTGGACCCGAAGCGGCTCCATGCCGCATTCATGACTTTGGATGCCTTGGCTGGCGCCAGTATGGGTTTGTCCGCCGTCCTCTTTTTGCGTCATCTTTCTTTCGTATCCCAGTCGCTGATCGAGATCACCCTGTTCTCTGTTGCCGCTGCCGGGGTATCCGTGGCAGTCTCCTCCAAATATATGACGGCAGCGTATTCCTTCCTGGTATTACTGGGAGCAACGATACCCTGGATAGAACTGCACCCTGACAAACATTGGGCGGTTATGGGTCTGACCCTTGTTTATTGGTTATTTCTGATCCGGGTGGCCACCGAAAGTGAACGTCTGCTTTATCGCTCTGTTCTGATCCGCCAGGAACGTGATCGTGTCATTGCAACCGTCAGCCATGATCTGCGCCAGCCCCTTCATGCGCTGTCTCTTCATGGCGCCGTACTGGTCTCCCATCCCTCAGAACAGACCCTCCAGGAAACCCGAAAAAACATCGATCATATTGTCCGGGATCTGGAACGAATGCTGACCGACCTGCTGGACTTGTCAAAAATCTCCGCAGGAGATTATCCGACGCAACAGAATTTGTTTTCATTGGACACGATTGTTGCCGATATTTGCGATGAATTTGATTCGACTGCCTCTGCCAAGGGTTTGAAACTTCGGCGAACACTCAACCCTGTCAAAATTTCTGGAGACAAATTGGCAGTGGCTCGAATCGCGCGCAACTTGATCGATAATGCGATCAAGTTCACCGAACGGGGAGAAGTTCATATCACAACCTCATCATCCCAAGAGGGAGATCCACTGCTCTATGTGGCGGATACCGGACAGGGCATCGCCAATACTGAACAGGAACTCATATTCAGAGAGTTCTACCAGATCAATCATTCCGAAGAAGGAACAGGCCTGGGTCTGTCCATCGTCCGTCGCCTGACAAAACTCATGGGTGCCAGAATATCGGTGAAGTCTGCACCGGGACAGGGATCTTGTTTTCAAGTCTCGTTCCCACCCCCCCCAAACGGAGGGATTGTCGCCCTCAATATCCATCGTTAACATGGACGTTCGCCAAGGGGATGTCAATTCTTCGGATAGTAGGCTTGATAGAACCAGGCACAGGCCGATTCGATCTGTGCTTGAATTCTGGGGGGAACGGCGTGCCGTTGGGGAACCTTGAGCACGCCACGATAATGGTGCAAGTATTTCATGCGATAATGACTGTCACTTTCCACCTCGTTTTTAATCGGCAACCGAGTTAGATCGATGGCAATCGGTTCGAGCCCCAGCCATTGATAGATCTTTTTCATTACCAGAACCGGATTGACCATTAAATCTTCAAAACGCATAAAAAATAGCCGGCTTTTCACCTCATCAGGCAAATCTTGTACCGCGTGCAAGGAGATCATCGGTGCCCCGATCACTTTGTCTTTGGCAAACAATGCATCGGCCCGTCCGAACCGGTCATAATCCGCCAGATGATCGATAAAATCCAATAAAATCGTCTTTTGATGTTGCGCTTCTATAGAACCGTACACCTGCCCCAACTCTCGTAAAGTTACAATGATCCGTGCCTCAGGCGCCAGTTTTAACAGGAGTTCGACGCAGTGAAGCCAGGCGCGATTTTTATCCACCACTACCGACTTGTCTGACGGACCATACCAGCCACGCAAAAACCCTTCCATGGCTCCACTCAAATGTCCGTAACTTTGCTCAAAAGAGTAATCCAGTTGCGATAAAAAGAACTGGTCGTCACTGACCATCCGGCGCAATCCTAACAATAAATTACACAGTGGAGAACTCTGTCCTTCGCACTGAATGTCAGGATGCAGACTCAATAATTGCCCCAACAAAGTGGAGCCAGATCGGGGTAACCCGGTAACACCAACGAATTGTGGAAACATATATCCCTTTTTATGTCTTGTCACACCCGAACCATTTTTAGTTGCTTTGATGGAAATCTTCTATCTGGGGAATTCTATCAGATCGATCATTACACCATAATCCTCGAAAATGAGGCGTTGGGTTCATGGCCCATCAGATGATTTCTTCAATCCAAAGTGCTACCGTTCGATGATTTTATTCCGTGATGCCGAATGACTGAGCAAAATCAAGTTGCGCTTGGAGAATCGGACTGAATAGGCAGGGGGGAGCATAAAATCCGTGCTAAAATAGACAGTCCATTTTATGGGTGTGTGGTTTATGGTTCTTTATTCGCTGAAGTGTGCTTTGGGGCATGGGTTTGAAGGCTGGTTTGCTTCTGAAGAGAGTTTTTCAGCCCAACGTGGGCGTGGATTTGTCACCTGCCCCTATTGCCAGTCTCCCCAGGTAAGTGCCACCCCCTTGACTCCTGCGGCGGGCGATCCGTTGCAGACCGATGCCCAGGATCCTGCCGTCCCCCTGGACGAAGCCCTGTCACGCCTGACCTCACCCCTTTCAGCCCAGACCTCTCCAGTCGTCCTGGTGGCCACCCTGCAGGCGCTCACCATTTTTCAACTGAAATTGATTCAATCCGTCCTGACCAACCTGAACGGTTCCGAAGAAGAAAAATCTATGGTCGCCGGGAGTCCCACCATCGTGGTTTTCGAGAGTTCTTCTCCCGCCTCGGCAGAAGAAGGAGAGATGACTGGCCCGGACGAAAGCAAGACGGGCACCATACACTGATCAGGTTGCGGAACTCAGGGCGTACTGAGACCAGTCGATTTTCTCGGGCAGAGAAGTCAAGCGCGCCGGTCGATTCTTGCTGACCTCCTGCCAGGACACAGGCGGCTGGTATTGTCGACACCAGTCCGCCACCTGATGTGCCGGCATGGGTCGGGCAATGCCAAAACCCTGGGCCTGAGTACATCCGAGGCAAATCAAGGCAATTCCCTGCTCCTCCGTTTCCACGCCCTCTGCAATGGCCTCCTTGCGAAACACCTCGGCCAGGTTGATCACCACTTCCACGATCGCAAAATCCTCCCGATCGGTCAACATGTCCCGAATGAAACTCTGATCGATCTTGATCACGTTCACCGGCAAACGCCGGAGATAATCCAGCGATGCATACCCCGTTCCAAAGTCATCGATGGCAAAACTCACCCCATGCCGGCGGCAGGCTTCCATGGCCTGAGTGACTTGGGGAATATCCCACAAGGCCATAGACTCAAGCACTTCGAGTTCAAAATTGGGGGTCAGGTCGGTGGGATAGCGTTGCATCATCCGACCAATGAATTCGGAAAATCCAGGCGTATGCAAATGACGGGCGGGCAGATTGACGCTGACCCCAAAGTCCAGTCCGACGACCTTCCAGTCTTCCCGTTGCTTGAAGGCACTTTCGATGACCCACTCGGAAATACGTGTTTCAACGTCCGTATTTTCTATCATGGGCAGGAATTCCCTGGGCAGCAGTACGCCCTGCTGCGGATGATTCCAGCGAATCAGGGCTTCCACCCCCAGTACTTGTCCAGTGCCGAGATTCACCTTGGGTTGATAATACAGTTCAAATTCATTACTCTCCAGAGCCTGCTCCACCCGGGTTCGTCCTTCCGTGCGCAGATGCGCGTTACGCTCGTCGACCACATCGAAGAAGTGAAAACAGTTGCGTCCTTTCCCCTTGGCTCGATACATGGCCTGATCGGCATGGCGTAAAAGCGTTTCTGCATCCACCTCGTCATCCGGGTAAACCGTCACGCCCAAACTTGAAGACACCACCACTTCCTGATCCCCAAAGGTATGGGGCAAGGCAATGGCGCTCATGATCCGTTTCAGGGTGGAGATCAATTCCTGGTCGTTACTGACCTCGGACAGCACCACCACGAATTCGTCGCCCCCCAATCGAGCCACGGTATCCGTGGCGCGCAGGGTGGCGGTCATGCGCTGAGCCACTGCCACCAGGACTTGATCTCCCCTGTCATGACCAAACTGGTCATTGATCGGTTTGAACCCATCCAGATCGATAAAACAGAGAGCCATTTTTTTACCGAAACGGTGGGCGTCGGCCAAAGCCATGCTCAGCCGGTCGTTGAGCAGGGCACGATTGGGCAGTCCGGTCAGGACATCGTGCAGCGCAATCATTTCCAATTCGTTTTGGTGTGCCTTGAGAACCGTGATATCGGAAGACACGCAGACGATACTGAGGATGGTCTCATCCTCATTGCGCACCACCGACAAGGTCAGTTTATCCGGATAAATTTCGCCGTTCTTGCGCCGATTCCAGATTTCTCCGGACCAATGCCCCTGTTCCAGAACCTTGGTCCACAAATTGGAGAAAAAATCCGGATCATGATGTCCTGACTGAAGAAATCCAGGGGTTCGTCCCAGCACCTCCTCACGACTGTAACCGGTGGTCCGCGTAAAAGCCGGGTTGGCCTCGATGATATGCCCCTCGGGATCCGTGATGAAGATGCTTTCGTCGGCATGCAGAAATACCTGCGAAACCAGACGAATGTAATCATCGGATAACTTGCGCTCGGTCACATCGTTGATGATGGCCACAAAGTGGGTCAATCCACCGTCTTTATCATGGACGGGCGCAATCTGGAAACGATTCCAGAACATGCTGCCATCCTTGCGGTAATTACGCACCGTAGCCTTGACGGGAACCCCGCTCGTCAGGGCTACGCGCACGGCCATCAACTCCGACTGGGTGCGATCATCCCTTTGGAGAAAGCGGCAGTTGCGCCCGATGGCCTCCACCGACGAATAACCCGTAATCCGCTCAAAAGCCGGGTTGACATACACCAGGGGAAAATCGGGCAAGGTGGCATCGGCAATGGCAATAGCATTGACGCTGTTGTTCAGGGCACCGGCCTGAAGCCGAATCAGGGATTCGGATTGCTTGCGCACTGAAATATCGCGGGAAGAACAGAACAACAGGCCCTCTCCCTCCACCTGAAACCCACGCGCATGCACTTCCACATCGATGACCTGACCATTCTTGCGTCGATGCTGACTTTCAAAGGTCAGGTCATTCATTTCCTGCAATGAACCCATGTGCTCTTCAAAAGCCCCAGGCTGGAAGGACGCATCCCAGAAAGAAATGTGCTTCCCCAGCAACTCACTGCGTTCGTAACCCAAAGACGCACAAAAGGAGTCACTCATGGTGACCAGATGGCCTGTGGCGTCCAGAACATGGAGACCATCGCTGGCAATTTTCAGGATGATCTCATGCATGCGTTTTTCCCGCGCCAGAGCCCAAACATCTTTCTGGAGGGACTCAGCTTCCCGGGATGCGTCGGTGACGCTCTTGCTCATGGTGTCTGTGGGACCTTGGACTTCAATTGGTACTGGGCGAGAGTCGCCTGGTTACAGTTGTATGTATTTTTACCCGATTTTTGGCATTCGGAAAGGTCCGAAGCAATCTCGTCAGGATGATCCAGATAATACTCTTTGGTCTTGGTGTTCTCACACGCCGTCAACAACAGCAGAGCGAGAACTCCTCCACAGAACGCGATTTTCATGAGCAAACTTCCTCGGTGATGGCCTAACTGTCATGGTACTCGATTCAAGCCGTGCTGTGCGCAGGCTTCCTCAAACGATCATGCCCGCCGCTACCGTATCATGGGTCAGCGCATCGATGAGAATGAAACTCCCCGTCGTGCGATTGTCTTCATACCGGTCAAAAGCCAGGGGCTGTTGAACCTTGAACCCCATATGCACCAGGTCATTCATGGCCACCTGCGCCGGAGAGGGTATCAATTGGGAGGTCTGAATATCCAGACGGGCGCTGACAGTCTCTATCTTGCCTTGTATGCAACGGGTGGTTTGCTGGATCAGGAGACGGCGTGCCGGATCATAAGGCGTGTGGGAAAACCAGCACACCAGGGCTTCAAAGTTTTTGCCGGTTCTGGGCGGATGCGCGACACTGGCAATCATATCCCCCCGCGACATATCGATCTGATCAGCCAGCACCAGAGTGATCGACTGTCCTGCACGCGCCTGGGAAATTCGTCCGGCGTAGGTCTCGATCGCGGAAACACGGCTCGTTCGCCCGGACGGCAGCAGGAGGACCTCGTCTCCCACCGCCACTGTGCCACTTTCCACTCGCCCCTGCGCGCCGCGCCGTTCTTCTCCATTTTCTTCAGAGAGTCTTGTAACCAACTGAATTGGAAACCTAAAGCTTGAATTCAAAATCTCTTCGTCCAGAACCACCGTCTCCAGCAATTCAAGCAGGGTTGGACCGGTATACCAGGGCATGTGCTCCCCATGGAGCACTACGCCATCGCCATTCAATGCGCTCAACGGGATAAAAACGATATCCCGAAAATCCAGGGGTTCCGCAAAATTCAGGAACTCCTGCTTGACCCGCTCAAAAGCCTCCTGTCCGTACGCCACCAGATCCATCTTGTTGACGGCAATCACCACCTTGCGAATCCCCAGCAAGCGTACGATCTGTGCATGCCGACGAGTTTGTTCCACCACGCCCTTGCGCGCATCCAGCAACAGAATCGCCAAATCCGCCGTGCTTGCTCCCGTCACCATGTTGCGCGTGTACTGGGCATGACCAGGGGTATCCGCGATGATGAAACGGCGCGCTGGCGTACTGAAGTAACGATATGCCACGTCGATGGTAATCCCTTGCTCGCGCTCAGCCTGCAGTCCATCGGTCAGCAGGGACAAATCCACTTGAGCCTGGCCACGACGCGTGGAGGTGGCTTCGATGGCGGCCCATTGATCCGCCAGTACCGACCGACTGTCGAGCAGCAAACGTCCGATCAGGGTACTTTTTCCATCATCCACAGAACCGCAAGTAATGAATCTCAAAAGTTCTTGACAGTTCTTCAGTTTATTTTCCATATCACTGATTCCAATATTTTTCTTCAGAAATAACCTTGCTTCTTACGCAGTTCCATGGAAGCTTCGGAAGTCTGGTCGTCGGTACGAGTCGCGCCTCGTTCAGTCAGGGTACTGGTGGCCGTCTCACGCAGGATGTCCTCCAGGGTACGAGCTTCGGAGGGGACCGGACAGGTGCAGGTCATATCCCCCACGGTACGGAAACGTACCCAGCGTTCCTCCACCTGTTCTCCCGCCCTGGGTTGAGTCAGGGGCGTGACGGGGATCCACTGATCTCCGCGCGCCACGACTTCCCGGCGATGGGCAAAATACAGGGAAGGCAGATCCAATCGTTCACGGGCGATATACTCCCAGACATCGGCCTCGGTCCAGTTGCTGATGGGAAAAACCCGCATGTTTTCACCGGGATGGACGTGAGCGTTGTACAAGTCCCATAACTCGGGCCGCTGGTTTTTCGGATCCCAGCCTCCGAATTCATCCCGGAAGGAAAAAATTCTTTCCTTGGCCCGTGCTTTTTCCTCATCCCGGCGAGCGCCCCCCAGGCAGGCATCGAATCCGAACTCATGGATGGCGTCCACCAAGGTGACCGCCTGCAACGCATTCCGGCTGTCCGACTCGAAGCGCACACGCGCACGGCCCTGCCGAATGGACTCTTCCACCGAGCGCACGATCAGGTTCACCCCCAAACTTTTGACGACCTGATCGCGAAATGTAATGACTTCCGGAAAATTATGCCCGGTATCCACATGCATCAACGGGAAAGGAATGTGCTGGGGGTGAAAGGCCTTGCGCGCCAAATGCAGGAGCACCATGGAATCCTTGCCCCCCGAAAAGAGGAGGACCGGGCGGGTGCATTGAGCCACCACTTCACGCAGGATATGAATGGCTTCCGACTCCAGTCGGTCGAGATGATCCCAGGGAGCCCAGGCGCCACCGCCGGACGAAGTGAGGGGAGTGAGTGTTGCTGCTTGGGGTGACTTCATGGAACCGCTTTCTCCTTTCATGATGCCTGAGTTGCCTTTTCTGCTTCTGAGGCAACATGTAATCCACATTCCTTGCTGTCGGAAGATTCCCACCACCAGCGTCCGGCCCGCTCATCCTCCCCTGGCTGGATTGCGCGCGTACAGGGAGCACAACCGATGCTGGCATAGTGCTGGTCATGCAATGCGTTATAGGGCACCCGGTGTTCTTCCAGTACAGCCCAGACCTCTTCCCGACTCCAGTCCAACAAGGGACTATATTTCATCAATCCGTGCCCTTCATCCCGAATTTCAGTGACGAGATCACCGCGCGTGGGCGACTGGTCCCGCCTCAACCCGGTGATCCAGCCCTGCTGTCCAGACAGTGCACGGGCCAGCGGCTTCACCTTACGCGCTGCGCAACAGGCACGACGCGCTGCCAAACCATGATAAAACCCGTTGACGCCCTGTTCCTTGACCAATTCCTCCACATCCTCCGGGGCAGGCCAGAATACTTCGATGCGACGTCCATAATGCTCGAAAATCCGGTCCAACAAGCGATAGGTCGCCTCCGGCAAACGCCCCGTATCCAGGGTGAAAATACGGATCGGCAAATTTTTACGGAAAATCAGGTCGGTGATCACCATGTCCTCGGCACCCAGACTGCTGGCCAAAGACAAGGCCGGCGTGCGCAACGACCACGCCCGCAAATTTTGTTCCAGCTGATCGATTCGAGAAATCGACATGTCAACCTCCAGAATGGTGGGACAACCGCCGCCGAAACAAGGGTTCGGGCCGTTCCACCGAGATTTGATAGGCCTCGCTGAACAGTCCCAGACCGCGCAGGAGATTGTCGGCCGTTTCTCCCGGTCGGGGTGAAAACCCGTTGAAGCCACAGCGTTCCAGGTCATTGACCGTATCCTGGATCACGTCGCCCTCCGCCCGAATCTCGCCTTGATAGCCATAGACTTCGCGCAACAAGCGTCCCAGACTATGTCCCCGCCCATCGGTAAAACTGCTGATATGGATCGCGATCAAGGCCACCTCCGGCAGATAGGGGCGCAGAGCCTCTGGGTCCTGGTCGGTCTCTACCCACAATCCGACCCGCCCCTCTCTGGCCTGTGCCCGTACCGCTTGCCATTCCTCGAGACGATACAGTCGATCCCCTCCTGCCTCACTCTGCTCCGGGCTGAACCGGACCCAGGTATCCGGCACGATCTGACGATTCACCACGACTTCATGCACAGGCCACCTCCTGATTGGGCGCATAGACCGCGTCACGGAAAGGCACGATCCCCACTCTTTCCACCGTATCCACAAATTTTTCTGCGGGGTCCAGCCGTAGTTTCAGGTATGCCTCGAGCATGGCCTGGAGGGCCTCAGGGACTTCTTCCGGAGCGAGGGAGGGGCCGATGACCTTGCCCAGGCGGGCGGGCGCCTGCGCCCCGCCAATGGAAATCTGGTAATACTCGCGCCCATGCTTGTCCACGCCCAGAATGCCGATATGCCCCACATGGTGGTGTCCACAGGAATTCATGCACCCGGAAATATTGAGATCGACGGGGCCTATGGCGCGTACCCAGGCCGCGTCGGCAAACTTGTCCTGCAGGGCCTGGGCCAACGGCAGGGAGCGCGCATTGGCCAGGGCGCAATAATCTCCTCCGGGGCAGGCGATGATGTTGGTGAGCAATCCCACATTGGGAGTCGCCAGTTTCCAGGGACACAAGGCATCGTACAAGGCTGGCAAGTCGCTCAGGGCCACATCGGGCAAGATCAGGTTCTGCTCGTGGCTGACCCGGATTTCACCAAAGCCGAAGCGCTCCGACCAGTCGGCAATCGCATCCATCTGTGCGGCGCTGGCGTCCCCCGGAGGCTGATCCGGGCTTTTGAGAGACAGGACGACGTTGGTATACCCAGGCACCTTGTGTGGATGAAGATTCTGGCGGAACCAGGTGGCAAAGTCCGTATCGTG
Source organism: Ferrovum sp. (assembly GCA_019456405.1). GTDB lineage: Bacteria > Pseudomonadota > Gammaproteobacteria > Burkholderiales > Ferrovaceae > Ferrovum. The sequence goes on along the minus strand of WJXM01000049.1, from coordinate 59,446 downwards.
ATGCAGACGCGCGGCCAGCGCAGCCGGAATCCCCGCCGGGAGGGCCCGATAGGCCGGTTTCTTGAGCCGCGCTTCGATCCGTGCCACTTCCTCGTCCACCAAAGTGGCAGGACCATCCTTCCAGTGCTGCCATTCCGTTTCCACTTCCCGCCGAAAACGCTCCACGGTCATGGCTTTGACAAGAATTTTGATACGCGCCTTGTATTTGTTGTCCCGTCGTCCATAGCGGTTGTATACGCGCAGGATGGCATCGAGATAGGTCAATAGATGACGGACCGGCAGAAACTCCCGAACGATCTCGCCCACCATGGGGGTCCGTCCCAACCCGCCCCCCACCTGCACCCGGTACCCCAGACCCTGTGCCGCATCCTGCACCGCCTGCAACCCGATGTCATGAACTCCCGTCGCGGCACGGTCTTCGCGCGCACCGTTGACGGCAATCTTGAATTTGCGCGGCAAGAAGGCAAACTCCGGATGCCCGGTAGACCATTGGCGAATCAGTTCGCAAGTGACGCGCGGATCGACCAGTTCGTCTGCAGCCACCCCAGCAAAATGGTCGGTGGTGGTATTGCGCACACAATTCCCGCTGGTTTGCGTGGCATGCATCTGGACTTCGGCCAGTGCAGCCAGAATATCCGGAACTTCGGGAAGTTTGACCCAGTTGTACTGAATATTCTGACGGGTAGTGAAATGGCCCACGCCCCGGTCATGGGTGCGCGCGATCCAGGCCAGGCGCCTCAACTGAGAAGCACTCAGCACACCGTAGGGAATGGCCACCCGCAACATGGGCGCATGCCGCTGGATGTACAGCCCGTTCTGAAGACGAAAGGGACGAAAATCGTCTTCAGACAATTCTCCCGCCAGAAAGCGCCGGGTCTGGTCCCGAAAACGGGCCACCCGTTCCTCGACCAGACGCTGGTCTATTTCATCATATTGGTACATGATCGTCTTCTCCACTTCATCGGAATGAAGACCATTCTAACGAGCGCTCTTTATTCAAACAAAGAATATAAAGTTGGACTGTTATAACAAATACAAATAATACGCTCAGGCATAGGCCCGCAAGGTCCGCGAAAATTTCATCAATTCCTGAATTCCGCTGGCCTCGGCACGCCGACACCAATCGCGCAACTGCTCCAGCAACTGTTCGGCGCTGGCATTGGTGCGCGTCCACAGTTGTTCCAGTTCGCGGCGCATTTGAACCACCGTGCCCAGCGGGTGACTGATTTCCATCACCTGGGCCAACGTATGGCGTTCAGCCTTGGGCAATTCGTGATCGGGATGGTGCAGCCAGCGTCCGATCATGGCGGTCATCTCACGCCGGGAGAGCGAGGGCAATTTGGTGGATCCCCCGAGAGGATGAAGTTCTCGCGCACAGGCCGTGGCCAGTTCCCGGGTATAGCGTCTCATGACATCATAACGGTTGCGGATGATAGCATTGAGGGTCACCAGATCACATTCACGCTTGGTCTGATCAAATCGCACCTGCGGGGCCACCGCCTTGACTCGAGCCTGTCCCAGACCCTGCAGAATGCGAATATACATCCAGCCGATATCAAATTCATACCAGTGGTGGGAAAGTTTGGCCGAGGTCGCAAAAGTATGATGGTTATTGTGCAACTCTTCACCGCCAATCAAAATTCCCCAGGGAACGATATTGGTACTGGCATCCTTGCAATTAAAATTGCGGTATCCCCAGAAATGGCCTACCCCATTCACAACGCCCGCCGCCCAGAAAGGAATCCACACCATCTGGACCAGCCAGATCAACAGTCCGGGCACCAAGCCGAACAATGCCATGTCCACCAGCGCCATGAGGGTCACGCCCAGACGTTCATGGGCCGCGTAAACATGGTTTTCAAGCCAGTCATTGGGGGTACCGTGCCCAAACCGCACCATGGTTTCCGCATTGCGGCTTTCCTTGACGTAGAGGAACACCCCTCCCCACAGTACCCGCGACAAACCCAATACCTGCGGGCTGTGGGGATCTTCCGGCGTTTCGCATTTGGCATGGTGTTTGCGGTGAATGGCCGCCCATTGCTGAGTGACCATACCCGTGGTCAGCCACAGCCAGAAACGAAAAAAATGGCTGACCACGCGCCCCAACTCCAGGGCACGGTGGGCCTGATGGCGATGCAGAAAGATAGTGACGCTGGCAATGGTAATATGGGTCAACACCAGGGCAACGACCACATCGCCCACCCAGGACAGGGACAGCATACCGGAATAGATCATGTGTGCTCCTCCAAAGAAGGAAAAATTGCAGGCAAAGGGTCCATTATAACAGATCAGGGCAAGACCGCTTGCGCACCATCCTTGAGGGGAACCTTGATACCCGCCGCGCGCAATCCCTGGCGAATCTCCTGCATCAGAACGGAGCGCAGCCCCGAGTCGCTTTTGCCGGGGTCCGGTATCCAGTAATACAGGGTCACTTCGAACCCATGCCCCGTCATCTTGCCCACCACCGCACCCGGTGCCGGGTCGGTCAGGATGCGGCTTTGACGATGGGCGACTTCTTCCATCAAGGTCTGTACCGCGACCAGATCCGATTCATAGGACACTTCGATGGTCAGGCCATGGCAAACGCCCATCCCCATGCGCGAATGATTGATGATGGTCTGTGTCAAAAAAGTTTCATTGGGCACGATGAACGCCGTTCCATCCGTGCCCGACAGGGTGATGCAGCGCGCATCCAGACGAATCACCGTGCCTTGCCGTCCTTCCACGGTGATCACGTCTCCCATGCGCACGGAACGATCCATGAGCAGAATGAATCCGCTCACATAGTTGCTCGCCACCTTTTGCAAGGCAAACCCCAAGCCTACGCCCAGCGCACCGCCCAGCACCGACAAAAAAGTGGCATTGATTCCCACCAGGGGAAAAGCCAGCAACACCGCAAAAAAGAACAGGAAACCCCGCGTCAATTTGGTCACGATGACGCGCACATGGGGATCCAGAGATTCGGCTCGGCCCAGACGTCGTTCCAACCAGGAGCCCAGCCATAATGCCGCCACCCCCAACAAGCCGATGGCCAAGGTCCCCTGCAATAACTGCCACAGCGTCATCCGGGTTCCGCCCATGCTGAAGTCTGTTTCCCCCAACCAGACCCGTACCGGATCGAGGAGTCCGGTGACATGCAAGGCAAAGACCACCCACACCAGGCGCAGGAACAGGGTCTGGACAAAAACCAGCCGTTTGGACCCTACCCCATAGTGCAGGACATATACCCCCATGCGCGCCACAGCCAACGCCAAGACCAGGGCCAGCGCCATATGCAGCAAAGGAGCATGGCGCCCCTGGCCAAAATAGTGACGCAACAGAATCAGGGTCGCAGCGCTGCTTCCCGCGAATAAAATCCCCTTGAGACGGGCCAGTTTTTCGCCTTCCGTCTGATGGGCCAAACGTTTCCCCAGGAGCAGGGCAGACCCAAATCCTACCGCAAGGGCCGCACCCAGGACGGGCACTTGCCAGATATGCCGATATTGACTCAGCGACTGAAAAAACTCGATCAGATCAGCAAAAGGCTCTCCCGCCGGCTCCATCGGTTACTCCTGACGCTGCCAGAGCGCCGCAAAAAAACCGTCGGTTCCGTGGCGCTGGGGCCAGAGTTGAAACCAGGGATCCTCCAGGCCGGACACGCTGATCCCTTGCTCTGCCAAGACCTGAGAGGCGACCAACGGAACGAATTCAGGGTGCCGTGCACTGAACTCCCGGGCCTGGACCTGGTTCTCCGCAGGTAAAAGGCTACAGGTGGCATAGACCAGACGCCCGCCGGGTTTGACCAGTTGGGCTGCGGCTTCCAGAATATTGCGCTGCTTGTCGAGCAACGCCGGCAATCCCTCCGGGGTCTGGCGCAATTTCAGGTCCGGATTGCGGCGCAGTGTGCCCATTCCGCTGCAGGGCGCATCCACCAGTACCCGATCGATCTTGCCGGTGAGACGCCGAACCCGGTCATCGGTTTCACGGGCAATCACCACCGGCATGAGATTGGAGACGCCTGAACGCCTGAGCCGTGGCTTGAGTTGTTCCAGACGGCGCGCGGCCACGTCAAAGGCATAAAGACGTCCCTGGTTATGCATCAACGCCGCCAGATGCAACGCTTTGCCTCCCGATCCGGCACAAAAATCCACCACCATGTCACGGCGTCGGGGAGCCACCAAAGCAGCCAGCAACTGACTGCCTTCATCCTGAATCTCCACCCAACCTTCGATGAACAAGGGCAATCGATTCAGCAGGGGACGCCCCTGCACCCGCACTCCCCAGGGAGACAAAGGCGTCGCCTCGGCAACGATACCCGCAGCCGCCAATGCCGCCAACACCGCTGGCCGCTCCGCCTTGAGCAGATTGACGCGCAAATCCAGCGGGGCCGATTTCTGCAGAGCCCACCCAAGCGCCAGCCACTCGCCTTCCGGCAGGACTTCCTGCACTGCACTCACGACCCATTCCGGCAGATGGGCCCGCACCGAGGGAGTATCCGGCAAACGCTGCGCCGCCAATGCCGCCAACCAGTCCCGTTCCTCATCTCCCCGGCACAGTCCCTGCAGTTCGCGCGTACCGCGTCCGCCGACACGCTGCAGACTGGCCAGCACCAGACGACGGGGAGCCGTGGGCGGGGCCAGAGCCGTGATCGATTCCCAGTGGCGCAGCAGATCATAAAAATGGTCCGTGACCCAGGCGCGATCCCGCGCGCCCAGTTGGGACTGATCACGAAAAAAATCGTGGAGCACCCGGTCCGCCGGACGGGTTCCTGCCAACAGGATGCGCAGCACTTCCACCAGAGCATCGAAGAGAGGAATCCTCACTCCGCCACTTTCCGCCTCTTCCTTCGGTTTCGGCGGTTGGGAAGAAGGACGGACGGATCTCCGCAGGGGAGAAGAATTTTTTGTCATCGAGATGCTCCAGCCCAGAGCAGGCGTAAATTTTGTTCTTGTGAATCATCGCGCCAACGGACCTGACCGTCCGCTCTCAAGACCCAGCGATTTTCCGCCCAGCCCCGCAACACATGGGGAAACAACCGATGTTCCATGTGCAGAACCCGCGCAGCCAGACTTGCTTCATCATCCTCTGCCCATACCGGCACGACCCCTTGAGCCACGATGGGTCCGTGATCCAGTTCCGAGGTGACGAAATGCACGGTACACCCATGCACCGCAACCCCCTCGGCAAGGGCCCGACGATGGGTGTGCAACCCCGGGAAAGCGGGCAACAAGGAGGGGTGGATATTGAGCAGGCGCCCCTGATAGTGCGCCACGAATTCCGGCGTCAAAATACGCATGAAACCCGCCAGCACCACCAGATCAGGCGCAAAATCATCGATGGCCTGCTGCAGGGCACGGTCAAAGTCTGTTCGCTCGGCATAAGCCCCGGCGGGAATGACGCGGGTAGGGATCCCCCGGGCCAGAGCCAAACCCAACCCTGCCGCTTCTGCCCTGTGGCTGATGACGGCCACCACCTGCAACGGTAATCGAGCCTCCAGCAAAGCGCCCAGATTGGACCCCCGTCCAGAAATCAGAACGACGACCCGTCGCTCGGCATCCATGGTCCTCACGCGACCCAGGTCGCTGGCGCGGCCTCGAGACGCGGCACGATCTCGCCAATGGTCCAAGCCTCCCAACCCCAGGCTTCAAAATGTTCCAGCACGGCCTTTTCGTCTCGCGGGGCCACCACCAGAGTCAACCCCACCCCGCAATTGAATACCCGCAACATCTCCTCCTCGGTCACGGCGCCGCTGTGTTGCAGCCACTCGAACAGCGGAGTGCGGGGCCAGCGCGCGCGCTCCAGGCGGGCAGCCAGTCCTGCAGGAAGCACCCGTGGCAGGTTGTCCACCAGTCCACCCCCGGTAATATGGGCCATGCCCTTGAGGGTCACCTGTTTCATGAGGGCCAGAACGGGTTTTACATAGAGGCGGGTGGGGGTCATCAACACATCGGCCAACGTGGCGGTGCCATACGCCCCCCCAGGGAAAGGAGCCTTCAGGTCTGCTCCACTCCGGGCAAGGATTTTGCGGATCAGGGAAAAACCGTTGGAATGAGCGCCACTCGAAGCCACCCCGATGACGCAATCCCCCGCCTGCAGGGTGGATCCATCGATCAAAGCGGATTTTTCCGCCACGCCCACGGCAAATCCCGCCAAGTCATATTCCCCAGCCGGATAGGAATCGGGCATCTCTGCGGTTTCTCCCCCGATCAATGCACAGCCAGCTTCCTCGCAACCGCGCGCAATCCCTTCGATCACGGTCGCAGCCTGTTCCACATCGAGCCGACCACAGGCAAAGTAATCCAGAAAAAACAGGGGTTCTGCGCCTTGAACCAGAATGTCATTGACGCTCATGGCCACCAGATCGATACCCACCTCTGCATGGCGGTTCAACTCGAAAGCCAGACGCAATTTGGTGCCCACGCCATCGGTGCCCGAAACGAGTACCGGCTCCTTGTACCGCTGGCTGATCTCCACCAAAGCCGCAAAACCACCGATCCCGCTGACCACCTCCGGGCGCAGGGTACGCCGGGCAAACGGCTTGATGCGTTCCACCAGGGCATCACCCGCATCGATATCCACCCCGGCACTCCGATAGGACAGTCCGGCATTGAATGGGTTGGAAACAGTCACAAAAATTCTCCAAAGTAGGATCGGATCCCTTCCAGAAGGATGCCGACCTGTTAAAATCACCAAGTCATGGACCGGAACTTCCGAATTCTTTACTACTCGCAGATTTTAACCCAAATGCCCCTGTCACGCCCCAGGTTCACTCAACGCCCTGAAATTTGGCTTGCCCTGCTTGCACTGGGCGCGCTGATCTATACCTTGGCCGACATTTTGGCGCCTTTCGTGGCCGGGCTCCTGCTGGCCTATCTCGGGCACCCTCTGGTTCGACGTCTGAGCAGTTCCTGGTTTCCTCGCCCCCTGGCGGCTCTGGTCATCGTGGGCGGTTTTCTGGGGCTGGGATTGGGGTTTCTGGTTTTGCTCTTTCCCCTTCTGGCCCATGACCTCCTGCAACTGATTGCACGCTTGCCCAACACGACGGACGCCTGGCAAGCCGCCCTCATCCCCTACCTGCCCAGGAACCTCGGCGTCGACTGGAATACCAGTCTGAGTACCTGGCGCGAATTACTGAAACAACACCTGGGATCGATCAGTGACGCCCTCCAGAACCTGCTCCTGTCCGCCCGCCACGGCGGATCGGTACTGATTCATCTGTTCCTGACCCTGTTGTTGATTCCCGTCGTCACCTTCTACCTGCTCAAGGACTGGGACCGTCTGATTCAGACTCTGGCCCAGAAACTTCCCCCGCGTAATGCTGCCCCCCTGCGCCAACTGGCCCATGAAATCGATGCCGTACTGGGCCAGTTCCTGCGCGGACAGGTTCTGGTCATGACCTGCATGGCGACGTTCTATGGCCTGGGTCTGCATTTCACAGGACTGTCCTCGGGGCTGGCTTTGGGCATCACCGCCGGATTGCTGGTCTTCATTCCTTACGTGGGGGTCTTCATCGGGTTTGTTCTGGCAGTGCTCACTGCTCTGATTCAGGACCCTTCCCTGCTGCTCCCCGTCTGCGGTGTATTTGCCGCCGGCCATGTGCTGGAGGGCTCGGTCATCACGCCCCGTCTGGTGGGAGATCGCATCGGGTTGCACCCGGTCATGGTCATCCTGGCCTTACTGTCTTTTGGTCAACTACTGGGGTTTTTTGGCATCGTGATCGCCTTGCCCACCTCGGCCGTCGCCCGCATCTTGTTGCGGCATCTCCACCGGATCTGGTGGTCGAAGGAGACTGCCGTCTGATGCGCCAACAGATTCTCGACCTGACACCCGATCTGCGTCTGTGCCTGGACGATTTTGTGAAAGGCAGCAACGGTGAAGTGGTGAGCGCCTTACAACGCTGGCAACGGGGCGAAGGAGAACGTCAGATCTATCTCTGGGGAGATTCGGGTACCGGAAAAACCCATCTCCTGCGTGCTCTGGTCCGCCCCGAAGAATTTGTGCGCACCACTCCGGACACCCGCTTCGAACCCGATCAAAACCCTCGTTTGGCCGTGGATGACGTCCATCTTTTGGGTAAAGAAGGTGCTTTGGACCTGTTTCATCGGTATAATGAACGGCGAGATCAGGGCCTGGGGCTACTGGTCAGTGGTTCCTGCCCCCCGGCCCGCCTGCCCCTCTTCCCCGACCTGAAAACCCGTTTGGCTTGGGGGTTGGTGTTGAGAATTTCCCCATTGAACGATGAAGAAAAAATTACAGCCCTGCATACCCACGCCCAGTCCCTTGGACTCACGCTTCCCCCGGCAGTCGCCCAGTACCTGCTCACCCATTGCCCGCGTCGCAATGACTATCTTTTTTCGCTCATGAAAGAATTTCATCATTGGACCCTGGCCACGCACCGTGCCACCATCACCTTGCCGATGGTACGCGAAATCCTTGGAACCCCTCACTCTTGAACCGACATTCATGCGCCTTGCCCTTTTTGATCTAGACCACACCCTGCTGTCCGGCGACAGCGATTTTGAATGGGGCCAATTTCTGGCTGCTCAAGGCGTGCTGGACCGCGTTCACTATGAGGCCAAAAACCAGGCCTTTTATGACGATTACAAGGAAGGAACGTTGGACATCGACGCGTTTTTGGCCTTCCAACTGGAACCCCTGGCCCGCTTTCCCCGTGCCCAACTGGATCAGTGGCATCACCGGTTCATGACCGAACGCATCCTTCCTCTGGTGAGTCCGGCGGCCCTCGAACGCGTCCAGGCAGAAAAGGCGCAAGCTCAACTGGTGGCCATCGTCACCGCCACCAATCGTTTTGTCACAGGTCCCATTGCCGCCCTGTTCGGAGTCGACCATTTGATTGCCACCGAACCCGCCTTGAATGAAGCCGGCCAATTCACCGGCAAAGTACGAGGCATCCCCAGTTTTCGGGCAGGCAAGATCACGCGGGTGGATGAGTGGCTGGCTAATCTGGGCCACCGCTGGCAGGACTTTACGGAAACCGCTTTCTACAGCGATTCCCAGAACGACCTCCCCTTGCTGGAACGGGCCAGTGAACCCGTGGTTGTGAACCCCGACCCCGTTCTCTCCGATCTGGCCAGACAACGAGGCTGGCCCGTCTATTATTGGAAATCCTGACATGATCCGGCGTTTTCTGAACAAGGTCTTCGGACCCAAAAAATCCCGCCGTAGCGGAAAATTGCATACGCTGACCGCATCGCAGCACTCCTTGCGCCCGCAGGCCATCAGCCCCTGCGCTCTGCGCGTGATCAAGACCCTCCAGGAAAATGGTTTTCAAGCCTATGTGGTGGGAGGAGCCGTGCGCGACCTGCTCCTCCAGCACTCCCCCAAGGACTTCGATGTCGCCACCAATGCCACGCCCGAACAGATCCGGCGCCTGATCCGGCGCTCGCGCATCATCGGACGGCGCTTCCAGATCATCCATGTCCCCTGTCACGATGAAATCGTTGAAGTCACCACCTTTCGAGGTCATGCGCCCCATGACCATCATTCTCAGACCGATGAGCATGGTCGCCTGACCCGTGACAATGTCTTTGGTACCCTGGAAGAAGATGCTGCCCGCCGCGACTTCACCGCCAACGCATTGTTCTACGATCCGGTCCACAACCTCCTGCTGGATTATTTCTCCGGAGCCGAAGACATCGCCGCTCGCCGTCTGGTCATGATTGGAGACCCTGTCCATCGGTTTCGTGAAGATCCAGTACGCTTGCTGCGCGCCATCCGCTTTAGTGCCAAGTTGGGATTCACTCTGGATCCCACCCTGATCGCTCCCCTGCGTGACCTGGGCGATCTGTTGGCCCCCATTCCCGAATCTCGCCTGTTCGATGAATTACTCAAATTACTGTTGTCCGGGCAGGCCCGGACCTGCCTCGAGTTGCTTCGCCAGTTCGGATTGCATCGCCATATCCTGCCCCACCTCGATGTCCTGCAGTCCAACCCGGACCATGCGCGCTTCATCACGCTGGCGTTGAACGATACCGACGAACGGTTACAGGCCAAAAAAACGGTTTCTCCGGGCTTTTTGCTGGCTGCCCTGTTCTGGCCTTCGGTCCATACCCTTTGGCAGGCCCGCCAAGCCCAGGGAGAACCCCTCTATCCCGCCCTGTTTGGGGCCATGGAAACGGTCCTCGATGCACAACGCAAGACCCTGCCCATCCCGCACAGATTCGATGGCAACATGAAGGAAATTTGGGGTCTTCAGCCCCGTTTCGAGCAACGCAACGGTCAGCGACCTTTTCGCCTGCTGGAAAACCCCCGTTTCCGGGCGGGATATGATTTTCTGTTGCTCCGGTCCACCAGCGGCGAGGTGACGCCAGAGTTGGGTGTCTGGTGGCAAACCTTTCAGGAGGCCGATCCCGACACCCGTACGTCCCTTCTGGTGCAGGAGACCCGCAAACCACGGTCGCGTCGCCGCCGTTCCCCATGAACCCAGCCTCCCTCCCCACCCGGCATCTCGCTCCCGTCACAGCGTACATCGGCGTGGGCAGCAATCTGGCTGACCCGGTCCACCAAGTCACTTCGGCCCTCGATAGCCTGGGGTCTTTCCCCGGGACCCGTCTGGTTGCCCGTTCGCACCTGTACCGAAGCCCTCCCTTCGGACATCTGGATCAACCGGATTTCATCAATGCCGTCGCGCACATCGAAACGACCCTCGACCCCGAAACATTGCTGTCTGAATTGTTGCGCCTGGAACAGGCCCATGGACGGGTGCGGCTGTTTGCCAATGGACCGCGTACCCTGGATCTGGATATCCTGATGTATGGAACGGAATGCCACCAGAATGCGCATTTGACTCTCCCTCATCCACGCCTTGCCCAACGTTCCTTCGTGCTCCTGCCCTGGCTCGACGTGGCCCCGGAAACCCTCATGATCCCCGGACAGGGAACCATTGCCCGGTTGCTGTCCAACTGTCCCGGCCCCATGGCCCGGCCCCTGTGATCGTCTCCTGAACTTGCCATGGATATTCTGCATACCCTCAGCGACCTGCGGCACCGTCTCGCCCAAGAACCCACGGTTGCTCTGGTGCCCACCATGGGGAACCTCCATGACGGGCATATCGACCTGGTCCGCCGTGTCCAGCCTCAAGCCACCTGCGTGGTAACCAGCATTTTCGTCAATCGCCTGCAATTCGGTCCGCAGGAAGACTTCTCCCGTTATCCACGCTCCCTGGCGGAAGATTGCGCCCGTTTGAAGCAGGTCGGTTGCTCCGTGGTCTTCGCCCCCCCGGAAAACGAGATGTATCCCGAACCTCAAAGTGTCACCGTCGACCCTTCCCCGCTTCAGAACGAACTGGAGGGGGCCTTCCGTCCCGAACATTTTCGGGGGGTGGCCACCGTGGTCCTGAAACTGTTTCACATGGTTCAGCCTCGAGTGGCCATCTTCGGCAAAAAGGATTATCAGCAAACCCTGATTCTGCGCACCATGGTGCGTCAACTGGCGCTACCCATCACGCTCCTGGCGGCTGAAACGGTACGGGCTCCCGATGGTCTGGCGCTCAGTTCGCGCAACAGTTACCTGAGCCCGGCGGAACGGGACCGTGCTCCCGAACTCTACCGAGCCCTCGAGGCCGTGGCCGAAGCCTTGAAACAGGGAAAAACGCCGCAAGAAAGCCTGGAGCAAAGCCAACTCGATCCCACCTGCTGGTCGACGGATTATATGGTCGTGCGCCGTGCCCAGGATCTGGGCGAACCCTCCCCGGAGGATCGTTCCCTGGTGGTTTTGGGGGCCGCACGCCTGGGGCGCACACGCCTCATCGACAACCTCGAGGTGTCACGCTGACCCTTGAAGACGTGCGCTGACCCAGGACAGAACCGAGTCCAACGCCGCCGGTAATGCGTCAGGTCGGGTCCCTCCGGCCTGGGCCAGGTCGGGACGCCCTCCTCCCTTCCCCCCCACCTGCTGAGCAAGATAGCCCACCAGTTCCCCGGCCTTGACGCGCGGGATCAGGTCGGCAGTCACGCCCGCCAGCATCGCCACGCGTCCTTCCTGTACCGCCGCCAGCACGATCACCGCAGAGCCGGCTTGCCCCTTGAGGGCATCCCAGGCTTCACGGAGACCTTTGGCATCGGTATCGGGCAAGGAGGTCGCCAGAATCCGTACACCCTCCACGACCAGCGCCTGATCGAGCAGAGCCACTCCGACCCGCGCCGCGACCTGCGTCTTCAGGCGAGACAATTCCCGCTCCCGCGCCTGGCCTTGCTCCAGCAGTTGCTGCAGGCGTTTGGCGGCTTCGTGGGGTGAGGCATGGAGTCTCTGCGCGAGATCGTACAGTTGGCGCTGTTCCTGTTGGGTCCAAAGCAGGGCCGCTGCGCCCGTCACACCCTCCACTCGCCGGGTCCCTGCCGCCACGCCGGACTGGGCCACCAGGCGAAACAATCCGATGTCTCCCGTCCGGGTGGCATGCGTTCCCCCACACAGTTCGGTGGAAAATGCGCCCATGCCGATGACCCGCACCTCGGCACCATATTTTTCGCCGAACAAGGCCATGGCCCCCTGCCGCAGGGCCTCATCGTACTTCATCGTCCGAACGGAAACCGGCACATTCCGCCGAATCTCACCGTTGACCAGCGTTTCCACCGCCTGCATCTGCTCGTTCGTCAAGGATTCGCCGTGGGAAAAGTCGAAACGGGTGCGCTGGGCATCCACCAGCGAACCCCGCTGAGCCACATGACTACCCAACACTGCACGCAAGGCTGCATGCAGCAGATGGGTGGCCGAGTGGTTGAGGGCGGCCTGCTGGCGCGCCGTTTCGTCGACGCGTCCCAACACGGGGTCACCCACGGTCAAGGCTCCCTCGAGCAGGCGCCCCTGATGACCAAAAACCTGAGCCTGGATTTTTTGGGTATCAGCCACCTCGAAATGACCGGCATTTCCTTTCAGCCACCCCCGATCCCCCACTTGTCCTCCTGCTTCGGCGTAGAACGGGGTGCGATCGAGCACCACGATCCCTTCCTGACCCGCCTCCAGTCGGGGCACCGGACTTCCTTCATGATAGAGGGCCTGTACCACGCTCGACTCCTGGAGCAGGTCATATCCGACAAAGGTCGTCGCGGGTCCGTCATACTCCACGCCGCTGTGTGCCGTGAAGCGTGAAGCTGCACGGGCCCGTTCACGTTGTTGCGCCATGGCCTGCTCAAAGCCCTCCCTGTCCAGCGTCGCTCCCCGTTCACGCGCAATGTCTGCGGTCAGGTCCACGGGAAATCCATAGGTATCCGCAAGACGAAAGATCACCTCGCCGGAGAGATGTTCGGCGTTCAGACGCAGCGCCTCATCCAGCACGGCCAGTCCATGCTCGAGCGTTTCGGCAAAACGTTCCTCTTCCTGCAGAAGCACGGCCTTCACCCGCTCCTGCACCGCCACCAGTTCGGGATAGGCCTCGCCCATCACCGTCACCAGATCCTCCACCAAGCGGTAAAAGAAGGGCTTTTTCTGCCCCAGTCGATAACCGTGACGAATGGCACGCCGGATGATACGGCGCAGCACATAACCCCGCCCCTCGTTTCCCGGAACGATGCCATCCACGATCAGAAAGGCGCAGGCCCGGATATGGTCGGCAATGACGCGCAAGGACTGGCTGGCTGGGTCCGAAGCCCCCGTATGACGTTGGGCCGCCGCAATCAGATCACGAAACAGATCGATCTCGTAGTTGCTGTGTACGCCCTGCAAAATCGCCGCAATTCGTTCCAGCCCCATTCCCGTATCCACCGAAGGACGTGGCAAGGGATGCAATACCCCCTGTTCATCGCGATTGAACTGCATGAACACCAGATTCCAGATTTCGATGTACCGATCGCCCTCAGACTCGGCCGACCCTGGGGGGCCTCCCGCCACGTCGGGACCATGGTCATAAAAAATTTCGCTGCAGGGTCCGCAGGGCCCCGTATCGCCCATCTGCCAGAAGTTGTCTGCCGTGGCAATACGGGTAAACCGGGCGGGATCCACGCCGATCTCATCGAGCCAGATCGTGGCGGCTTCTTCATCATCATGGTAAACCGTCACCCACAAGCGCTCCTTGGGTAACCCCAGTTCCTCCGTCAGAAATTGCCAGGCGTACCCGATGGCGGCGCGTTTGAAATAGTCGCCAAAACTGAAATTTCCCAGCATCTCGAAGAAGGTATGATGGCGTGCCGTATAGCCCACATTCTCCAGATCATTGTGCTTCCCCCCCGCACGCACACTGCGCTGGCTACTGGTGGCGCGCGTGTAAGGGCGCTGTTCCTTGCCGAGAAAGACATCCTTGAACTGGACCATGCCCGAGTTGGTGAAGAGCAGGGTCGGGTCATGGGCAGGCACCAGGGAACTGGAAGGCACGATGGTATGTCCGTGCCGGGCAAAGAACTGCAGAAAACGCGTACGCAGGGCGGAAGATTTCATGATCCGTTTCGACTGAAGGTAAAAGGTTGGACAGCACCCCGGATTTTACCCGATTTTCCTGTCATGACCGCCCATTTCAACGGATTCTCTTGCGCCGCAGGGGATGTTGCCCACTCTGCAAGCCATTCAGGGCCTTGTAGAGAGCCGCTTCCATCTGGGCATATTCGAGCGCCGATACCCGCGCACGCAATAGATTCTCCCGGGCCTGCTGCCTCTCCTGCTCCTCCCCGCCTATGTCTTCCGGCGCTGTCAGGACGAAATCGAGCAAGATGGTCACCCGTTCCGGCTGGACCTCCACCGCACCCCCGGAAACATAAAAATGCTCTTCGGCCACAGGATCTCCCTGATCCACCCGCACCCAGCCCGGACGCAATTCCGCCATGAGCGGAGCATGGCCCGGCAAAATTCCCAAATCGCCCTGTTCCCCCGGGATCACCACGAAGGAAGCCTGCCCCGAAAAAACCGATCGTTCCAGACTGACGATATCCACCTGGAATAACTTCATCCCGCCCCCCCCGTCGCTGCCGCCCCGGAGGTGATCTCGACCAACTCGCGGGTGATTTGTTCCTGGCGAGAACGGTGGTAGAGGTGCTGAAGGTCTTCCATCGCTTCCCGGGCATTGTCACTGGCCGCCTTCATCGCCATCATCCGCGCCCCTTGCTCGGAAGCCATGTTCTCCGCCACCGCCAGCCAGATCAGGGTTTCCAGGTAACGGCGCAGCATGCGATCCACGACCGTCGATGGATCCGGCTCGTACAGATAATCCCAAGGTCCCGTCGGCGCGCCCAGTCGCTCGCCCGAGAGCGGCAACAGGACTTCCACCACGGGGCGCTGAACCAGCACGTTGACAAAATGCGAATAGGCCAGGAATACGCCATCGATCCGACCTTCCCGAAACTTCTTCAGGATCACATCCAGAGGACCGACCAGTCGTTCCATCCTGGGCGTGTCCCCCAGTCCCACCACCTGCGCGACCACCGGCAAACCCAGACGGCGCATGAAACTCAGCCCCTGATTGCCGATCACGCACACTTCCGGCACCACCCCGTTCCGGCTCCATTCCCTCAGATGCTCTCCCAATTGGCGAAACAAGCGGGTATTCAAACCGCCACACATCCCCTTGTCGGTGGTCACCAGAATCAGCCCCACCCGTTTCATGGGCATGCGCTGGGTCAGGTAGGGAGAGTGGTACTCGAGACGAGCATGGTGCATATGTGCCGCAATGACGCGCACTTTCTCGCCAAAGGGACGGGCTGCCTCCATGCGCATCATGATCTTGCCGATCTTGCTGCGTGCCACCATCTCCATGGCCCGCGTCAACTTCTGCAAATTCTGTACGGTCCCGATTTTGCTCCGGATTTCCTGAAGATTGGCCATGGCCCCCGCCTCAATGCCGGAGAGTGAAGAGCGGCGTCGCCACCTCACGCATCAGATCTTCCTCGTCGGCAGGAATGATCAGAACGGGAAGACTCTGCGCCGTGGAAATGAGGGGCGCATTTTCCTGATTGGCTCCCTCGTCCAAGGCAAACCCGAGAAAAGACAAGGACTGCACGATGAGCGACCGAACTGCTCCGGCATGCTCTCCAATGCCCCCGGTAAAGACCAGCGCATCCAGCCCGCCCAACAGGGTGGCCATACCGCCCACGCTCTGCGCCACCCGCCGACAAAAATATTCCACGGCAAAACGGGCCTCTTCCCGACCATCCGCCAACAAGGTTTTCATGTCGGCACTGATCTCCCCGGACAAAGCCCATAGGCCCATTTCGTGGTAAACCACCTGGGCCAGTTCATCCCATGTCAACTCCAGCCCCAGTGCCAGAATGACCCCTGGGTCCAGATCTCCGCTGCGCGTTCCCATCACCAACCCTCCCGCCGGGCTATATCCCATGGTCGTCTCGACGGACGTCAGGTGATGCAGGAGACAGGCACTGGTACCTTGTCCGAGATGCATCCCCACGACTCTCCCCAGGGCTCGCCGCAGACCCAGAACCCCTGGCAGGCGCCGAGCCAGGTGGGCATAACTCAAGCCATGAAAACCGAATTTGCGCAGATGAAAACGGGCAGGAACGGGCAGGCGCATGGCCAGAGCCGGCAAGGTGGCATGAAAGGCCGTATCGAAGCAAGCGATCTGGGGTACGGGAAAATAGGTCGTGCAGAGGTCCACGCCCCTCAGGTTGGCGGGCAGATGAAGCGGGGCCAAGGGCACCAATGCCTCGAGCCGACTCCGCTCCACCCCATCGATCACCCGTGCCACTTCCATGACGGCGCCCCCATGCACCAACCGGTGAACCACGCCATCCGGACGCTGGCCTTCCAGATCGTTCAGCAGAGACTGAAGTGCGCTTTCGTGGTCTGCGATTCCGGAAAAATGCCAGTGACGAACGCCCTCTTCCCCCTGGAACAGGGTGGCACGCAAAGAAGAGGAACCACTGTTGAGAACCAGGAGGGTTAGTGGGGCCACCGCCATTCCCGAATTTCCGCTTGATCTTCACCAAACTCGCAGACATAGGCGCGATGGGCCGTCAGACGATCCACCATCTGTTGCCGCAAGAGCGCACCCCGCTCCGCCGGAACAGCCACCCGGTCGAGCACATCCATGACCAGATGGAAACGGTCCAACTCATTGAGCACGGTTATGTCGAAGGGCGTGGTGGTGGTCCCTTCTTCCTTGTACCCGCGCACATGAAAATGGGCGCTGTTGGCATGGCGATAAATGAGGCGATGGATCAGCCAGGGATAGCCATGGAAAGCAAAGATGACCGGGCAATGGGGCGTAAACAGGGCCTCGAAATCCGGTGCCGAGAGACCATGAGAATGTTCCTCGTGGGGTTGCAGGGTCATCAGGTCCACCACGTTCACCACCCGTATTCGCAGATCCGGCAATTCGCGGCGCAAAATATCCACCGCCGCCAGGGTCTCCAGAGTGGGCACATCGCCACAGCAGGCCATGACCACATCGGGGACGCCGTTGCCTTCGGAACTGGCCCAGTCCCACCGGCCGATCCCTGCCGCCACATGGGCGGCAGCGGCATCCCGATCCAGCCACTGCAAGGCAGGCTGCTTGCCAGCCACGATCACATTGACCCGATGCTGACTACGCAGGCAATGATCGGTCACGCACAATAGGGTATTGGCATCCGGCGGAAGATAGACCCGAATGACATCGGCCTTCTTGTTGACCACATGATCCAGAAAACCGGGGTCCTGATGGGAGAATCCATTGTGGTCCTGGCGCCAGACGTGGGAGGTCAACAGATAATTGAGCGAGGCCAGGGGAGGACGCCAGGGCAGGTGTGCCGTGGTCTTGAGCCACTTGGCATGCTGGTTGAACATGGAATCCACCAGATGGATGAAAGCCTCGTAGCACGAGAACAGGCCATGGCGCCCCGTCAGCAGATAGCCTTCCAGCCAGCCTTGGCAAGTGTGCTCGGAAAGAATTTCCATGACCCGACCATCTGCCGCCAGATGGTCATCCTCGGGAAGCACGGGCAGCCCCCAGGTCCGGTCCGTCACTTCAAATACGGCATTCAGGCGATTGGACGCCGTTTCATCCGGGCCGAACAAACGGAAGTTGTCTTGATTGGACGCCATGACATCCCTCAGGAAACGCCCCATGATACGGGTTGCTTCGGCTTCCTGTTGTCCTGCCCGAGGGACGGACAGGGCATGGACGCGCCAATCGGACAAGACCAGATCGCGCCGCAAAAGCCCCCCGTTGGCGTGAGGATTGGCGCTCATACGGCGCGTGCCCAGGGGGGCCAGGGCCGCCAGGGAGGGACGCAGATGCCCCTCGGCATCAAACAGTTCCTGAGGGCGGTAAGAACGCATCCAGTCTTCCAGAAGTTGGAGATGGTCGGGGCGTGAGCGCAGTTCAGACAGGGGAACCTGATGCGCGCGCCAGAATCCTTCGGTTTTCTGTCCATCCACGGTCTTTGGACCGGTCCACCCCTTTGGACTGCGCAGGATGATCATGGGCCAATGCGCCCGGAGGAGCGCTCCTTGTCCCGAACGAGCGACCCGTTGTATCTCCCGGATGTCATCCAGCACCTGGTTCAACGTATCGCGCATCTGTGCATGCATGGTCATGGGATCATCGCCCGAGACCCAGTGAGGCTGGTAACCATAGCCCTGAAACAGGGCCGTCACTTCTTCCTCGGGCATACGCCCCAAGATCGTGGGGTTGGCGATCTTGTAGCCGTTCAGATGCAAGATCGGCAGCACGGCCCCGTCCCGGCGCGGATCGAGAAATTTATTGGAATGCCAGGAAGCGGCCATGGGGCCGGTCTCGGCTTCCCCATCCCCTACCACACAGCAGGCGATCAGGTCCGGATTGTCAAACACGGCCCCGTAGGCATGAGAAAGGGCATACCCCAACTCCCCGCCCTCATGGATCGAACCGGGCGTTTCCGGCGCCACATGACTGGGGATCCCGCCCGGAAAGGAGAACTGCCTGAACAGGCGGCGCATCCCCACCCGGTCCCGGGAAACCTGCGGATAAATTTCGCTGTAGGTGCCTTCCAGCCAGGTGTTGGCCACCATCCCCGGCCCACCGTGACCCGGTCCCGCCAGGTAGATCATGGACAGGTCCCGCTCCAGAATGACCCGATTCATGTGAACGTAGATGAAATTGAGTCCCGGCGTCGTCCCCCAGTGTCCCAGCAGACGGGGTTTGACATCCTCCAGCGTAAGCGGACGCTCGAGCAGCGGATTGTCCTTCAGATAGATTTGCCCCACGGACAGGTAGTTGGCAGCCCTCCACCACGCATCCATGCGCACCAGTTCGTCAGCGTCAGAAAATAGATCCACAACCCCCTCCCCCCGTTAGCCTTGGTGGCACCATTATAAAGGTCGGACTGCGGGGGAAGAAAGGTTTTTAACGGGTCAATGTACGCTTTCAGCCAGGTTTTCTTCAAACTCGAGGCGAATCTTGTTTTCCTCGGTCAGATCTACCACTACCTTCCCTCCCTGTGCCAGACGCCCGAACAGCAATTCATCCGCCAAGGCACGCCGGATCGTATCCTGTATCAAGCGCGCCATGGGACGCGCACCCATCAGGGGATCGAAGCCCTCGCGCGCCAAATAGGCCCGCAGGCGTTCGGTGAAGGTGGCTTCCACGCGTTTTTCATGCAATTGGGACTCGAGTTGCATGAGGAACTTGTCCACCACCCGCAGAATGATATCGCTGTCCAGGGCTGCGAAGGAGATTCGCGCATCCAGCCGATTGCGGAATTCGGGAGAAAACAGGCGCTTGATTTCCTTTTCTTCCTCGCCCAGGTTTCCCTGGGTTTGTGCGCTCATGAAACCGATGCTGGTATGGGTCAAGGCCTCGGCCCCCGCATTGGTGGTCATGATCAGGATGGTATTCCGAAAATCTGCCTTGCGCCCATTGTTGTCCGTCAAAGTTCCATGGTCCATCACCTGAAGCAGTATGTTGGTGATGGAAGGGTGCGCTTTTTCAATTTCATCCAGCAACAGGACCGAGTACGGGTTTTTGGTGATGGCTTCCGTCAACAATCCCCCCTGATCGAACCCCACATACCCCGGTGGCGCGCCAATGAGACGGGAGACGGCATGGGGTTCCATGTACTCGGACATGTCGAAACGAATCAGTTCCACTTTCAGGACATAAGCCAGTTGGCGGGCCACTTCCGTCTTTCCCACCCCCGTCGGTCCGGAAAACAGAAAGGAGCCCACGGGTTTTTGAGGGTTTCCCAACCCACTACGCGCCATTTTGATGGCAGCACTCAAGGCATCGATGGCCCGATCCTGGCCAAAGACCACCGCTTTCAGGTCACGGTCCAGCGTTTTGAGCGCGGTACGGTCGGAACGGGTAATATTGTGCACGGGAATACGAGCAATCTTGGCCACGATATCCTCGATTTCCGCCTTGCCGATCCACTTGCGTTGTCGGGACTTGGGGAGAATGCGTTGCGCCGCCCCCGCTTCGTCGATCACGTCGATGGCCTTGTCCGGCAAATGGCGATCGTTG
Source organism: Ferrovum sp. (assembly GCA_019456405.1). GTDB lineage: Bacteria > Pseudomonadota > Gammaproteobacteria > Burkholderiales > Ferrovaceae > Ferrovum. Next base: position 39,090 of record WJXM01000049.1, on the reverse strand, counting down.
ATGAAACGGGCCGCCAGTTCCGCCGCACTGGTAATGGCCGCATCACTGTAGCGAACCCCGTGGTGGACCTCGAAACGAGACTTCAACCCGCGCAGGATCTGCACCGTGTCTTCCACGGAAGGCTCGCTCACATCCACCTTCTGGAACCGCCGGGCCAAGGCATGATCTTTCTCGAAAACACCGCGAAACTCGGTGTAGGTCGTCGCACCGATGCAGCGCAGATTACCCCTTGAAAGCGCAGGCTTCAGCAGGTTGGAAGCATCCAGGGTACCTCCTGAAGAGGCGCCTGCGCCGATCAGCGTATGAATCTCGTCAACGAACAGGATGCTGTGGGGGTCTTCCTTCAACTGTCTGAGCACCGCTTTGAGCCGTTGTTCGAAATCTCCCCGGTATTTGGTCCCTGCCAGCAAAGCCCCTATGTCGAGGCTGTAAACCGTGGCAGACTTGAGAATTTCGGGGACTTCCCCGCTCACGATGCGCGACGCCAGTCCTTCGGCGATGGCCGTTTTACCCACCCCCGCTTCTCCCACCAGCAGAGGATTGTTCTTGCGGCGGCGGCACAGGATCTGGACGACTCGTTCCACTTCCCGATCCCGTCCAATGAGGGGGTCGATCTTTCCCGCAACCACCTGCGCATTGAGATCAACCGTGAAGTTTTGCAATTCCCGTCCGGCGACTACCTCGCCCTCTCCATCGGCGGTCGCCTCTTCTTTTTGGAGAGATGCAGAACTTTTCACCTTGCTCACGCCGTGAATCATGAAGTTCACCATATCCAGACGGGTAATGCCCTGCTGGTTGAGGAAAAACACGGCATGGGAATCCTTTTCCCCGCAGATGGCCACCAGAACGTTGGCACCGGTCACCTCCTTTTTGCCCGAGGATTGAACATGCAGGATGGCGCGCTGAATGACCCGCTGAAAACCCAGCGTGGGCTGGGTATCCACCGTCCCGGTTCCCCCGGTCTGGGGATTGTTTTCCTGGATGAACGTGCTCAACTTTTCGCGCAACCCCCCGACATCGGCGCCACAGGCCTGCAATACCTCCAATGCAGCGGCATTTTCCGTCAGGGACAACAACAGATGCTCCACAGTGATAAACTCGTGGCGCTTCTGACGTGCGTCCACAAAGGCCATATGTAGACTGACTTCCAGTTCTTGGGCAATCATGATCCTCGTTCCTCCATGATACATTGCAAAGGATGTTGCGCTGCGCGCGCCAGAGTGACAACACGCGCCACCCGCGTTGCGGCAATATCGTGCGGATACGTGCCACAGAGTCCGCGACCCTCCGTGTGAACCTGCAACATGACCCGCACCGCCGCCTCCTGCCCCAGACCGAACACCCGTCCGAGCACGTCCACCACAAAGTCCATGGGGGTGTAATCGTCATTCAGCAACAGGACATCGAAGAGCGGGGGCGGATTCGCCCGGGTCTCCTTTCTTTCCAGCACCGTTGTCAATTCCCGACTCATCACCCCCCCCCACCGGATCCAGTCAACCGTGAGGAAACTCACCGACCTCGATCTCCCCTTTCCACTGCTTCTGAAGATATGGTTTCAGTCTAAACTTTTCAAGAATTTTCGCAACCCCTTTGCTCAAAAAATCCATTTCTGATCATTTTTTATACAAAATTGACCTTTTTCCCAAAAAAATCTGAATTTCCTCTTGACGATCAGACCCAAACTCGCGTAAAAGTGCAACTGGAGTTTGGTTCCAAGTTGTCTGCATCACCGGTTTTGCCGTTTGCTGGCCTTGAAACTCAAACCTTATCCGGGTTTAAGGCCCAAATCATCAACAGGAAAGCAAACATGGCAACAGGTACAGTCAAGTGGTTCAACGATTCTAAAGGTTATGGTTTCATCACCCCCGATGACGGAAGCGAAGATCTCTTCGCTCATTTTTCCGCCATCCAGATGGGCGGGTTCAAAACCCTGAAGGAAGGTCAGAAAGTCTCCTTCGATGTCACCCAAGGACCCAAAGGAAAGCAAGCCTCAAACATTCAAAACGCTTAGGTGCGTGAACGGGGCTTGAATGCCCCGTGGTCATTTGGACCAGGTTTCTTCCGCCCACGCGGTCGAACCTGGTCTTTTTTATGTCCGAACCTCAGACAATCAACTCCTCACCCGCCATGGCGCTGACGCAAAGCCACCTTGTCCACCTTGCCCGTGGCAGTATAAGGCAGACTGTCCACGGTCAGAAATCGATCGGGCACACACCAGCGCGCCACATGCCGAGCCAGATGTTGTCGTAATTCATTTTCCTCCACCGCCTTTCCTGCTTCCAGCACCATGATCAACAGCGGACGTTCCCCCCAATGCGGGTCAGGAAAGCCGATCACCGCCGCTTCGCGCAGGGCAGGATGAAGTAAGGCAGCCTGTTCCACCTGAACCGAACTGATCCATTCTCCTCCACTCTTGATCAGATCTTTGACACGATCCGTAATCTGCAGGAAGCCATCCTCATCCAGAGTGGCCACATCACCGGTCGGAAACCAGGGACGCCCCGTCCCCCGTGCCTCTTTCCAGTAGTATTCACAAATCCACGGGCCGCGCACCTCCAGATGACCGGGGGTCTTTCCATCCCGGATCACTTCCCGTCCCTCATCGTCCATCAACCGCATATCCACGCCAAAGGGAGGGCGCCCCGATTTCTCCAACCAGTGCCAGCGCGCCTCGCCGGATAGCCCTGCCTGTGCCCGTTTGGGGCTCATGAGCGCTGCCACCGGACTGGTTTCCGTCATACCCCACCCCGGCCGCACCGTCACTTTCTGTTCACGCTCGAAAAAACGCACCAAGGTCGAAGGACAAGCCGCTCCTCCCACCCCGAGCAGACGCAGATGATGCAGTTTCATCCTCTGCGTCTGCAGAAAAGTCATCAAACCTCGCCACACCGTGGGGACTCCCGCACTGATCGTGACTTCCTCGCGCTCCAACAGGGCATACAGGGTTGCGCCATCCAGCCAGGGGCCGGGCAACACCAGTTTGGCCCCCACCAGAGCGGCCGCATGAGGAAATCCCCAGGCATTGGCATGAAACAAGGGAACCACCGGCAATACCGAATCACAAGCCGAAAACCCGAGGCTGTCGGGCAAGGCCACACTCATGGCGTGAAGTACGGTGGAACGGTGGGAGTACGCGACCCCTTTGGGCCGCCCCGTGGTTCCCGAGGTAAAACAGAGGCCGGCGGCTTGCTCCTCTGGCCAGTCTGGCCAGTCGAAGCCCCCATTTTCTTCGGCCAACAGGGTTTCATAGTCAAACCACGTCCCCGGGACCGGCGCAGGGGCATCACCGGGTTCGCCCATCACGATCACCCAGGGCAAACGTACGCCCAGGTTTTCAAGGATCGGCAACAGGGAAAGATGCCCGGAATCCACCAGCAGACCCACGTCTTCCGCATCTTGCAGGATTTGGACCAGTTGTTCCGGAAACAAGCGTGGATTGAGGGTATGACAAATCGCCCCAATGCCGGGGATCGCGTAATAGGCTTCCAGATGGCGATGATGATTCCAGCCCAGTGTCCCCACCCGATCGCCCGGACGAACCCCCAGACGAATCAAGGCCTGGGCCAAACGACGGGTACGCCGATCGATGCCTTCCCAATCAAAGGTCACCCCATCCTGGGGCGCGCGTTGGGAAATCACGGTGGTTTTTCCATGCCAGCGGGCCGCATGTTCCAGCAAGGCAGAAACCAGCAACGGGCGTCCCATCATGGAACCGATCACTTTCCACCTCTTCTCATGCCGATCTCTCCTTCACGATTTCACCGCCGCCCTCTCAATGATTTTGCACAGCCAGAACCTCGTATTATACTAGGGGACATGAACGCTACCGATTTCTTGCGTGCTTCGCCCAAAACCCGTGAATGACGCGCCTGGAGTGTCCCCATGACGCATCTTTACGACCTTCCGACCCAGCCCGTGCAGTGTTATGTCACGGCCAGTTATCCCTGCAGTTATCTGGCGGGGCAGAACGCACGCTCTCAAGTCGTGGCCCCCGGCCCTCAGATCGATCAGGAACTGTACAGTATCCTGGTGGAAAATGGCTTTCGCCGCAGTGGGCTCTTTACCTACCGTCCCCACTGTCCCCGCTGCCGCGCCTGTATTCCCGTACGGATCCGGGTACGGGACTTTTCCCCCTCGCGTGTTCAGCGCCGAGTTTGGAAACAGCATCGATGTCTGGAGGCGCGCTCACTGCCCTTGCGTTTCGAATCGGAGCATTTTTCGCTGTATACCCGATACCAGCATGCACGTCATCGAGAAATCACCCAGGATCGCTCTGGCGAAGACCAGTACCGCCAATTCCTGCTACAATCTTCCCTGCCTACCCGGCTGGTGGAGTTTCGAGAAAAAGGACAACTGCGCATGGTCAGCCTGATCGATGAACTGGCTCAGGGACTTTCTTCGGTTTACACCTTTTATGAGCCAGACATACCCGGAACTTCCTACGGCACTTATAATATCCTCTGGCAGATCGAGGAATGCCAAACTCAAGGACTTCCCTGGCTCTATCTGGGATACTGGATCCGCTCCTGCGCCAAAATGGCGTACAAAAGCCGCTTCCAGCCCCTTGAAGCCAGGGTTTCCGGTGCCTGGATCTCTTTCCCTGAACTCCTTGAATCCCTTGACTCGCCGATACGCTGACCCCCACTGATGCTCTATCCCATTGCTCGATCCCTGCTGTTTCGCCTCGACCCCGAAACCGCCCACGCCCTCTCCCTGACTGCCCTGGACCGGGCTGCCCGATGCGGCCTGGTTCAACCGGGACACCTGGTTTCCACCCGCCCGCGTACCGTCATGGGTCTGACCTTTGCCAACCCCCTGGGGATTGCTGCAGGCCTGGACAAAAACGGAACCTGCCTTCAGGGTCTTGCCGCCCTCGGTGTCGGGTTCATCGAAGTCGGTACGGTCACCCCACGCCCACAAAATGGCAACCCCCGCCCCCGGGTCTTTCGTCTCCCCGCAGCGGAAGGATTGATCAACCGCCTGGGGTTCAACAATCATGGCGTGGCCGCACTGGTGGAACAGGTCCGCCAATGGCGCCCGTCTGCCCTCCTCGGCATCAATATCGGCAAAAATTTCGACACCCCCCTGGAACGCGCCGTGGAGGATTATCGGTCCGCACTCATCGCGGTGGCGCCCCACGCCGATTATGTCACGGTCAATATCTCCTCCCCCAATACCCAAAACCTACGCCAACTGCAGGGAACCGAGGCTCTGCCCCCGCTCCTGCGCGCCCTTCATGAAGAACGACTCCGGTGGGTGGAACGACTGGGACGTCCCTTACCCATTGCCATCAAAATCGCCCCCGACCTCACCCCCGCAGCCCTGACAGACATTGCGCAGATTCTGGTGGAAGAGCACATGGATGCGGTGATCGCCACCAATACCACGATTACCCGCGATTCTATCTCGCACTTGCCCCATGGGCAGGAAACCGGGGGATTGAGCGGGGGCCCCCTCCATGAAAAATCCCTGACCGTGGTGGCCCATCTGGCCCACACGCTGGACGGGGCTCTGCCCATCATCGGCGTCGGCGGCATCACCAGCGCAGCGCGTGCCCAGGCCATGCTGGTCGCCGGTGCCCAATTGGTCCAGGTCTACACCGGCCTGATCTATCGAGGACCGGACCTGATCCGCGCGATTCTGGAAAGTGACCGCCCGACATGAATCCCACCCTGGCCACCCGCCGACAAATCGCACTGATCGACGAGACACGCTGCATCGGTTGTTTCAAGTGCCTGCGCGCCTGTCCCGAACAAGCCATCGTGGGTGCCGCACGCTGGATGCATACCATCCTGCACGCACTGTGCACCGGTTGTGAAAATTGTCTTTCCCCCTGCCCGGAAAATTGCATTACCTTTTTACCCGCCGCCCCGCTCGATGACTCCTGCCCAACGCCAACAGTTGTTTGAGCGATTGGCGCACGCCAATCCCCACCCCGCCACCGAACTGGTCTGGCATACGCCTTTTCAGTTACTCCTGGCAGTTCTCCTGTCGGCTCAGTCTACCGATGTGGGAGTCAACCGGGTCACCGCGCCTCTGTTTCCTACCCTGCGGGGTCCGCAGGACTTGCTGGCGCTGGGATTGGCGGCCTTTGAACAAGCCATCCGTACCTTGGGTTTGTATCGGGCAAAGGCGCGTCATGCCCTTGAAATGGCCAAACTTCTGGTGGAACGACATGAAGGACAGGTGCCCGAGACCCGAGGCGAACTGGAAGCCTTACCCGGCGTGGGACGCAAAACCGCCAATGTCGTCCTCAATATCCTCTACGGTCACCCCACCATCGCCGTGGATACCCATGTCTTTCGGGTTGCCAACCGTACGGGACTGGCCCGTGGAACCACGCCCCTGGCGGTGGAGCAGGCCCTGCTGCGCGCCGTTCCCGCGCCTTTTCTGCAGCATGCCCATCACTGGTTGATCCTGCAGGGTCGACATGTCTGCCAGGCACGAGCGCCCCGCTGCGGCGTCTGCCCGATCCAGGATCTCTGTGACACGGGGAAAATCCATGTTTAATCCCAGCCGCGAAGAAGTCCGGAAATTTTTCATGGAAACCTGGCAAGGGCAACGTAACGGACGCTTGCTGAGCCCGCTGGAGGCACTGGCTGCGGAAGTCATCCAATATCACCCGGAATTTCATCCGCTGCTCGAATCGACTTCCGAAGAAACGCTGGAACGCACCTGGGGCCCGGAGGATGGGGGCATGAACCCCTTTTTGCATCTGTCCCTGCATCTTGCTCTCGAGGAACAACTGGGCATCGATCACCCCCCGGGGATCAGCGCAATTTTTCAGCGCCTGTGTCAGACCACCCGCGACGAACATGAAGCTCGCCACCGTCTTCTGGACTGTCTGGGTCAGATCCTGTGGGAATCCCAACGTCAGGGAACCCCGCCTGACCAGGCGCGTTACCGCCAGTTACTGCAAGCCACCCTGTCTTCCCCTCAGGATACCTCGGACCGCCACAGCATACGCCCGCCGCTGGCTTGATCGATTCGTTCCAATTGGGTACGGTGAGCCTCCATTTCCACTTCGGTTGCCTGCAGTACGCGTAATCGATGCGCCGAAGCCGAGGCGACGTAACCGGGCATCTGCATCGAATCCCGGGAAGATTCTTCGGGCATCCACAGATTTTCCTGGCCGCGCGTCATGGCCAGGTAGACTTCCCCCAGCAACTCGGCATCCAGTAGCGCACCATGGAACGTGCGGTGGGCATGATCGATTTCATACCGTTCGCAGAGCGCATCCAAACTGTTACGTTTGCCCGGAAACAATTCGCGCGCCACCTTGAGGGAATCCACCAACACCCCCTCCGGCAGATGGGCAAGCAACGCCGGCCTTCCCAACAAACCCAACTCATGATCGAGAAATCCCAGATCAAAGGCGGCGTTGTGGATGATCAAACCGTTCAGCGGCATGCCCTGCGGAGGATCGCACAAAAATTCGATGAAACTTTCAACCACCCCACCGAAGAAAGGTTTGTCCTTCAAAAAACTCGTCGTCAGACCATGCTTTTCCAAGGCGCCCGGATCACTGTCTCGCCCTGGGTTGAGGTAGTGATGCCAGGTACGCGTACGACGTCGGTCAACGATTTCCACCAACCCGATTTCCACCAGACGATGCCCCTGACGCGGGTCCAACCCGGTGGTCTCGGTGTCGAGCATCACCCAGCGCATGCCCGCCCCTTTTCTTCCAGGCCGCGCCGTGCCAACGCATCGGCCCGTTCGTTGCCCAAATCCCCTGCATGACCTTTGACCCAGTACCAGGAAATCTGGTGACGCTGGGTCGCCTCCCAGAGGGTCTGCCACAAATCGGCATTTCGCACCGGCTTGCGGGCAGAGGTAAGCCAACCATTGCGACGCCAGGCATGAATCCATTCCTGGATGCCTTTCTGGACATATTGGGAATCGGTATACAGTTCCACCTGACAGGGCCTTGTCAAGGCGGCCAATCCTTCGATGACCGCCTGCAATTCCATGCGATTGTTGGTGGTTTGCGCAACCCCCCCCCAGAGTTCGCGCTCCCCCCCCGAACTGTGCAACCACACCCCCCAGCCCCCCGGTCCGGGGTTGCCACTGCAGGCCCCGTCCGTGTAGATCCGAACCACACTCATGACTGGGGCGATACCGGCACGGCTTTGGGACGAGGCAACAGAGGAACCACGTTATCTTTTGCAGAGGGTTGCGTTCCTTGCCGACGTACTCCCCCGCTACGCACTGCGGCAGCCAGAGAAGGTTCCACCCTGTTTTGAGGTTGCCAGCGGGGCGTGATCAGGCGCATGGCGTGTACTCGCTTGACCGCCTGCAGCAGATAAATCCCTCCGCCCACCCCCCACCAGCGATCGCCTGCCAGTTCCATAAACCGGAAACGATGCAGCCAGTGAGCGCTGGTAAAAGGAGGAGCATAAGCGCCAAAGCGCCCGCCATCCATATCGAAACTCAGCAGGGCCAGCCAATCCTTGAGGCGCGAGAGGCTGATGAAATGCCCCGACCATGGAGATACCCGTCGGTTCAGGGTGAACAACTGGCGCACGCCCCACAAACTGCGGGGATTGAAACCCACAATAACCAACCTCCCCTCGGGGCGCATGACCCGATCCACTTCCCGCAGCAGGGCATGGGGGTGTTCTGTAAATTCCAGAGCATGAGGCATGACCACGAGATCCAGGCTCTGAGAAGCGATAGGCAGGGCGCAGGGCTCAGCCTGGATGGTCCCGCCCGGATATGGACTCAACGTCATATGATGCGGAATCCGGTTGGTCCGCAACCCGTCCAGATGCGGCCAACTGATCTGCAGCGCATTGAAGCCGAAGAGGTTCGCCACCGCCTGATCCAGCATGTCCTGCTCCATCTGGAGAACGTACTGTCCCAGTGGGGTCTCGAGCCAAGCGTGCAGGTTTTTCTGTTCCATGACAAAATTGTAGTCCAAATTCGTCTCGTTGTGGAAAATGCCTAAATCTTTTTCTATCGTTCCGATCGCTGCCTTCGCCGACAATTACCTGTGGTTGATCCACAATGACCGCAAGGCCTGGGTCGTCGACCCCGGAGACGCCGTCCCCGTCCTGACCACTCTCGAGAGAGGTCATTGGGAACTGGAGGGCATCCTGCTCACCCATCACCATGCCGATCATTGCGGCGGGGTGATGGAATTGCGTACCCGCTTTCCCGACCTGACGGTTTACGGCCCTGCGGGAGAATCCATTCCGGGCACGACCCACCCCCTTCACGCAGGAGACGAAATCATCCTGAACTCCCTGAGTTTGACCCTGACCGTACTGGAAGTTCCCGGACATACCCTGGGACATGTGGCCTACGTAGGTCAGGATTGCCTCTTTTGTGGCGATACCCTGTTTGCCGCCGGCTGCGGTCGAATCTTCGAAGGGACGCCCGCCCAGATGCTTCACTCCCTGGAGCGACTGGCTGCCCTGCCCGACGAAACCGCCGTCTACTGCGCCCATGAGTACACGGTGAGTAACCTGGACTTCGCCTTGAGGGCAGACCCGCACAATCCGGAACTTCAAGATTGGGCAAAAGAGGCCCGAGCTCAACGCAAACGAGGGGAACCCACCCTGCCCAGCCGGATCGGTCGGGAACGACGGGCCAATCCTTTCCTGCGCAGCGCGGATCCCGCCCTGACCCCGGCGCTGGATCATTACCTGGGATCCCCCGTGGGCAACGACCCATTGACCCGCTTCACCGTGTTACGCACCTGGAAAAACCAGTGCTGACCAGAATACTGGGGCTTTTGAGTTTATTGTGCTGGATGGGACTGAGCTGGGCTCAGGACCCGCCTCCCTCCTCTGCGCCCTCGCCCACCCCGACGTTCGTAGGCGAAGAATCCCCACAGACTTCCGTTCTCGATGACCTCGATCTGCCCCTCGATCCCGAATTACCCCCTCAAGCCAGTGATCAGGCCCCCCCGGGGGATGTCTGGGACCGAATCCGCAATGGATTCGCCCTGCCCGACCTGACGGATGAGCGGGATGACCAATTGATCGCCAAACATATTGCCTGGTTTGCCGCCCGCCCGGATTATGTGGAAAGAACCCTCAACCGCAGTCGGATGTACCTGTATTTCATTGTCGACGAAGTACAGCGCCGTGGCATGCCCACCGAAATCGCGCTTCTCCCCGTGGTGGAAAGCGCCTACAATCCCCACGCCCTGTCACGCAGCCAAGCCTCGGGCATATGGCAATTCATTCCCTCCACGGCCCGTCTCTTCGGTTTGCACAAGGATTGGTGGTACGACGGACAGAAGGATGTGGTCGCGACCACTTACAGCGCACTGGATTATCTCCAGCGCCTGTATGACGAGTTTCATTCCTGGGATCTGGCACTGGCAGCCTACAATTGCGGAGAGGGGAAAATTCGCCGCGAAATCGCCTACAACCGGGCCCGCCAGTTACCCATCGACTTTGGTCACCTCAATTTATCCGATGAAACCCGTAATTACATCCCGCGTCTTCTGGCTGCCAAAGCCATCGTCCTGTCTCCGGAACATTACGGTCTCATTCTTCCCCCCATTCCCGATGAACCTTACTTTTCTGCCATTACCACCCACAAGAGACTGGACACCAAAGTAGCGGCTCAACTGGCGGGACTGAGCGAAGAGGATTTTCTGATGTTGAACCCCGGGTTCAATCGCCCCCTGATTCAACTCGATTCCAGTCGGAACACGACGATCCTGGTCCCTGTGTCTGCAGCCAATTCTTTCATCGCGCGCCTGGATGACCCGGACATCACCCTGGTATCCTGGCAAACCCGCCAGTTGCAACGAGGCGAAGCCATCGATCATGTGGCCCACGAATACGGGATGAGCGGCGAGGAATTGAAACGCATCAACGGCATTGCGTCCAACCGCAGAATTGCCAGCGGGGGAGTCATTCTGGTCCCCTTTTCAAAAACCGCAGAAAACGCTCCCTCAGCCCCCTCCCCCGACCTTCCTGCCAGCCCTCCGGAAGCCGAACTGTCCACACTGCCAACGAAGCATCCTTCCGCGCATGAGCGACAGGCCCACAGAAAACCCAGTCGGGCGCATGCCCTCCACAGCAAGGGCCACTCAAAACCGGACCGGGGCTCTCCCGCCCGAACGCATCCAGCCCTTCACAAAACCCATCACCCAACCGCATCCTCGCCTCATTCCGCCCCTTGAGAGGAGAGTGGAATGCCCTGAGGAATGGCTTTGAGCAACTGCTGGGTATAAGGGTGTCGTGGGCGCGCATAAACATCTTCCGCTTTTCCCCGCTCCACGACCTGCCCGGCGTACAAGACCAGAATTTCATCCGCCATGAACCGAACCACGGCGAGATCATGGGAAATGAACAGGAGGCTGAGGTCGAGTTCATCCTGCAGATCCCGTAACAGATTCAACACCTGAGCCTGAACCGACACATCCAGGGCGGAAACGGATTCGTCACAGATCAGCACGCGCGGATTCACGGTCAGACAACGCGCAATGGCAATCCGCTGGCGTTGTCCTCCAGAGAATTCATGAGGGTAGCGATTCAGTGCCCGTTCATTCAGCCCCACGCGTTCCAACCAGCGCACCGCCAATGCCAGTCGTTCGTCCGCATGGGAACCCAGGCCCTGGAGCATGAGGGGTTCGGTCAGCAATTGGGCAATGGTAAAACGCGGATTGAGGGAAGCAAAGGGATTCTGAAACACCATCTGCACCTGGGTTGCCCTCCCGCTTCTGCCCGTGACTTCCGCCCCGGGAAAATGAATCCGTCCCGTGTCGGGGGCCAGGATGCCGGCCACCATCCGCGCCAAAGTGGATTTGCCGGAACCGGATTCACCCACCACGCCCAAGGTACGCCCGGTTTGCAAGACAAACCCCAGGGGTTCCAGGGCTTGAAAACGAGCACGTCGCCAGCCCGATCCTTGCACCACGAAGGACTTGCTGACTCCCTCCACTTCCAGCGCCACCGATAACGGGTCCGGAGAGCGAGGGCTGGAAGAATCCCGGGCAGGCATCAAATTTCCCTGATCATCGATCACGGGCAAACGCTCAGGTAAATTGCCCAGGGTAGGACGACAGGTCAGCAGCGCCCGGGTATAGTCATGGCGAGGGGTCACCAGCACCTCGGAACAGCGCCCCTGCTCTACCACCCGTCCTTGGCGCATCACCACCACCTCATCGGCAATTTCTCCCACCAGCGCCAGATCATGGGTGATGAACAGGATGGCCATGGACAGTTCGCGCTGCAGTTCCCGCAACAGAGTCATGATCTGACGTTGCACGGTCACATCCAGGGCAGTGGTCGGTTCATCGGCAATCAGCAATTGGGGATGGGTACTGATCGCCATGGCAATCATGACTCGTTGCTGTTGCCCCCCGGACAGTTGATGGGGATAGGCAGACAGTCGTGTCTCAGGGTTTGCAATGCCCACCTGCGCCAGGAGTTCGAGGGAACGTCGACGTACCTGCCGCGCGGACCCCATCCCTTCGGCGCGGCGCACGGATTCGCCCAGTTGCATTCCGATGGTGAATACCGGGTTGAGCGCGCCCTGGGGATCCTGAAAGATCATCCCCAGGGAACGTCTGCGCAGGGTTCGCATGGCTTGAGGTGAAAACTCCAGAAGATTGCGCCCTTCCCACAAAATGCGACTGCGCTCATGGATATGGGCCTGGGATTCCGGGAGGAGGCGCAGAATGGAGAGCGCAGTCACCGATTTTCCACTCCCCGACTCCCCCACCAAAGCGACGGTGGCGCAGGGCGGCACCGTAAAATCCACACCACGCACCGCCACCAGCGGCATCTCTCCGGCCTGACGAAACGCCACCTCGAGGTCACGCACCTCCAGCAAAGGCGAAGGTTTCACGAATTCAACCTCGGATCGAGCGCATCCCGCAAGGCATCGGTCAGCAAACTCAAGGCAGTGACAAAAATGGCCATGGCCACCGTGGTGACCCCCAACTGCCACCATTTACCCAAAATCAGTTCATTCTGCGCCTCGTTCAACATGCTGCCCCAGGACACCGAACTGACGGGGACGCCAAACCCCAGGAAACTGAGAATCACTTCAGATTTGATAAACCCCACCAGATTCTGGGAAAACTGAACCAAAATCACATGACTGACATTGGGCAGGATATGTACCCACACGCGCCGCCCATGGGAAGCGCCCAACGCGCCGGCAGCCAGTACATATTCCCGGGTGCGGTGCTTCAGATATTCGGCCCGGACCAGGCGAAAGACCCCCGTCCACCCCGTCAGGCCAAGAATCAGGATGAGGGTGCCCACCCCCTTCTGCTGAAATACGGCAGCGACCGCAAAAACCAGCAACAGGTAAGGAATAGAGGTCAATACTCCATAAAAACCATTCAACAGGTCATCAACCCCCCGCCCATAATACCCCGCCAGAGCCCCCAGGACGGTCCCGATGAACGTGGCCAAAAAAGCCGCGACCAGTCCCACCCAAACCGAGGTCTGGGTCCCCTTGAGCACCTTTTGCCCCACATCCCGCCCCCATTTATCCGCCCCGAAAAACAGGGTCAGGCGATATGACACAGGCTCGGGCTGGATCCGTTGCGCCGCTGCCCGCGCCTCACTCCAGAGCGGCTCCAGCGGATCGGTCCAACCATACAAGGGTATGACTGAACTGCGATCCCAGGCCTCCCCAGCCGGCAGGGTCACCCGGTTCGCGGCAGTGGCGCACCATGTCGGAGGCGCATAATTGACGGCCACCGGGTCATTCCAGCGCGCACCCAGCCACCCGGCCAGCACCATCCCCACCAGCACCAGATACCCCATCACCACGCCCAGGGAAAAACGTCCCACCGGGTCGCGCCATAAACGGCGCAGGGCAAGGCTCCAGGCATTCTCCGAACGCTTCAATGAATAAATTTGCGTCATCCTTCCGTCCTACTCCAGACGTACCCGGGGGTCCAGCCAACGGTAACACAGATCTCCCAACAAGTTGACCGCCAGGGTGGCCATGGCCACATACACGGTGATCGCCTTGATCAGGGGGAAATCACTGCGCTCCACGGCCAGAATGATTTCCCGTCCGATGCCGGGAATGGCAAAAAATCGTTCCAGCAGAAAAGCGCCGGTCAACAATCCGGGCAGTCCCATCAGAACATTGGTGACGATGGGAATGGCCGCATTGCGCAGAACATGCACGAAAAGGATGCGCGTTTCCGACAAGCCCTTGGCGCGCGCCGTCCGCACAAAATCCTGATCGATCTCTTCCAGTATGAAGGAGCGATAGAGCCGGATCGAGGGGGCGACACTCACAAAAAGTCCCAACAATACAGGCAAAAGCGCGTAGACCCGCAGATTGGTCAGAACGGAATCGCCCCACCCCTTGACCGGAAACCACCCCCACAGATACGCAAACACATATTGTCCCACGATGATGTAGACCAATAAACTGATGGACATGGCCACCGTGCTCACCATGCGCACCCCCTGGTCCAGCCAGGAACCCCGCAATGCCGCCACCAGCAGGGCCACTGTAACGGCCACCAGGGTTTCCAGAACCAGCATGGGGATCAGAAGCGTCAGAGAGGGTCCCAACCGGGAGCGGAAAATGGCGGAGACAGGCTCATGGGTGGCCCAACTTTCCCCATAATCTCCGCGTAACACCTGCCCGACAAAGTCCAGAAACTGTTGCCAGAGCGGGCGGTCGAGGCCCAGTTGGTGACGCACGTTGGCCAAGTCCTGCGCGCTGGCCATTTTGCCGGCCAGGATCAGGGCGGGATCTCCCCCCACCCAATTGAACAGGACGAAGACCAGCAGGATCACCCCCAGCAACGTCAACAGGGCCTGTCCCAGACGCCGGACCAGAAAAAGTAATCCGCTCATGTTTTTTTCTCGTCAAGGGGTTGCGTCATGCCGCTCCTCCACATCCAGGTAATTCCACACCGAAGGCAAGATGGGATGCGCCCGATAACCCAGTACCCAGGGTTGGGACAGGACATTGCGCAAGGCTGACGTACTGACCTTGGTCACTCCATACAGTTCCAGGCGTCGCGCCAAACGATGGTACAAGGCATCCCGCCGGGGGGAATCGGGCAAGGTGAGGGTTTGCTCGTACAATCGGTCCCATTCCGGGTCCTGATAACAACTGGCATTGTTCTCATGGGTGTGTGGTCCGTACCAGAGTTGCATGAAATTGTCTCCATCGGGATAATCGGCAATCCAGGCCGACAAGCGGAACTGGACCTGACATTGGCGTTCTGCCCGAATGATGTCCGGAAACTTGAGTTTGTTGCTGGAAAAACGTAATCCGATGCGGTCCAGGGATTTTTTCATCACCTCGTCCAACTCACGATCTTGTGATGAAAGTCCTGTCGTATACTGGACTTCCAAGGGTTTTCCATCCGGCTGAAGACGATAACCCGTTCTGTCCCGCCGATATCCATAGTCATCGAGCAGTTGGTTGGCCAGTTCCGGGTCATAATTCAACAAACTCTGGTACTGGGCGTCAGCGCCCGCCACCCCCGGTGGAATCGGATAAGTCGTCCGAATCGCTTGGCCTTTGTCGATGACCCGCATCATTTCTCCGTCATTCATCGCCAAGAAAATGGCGCGCCGCAGGGCGATTCTGGCGGGGGTCATGCCGCCCAACAAGGGATCCTGCTGATTGATGAAATAGTAGGCAATGGCGGGTTCCACGATCCGGTCCAGATGAATCCCGCGCCGGACCCATTCCGGACGCAACCGATCCCCGTTCAGCGCCAGGGGAGAAAACTGGGCTGGAACCCCCAAAATATCCAGTTCTCCCTTGCCAAAACTGAGCCAGGCCGACTGGGCTTCCTCGATGATCTGAATATCGATCCGATCGATCCGAGGCAATGTTTTTCCTTCCATTTGTGCCGCCACACGCTGATTCTCCGGATCGTTGCCGGGAGAGAAATGCCAGACCTCAGAGCGGTAGTTGGGATTACGAATCAGTTCGATGCGCGCTGAGCGCAACCACCGTCCCAGGCGATAGGGTCCGGTGCCCACCGGATGGGATGCCGTATCCCCTGCGTACGCCTCGATCACCTCCCGGGCCACGATTCCCATGACGGGCTGGGCCATGGCATGCCCAAAATCGTAGTCGGTGGTTTTCAGATGCACGCGCACATGCCAGGGATCGAGCACCGTCAATCCCGCCACGGGCGTGTCATAATCAAAATGCCCCGTCACCCGGGCTCGATCCGCTCGCTCATCCAGCCCTTCGATTTTTCCTTCCAGCAAAAACTTGTAGGGGGAGCGATTTTTGGGGTCCATGAAACGCATCAGGGTATAGACCACATCGGTCGCCGTCACTTCCCGTTTTCTGCCCTGGAAAACCGGATCAGGAGAAAAATACACGCCTTTTTTCAAGGTAAAGGTCCAGACGCGCCCCTGCCCGCTCACACTGGGCATGGTGGCTGCCAGACGGGGAACCAGTTTGGCAGGTCGTGCCAGATAATCATAGGTCAGCAGTGATTCAAACAGTTGCTGTTCGACGGCTGCCGTATTGAGGTCAGAGGTCTGGACCGGATCAAACCCCGTTTCAGAAGCAGAAAACGCCACATGCAAAACCTTTTCCTGGGCCTGCAGCGGGCACATCCACAGGGCCAGCCAAAGCACCCACGTTCTTCTCACCTTCATCCACCACCCTCTTTCATGCCCTTTCCTCTCGATCATCCCCGCAGAAATCACCCATCGCTCCATGCCGGGTTTCGTCTATTCTATCGCGTCCGACTGCGCCTTTCCGAAGGGAATGGTTTATCATGATGCCCTGAACACAGGAGAGCGACCCATGGGATTTTTAGCAAACAAAAACATACTCATCACCGGATTGTTGAGCAGTCGCTCCATCGCTTGGGGGATCGCCCAAGCCATGCAAAGGGAAGGGGCCCAGTTGGCGCTCACCTATCAAGGCGACTCAGTGCGCGGACGAGTGGAGAAACTGGCCACGGAATTGGGGGTGAGTGCAGTCTATCCCTGTGATGTGGCGCAAGACGATCAAATCGAGGCGCTCTTCCATTCGCTGGGGCAACGCTGGGACGGACTGGACGGCATCGTTCATTCCATTGCCTTTGCCCCTCGCGAAGCCCTCAGCGGTACTTTTCTGAATTCCGTGACCCGGGAAAACTTCCGTATCGCCCATGACATCAGTTCCTACAGTTTTGCGGCCCTGGCCAAAGCCGGCGCGCCCCTCATGGCCGGTCGTCAAGGCGCCCTGCTGACGCTGACCTATCTGGGCGCCGAGCGTTCCGTACAAAACTACAATGTCATGGGACTGGCCAAGGCCAGTCTCGAGGCCAACATCCGTTATCTGGCGCAAAGTTTGGGGCCCGAGGGCATCCGGGTCAACGGCATTTCTGCGGGCCCCATCAAAACCCTGGCCGCCGCCGGCATCGGTGATTTCGGCAAAATTCTGGGCTATGTGGAACAAACCTCCCCCCTGCGCCGCAATGTCAGCATCGAGGAAGTCGGAAATGTGGCCGCTTTTCTGTGCAGTTCCCTGGCTTCCGGCGTGACGGGAGAAATCGTCCATGTAGACGGAGGGTTTTCCAGCACCGTCCCAGGCATGGTCGGCTGAATCATGACAAACCAGGGGTTCTCCCCTGGAGGTCAGCGCTGGGGAGACTCTTCCAACACGCTTTTATCCACGACCTGAATGGTGGCCTTTTGACGCAAAGCGGCCATGAACTCTCCCATGGCTTCATCCCCGTAGGCGCGCGTCAGACCGGTTTCCGCTTCTTTGCGTGCGGCAGGCTCATCGGTACGTCCTGGCTGAACCTGGGTGACCCGCACCAGGACAAAACCGCCATCGGGAGTGGATGCCCCGGCATAACCAGGCAAATGTCGTCCATCCACCCGGAAGGCAGGAGTCACCACCGCGGACGGCAAGCCGCCGCCATAGGCCTGCTGGCGTGTCAAAAGCCGCTCTCCGGACCAGGTCAGGGCAGCATCTGCCTTGCCTGCCTGTAGTTCCTTGAGTTTTTCTTCTCCCGCCTGATGGGCCAAAATTGCCGCCTGCTGTGTCTCGAGCCGTTGCTCGATGGACGGGGCAACCTGTTCCAGCGGCTTCAGCATCGACGCTTGATCCATGGTGACCCGGGCGGATATCAGCAAACCGGGGGCCACCTCGATAGCGGGCGTATTGCGGTGATCTCTGATCACCGCCGAAGAAAACAACGCCTCCTGCAATTTCGGATTGGACCAGATTCCTGTTTTCTGGCCTTTGCTGACCCCACTGGCCGTCTGCACGGTCAAGTGAAATTTGTCGGCAGCAGGCTGCAAACTGCCGGATTGCTCGTAAACCAGAGTGGTAAAGCCGTCGGCCTCCTCCGAAAATTTCTGGGTGGCCTTCTGACGACGGATCTCTGCGGTCAGTTGGGGCGTGACCTCCTCGAGACTCAAATGCTTCGCCTCGTGGATATCCGTCACCTGAATCACATGGTAACCAAAGTCTGTTTCGATAGGTCCGGAAAATTCTCCCTTATTCAAGGCAAACACGGCTTTCTCGAAGGGAGGGGTCATGGTTCCCCGCGCAAAGAACCCCAGATCTCCGCCCTGACGAGCCGAACCCGGGTCCTGGGACTCGGCTTTGGCAACCTCCGCAAACTGTTCGGGATGAGCCTGCAAACGCGTCAGTAACTGTTGCGCATGCTGTTTGATCGACTGTCGTTGGGCAGGGCTGGCTCCATTGGGGACGGTGAGCAGAATATGACGGGCCCGACGCATTTCCTGTCCGGCCCAACGGCTTTGGTTGGCGGGATCCGCGTACGCCTTTCGTAATTCTTCGGGAAGGACCGTCACCCCGGCCGCCAACTGGTCCGCTGCCAATACCACGTATTGAATGGACACCTGTTCGGGAATACGAAACTCATCCGGATGCGCTTCATAGTATTTACTGACCGCATCGGCAGCAAGTTTGACCTGACCCAAAAATTGGGCCGAACTCAGGGTTGCAGTCGATACGGCTCGGATCTGTCCCTCCAGCTCGAGAAAGGCATCGAGGCTTTGCTCGGGCACCCATGCCGTGGTGGTCAGGGATTCCTGTTCCAGTTGCAATTTCAGGTCAGCGCGTAAACGCTTTTCGAACTGAGCCGGCGTCATTCCCTGAGTGCGTAGCACTTGCTCGTAACGAGATTGAGAAAACTTGCCGTTTTCCTGAAACACCTCTACCCGTGAAATTTCATCCACCAACAATTGATCCGGAATGGTCAGATGGTGGTCGGTGGCATATTTGAGCAATAACTGGCGATTGACCAGCGCGTTCATGGCTTCATAACGCAATGCCGGAGAACTCAAGGAGGCGGAATCCCCTCCACCCGCACTCTGCATCTGTTGTTGTTGGTTGCGCAGGGCGTCACGGAACTCTGACTGCGAAATGGCCACGCCGTCCACCTTCAGTACCGCACCTCCCCCCCCTCCTTGGCGCAAGTAGTATTCCAGGCCAAATAAAGCAAAAGGCACAGTGATCAGAGCGAGCACCACCTTGGCAACCCAGGTTTGAGACAACGAACGAAAACCATCCAGCATGAGAACCTCTCGAAACAAAAAACCGTTGATTTCTCAACGGCTTTTGTTGTTTTGGCAGAGCGCATGAGACTCGAGCCCGCACTCCACAGCGTGATAGGCCGACACCAAAACTCATTGAATACGGGCGATTATAGCCGTTTCATGGTCTAAAGACAACAAAACCCCTCTCCTCATCCCTGCATGAGGTTTAACCGAAAACTAAGGCGGCGGCGGGGGAACATTCGAATTTTGACGGTTCTCTCCAGACCACCAACCCGGCGGGGGCGGCGGAATGTTCATCGAGGAGGCCCTCGACCGACCCAACTGCGCTTCCAGAACGGCATTTTCGCGTTCTTGTGCGGTCAGTTGGTCCTGCAGCACCTGTTTTTCGGCTCGGTCATGCTGCGCGGCCATGATCCGGGCTTTGAGTTCACTCTCGTCAACGGTGACCTGCGCGGTCACGGACAGTTGCTCATGCCCATCCTTCAGCAACGAGAAATGCTCGCTGGTTTCAACTATTTTGACCATGGACGCCGTAATGACCTTGGTCTCCTCCTGAAGATCGTCGTTCCTGAGGGTGGTCCGGGTTTCAATGTACGCACCGACTTCGCGTAGCGCTCGGGCACGAATCTCATCCATGATATTTTGTCGGGCCATGCGGCGACTGTCCGTCTCACCCATGTCATACTGCACCGTATAATTGCGCGTCCAGGTTCCCGCATCCGCAGGAAATGCGTACAAGGAGAACAGAACTGCTGCCCCCGTCGCTCCGAATTTCAGAGGGGTGATCAACATTCATTCCCCCAGCAGCACGCAATACAAGCCCCCTTCCTGCCCCGTCATGGTTTTTTCTTCCAGTATCTCCACGGGGGGCACATCCCCTTCTGCAACTTCGTTGACGGTACGGCTGTAGGTCTCGCCGCTGACCCGTTCGCGCCCACCCACCGCGAGGCCCTTGGCCCGAGCCATATTGCGCCGTGCATCGATGATCGCGCGCTTGCGCGCGTCCGGGTAATGCGCCGGGGCGCAACCCGGAAAAGCCATGCGCCCGGAGAACATGACCCCATGGGTTGCCGACTCCCACCCGGCTTGAGCGCTCAGGGCGACTCCCCCGAGGAGCGCGATCAACAGACTAGTTACCCGCATGATCGAGATTTGGAGGAGGAGGCAACGAGGCATTCGGGCCCGGTTCCTCGTTCACGGCAGACGGGGCTGGGGGAGCGAGCGCAGCCGGCGACTCGATCACGGTTGTGGTAGTGAAGGGAATTCCCGGAGAGAGTCCCTGAGCGGGTTGAGCCGCCTGTTGCGCATTCTGTTTTTGCAATTTATCCAGTCGGCCGGACAGTTCATCGAAAGCGTGCTTGATATCCCCGCTCGATGCGCTGGCCCCGCGTTCCTGAAGGACGCGATTCACCTGATTGTAAGGCAGTTTCAACAGAACATACGCCGTATACGCCCCATCGACCGGACGTACATTCTGATGGACGACTTCAAAACCCACAATGGGGACTTGGCCGACCAAACTGTCGATCAGTTGCGTGTATTGCGACTGGCTATAATTGCCGCTGTTGTCCTGCGAATACTGTCGCTCCGAACCCGAGAGAAGTTGGTTGTAGTTCTTCGCCAATCCGTATTCGCCATCCAGCATGGCCTTGCGGATGGCCAGGCGTATCTTGTCAGACTCGCCAATACCCACGGCATAAACCCCGTCATCGTCAGGGGGCGGGGCCTTTATCGCCCACTCCGGAATCTTGGAAATATTGTTTTCAAGGCGCTTCTGTTCGGCTGCCCGCTGATCTGCGGCAGCCTGCGTGTGAATTTTCACGGCAGCGGCCTCATCGGCGGCGGTTTCTTTCATGCTGTCGGTGCTCGAACAACCGGACAGGGTGACCAGGGCACTGAGTACGCACAGGGCAACGACTTTCTTGTTCATCATGGATCTCCCAAGAGTTTGTGCTTGTCCATTGTACACACGAAGCGCAACGACCAGCCAGATACAAACGGTTACAGTGTGTCTGCATGAACCTTGCTCTGGCAACGTACCCCGTGGTATCGTCCCTCTCATGGGAAAAAATGGCAACCACCGCAGAATCTCCTGGATCGCTTTGCTGATGCTGATCTTCAGTCAGTTCATGCTGGCGGCCCATGCCTGCCCACAAGAGGTCATGATCCAGCCCCCGGCACCGATGTCCGTGTCCTCCATGCCGCCGGAGTGTGCACAAATGAGCCGGATGAGTCAGCCTCACAAGGATATGTCTCCCCTGCTCTGCCTTGACCACTGCAAACAATCCTCCCAGTCCCACCAGACATCGGTTCCGGACTCATCCTGCGCGGTCTCCCAGATTTTTCTGGGAGTCGTGCACACGGACATGCAGAAGGTCCCACAACGAACGTCCTATCTTCATCGTTCTCTTCGTTTTCTGATCATCTCACCCCCTCCTCTCCGCATTCAGCATCAAGTCTTCCGTATCTAGTTTTTCCTCCTGATGACGAGCAGTTTCGTGGAGCGCCACGAAACTGGTGCTTGCATTATTCTGGAGGAATTCACCCTTGTTCAAGTCAAAACGTTTTCTGTTGAGGCATGTCGTATCCTCATTGTCCCTTCTTGCCTGGAGCGCATCCTGTCATGCCCTGAGCTATCAGGAGGCCATCGATCAAGCGGAAATCCACGCCTCGGAACTCAAAGCCCGTCAAAATTCGCTGACGGCCGCACAACAACGACAGATCTCAGCCGGGGAGTTACCTGACCCGAAACTGGTCACAGGAATAACCAACATGCCCGTGCAAGGCGAGCAGGCCTGGAGCACAGGCCAGAGCTTCCTGACCATGGAGGTGGTCGGTGTACGGCAGGAAATGACCAACGGAGGAAAACGGGAGGCGGCCCGTCACATGGCTCAGGCCAATGTCAGCCGTGCTGACCTGGAGTTGGAAGTGGAACGCTTGACGATCCGGCGTCAAACGCTCTTGGCCTGGCTAAAGGTCTATTACGCAGAGCAAAGGTATAAGGTGCTGGACCAGTTGGAAGCAGAAAATCATCTCCAGTCCTTGGCATCGACGGCACAATTGGCAGCCGCCCAGAGCACCGCCGAGGAAAGTCTACAAGCCCGCAGCGAAGCGGCTACCCTGGCCGATCGCAAGGATGAACTGGTACGCGACATTGCCACTGCCCGCGTCGAGTTGTCCCGATGGATCGGCGCGGCGGCCGACCAACCCTTGACGGGCGACCCTCCGCCCAAATTGGAGCCTATGGAGCCTATGCACCATACGCTGGATAAACATCCGGATATTGCCGTATTTGAGGCTCAGAAGGCTTCAGCCCAGGCGGCGGTGGACTTGGCAGAAGCCGGCAAACGACCGGATTGGGGCGTGGAAGTGGACTATGAGCACCTAGGTCCCCCCTTTGGGGACATGGTAAACGTTCTGTTCACCATCGATTTGCCCCTATTTACTCGAACCCGACAAAACCCCCAGATCGCGGCCCAGCGACAGGAATTGGAACAGGTCGCCGAGGAAAAGGAAACCATGTTGCGCCAACATACCATGGAACTGGAAACCCAACTGGCCGAGCAAACTTCTCTGTCGCATCAGATCGAGCGCGTCGATCAGGAATGGCTCCCCCTTTCTCAGGAAAAACTTCACTTGGCCATGGCTGCCTATCGTTCCGGCAAAGGTTCGTTGACAGCCGTACTCGAATCCCGCCGTTCGATACTGGACATCAAAATGAAACGAGTTGATCTGGAAGAGCGGCGGAGCAACACGGAAACTGTCTTACGCTATCTGTCCGAAGAGGTGCAACCATGAATCGAAAAAGTGTATGGGCACTCATCGCCGCCATTGCGGGATTGATGACGATGGGCGGTCTCGCAGGGTACAGACTGGGACAGCGTACTTCCAACCGCCCACCGATGGAAATTCCTTCAGCCCGAACCCCGTCCAATCAAACGGGACATCAGATCTTGTACTGGTATGACCCCATGAAACCAGACCAGCACTTTGACAAGCCGGGCAAATCGCCCTTCATGGACATGGATCTCGTCCCCATGGAGGCCACTGAGGATCCCAAGGAAATCGATGAAGGCGTAAGGATCGATCCCCGTCTGCTTCAAAATACGGGGGTCAAACTGGCCTGGGTGGAGCGAGGTCCTTTGGACCTTACGGTTGAAGCAGAAGGCACGCTGACTTTTGATGAACGTCAGGTAACGATCATACAAGCCCGTTCTGCGGGGTTGGTGGAACGGGTCTATGCCCTGGCGCCCAACGATGTGATTGGCGCAGGTGCGCCCTTGGCAGATTTGCGTATTCCCGAATGGTATGGCGCGCAGATGGAGTTTATTGCCCTGCGAAGGGCCAATGAACCTGATTTGGCCGCTGCGGCACGAAACCGTTTGAAGCAATTGGGGATGACTGAAGAACAGGTGACCCGCCTGGATCACAGCGATGCGCCCCAGGCTGTGGTGACGGTGACGGCCCCACAGGCAGGCGTCTTGAGTGAGTTGGAGGTACGTGCAGGAATGACGGTCACCCCCGGCCAGACACTGGCGCGCATCAATGGTCTGGGCACGATCTGGATGGATACGGAAATCCCGGAAGCACTGGGACAGGGAATCTCAGTGGGGCAATCAGTATCAGCAAACTTCACGGGGCTACCGGGACAGACCTTCACTGGAAGAATCCTGACCGTGCTGCCCATTTTGAATGTGGATACCCGAACACTGCGGTTGCGGATCGAATGGACCAATCCGAAGGGGCGATTACGCCCTGGGATGTATGCCAGGGTTCGGATTGAACGGCATACCCAAAGCCACGTCCTCATGGTCCCTGCAGAAGCAGTCATCGTCACGGGGAAACGCTATGTGGTCATCACGATGGGGAAGGAAGGACATTTTTTGCCTGTGGAAGTGACGCCGGGACGGGAGGGCAAGGGTAAAACCGAAATCCTCTCCGGACTGCAGGAGGGTCAAAAAATAGTGACTTCCGGACAATTCCTGATCGATTCGGAAGCCAGCCTCAAGGGTGTATTGACGCGCATGGAAAAAACGGGGACGCCGCAATGATCGCCGGGCTCATCCGCTGGTCGGTCAGCCATCGATTTTTGGTTTTGCTGGCCACTTTGCTGCTGCTGTTGGGAGGACTATGGGCAGTCCGCACCAATCCTGTGGATGCCTTGCCGGATCTGTCCGATGTTCAGGTAATCATCCGTACCTCGTTTCCGGGGCAAGCCCCCCAGATTGTGGAGGATCAAGTCACCTATCCCCTGACCACCACCATGCTGTCCGTTCCTGGCGCAAAAACCGTACGGGGTTATTCCTTCTTCGGCGATTCTTTTGTCTATGTCCTGTTTGAAGACGGGACGGATCTTTACTGGGCCCGTTCCAGGGTCCTCGAATATCTCAACCAGATTCAAAATCGCATGCCAGTCACGGCCAAATCCTCCATGGGTCCCGATGCCACGGGAATCGGCTGGATTTATGAATATGCGTTGGTGGATCACAGCGGTCGGCATGATCTGGGAGACCTACGCGCCCTGCAGGACTGGTTTCTCAAGTATGAACTCAAAAGTTTGCCGAATGTGGCCGAAGTGGCCTCCATCGGCGGCATGGTGCGCGAGTACCAAGTGGTACCGGATCCGGCCAAACTTGCGGCCTACCACATCACAGGGGATCAGATTGTGGCGGCCCTGCGCGGCGGCAATCAGGAAGCCGGTGGGGGCGTGGTGGAGCAGGGTGAGGCAGAGTACATGGTGCGTGCTACAGGCTATCTCAAAACACTGGAAGATTTCAGGACGATCCCTTTGACGACCCATGACGGTTTTTCTGTGCGCCTGGGAGATGTAGCGCGGGTACAAGTAGGTCCACAAATGCGCCGGGGAATTGCCGAACTCGATGGGCAGGGGGAAGTCGCGGGCGGGGTGGTGATTTTACGATCCGGGAAAAATGCGCGGGACACCCTCACTGCCGTGAAAGAGAAATTGATCTCTCTGCAAAAAAGCCTGCCCTCCGGGGTGGAGATCGTCCCCACTTATGACCGCAGTCAGTTGATCGACCGAGCCATAGCCAACCTGGAACATAAACTGATCGAGGAATTTATCGTGGTCGCGCTGGTCTGCGGATTGTTTCTGCGCCATTTCCGATCCGCTCTGGTCGCCATCATTTCTTTACCCTTGGGGGTGTTGGCGGCTTTTGTCTTAATGCGCTACCAAGGCATCAACGGCAATATCCTGTCTTTGGGAGGAATCGCCATTGCGGTAGGCGCCATGGTGGACGCCGCCGTGGTCATGATCGAAAATGCCCATAAAAAAATCGAACAGTGGCAGCACCATCACCCAGGATTACTTCTGGAAGGTGCCGCACACTGGGAGGTGATAACAGAAGCAGCCGTAGAGGTCGGGCCCGCACTGTTTTTCAGTTTGCTCATCATCACCCTGTCGTTCATACCCGTGTTCACACTGGAAGCCCAGGAAGGGCGCCTCTTTGCCCCGCTGGCCTTTACCAAAAGTTATGCCATGGCAGGGGCAGCGGGGCTGGCGGTGACTTTAATCCCCATCCTGATGGGGTACTGGATTCGCGGCAGAATCCCCGAGGAACGAGCCAACCCCCTGAATCGCTGGTTGATTGCGCTATACCGACCTCTGCTGAATAGAGCCTTGCAGTATCCCAAAGCGACTTTGGCCATCGCACTGGTGGTGCTGCTGACGAGTATATGGCCCGTCTCCCAACTGGGGGGGGAATTTCTCCCGCCCCTTGACGAGGGAGACCTGCTCTATATGCCCTCTGCGCTGCCTGGCTTATCTGCGGCCAAGGCTGCCGAGTTGCTTCAACAAACCGACCGCCTGATCAAGACCGTGCCCGAGGTGAAGCGTGTCTTTGGCAAGGCAGGACGAGCCGATACGGCGACAGATCCCGCTCCCTTGGAAATGTTTGAAACCACGATCCAGTTCAAGCCTCGCGACCAGTGGCGTCCAGGCATGACTCCAGAGAAGTTGGTGGCGGAACTCGATCGTACGGTTCGTATTCCCGGACTGTCCAATTTCTGGGTTCCGCCCATTCGCAACCGCATCGACATGTTGGCCACAGGAATCAAGAGCCCCATCGGAGTGAAGGTTTCAGGACCGGATCTGGCCACGGTGGAATCCGTCGCCATGGCTGTGGAAAAGGTGGCGCAGGCGATCCCAGGCGTGACCTCTGCCTTTGCCGAGCGCCTGACCGGCGGGCGATACCTTACGGTGAATATCGATCGTGTGGCAGCAGCGCGTTACGGTCTCAACATCGATACCATTCAAGCCGCGGTGGCCACTTTGGTCGGTGGTGACGCCATCGGAGAAACTGTCGAGGGAACGGCACGTTTTCCCATCAACGTACGCTATCCCCGTGCGGATCGGGATTCATTGCAGGCTCTGCGCCAATTGCCTCTGTTCACGCCCAGCGGGCAGTGGATCACCCTGGGAACGGTGGCCCAGGTAAACTACGACCAGGGCCCCTCCATGCTGAAAAGTGAAAATGCGCGTCTGGCGAGTTGGGTTTATGTGGATGTACGGGGACGAGATCTGGCTTCGGTGGTGGGGGACTTACGCCGGGTGGTGACGCGGGAGATCCCCCTGCCTTCCGGAGTGAGTGTGGCTTACTCCGGTCAGTTCGAGTATATGGAACGCGCCAATGAACGACTGAAGATTGTGGTCCCGATCACCTTGCTGATCATTTTTGTATTGCTCACCCTGACTTTCCAGCGCGTGGATGAAGCTTTGCTGATCATGGGCACATTACCGTTTGCACTGACTGGCGGGATCTGGTTGTTATACCTGCTGCATTACAATCTTTCCGTCGCCACCGCGGTGGGTTTCATCGCGTTGGCCGGGGTATCTGCGGAATTTGGCGTCATCATGCTGCTCTATCTGCGCCAAGCGCTGGAAGCGCGCTTGGCGACCGACGCTTTCCTGACTCCTGCGGTTCTCGAGGACGCCATCCGTGAGGGTGCTGTACTACGGGTACGCCCTAAGGCCATGACCGTGGCGGTCATCCTGGCGGGGCTCATGCCCATCCTTTGGGGGAGCGGGACGGGTTCCGAAATCATGAGCCGCATAGCGGCCCCCATGGCAGGGGGCATGCTGACCGCCCCCCTGCTTTCCATGTTCATCATCCCGGCCGCTTACCGGTTGCTGCGTTCACCGCGCAGTACGGACCGACGATGATTCAACCGCACCACCACTTCAACCAAAAGGAAATGACACACCATGAAAACGATGCGTTCAACCACGATTGCTCTATTCACCTTGCTGTCCGTCACGCCTCTTTACTCATGCCGGACTCGATGGCTGACCGAACATAGTGGAGTGGCTACTTTGTAGGTACAACGACAGCGGGCATGGTGCCCAAGCGCCTGGCGCGACGTGCGAATCGACGGTCGTCGAAACTCATGAATTCGGTACAGTGACTGCTTGCGGTCAAATGTAACGCATCGGCAAAGTCCAGCCCCCTCATGTACAGGACCAGTGCGTCATTGACGCGCGCCCATTCCTCGACGCTGACATTGGGCAACCCAAGCAAATGTTTGACAACCCGGATAAAATCCGCGGTAGGAAAATTGTAAAAGGCACGCAATACCCATTCAAGTTCAAGTAGTACGGTCAGCGGAACGAATAGCCGGGAAGGCTCTGTCAGGAGACGATGAGCAATCTGTCTTTGTCTTTCGGCTTCCGGATCTGTTGGGTCATCCACATAAAAGCGCGCCAGAATATTCGTGTCAAGAGCGATCATCGTTGTCTTTCCGCATAGCGCAGGCAACGTCAAAATCAGCAAGCCGGCGAACTCCGGTTTTTTTACACACCAGCATTCCATAGCCATCTTCGACATTGGTCTTGGCAATATGGCGTTTTACTTCGGCACGGATAATATTGCCATCCAGAGTGAAATCAAGCTGGCAGCCAGGAGTAATCCCCAAGCGACGGCGTATTTCAACCGGTATGACAACCTGACCTTTATCGGATACGGTAACGGTTTGCACGGCTACGCCCCCCTCTCTTACATAGTAAGAATATTCTAGCATAGGGCGACCATAACACAAGCGGGGGGTATCCGTATAAATAGGGAAAACGGGCCAGCAGAAAAACTGCTGACCCGTTTGTTTTGCTGGCGGAGTGGACGGGACTCGAACCCGCGACCCCCGGCGTGACAGGCCGGTATTCTAACCAACTGAACTACCACTCCTTGACTTTTGACCGACGAATGACCCGGTTTTGGTGGGTGCTGAGGGGCTCGAACCCCCGACATTCGCCTTGTAAGGGCGACGCTCTACCAACTGAACTAAGCACCCAAAGACGACTAGTTTACACTATCCTTGAGCACTTTGCCAGCCCTGAATTTGGGAACTTTGGCAGCCTCGATCTGGATGGTCTCCCCAGTGCTGGGGTTACGCCCAGTGCGAGCTGCCCGTTTCCCTACATGGAACGTCCCAAACCCGACCAGAGAAACCTGCCCTCCTTTCTTGAGCGTCGACTGAATGGCGCTGATAGCCCCTTCCAGAGCCCGCCCCGCAGCTGCCTTGGAAATATCTGCCGCCTCAGCCATCTGTTCGATCAGTTCACTTTTGTTCACCTGGAATACCCCTTATTGTTAGTTAGGAACAACAACAGACCTCTTCACCCTCATCCTGCACGGGGGATGCTTCAGTTCAGGACGCATCGCCCTTTATAAGGGGCAATGCGTCCTCTGTCAACCATTTTTCAGCGAGTTGTTACAAATTCAATGCGTGATGCCCGCAGGGGGAACCACGGCTTCCCCGTGGGGTTTCAAGGGTGTCGCTGCTGCGGGAATGGGGGGGGTTGGAAGAGGTTCTCCTGCGCCCGCCTCCGGTAGAGGCACCGGTTCACGTTCCAGGGCCAGGGCCAGAACCTGATCGATCCAACGGACCGGATGCAATTCCAGGCGCCCCTTGATGTTGTCTGGAATTTCCACCAGGTCCTTGCAGTTTTCCTGGGGAATCAAAACGGTCCGAATCCCTCCGCGATGCGCGGCCAGCAATTTTTCCTTGAGGCCTCCGATGGCCAGCACCTCACCGCGCAATGTGATCTCACCGGTCATGGCCACATCGGCCCGCACCGGTATGCCGGTGAGTACGGAAACCATGGCGGTGGTAATGGCCGTCCCCGCACTCGGTCCGTCCTTGGGCGTCGCTCCCTCGGGCAAGTGGATATGAATATCGGATTTTTCATAGAAATCGGTAGGAATGCCCAAGCGCGTGGCGCGACTGCGCACCACGCTGAGCGCGGCCTGGATGGATTCCTGCATGACCTCCCCCAGTTTCCCGGTGGTGGTCATTTTTCCTTTTCCACTCACCCGAGCCGCCTCGATGGTCAATAATTCTCCCCCCACTTCAGTCCAGGCCAAACCTGTCACCTGCCCCACCTGATTGGTTTTTTCCGCCACGCCAAAGGTATAGGGACGAACACCCAGATATTTTTCCAGATTGCGTGAAGTCACCGCCACCTTTCCGGTTTTCTTTGATAAAAGCAGATACTTGACCACTTTCCGGCAGATCTTCGCAATTTCTCGATCGAGCGCACGCACGCCCGCCTCGCGTGTGTAGTATTGGACGATATAGCGCAGGGCACCCTCTGCCACCGAAATTTCATCTTCCTTCAACCCATTGGCCTTCAACTGTTTGGGTAGGAGATATTGACGCGCAATATTGATCTTTTCATCTTCCGTATACCCCGACAGTCGAATCACCTCCATACGATCCAGCAAAGGAGAAGGAATGTTCAGAGTGTTGGCCGTTGCGACGAACATCACATCGGACAGGTCATATTCCACCTCCACATAGTGATCAGTGAAGGTATGATTCTGTTCGGGATCCAGAACCTCGAGCAAAGCCGAGGAAGGATCTCCCCGGTAATCCTGCCCCATCTTGTCCACTTCATCCAGAAGAAACAAAGGATTGCGCACTGCCACCTTGGTCAGACTCTGCAGGATTTTCCCTGGCATGGCTCCGATATAGGTCCGACGGTGCCCGCGGATCTCCGCTTCATCCCGCACCCCTCCCAACGCCATGCGTACAAATTTGCGATTGGTGGCGCGTGCGATGGATTTTCCCAAAGAGGTTTTTCCGACTCCCGGAGGCCCCACCAAACACAGGATCGGTGCTTTGACCTTATCCACCCGTGCCTGGACGGCCAGATATTCAACGATCCGTTCCTTCACTTTATCCAACCCGAAATGATCCTGATCCAATACTTTTTCGCAGTTTTCCAGGTCCGAACTGACCCGGGTTTTCTTTTTCCAGGGTAGGCCCACCAGGGTATCGATGTAGTTACGCACCACCGTGGCCTCTGCCGACATGGGCGACATCAAACGTAATTTCTTGAGTTCTGATTCCGCCTTGGACTGAGCTTCCTTGGACATGTGCGCCGTACGGATCTTTTTTTCCAGGTCCTCGATATCCGCACCATCCTCGTTGTCTCCCAACTCCTTCTGGATGGCCTTGACCTGTTCGTTGAGGTAGTATTCGCGCTGGCTTTTTTCCATCTGGCGCTTGACACGCCCCCGGATGCGCTTTTCCACCTGCAGGATGTCGATTTCACTTTCCAACAGTGAAAGCAATTGTTCGATACGTTTACGAACATCGAACAGGGCCAGGATATCCTGTTTTTGTTCCAGTTTCAGAGGGACATGGGTCGCAACCGTATCTGCCAGTCGTCCTGCCTCTTCGATACTGGAAAAAGAACTCAATACCTCCTGAGGAATCTTCTTGTTCAGTTTGACGAATTGCTCAAACTGTCCCAGCAAGGTACGACGCAGGGCTTCCAGTTCCGGATGCTCACCGGAGGATTCCTGGATGGGAGTCGCCACTCCAAGAAAATGGGATTGATTGGGTTCAGTGACCTCACTCACCGTCACCCGCTGGACCCCCTCCACCAGAACCTTGACCGTACCATCCGGCAGTTTCAGCAATTGCAGGATCGTGGCAATGCTCCCCACGTCATATAACTCGTCCACCCCCGGATCATCATTGGAGGCAGATTTCTGTGCCACCAGCAGGATGTTCTTGCCCGCTTCCATGGCCAGTTCCAAAGCGCGGATGGATTTGAGGCGGCCCACAAAGAGAGGAATGACCATATGGGGAAAAACAACCACATCCCGCAGGGGGAGCAGAGGTAATTGCACGGATTCCTGAGTGACTGTACTCATAAGAGATAACCTCTGAAAGTTGAACCTGACAACAGATGGGGGGAATCCTCAGAGGTTTCAAGAGGGACAGCCTAAACCCCCACGACCTTTTGTGTATCGGCATAGATCAGCAAGGGAACACCATCCGACAGGATGCAATTTTCATCCACCACCACCTTGCTGACATTCTGACGGGTAGGCAATTCAAACATGGTATCCAGTAGCGCATGTTCAATGATGGAGCGCAGGCCGCGCGCTCCAGTCTTGCGTTGCAAGGCCTTGCGTGCAATGGCCTGAAGTGCGCCGGGACGAAATTCCAGTTCCACGTTCTCCATGGAAAACAATTTCTGAAACTGGCGGGTCAGTGCATTCTTGGGTTCCGTCAAAATCTGGATCAAAGCCTCCTCATCCAGTTCCTCCAGAGTTGCCAGAACCGGCAAGCGTCCCACGAATTCCGGAATCAGGCCGAACTTGATCAGATCTTCCGGTTCCACTTCCGACAATGCCTGGGTCAACCCTCGATCATCCTTTCCCATCACCTCTGCACCAAAACCGATGCCCGACCGATCCGAACGATTTCGAACGACCTTGTCAAGACCGCCGAACGCTCCACCACAGATAAACAGGATATTGGTGGTGTCCACCTGCACAAATTCCTGATTGGGGTGCTTGCGCCCACCCTGAGGAGGCACGGAAGCCGTGGTCCCCTCGATCAGTTTGAGCAGGGCCTGTTGCACCCCTTCACCGGAAACGTCACGGGTGATGGAGGGATTGTCGGACTTGCGTGAAATCTTGTCGATTTCATCGATATACACAATTCCTCTTTGCGCCTTGTCCACATCGTAGTCACATTTCTGCAGCAACTTCTGGATGATGTTCTCCACATCCTCCCCCACATAGCCCGCTTCAGTCAGGGTAGTGGCATCAGCGATCACGAAAGGAACATTGAGCAAACGCGCCAGAGTCTGGGCCAGCAAGGTTTTGCCTGAACCCGTCGGTCCGATCAGAAGGATGTTGCTCTTGGATAACTCGATTTCCTTGTCATTGCCATGATGGCGCAAGCGTTTGTAGTGGTTGTACACTGCCACCGCCAGAATTTTCTTGGCCCGTTGCTGATGAATCACATATTGATCCAATATATCGGCGATTTCCTGGGGAGTGGGCAAATCCGCCTTCACCTGACGCGCATCGGCATCCTGAACTTCCTCGCGAATGATGTCATTGCATAATTCGATGCATTCATCACAAATGAATACCGAGGGACCTGCAATCAACTTGCGCACTTCATGCTGGCTCTTGCCACAGAAGGAACAATAAAGTAATTTTTCGCCGCCGTTTTTATCGCTCATTTCCCTTTACCCACTCTCCGAATCCCTATCAACTCGTTCAAGAACTCGCCATTTCCCCACGTCGACTCAATACCCGATCCACCAAACCATAGTCCAGTGCTTCCTGCGCGTTCATGAAGTTATCACGATCCGTATCCTTTTCCAAGTCTGACACCTGTTTACCGGTGTGATGCGCCAAAATCTCATTCAGGCGGTGACGGAGGTACAGGATTTCCTTGGCCTGAATCTCGATGTCGGAAGCCTGTCCCTGTGCTCCGCCGGAAGGTTGATGGATCATGACCCGGGAATTGGGCAACGCATAACGTTTGCCCGGGGCCCCGGCGGCCAGAAGAAAAGCGCCCATGCTGGCCGCAATGCCCATACATGTGGTGCTGACACTGGACTTGATGAACTGCATCGTGTCATAAATGGCCAACCCGGCAGAAACCGACCCCCCGGGCGAATTGATATACAGGTGAATATCCTTGTCTGGATTTTCAGACTCCAAAAACAGCAACTGAGCCACGACGATGTTGGCCACGCCATCATTCACCGGGCCCACCAAAAAAATCACCCGTTCCTTCATCAGGCGGGAAAAGATGTCGAAGGCCCGTTCGCCGCGTCCACTTTGTTCTACTACGGTGGGGACCAACCCCAGCCCTTGGATATCCATGTATTCCCCCATGTTGATTGGTTATGACGGGTTTTCACCCGGAATTCGGAGGTTTGACCGCTCCGGACTCAAAAAATTCCTCAACTCGCTTGAACCGTTCGCGTCATGTCTTCAAAAGAAGACACCACATCCTTGACCGAGACCTGGTCGCACACCCAGCGCACCACCGCTTCTTCCAGTGCCAGATTTTCCACTTGCTGGCGCTGGGCCGGGTTCTGGGTGTACCATTGCACCACTTCCTCGGGACGCTCATAGGCTGACGCCATTTCTTCGATGAGTTCTTGAACCTGTTGCGCACCGGCAGAAATTTCAGCCCGTCTGACCAATTCAGCCACGATCAAACCCAACGTCACACGCCGCCGGGCGGAAGCCTCAAACAGGCTATCGGGCATGTCAGGCAGTTGTCTTCCGGGGGTCTGGTCCTGCATTTCTTCCCGGGTATTCTGACGCATGCGCTGAATTTCGTTATACACCAATACCTGCGGAACAGGAATGGGTGCGACCTGGAGCAAAATTTCCATGACCTGTTCCTTGACCAGCGTACGAACCTTCTGACGAACTTCTCGTTCCAGATTCAAGCGCAATTCCTGACGCAACTCTGTCACGCCTCCTTCCGTTACCCCGACGGAACGCAGGAAGGCCTCATCCAGTTCGGGGAGGACAGGCGCAGCCACTTCGCGCACCTGCGTATGAAAGGACACTGTTTTACCTGCCAGTTCAGCGGCCGAATAATCGGCGGGAAATTCCAGAGGAAAGGTTTTTTCTTCCCCTGCGCTCATCCCCAGCAAGGCCTGCTCGAAACCGGCCAGAAAACGTCCACTCCCCAGAACCAGCGATACATCTTGCCCCTTGCCCCCGGAAAATTCCACACCCTCCAGAGTCCCGGTAAAATCGATCCGAACTCGATCCTCGTTCTGAGCGGCCCGTTCCACGGTCTCATACCGAACCCGTTGGCGCCGCAAGATATCGAGGGTACGCTCAACGTCCTCTTCGCTCACCGTAACGATCGGTTTCTCGATGGTATATCCGGTCCACTCTCCCACCACGACTTCGGGGTAGACCTCAAAAATGGCTGAAAATTCGAAGGTATCGGCTTGTTCCGTTGGCATCGCCTCAAATCGGGCGGGACCGGCCACCCTCAATTCCTGAGAACGGACCGCCTCGCCAAAGTGGCCCTGCGCCATCTCGTTCAGTACTTCATCCTGAACCTGTGCGCCATACTGCTGGACCACCAGACGATAAGGCACCTTACCGGGACGGAACCCCTGCATACGCACCGTCCGTGCCAATTTTTTGAGACGTTGTTCCGCCAAAGTACGTACGGCAGCCAAGGGGAATGCCAATTGCAGACGACGTTCGAGGGGATGTGTGTGCGGGGTGTCCATGGTTACCTTGCCTTAGAATATTGACCTGAACCGACCATTATACGAAAACCTTTCTCCCTTGACCACTCCCTGTCCTCGTTCTTGTTAGTCCCAAGTAGTAATGTCCTCGTTCTCATGGCAACAGGCGAATCACGGTTCCATCGCGCCGCTGGTCGGCAACGCCCTGGCGTTCATGGGTTTGCGGGTTTTCACCCACCCACTGCACCGAACCCAGAGGTATTTCGCTCACCGTCACGTCATGCCCGCGTGCGCGCAACTGATCGACGACGGCCGGCGCAAGGGTTTTTTCCACCAGCGTATGGCCCTGGGCATCCATGACCGCATAGCGTGGCAGGCGCAAGGCCGCTTCGGGACTCAATGCTTCATCCAGCAAATCCTGGCTCATCTCGAGTACGGTGCTGATGATGCTCACGCCGCCCGGGGACCCATAGGCGGATATCCACTGACCGTCCTTGAAAACCAGGGTAGGGGCCATGCTGCTCCGGGGTCTGCGTTGCGGGCGCACATCGTTGGCTCCAGGGTCCCCAGCCCCGGCTTGGGGTTTCAGGTTGAAATCGGTCAATTCACTGTTCAGAAAAAAACCATACCCCGGGACCAGAATTCCGCTGCCCCAAGGGGCCTCCACGGTACTGGTCACACTCACCACATTCCCCTCATGATCCACTACGGTGAACTGGGTGGTATTCGTCCCTTCGGGCCAAGTGCCGGAAAGCACTTCCCCCATCCGTTTTTTTCGTTCCAGACGCTGTGATTGCTGCGCCAGATAACGGGGAGACAGCAGATGTTCGAGAGGAATCGGCGTGGCGGCCGGATCCCCCAGCCAGCGCGCCCGATCCGCCATGGCCAGACGCAGCGCTTCGATGGTCAGGTGTATTTCGTCCGGATCTCCCGCCCCCAAACCCGGAAGCATTCCCAGTCTGAAAGGGGCCAAGGTTTGCAGCGCCTGCAATACGGCGACGCCCCCCGAAGAAGGAGGCGGCATGGTCACGATCCGGTATCCCCGATACTCTCCTTCCAAAGGCGTTCGCCACACCGGTTGATAATGCGCCAGATCCTCCAGGGACATGCGCCCCTGACCCGCCGGTCCCGCCCGGGTTCGACGCTGGGCTGTCACCATGGCACGGGCAATCTCCCCCTGATAAAACACCTTGGGACCCGCACGCGCGATGAGGCGCAAGGTATGAGCCAATTCCGGTTGAATCCAGCGTTGACCCAAGGTACGGACCTGTCCCTGGGCATCCCGGGTCAAGGCAAGGGCTTCGGGTTGCAGCGCGGCCCGGGAACTTTGCAGGGAATGGGCCAGATAGGGCGTAATGACAATGCCTTTCTGGGCATCGTCAATGGCGGGCTGCAAGGATTGGGCAAGCGTCAAGCGCCCCCACCGTTGGCGCAGGGCTTCGACACCCGCCAGGGTGCCGGGTACCCCCACCGCGATGCCGCTGGTGGACGCCTCCAGGTACCCCAGGCGGGAAAACTGGTCCGGAGTATCGTCCCGCGGCGCAACTTCGCGGGCATCCAGAGCGTAAACCTGATGGGTCGCCGCCCGGTATACCAAAAAAAATGCCCCACCGCCGATTCCCGAGGACTGGGGTTCCACCACATTGAGGGCAAACTGGATGGCTGCCGCCGCATCCACGGCATCCCCGCCCCGTTCCAATGCCCAGGCCCCCGCCTCGGCTGCCAAGGGTTGAGAGGTGGCAATGACTGCCTCGCCGGCAGACCAGCCATATTGCGTGACGACCATTCCCAGCAGCCACTGCCCCAGCCGTTTTCTGAAACGTGGCCAGTCCGGATTCATGAGGAGGCGTCTTTTGGGGGTTCTGCAGAGGTTCCGCGCCGGGAATGGCGTTTTTGCCATTGACGAACGCCCCACAGGACATAGCCGGAAACGGCGTAGATCAAGAAAAATCCCCAAAGGATGCGGGATTGATCCAAACTCACTACGACAAACAGCAACAATATCAGCAAAGCCGCCCAAAAAGGGACGCTACGACGAAAATTGAGATCCTTGAAACTGTAAAAACGAATGTTGGAGACCATGGACAAGCCAGCAAACAAGGTGATTACCCAAGCCAGCCAGGCTACTTGAGCCCCTTCCAACTGGTAGTCGGAGTGCAATACCCACACCATGCCGGCCAGCAAAGCCGCTGCTGAAGGACTGGGAAGACCGGTGAACCAGCGTTTGTCCGCCA
Organism: Ferrovum sp.; assembly: GCA_019456405.1. Classification (GTDB taxonomy): domain Bacteria; phylum Pseudomonadota; class Gammaproteobacteria; order Burkholderiales; family Ferrovaceae; genus Ferrovum. Next base: position 1,909 of record WJXM01000049.1, on the reverse strand, counting down.
CACCCAGTTGAGTGTTGAAACGCGCCAGGCGCAGGGCAGCGCCGGCACAATAGACAAAGGCCGCCAGCCAACCCAGCTTGCCCATCCCGCGCAGCGCCCAGTCATACATGACCAGAGAAGGCGCCGCACCGAAAGACACCATATCCGAAAGACTGTCGTATTCTGCTCCAAACGCACTCTGAGTATGGGTGAGACGAGCCACTCGCCCATCCAGGCCATCCAGGACCATGGCGATGAAAATGGCCTGGGCAGCCAGTTCAAAATTCCCGTTCATTCCCTGTACGATGGCAAAAAACCCGGAAAACAGCGAGGCCGTGGTAAACAGGTTGGGAAGCAGGTAGATTCCCCGACGCTGGTGAGTTGCGCCGGGACCCGCCCCCCCTGAGGGATCTTCAGGGTTGGGTGGATTCATGACGGTTCGACCTCCGGTTCCGGCCATTCTGCCATGATCGTGGTCGTAGCCTTGACCACGTCTCCCAGAGCAACCCGGATGCGAACCTCGGGAGGAAGGTAGACATCGACCCGCGAACCGAACCGAATGAATCCATACCGTTCTCCGGCGCCCAACTCGCTGCCAGGGGTGACATAGCACAGGATACGACGAGCGATCAAACCTGCCACCTGCACGCAGGTCAGGGAACCGTAGGGCGTGTCCAGTACCATCGCATTACGCTCATTGGCCTCGGAAGCCTTATCCAGATCCGCATTCACGAACAGTCCCGGGCGATACTCGATATGACGCACTTTTCCATTGACCGGGCTACGGTTGGAATGCACATTGAACACATTCATGAACACGCTGACCTTGATGGCAGGACGTTGCAACCAAGGATCAGAAACCGGCACGATGGCCACGATGCGCCCATCGGCTGGGGACAGGATGAACCGCTCCCCCACCGGTACCCAACGGGGAGGATCACGAAAAAACTGCACGACGAAGAGGGTCAGAACCCAGAACGGGAGGGCCCAGAAAAACCCCAGCCCCCATTCCACGCTCAGGGACACCAAGACGATTCCCGCGAGGTAAGGCCACCCCTCGCGGGCAATCAAAGGATGCGGATAGTTGGGATTCAAGTTAGTTCTTGCTTTGATCGACCAACTTGTTCTTGCGAATCCACGGCATCATTTCACGCAGTTTGGCGCCCACTTTCTCGATGGGATGCTCCTCTCCGAGACGACGCATGGCATGCATGGAAGCAGCCCCGGCGCGATTTTCCAGAATGAATTCCTTGGCAAACTGGCCGGTCTGGATTTCCTTCAGGATACGTTTCATCTCGGCTCGGGTTTCCTCCGTGACGATGCGTGGTCCCCGGGTCAAATCTCCATATTCAGCGGTATTCGAAATGGAATACCGCATATTGGAAATCCCGCCTTCATACATCAGGTCAACGATCAGTTTGAGTTCATGCAGGCATTCGAAATACGCCATTTCGGGCGCATAACCTGCTTCCACCAACGTATCGAACCCAGCCTGTACCAGCGCCGTTGCACCGCCACACAACACGGCCTGCTCGCCGAAAAGATCGGTTTCGGTTTCTTCCCGGAAAGACGTTTCAATCACCCCGGCACGCCCCCCCCCATTGGCGGAGGCGTAGGACAAGGCCAGGTCACGGGCACGTCCGCTGGCATCCTGGTGCACGGCAATCAGACTGGGCACACCCCCGCCCTGCGTATAGGTGGAACGCACCAAATGGCCAGGGCCCTTGGGGGCGATCATGATGACGTCCACATCGGCACGGGGGGTGATTTGACCGAAATGGATATTGAATCCATGAGCAAAAGCCAGAGCTGCCCCCACTTTCAGGTTGGGCGCAATGGCGTCACGATAGACTTCCGGCTGGCTTTCATCGGGCAACAGAATCATGACCAGATCCGCTCCAGCGACGGCCTCCGCCACTTCCTTGACCTT
>WJXM01000048.1 GCA_019456405.1 Ferrovum sp. | reverse complement strand
CGCACTTCCAATCACAATCGGCGTGTCATCCCCAGGAAAATTGTACTTCGACAACAATTCCCGGACTTCCATCTCCACCAATTCCAGCAACTCCGCATCATCCACCATGTCAGCCTTGTTCATGTACACCACAATGTACGGAACACCCACCTGACGTGCCAGCAAAATGTGCTCCCGCGTCTGCGGCATCGGTCCGTCCGCCGCCGACACCACCAGCACCGCTCCATCCATCTGCGCCGCACCCGTGATCATGTTCTTCACATAATCCGCGTGCCCCGGACAATCCACGTGCGCATAGTGACGATTCACCGTCTCATACTCCACATGCGCCGTATTGATCGTGATCCCCCGCGCCTTCTCCTCCGGCGCCGAATCAATCTGAGCGTAGGACTTCGCCTCCCCACCAAACTTCTTCGACAATACCACCGTCATCGCCGCCGTCAGCGTCGTCTTTCCATGATCCACGTGGCCAATCGTCCCCACATTCACATGCGGCTTCGTCCGCTCAAACTTGCTCTTTGCCATAATGAGTTACCTCTAATTGTTTCAGTGATTATTTTTTGTTGATGATCGCTTCCGCAACATTGCGCGGGGCCTCAGAATAATGCTTGAATTCCATGGTATAAGTCGCCCGTCCCTGGGTTGCAGAACGCAGCGAGGTCGAGTAACCAAACATTTCAGCCAGGGGAACTTCGGCCTTGATGACCTTGACTCCCAGCACATCTTCCATGCCCTGAATCATGCCCCGGCGAGAAGACAGATCCCCTACCACGTTCCCCATGAATTCGGGCGGTGTTTCCACCTCCACGGCCATCATGGGCTCGAGCAACACAGGGTTGGCTTTACGCATCCCATCCTTGAATGCCATGGAAGCCGCCATCTTGAAGGCGTTTTCGTTGGAATCCACATCGTGATAGGAACCGAAGTGAAGCGTCACTTTCACATCCACCACCGGGAATCCTGCCAGTACCCCATTGGGCAGCGTGTCGATCAATCCCTTTTCAACCGCAGGAATATATTCACGAGGCACCACCCCGCCCTTGATGGCGTCCACAAACTCAAAGCCGGCGCCTATCTCGTTGGGCTCGACCTTGAGCACCACATGACCGTATTGACCGCGCCCACCGCTTTGCTTGATGAACTTGCCTTCTGCATTCTCCACCTTGCCACGAATGGTTTCCCGGTAGGCCACCTGGGGCTTGCCCACCGTAGCCTCGACGCCAAATTCACGCTTCATACGGTCCACGAGAATTTCAAGATGCAATTCACCCATCCCGGAAATGATGGTCTGACCGGATTCTTCATCGGTCCGGACACGAAAGGAAGGATCTTCCTGTGCCAGGCGATTCAGGGCGATCCCCATTTTTTCCTGGTCTGCCTTGGTCTTTGGTTCCACTGCCTGTGAAATGACCGGCTCAGGAAATTCCATCTTTTCCAGGGTGATGATTTTGTCGAGTTCGCAAAGGGTATCCCCGGTGGTCGCTTCTTTCAAGCCCACGGCTGCCGCGATGTCACCGGCAAACACTTCCTTGATTTCTTCACGCTGATTGGCATGCATCAGGAGAATACGACCAAGCCGTTCCTTGCGTCCCTTGGTTGGGTTGTAGATCGTGTCGCCAGACTTGATCATGCCCGAATAGACCCGGAAGAAAATCAGCTGCCCCACAAAAGGATCGGTCATGATCTTGAAGGCCAGCGCCGAAAAAGGCTCATCATCTGCCGCCCGGCGAGTGGCCATCTGGCCGTTTTCCAGTTCCCCTTCCACCGGAGGAATATCCGCCGGTGAAGGCAGGTACTCGATCACGGCATCCAGCATGGCCTGTACGCCCTTGTTCTTGAAGGCACTGCCACACAGCATGGGAACGATTTCGCCGGCCAGGGTACGAGCCCGCAATCCAAGACGAATTTCGGCTTCGCTCAACTCGCCGCTGTCCAGATACTTATTCATCAACTCTTCAGAAGATTCGGCAGCCGCCTCGATCATCTTCTCGCGCCATTCCAGCGCCTTATCCCGCAGATCGGCAGGAATCTCCTGGTATTCGAATTTCATCCCCTGGGAAGCCTCATCCCACAGAATGGCCTTCATGATCACCAGATCCACAACGCCCGCAAAATGATCTTCTGCGCCGATCGGAATCTGGATCAGAACGGGGTTACCCCGCAGGCGATCACGAATCTGCTGGTGGACCTTGAAGAAATCCGCGCCCACCCGGTCCATCTTGTTGACGAAGGCCAAACGGGGAACGCCATATTTATTGGCCTGGCGCCAAACGGTTTCTGACTGGGGTTGTACCCCACCCACCGAATCGTACACCATGCAGGCCCCGTCCAGGACACGCATGGAACGTTCCACCTCGATGGTGAAATCAACGTGCCCAGGGGTATCGATGATATTGATCCGGTGCTCCGGGTACTTTCCATCCATCCCGCGCCAGAAACAGGTCGTCGCCGCAGAAGTGATGGTAATGCCACGCTCCTGTTCCTGCTCCATCCAGTCCATGGTCGCGGCACCATCATGCACTTCGCCGATTTTATGGGATACCCCGGTGTAAAAAAGGATCCGTTCCGTCGTGGTGGTTTTTCCTGCGTCGATATGCGCCGAGATACCAATATTCCGATAGCGCTCAAGGGGTGTTTTACGTGCCACTTTATCCGTCCGTTGTCTGTCAGTTTGATACGCCAAAGGCCCGGATTGCCGGGCCTGCTTTATGCTTTATCCTTCCTGCCAAAAAGTCATGTCCTTAAAAGCGATAATGCGCAAAAGCCTTGTTGGCCTCAGCCATCCGATGGACTTCTTCACGCTTCTTGATGGCGCCCCCGCGGCCTTCCGAGGCGTCGATCAATTCTCCCGCCAGACGCAGGCCCATGGACTTTTCACCGCGCTTGCGCGCTGCTTCACGCAACCAACGCATGGCCAGGGCAGTGCGACGGTTGGCCCGAACTTCCACGGGAACCTGATAGTTGGCCCCACCCACGCGCCGGCTTTTGACTTCGACGAGAGGACGGGCATTATTGAGTGCCGTCAGAAAAACCTCGATGGGGTCTTTGCCGGATTTCTGTCCGATGACATCCATGGCACGATAAACGATATGTTCAGCCACGGATTTCTTACCCGAATCCATGATGACATTGACAAATTTTGACACATCAGCGCTGCCGAATTTTGGATCGGGCAACACATCTCTTTTGGGAACCTCTCTGCGACGCGGCATGGAAGTAGTCTCTCTTGTTTATGAATTAAATTAAGCGGCTTTGGGACGCTTGGCACCGTACTTGGAACGGCTCTGCTTGCGATCTTTCACCCCTGCCGTATCCAGGCTACCCCGTACCGTGTGGTAGCGGACCCCAGGAAGATCCTTGACCCGACCGCCACGAATCAGGACCACCGAGTGCTCCTGCAGATTATGCCCTTCTCCACCGATATAACTGGACACTTCAAAGCCGTTGGTCAGACGCACCCGTGCCACCTTCCGCAATGCCGAGTTCGGCTTTTTGGGGGTGGTCGTATAAACCCGCGTACACACGCCACGCTTCTGCGGCGAATTGGCCAGGGCAGGCACCTTGCTCTTGGTCGTTTTGGCGACTCGCGGTTTGCGAATCAACTGGTTGATTGTTGGCATAGTTAGTCCTATCGTCCGTACGAGACAGTCCGGTCACGGGCAACACGCCCGGAAAAAGACTGTCGATTGTATGTTTAAATGCTTCCTTTGTCAAGCAGCGGGATGTTCATCCGTTTCCACCGCCGTCAGAGGCTCCACCATCATGAAATCCCCCCCCAGACTGTCCCGCAACTCCGGCTGCCCACGACGGCGGCGGGCCGTGTGGTAGGCGAGCCCCGTACCGGCAGGAATCAGTCGTCCCACGATGACGTTTTCCTTGAGGCCACGCAAATCGTCCCGTTTGCCCATAATGGCGGCTTCGGTCAGAACACGGGTGGTTTCCTGGAAGGATGCTGCCGAAATGAAGGAATCCGTGGACAGCGATGCCTTGGTAATCCCCAGCAGAACATTTTCAAAGGTGGCAGGACGCTTGTTCTGCGCCACGATCCGCTCGTTTTCCTCGAGCAAGTCGGCCCGTTCCACCTGTTCTCCCGGGATGAAGCGGGTCTCGCCCGCATCCAGCACCTGTACCCGGCGCAACATCTGACGCACGATCACTTCGATGTGCTTGTCGTTGATCTTCACCCCCTGCAGGCGATACACGTCCTGAACTTCATCCGTGATATAGCGGGCCAGCGCACCCACACCCAGCAGGCGCAGGATGTCATGGGGATCAGCCGGACCATCCACGATGGTTTCACCCTTGTTCACCACCTGACCATCATGCACCGTCACATGTTTGTCCTTGGGAATCAGATAATCGTGCGCAATCCCATCGGTGTCCGTAATGACCAGACGCTGCTTGCCCTTGGTATCCTTGCCGAAAGACACGGTACCGGTGATTTCCGCCAACAGGCCGGCATCCTTGGGTGAGCGGGCTTCAAACAATTCGGCAACCCGCGGCAAGCCCCCGGTAATATCCCGAGTCTTCGAGGATTCCTGGGGTATCCGGGCCAGCACTTCACCAACGCCGACCTGTTGTCCATTCTTGACCGTGATGATGGCGCCCACCTGGAAGGTGATATTGACCACCTGTTCCGTGCCGGCCAACTTGATTTCCTTGCCCACTGCATCCAGCAATTTCACCTGCGGGCGCACCCCCTTGCTCTGGGCGCTGGCACGGCGCTTGGGATCGATCACCACCAGGGTGGACAACCCCGTCACTTCGTCGATCTGCTTGGCAACCGTCACCCCTTCTTCCACGTTCTCGAAGCGCACTTCCCCGGCGTACTCGGTAATGATGGGGCGGGTATGGGGATCCCAGTTGGCCAGGATCTGCCCTGCCTTGACCCGGCCACCTTCCGTCACCAGCAGGGTCGCCCCATAGGGAATCTTGTGCCGTTCCCGCTCCCGTCCGGCATCATCGGTAATGATCACCTCGCCGCTGCGGGAAATCACGATCTGTTCCTGACGGGCGTTGGTAACCTGACGCATGGTGGCGGAAATCCGTACCACGCCATTCGACTTGCTCTCCACCTGGCTGATCACGGCTGCCCGGGAGGCTGCCCCCCCGATGTGGAAGGTCCGCATGGTCAACTGTGTCCCCGGTTCGCCGATGGACTGAGCCGAGATCACGCCCACGGCTTCTCCCACATTCACCAGACCACCCCGTCCCAGATCCCGTCCGTAGCATTGAGCGCAGAGACCGTAGCGGGTTTCACAGGTAAGCGGATTGCGCGCCTTGATCTCGTCGATGCCCGCGGCTTCCACCTGCTCCACGGCATCTTCGTCGAACAGATAGCCTGCCGGCACCAGAACTTCCTGAGTTTCCGGATGAATGACGTCCATGGCGGCGACGCGACCCAAAATCCGGTCCCGCAGAGGTTCCACCACTTCCCCTCCCTCCACCAAAGCTTTCAGGAGCATCCCCTGTTCGGTGCCGCAGTCCTGTTCCACCACCACCAGATCCTGTGTCACGTCCACCAGACGACGGGTCAGGTATCCCGAATTGGCGGTCTTCAGTGCAGTATCCGCCAACCCTTTGCGCGCCCCGTGGGTCGAGATGAAGTATTGCAACACGTTCAGCCCTTCACGGAAGTTCGCCGTGATCGGGGTTTCGATGATCGAACCATCGGGTTTGGCCATCAGGCCGCGCATCCCTGCCAACTGGCGAATCTGGGCCGCCGAGCCGCGCGCGCCGGAATCCGCCATCATGTAGATGGCATTGAAGGATTCCTGAGTGGTGTGTTCGCCCTTGCGGTTGATCACCGGCTCACGTCCCAGTTGGTCCATCATGGCCTTGGCCACTTGATCGCCCGCCCGCCCCCAGATATCCACTACCTTGTTGTAACGCTCACCCTGGGTGACCAGACCCGAAGTGTACTGACTCTCGATTTCCTTCACTTCCGTCTCGGCAGCGGCAATCAGTGCGCCCTTCTCATTGGGCACCAGCATGTCGTCCACACAAATCGAAATCCCGGCGCGGGTCGCCATGGCAAAACCCATGTACATCAATTTGTCCGCGAAGATCACGGCTTCCTTGATCCCGCAACGACGGAAGGCTGCATTGATGAGACGAGAAATTTCCTTTTTCTTGAGCGCCTTGTTGATGTGCGTGAAAGACAATCCATCGGGCAATATCTCGGACAGCATGGCCCGACCCACCGTGGTTTCGTAACGCGTGACCTGCCGTGACAACGTGCCGCTGTCGTCCTTGACCGTCTCGGTCAGACGCACGGAAACACGCGCGGTCACATCCACCTTGCGGGCTTCATAAGCGCGCACGACCTCACCCACATCGGAGAAAGCCATCCCTTCACCGCGCGCATTGACCCGTTCGCGGGTGACATAATAAAGCCCCAGCACGATATCCTGGGAGGGCACGATGATGGGATCCCCGTTGGCAGGAGACAACACGTTGTTGGAGGCCAGCATCAGGGTGCGTGCTTCCATCTGTGCTTCCAGGGAAAGCGGCACGTGCACAGCCATCTGGTCACCGTCAAAGTCCGCATTGAACGCGGCGCAGACCAGCGGATGCAATTGGATGGCCTTGCCTTCGATCAGAACGGGTTCGAAAGCCTGAATGCCCAAACGATGCAGGGTTGGCGCACGATTCAGGAGAACCGGATGTTCCCGGATCACGTCTTCGAGAATATCCCATACCTCGGGAATCTCCTGTTCCACCATGCGCTTGGCGGCCTTGATCGTCGTCGCCAGACCCAGAACTTCGAGTTTGTGGAAAATAAAGGGTTTGAACAGTTCCAACGCCATTTTCTTGGGCAAGCCACACTGATGCAACTTGAGTTGCGGTCCCACCACGATCACGGATCGCCCGGAGTAATCCACCCGTTTCCCCAGCAGATTTTGACGGAATCGACCACTCTTCCCCTTGATCATGTCGGCCAGGGACTTGAGGGCGCGCTTGTTGGCGCCCGTCATGGCCTTGCCGCGCCGGCCGTTGTCGAGAAGCGAATCCACCGCTTCCTGCAGCATGCGTTTTTCATTGCGCACGATGATTTCGGGTGCCTTCAGTTCCAGAAGACGCTTCAACCGATTGTTGCGATTGATCACCCGACGATACAAATCGTTCAGATCGCTGGTGGCAAAACGCCCCCCATCCAGAGGAACCAGAGGACGCAAATCGGGCGGAAGGACCGGGAGGACTTCCATGATCATCCACTCCGGCTTGATGCCGGATTTTTGGAACGCCTCCAGGATCTTGACGCGCTTGGCGTACTTCTTGATCTTGGTTTCGGAACCGGTCGTGGCCAGTTCCTGACGCAGGCGCTCGATTTCACGATCGATATCGATTTGACGAAGAAGTTCGCGCACGCCCTCGGCGCCCATGCTGGCAGAAAACTCGTCGCCATACTCCTCGACCTTGGCCAGATAGTCTTCTTCAGTGAGCAATTGCCCCTTTTGAAGTGGGGTCATCCCCGGTTCCGTCACCACGAAGCCTTCGAAATAAAGAACCCGTTCAATATCCCGAAGGGTCATGTCCAGTACCATCCCAAGACGGGAGGGCAAGGATTTCAGAAACCAGATGTGCGCCACCGGACTGGCCAATTCGATGTGGCCCATACGCTCACGCCGCACCTTGGACAGGGTGACCTCGACATTACATTTTTCACAAATCACCCCCCGATGCTTGAGGCGCTTGTATTTCCCGCACAGACACTCGTAATCCTTGACCGGACCGAATATCTTGGCACAGAAAAGACCATCCCGTTCCGGTTTGAAGGTACGGTAATTGATGGTTTCAGGTTTTTTTACCTCACCGTAGGACCAGGACCGGATTTTGTCGGGTGAAGCCAGTCCGATCTTGATCGCATCAAATTCTTCCGGTTGTGTCGTCTGCTTGAATAAGTTCAATAGTCCTTTCACGCTTTACCTCCCGCGCGGGAGTCGGCCAGGCCTGACTCCCATTGATGAGTTGAATCCCCTAAACTGTCCAATCTGGTTCCGTCAGAACCGTTCCAGATCGATGTCGATACCCAGCGAGCGAATTTCCTTCACCAGCACATTGAAGGATTCCGGCATACCGGCATCGATGGTGTGTTCGCCCTTGACAATGTTTTCGTACACCTTGGTCCGTCCCGTCACGTCATCGGATTTGACGGTCAGCATTTCCTGGAGCGTATAGGATGCGCCGTAGGCTTCCAGCGCCCAAACTTCCATTTCCCCGAAGCGCTGCCCCCCAAACTGGGCCTTACCGCCCAGAGGTTGTTGGGTCACCAGGCTATAGGGACCTGTGGAACGGGCATGCATCTTGTCGTCCACCAGATGGTGCAGTTTCAGGATATGCATGTAGCCCAGGGTCACCAACCGATCAAAACTCTCGCCGGTACGACCATCGAAGACCTGCACCTGCCCGCCCCGGGGCAACCCGGCCAGTTCCAGCATGTCCTTGATCTCGGCCTCGTTGGCCCCATCGAATACGGGGGTCGCAAAAGGCACGCCGCCGCGCAGATGGTGCGCCAGGGTTCCGATTTCAACATCGGTCATGTCAGCCAGGGACTCCGTCTTCCCCGTACCGTTATAAACCTTCTCCAGAAACTCCCGCAGTTTGATGGCGTCCGCCTGCTGGTCGAGGAGCCGACCGATCGCATGACCCAGGCCTTTGGCAGCCCAGCCCAGGTGGGTTTCCAGAATCTGTCCCACGTTCATCCGCGAGGGAACCCCGAGCGGGTTCAGCACGATATCCACCGGAGTCCCGTCTGCGGTGAAAGGCATGTCCTCTACCGGGACGATCTTGGAGACCACCCCCTTGTTCCCGTGGCGACCGGCCATCTTGTCACCCGGCTGGAGACGACGCTTCACGGCCAGATAAACCTTGACCATTTTCTGGACCCCCGGAGACAACTCATCCCCCTGGGTCAACTTGCGCTTCTTCTCCTCGAAGAACAATTCGAACTCCTTGCGCTTTTCTTCAAGGCTTTCCTTCAATTGTTCCAGTTGAATCTGCTGGTCTTCTTCCCCAAGGCGAATGTCAAACCAGTCCCAGCGTCCCAACTGGTTCAAATAGTCGGGGGTGATCACGGTGCCCTTGGGCAACTTCTTTGGTCCGCCCTTGACGACCTTGCCCATCAACAGACGTTCGATCCGACCAAAGGTATCGTTTTCCATGATACGCAGTTGATCCCCAAGATCCTTCTTGTACTGGGCCAACTCGTCATCGATGATGCGCTGGGCACGTGCGTCCCGTTCGATCCCTTCACGCGTGAAGACCTGCACGCCGATCACCGTCCCTGCCATGCCGGAGGGAACGCGCAGACTGGTGTCCTTGACATCGGAACTCTTCTCGCCAAAGATGGCACGCAGCAGTTTCTCTTCGGGGGTCAGCTGGGTTTCGCCCTTGGGAGTGACTTTCCCCACCAGCACATCCCCAGCTTCCACCTCGGCCCCGATGTAAACGATGCCGGAATCATCCAGCCGGTTCAACATGCGTTCAGACAGGTTGGAGATATCCCGGGTGATTTCCTCTGGTCCCAACTTGGTGTCCCGCGCCACCACCGACAACTCTTCGATATGGATGGAAGTGAAACGGTCTTCGGCCACGACCCGCTCGGAGATCAGGATGGAATCCTCGAAGTTGTATCCGTTCCAGGGCATGAAAGCCACCAGCAGGTTCTGACCCAGAGCCAGTTCCCCCATGTCGGTGGACGCACCATCCGCGATCACGTCATTACGCTGGATGACATCCCCCACATTGACGATAGGACGTTGATTGATGTTGGTATTCTGGTTTGAACGACGGTACTTGATGAGGTTGTAGATGTCTACCCCCACTTCGCCTGCCATCGTCTCCTGATCATTCACGCGCACCACGATCCGGGCGGCATCCACATAGTCCACCACCCCACCGCGCCGGGCTTGCACCGTCGTTCCCGAATCCACGGCCACGGTACGCTCGATCCCCGTTCCCACCAGCGGCTTTTCCGCACGCAGGCAGGGCACGGCCTGACGCTGCATGTTCGAACCCATCAGAGCACGGTTTGCATCATCATGTTCCAGAAACGGGATGAGGGATGCAGCCACCGAGACGATCTGGGCCGGCGCCACATCGATGTGGGTAATCCGATCCGGTGACGCCAGGGTGAATTCGTTGAAGTGACGACAGGAGACCAGGTCGTCGCTGAAACGTCCCTGCTCGTCCAGTGCCGCATTGGCCTGAGCGATCACATGCCGCCCTTCCTCGATGGCCGAGAGCATCTCGATCTGGTCCGTGACGCGGCCATTCTCCACCTTGCGGTACGGCGTTTCCAGAAAGCCGTACTCGTTGGTTCGGGCATACAACGCCAGCGAATTGATCAGACCAATATTGGGTCCTTCCGGGGTTTCGATCGGACAGACACGCCCGTAATGCGTGGGGTGCACGTCGCGCACTTCGAACCCTGCCCGCTCACGGGTCAATCCGCCGGGTCCCAGGGCAGATACCCGCCGTTTATGGGTGATTTCAGACAACGGATTGGTTTGATCCATGAACTGGGACAACTGGCTGGAGCCGAAGAATTCCTTGATCGCTGCCGAAATGGGCTTGGCATTGATCAGGTCATGCGGCATCAGGTTTTCCGATTCCGCCTGGGAAAGCCGTTCCTTCACGGCCCGCTCCACGCGCACCAGGCCGGAGCGAAATTGATTCTCGGCCAACTCGCCGACGGAACGCACCCGTCGATTGCCCAGATGGTCGATGTCATCGATTTCACCGCGCCCGTTGCGCAATTCCACCAGAATCCTGATGACATCCACGATATCTTCATTGGACAGGATCGGGGAACCCGTCAGTTCAGAACGGCCCACCCGACGATTGAACTTCATCCGACCCACGGCAGAAAGATCGTACCGTTCTTCACTGAAGAACAGGCCCTGAAAGAGCAACTTGACCGCCTCTTCGGTCGGCGGTTCGCCGGGACGCATCATGCGATAGATGGCGATCCGCGCCGCATTCTGATCGAGCGTGTCATCGATCGCCAGCGTCTGGGAAATGTACGGTCCCTGATCCAGATCGTTGGTATAGAGGGTCTGAATGTCACGAATTCCCGCCGCACGTATTTTTGCCAGCAGGGTTTCAGTGATTTCGTCATTGGCGCGGGCAACCAGTTCTCCCGTGTCCGTCTGAATGAGATCTCGGGCGAGAACCCGGCCCACGACAAAATCCTCAGGCACTTCGATGCGGTGCAGTCCCGCCTGTTCCAGTTCACGGATATGCTTGACGGTGATCCGCTTGTCCCGCGCCACGATGACCTTGTCCTTGGCCATGATGTCGAAACGGGCCACCTCGCCCCTCAGGCGCTCCGGAACCAGGGTCATGTGCAGCGACTTGTCGTCGATGTGAATATCGTCGAAGTCGAAAAAGGTTTCCAGGATCTGTTCCGTGTTGAATCCGATGGAGCGCAACAAGGTGCTCACCGGCATTTTGCGGCGGCGGTCGATGCGGAAGTAGAGCAGATCCTTGGGATCGAATTCGAAATCCAGCCAGGAACCACGATAGGGAATGATCCGTGCGGAAAACAACAATTTCCCGGAAGAATGGGTTTTGCCCCGGTCATGCTCGAAGAACACACCAGGACTGCGATGTAACTGGGACACGATGACCCGTTCAGTGCCATTGATCACAAAGGAACCGTTACGGGTCATGAGGGGGATTTCCCCCATATAAACTTCCTGTTCCTTGATTTCCTTGACCGTGGGCTTGGAGGCTTCGCGATCCATGATCTTCAGCCGCACCCGAGCACGCAGGGGGGAGGCAAAAGTCATGCCGCGCTGCTGGCATTCCACGACATCAAAGGGAGGGTCGGCAAGGACATAACTGACATATTCCAGAACAGCATTGCCTGAATGACTGACAATGGGAAATACAGAGCGGAATGCCGATTCAAGACCCTGATTTTTACGTGTCGTCGGGTTTACGCCCTCCTGCAGGAATTCCGTGTAGGAATCCAATTGAGTGGCCAGCAGGAAAGGAATGTCGAGAACGCTGTGACGCTTGGCGAAACTTTTGCGAATGCGTTTTTTCTCGGTGAATGAGTAACTCATGTGATCTCCACGACAGTAAGACAGGGACTGGCGGCAAAATTCACGACTTGCG
>WJXM01000047.1 GCA_019456405.1 Ferrovum sp. | reverse complement strand
TGGCTTGTTGATGACGGTGATGAGTCCGGATTATTTGTCCTATTTCTGGAAGGAGCCCACGGGGCGACAGTTGGTCAAGGGGATGGCAGGATTGTTCGTCCTGGGTATCCTGTGGATGAAAAGCGTGACGACGATCAAGGTATAGAACCCATGAACGTCGAGGGGTACCGGTAATGGATCTGTTCATCCTGGCGGTGGGGGCGGCTGCCGTTCTTTTGGTTCTGGGCGTGGGGATGGTTCTGTGGAATCAAATCAACCCCCCGGCCGCACGACGCTTGAAAAAAACGGTGCAAGGCGAGCGTCAGATCGAATACGGCACACAGTCCCAATTCGAGGTGGCGCGGCAACTGCTGAAGAAACGGATCAGTCCCCTGGCACGTTTTTCCATGCAGGAAGACAAAAAGCCGGAAGAAGCCTCGGCGCTGACCAAGCAACTGCAATCCGCCGGATACCGGAACGAATCGGCCAAAGTCGTCTATTTCTCCTTCAAGACATTGCTGACCCTGGTTTTGCCCTTCACCTTTTTGTTGGGAACCTTGATCTTTCAACCCACCTGGAAACCTGCCATAACGGCCTACGTGATTTTTTTTCTGGCCGCAGGGGGGTACTTTCTGCCGACGATCGTGCTACGCAAAATGGTTGAACGGCGACGCGAAGAATTGTCCCGGAATTTTCCGGACGCGCTGGATTTGCTGCGGACCTGTGTGGAAGCAGGTTTGTCTGCCGATGCCGGACTGGCCCGCGTAGGGGAAGAAATGCGCATCCGCAGCCGGGCCTTGGCCGATGAATTGCGTCAGGTAGTGCTGGAACAACGGGCCGGCGCCAGTCGCAATCAGGCCTTGGCCAATATGGCAGAACGGGTGGGGATTCGGGATATCGAAGCCATGGTGGCTTCTCTCATCCAGTCGGAAAAGTTTGGCACCAGCATTGCCGAGTCCTTGCGGGTCTATTCGGAAAGTTTGCGACTGGATCGTCGGTTGAAGGCGGAAGAACAAGCGGCCAAGATTCCGACAAAAATCCTCCTTCCGCTCATCGCATGCATCTTCCCGCTTTTATTCATTCTGATTCTTGCTCCGCCCATCCATAATGTCCTGTCCTCCTTCCACCACCAGTAATGAGTCTGCTGGTGTACGGCAGGGTAGGATGGTTTGGCTGACCTCTCGTCGTATTTCGTTGTACGGTGCGGCCTTTGGTCTGTTTTTTCTGATTCTGTATGGGTATCAACTGAGCGATTCCCGCTGGTTTCATCCGGGCGGCAACCCCTTGTTCCTGGACTACGGGGTGTTCTGGACAATGGCTCGCATGGCGGCTCAGGGTCAGGCCAAATCTGCCTACTTGGCAGATCTCGTGGGCCAACATCTGGAAGGGTTTCTGGATCAGCGCGAACCTGTCACCTTTGGTTGGTTCTACCCCCCCTATTTCTTTTTCTATCTTTATCCATTTTCCATATTAAAGCCTTTGGTGGGTTATGGATGGTTCATGGGGTTGTCCGCAGCACTGTTCTGCTCCGGAATTTATGTGACTTTGCCAAAGCGCATAACCCTCTGGGCTTTATTTGGATTTTCCGGCCTCTGGCTCAATCTGATGATCGGGCAGAATGGTTTTCTGAGCGCAGGATTGGTGGCATGGGGGTTATACTGGCTCGAAAAAAAACCGGTTCTGGCAGGGATTGCAATTGGGTTGTTGAGTTTCAAACCTCAATTGGGGGTTCTCTTCCCTCTGGTGCTGTTGGCGGGAAGGGAATGGCGCTGCCTCATCAGTGCGATGGCAACAGTGTGTTTTCTGGTTCTGACCAGCCTTCTGGTTTATGGTACCGAAGCCTGGTTGGCTTGGGCGCAGGCGCTGGTTCGAGCCCATCAGGAACTGGGGCAGGCCGGGTTGGAGCATCTGCTCAAAGTCACTTCCTTTTATTCCTGGGTTCGCCAATGGGGGGGAAGTCAAACAGAAGCGGAAATGGTTCAGGGAATGGTTGCAGTGGGAATTGCGCTGTGCCTCTGGAAGGTTTGGCGTAGCCCGGTGGCCCGCTCTTCAAAATACGCTTTACTGATCTTGGGAGCCCTGATGGTCAGTCCCTATGTGCTCGAATATGACCTGACCTGGCTGGCGGTATGGGGGGCTTGGTGGGGACGGAGGCTGGCAGGGAACAGCCGACCTGAGGAAAGGGGCATGATGGTGTTCTTTTGGGGAGTCCCTGCATTGACCTATGTGATGACAAACCGGAACTGGGCTCTACCCGTCACGCAACTTTCTTTGATCGCTGTATTTTGGTGGGTTTGGCGAAGAAGCCAGGAGACCTCATTGCTCGATGGCTAATACTTACCTGCGCCTTGATCCATCACAAACCACCCGTTTGGGAGCCATTGGAGCCGGGGTTTACGGAGCAATTGCCCTGTTTTTTGTGGGGTTTTCCTCGGCAGTCTCCAAAAATGGCTTCCTGATGGTTTCTGATCTGTCGGTCTATTGGGTAGCCGCCGTGATGGCGTTGCAGGGCAGGGCAGGGGCGGCTTACCAGGAACCGATACTTCATGCCACGTTGTTGCATTTTGTTCCCACACTCAAAGGGAATTTCGGGTGGTTTTATCCCCCTGCCTATTATTTACTGATTCTTCCCCTGGGGTTTCTTCCGCATTATTTTCCCGCCTATCTTGCGTGGATTTTGCCGACCTTGGGGGCGTGGGTCAAGGTCTTGAGGCGTTATTCGGTCAAGCCGTCCACCTTCTGGTTCCTGGGTTCCTTTGGCGGGGTATGGTTGAATTTTCTGCACGGGCAAAATGGTTTTTTGACGGCCGCATTGTGTGGTGCCGCCCTTGGAGCCATGCAGAAGAACTCCAGATGGACCGGGGTTTGGGTCGGGTTGCTGGCCATGAAGCCACAACTCTGTCTGGTTTTTCCGTTTGTCTTGTTGCTGAATCGGGCCTGGCGTGATCTGGCCGTGGCCGCAGTCATCGTGTTGATCAGCAATGGGATAGCGATCGCCATCCTAGGGGATGCTGTTTTTTGGGGGTGGTGGCAGGGGGTGGGCCTTGCCCAGCGCATGATGGAACAGGACGGGATGGGCAGTCATTACTGGCTCAATATGCCCACGGTGTATGCACAGTTACGTTTGTTCGGGGTGTCTTCAGCCATCGCCTATGGGGTTCACTGGGTGCTGGCGGTCGCCAGTTGGGGCTGGCTGGCATTGATATGGAAGCGGACCCCGGACTGGCGGTGGCGTGGGGCAACCCTGATCCTCGTCAGTTTGATGACCAGCCCCTATCTGATGGACTATGACCTCATCTGGCTGGGCTACGTGCTATTTTTCATGCTGGAAAACGGCCAAACCGAGGGGTGGTACTCAGGAGAGCGCTGGATGGTGTTGGTGCTCTGGGTGCTTCCTGTAGCCGGAAGGATGCTGGTGGCAGAGACCCATGTGCAGGTCACCCCCTTCGTCCTGTGGGTGGCAATGGGGATGATCTGGCGTCGTATTACCTGGTCAGAGGAGAAAAAGTTTGCACTTTCCCTTCGGTAAGTTTCGATGGCCTCTGTGGCTGATTTCCATCCTGGGGGTGTTTTGGGTGAGTGTCAGTTATCAACGACTTTTTGATTTTACTGTATTCTGGACGGCATCGAGGATGGCTGAGTCGGGACAGGCTCTTCAAGCTTACGATCCAGATTTCCTGCAACGGGCAGTTCGGCAGTTGAGACCCCAGTCCCAATGGGTTTTTGGTTGGTATTATCCCCCCACTTTTTATTTGATGGTTTACCCGTTGGGACGACTGTCTTTGGGTCTGTCCTATCTGTTTTTTTGTTTGGTCTCTCTGCTGGGGCTGGGGGGAATACTTTATCGTTTGTTGAAGGGGGAAGGCGTCCTTTGGGGGTTACTGTCTCCAGCCACCTTGCTGAATTTTTTTACTGGTCAAAATGGACTAATTACCGCCTCATTGGCGGCTGCTGCCCTGTGGAATCTGGAAAAACGACCTGTGCTTTCAGGTGTTTTTATCGGCCTGCTTTCTATCAAACCCCAAATGGGGATTCTGTTTCCCATTGCGTTGATCGCTGGAGGGTATTGGCGAACCCTATGGGTAGCGGGGATCAGTGCACTTCTTTTTATGGGAGGGGCGGTGGCTGTCCTTGGGATCGATATTTTTCATGCCTGGTTACAGGTGATCCCTTTGTCCAGGGTGACGTTTGAAGATCGATATCTGACCTGGATATTGATGCCCACGCTGTTTTCCCTGGAGCGTCAATTGGGTTTGTCAGTGACCCAAGCCTATGCTGGGCAGGCAGTAGTGGCCTTGTTGGCGATGTGGGCCGTTTGGACTACATGGCGTCGAAACACCCCCGCTCACCTCAGATATGCATTGTTCATGGTGGCGAGTATTCTGGCAACTCCCTATGCGTATTACTATGATCTGACCTGGGTCGCTGTTTCCCTGGTCTGGTTGGTCAGTGGTATCAAACCTGAAGCGTGGCAATCCTGGGAGAAAGCTCTGCTGGGGTTAGTCTGGGTGTCCCCCTTGTTGATTGGTCTTCATTTCGTGATTCCGTTGCCCTTGTTCCAGATTGCTCCCTTGATTTTCATGGGGATGTTGCTGCTTATCCTGAGGCGTATCCGCAGAGCAAAGAATTTAATTCCGTTCACCTGCCAAGGATCCCTCGTTACGCCTTTGCCAAATGATCCACAGGAGTCCAATACTGGCCAACGGACCGATTTGCAAATGAAGGACCTTTGAAGTCAGCAGGAGAAGGATGGGACAAGCCCATGCAAAAACCAATACCTCCCGTTCCCAACGGTTCCATCCATGATCCAAACCTCTTTTGGTCAACCATGCGATTGGAAACGCCAACCACACTTGGTCGTAATCAAAAACATACGGGCTGACCAAAAGCGAACCGGACATGAGAGCCGCATAACGGAGATCAGCCGGTGCTGACGACCGCCAAATATTCCACACCACAACACCGGTTCCCAATGCGAAAACCGCCTGCACGCCATACGCCACCGGCAGGGATATCCCCAATTGGCTCAGGAAGGCAAACACGGTGGGCATGTTTCCCCATACCCCTGGGTTTTCCAATATGAACGAACGGGTCACTGGCACACTCCGCAAAAAATTGGACAACACCCCAACACCCAATACCTGAGTCGTCAGCCAAGTACCAAAGATGGCGGTAACCGTGGCCGTCAGCAGTGTTTTCCAGGCCCGACAAGCCAGCAAAGCCAATGGAAATAAAATACCCAACTGAGGCTTTACTGTCAGAAGCCCAATCAATAGGCCCGCCAAAATTGGTCGTTGACGATGCAACGCCAACAAACCCGCACCCGCCAGGAATGCCGTCAAAAAGCCGTTTTGTCCCAGGAATAAATTAAACCAGACTGCCGGTGAAGAGAGTAAAACCCGGAGCATCCACTTTCCGGGAAAAATCATCCAGAGGATACGTACAACCCCCCCCATCGTACCGGCCATAAACAAGGTGTAGGCCCAGACATAGGGCAGCCATCCGAGCGGGGTGATGATGAGATAGAACAGCGGGGGGTAGCTCCAGGCCTGCCATTTCTTTTCGTCTGGGCATACAAGAAGCATCTGGTGATGTAACTTGAGCAGGTCATACATATCCTGAGCGTGTCCGCTCAAAGCGTTTTTTGCAACCACCCAAAAAACCACGAGGTCTATGTAGGGCGTGTGCCCTGCCAGAATCTTGGGGACAGATCGTCCCACAAAGAACAGATAGGTAAACAAAACCGCCACCGCGGTCAAAGTGGTATGACTTTTAAGTCGTGTTGGTGTCAACCAGTGACGAGGGGCCGCTGGGAGTGGTATGGATCTCACACCGGTTGATGGGCCCTCATTTTGTGATTCTGTTGCCACGGTTCCAGATTTCTCCCCTGATTTTGATAGGGTATCCTGAGGCGTATCCGCAGAGCAAAGAATCCTGAGGGTTTGATCCCAAGGCCGATCTTTTTTCGTCGAGACTAGAAGTAATCGGGTTCGTTTCCTTCCTTCCATTTGATATTGCAGCCCAGACTGGGGAATTGATCCGTGACCTGGGGGGCCTCGTTGAGGACGGCTTCCAACGCGGCGATGAGATCCTTGCCGGTGACCGGTTCGGCGTTTTTGGGACGACTGCCGTCGAACTGCCCTCGATAAACCAGGTGATGATGGCGGTCGAAGAGAAAAAAGTCGGGGGTGCAGGCGGCGCGATAGGCTTGAGCCACGGTCTGGGGTTCGTCATACAGATAGGGAAAAGTGTAGCCTGCAAGGGCGCTTTCTTCCTTCATCTTTTCCGGGCTGTCCAAGGGGTAACGGGCGGCGTCGTTGGCGTTGATCCCTACCACGGCAACGCCACGCTTCATGAATTCACGAGTGACCTCGGCCAGTTTTGCGCGGATGTGGATGACGTAGGGGCAATGGTTGCACAGGAAGATGACCAGCAGGGGTTTTTGGGCCGCCAGGTCGGCCAGGTGCCAGATTTTCCCATTGGCGTCCGGGAGAGAAAAGTCGGGTGCCGGAGTGTCGAGAGCGAGCATGAGGGAAGCGGTTTGTGCCATGAGGACGGTTCCTGAACAGTGAGGGGCTAGTTGTGATTATAACGAAGAAACCGTATTTCATCGTCCGGCTGGGAGACGCTATCAACTTCGGATGAGAGAGATAGGCGGAAAGTGGCGTTTCAAGGTGCTTTGGCGAATCGGTGCATACCTATTCAGCCAATATTTTTACAGAGATGACTTCAAGAACGTCACTTGACTGAATGCCACCATCGTTGGTCAAGAAGAACTTGCAGCCCGCTTGAATGGCTGTCGCGTAATGCAGCGCATCGATAAATTTCAAGCCATGCCTGGCTCTCAACTGTGCAGTCAATTCAAAGATTCCGGTATCATGCGGTTGGATAGACAAAAAATCTTCCGTGCTAAAAAATGCCTTAAAACTCGCAACCAGTGCTGGGTTGCCGGTTTGATAGGGCTTCACTAATGTTTCGGCAATCGCGGCATCCCCGGTATAGCCGATGATTAACCCTGAATCAATGGCTTCAATGATGGGTGCGACCACCGAGAAATAGTCCGGGTTGCGGTCCAGGAAGTACACAAAAATATTGGTGTCCAGGTAGACGCGATGTCCGGCCATGCGGGCTATGGCATCTGAGTGTGATCAGTTATTTTGATGGATTTTCAGGGGTTGGTGATCATTTTGGATGAGGGTTGAGGGGGTGACGCCCTCACGGGGGTTGATTTCCAACCCCCGTTTGAGCGAGTCTTTGGTTTCCCAACCAATAAAGACT
>WJXM01000046.1 GCA_019456405.1 Ferrovum sp. | reverse complement strand
TGATCAAGGGAGGGGCAGGTGTCGCAACAAAACACCTGATCACCCCTCTCGGTGTTCACACTGAAGTCACGGAAGAAGAAGCAGGAATCCTCAAGCGCAACCACGTCTTTCAGTTGCACCTGAAAAACGGCTCGGTAGTCATGCAAGCATCCAAAGCCGATCCTGAAAAGGTTGTGCCGGATATGGGGGACGATGACCCCTCCGCTCCACTGACCCCGGCTGACTTCGCTGACGAGAAAAAACCTCGGGTGAAGGCGAAATAAATGTCAGCCCACAGCGTACTCGACTTAACGTCCTTTCGAGGAACGTTCCCGGTTTTTGCGAACTACGTCACCTATCCCGATGCCATGCTCAACACATGGTACGGACTGGCAACTTCGTACATCGACGAGAACGACAACCTGGACGGCTTGAACGGCTCTACGCTGGACCTGGCTTTGCAACTGCTCACCTGTCACCTTCTGACCCAAATCACCAATGTTGGGAATGGACAACCCACCCAACCGATCAACGGAGCAACTGAAGGATCAGTTTCAGTCACCTTTGAACGCCCTCCCGTGAAGTCCGCGTGGGGGTATTGGTTGGCTTCCACTACTTACGGTCAGCAGTTGTGGGCGCTTCTCAAGGTTCAGTCTGCGGGAGGGTGGTCGGTTGGAGGTTTACCGGAACAATCTGCTTTCCGCAAAGCAGGGGGCATATTTTGACCCACCTGAATTTCGAGAAGATCAAGGAAGTTCTTGATCGAATCCCGAAGGAAATGGAAGGACTTGAAGCAAAGATCGGGTGGTTTCCGAGTTCCCAGTATCCCGATGGAACTCCTGCTGCATCAGTGGCGGCCACTCAGGAATATGGTGATCCCGGCATGAATATCCCGGCTCGTCCTTTTTTGCGCCCTACTGTGCAACGGGACAAGGCGGAGTGGCTGAAGCAACTTGGCTTAGGGTTGAAGTTGGTCCTGAAAGATCAGATGAACGGTCCTGATTTGCTCGGAGCCATCGCCCAGACTGGTGCTGGAGGGGTTCAGAAGTCCATCTCTCAAGTGTATTCCCCTCCGCTTTCTCCGGTCACGCTGATGATCCGAGGGATGAGGGCAGAGAACCCAGGGTTGATAGTAAATGACCGAGTACTGGACCAAGCGCGCGCGCGGATAAGTCAAGGCAAACCAAACAACGCTCCTTCGACCAAACCTCTGGTAGATACCGGGTACATGCTGGCAACCGTGCAGGGGGTGGTGGGTGAATCTGAATAGCCTGGTATCCGGAGCGATCAACGCCATCAATCCACTGGTCACTGCGGTGGTGCAGCAGAGCACCGGATATACCATCGGCGCGGACGGGACCCAACTGCCGACTTACTCCAGCACCACAGTGCAGGCCCAGGTCCAGGCTCTGACTTCTGGGGATCTTCAAAAACTGGATGCGATGAATGTCCAGAAAGTCGTACAGAAAGCCTACCTCTACGGCGACTTCGAGAGCGTCTTTCGGATTCTCGGGAAGGGGGGCGATCTAGTGACCATCGGTCCTTACACCTACCTGGTAACAGCAGTGCTGGAACGCTGGCCAGGCTGGGTATCTGTTGGTCTGACGATGCAAGTTGACTGATGGATACCTTCGCGTCGATTACCGAGACCGATGTTTTTACGGTCCTGCGCTCCTATGTCACTTCGCTGGTCGGGTGTCCGGTAGTCCGGTCTCCGGTGAATCGGGTAGCAATGCCGGTGGGGGATTTTATCCTGCTCTCGCCGTTGAGTATCGAGCATATTTCGCTGAACGTGCACACATACTCCGCTACTCAAACGACGATTCTGAGACCTCTGAAATACACGGTCCAAGTGGACTGTTTGGGAAGCGACGCGAATGACCGGGCGATTACGCTGTCCTCTATGTTTCGAGACAGTTACACGGCCGAATTGTTTGCTGCTTCAGGTTTTGACATTGCCCCCCTCTTCACCACTGAACTTCGGCAACTTCCCTTCGTCAGCGGTGAGGACCAATACATCGAAAGATGGACATTCGACTGCGCCATGCAAGTGAATGCAGTCATCACTCTTACCACTCAAGCCGCCAACACCCTCTCAACCGTCCTGCTCGAAGTGGACGCGACCTACCCTCCCTCTTAGGAGCCTGAAAAATGACCATTGATGCTTCGCTTTATTCCACGTCTCAGCCGAGCGTAGTAGGAGGGGGTGGAACGCCTCTTTCCATGAGTGCCGTCCTGCTCACCAACAATCCGCGTGTGCCGATTGGTTCTCCGGTCCCGTTTGGCTCAGGCCCTGCTGTCGCATCCTATTTCGGCGCTGCGTCCGTCGAGGCAAGCCTGGCTGCTCAATATTTCTCCGGATTTATCGGGTGTACCCAACTCCCAAACAACGTCTATTTTGTCCAATACCCAGAGGCTCCAGTCTTTGCCTATCTGCGGGGTGGTTCTGTTGCTGCTATGACGCTGGCTCAGTTACAGGCCCTCTCTGGCTCTCTGGATGTGGTCATCGATGGGACGCTGAAGTCTGCTGCGTCTGTCAATCTTGCTACTGCCACGAGTTTCACCGCTGCCGCCGAAATGCTTGGGACCACTCTGGGGGTTCTTGGAGTTGAATGCGCGACATTCACCGGCTCGATTGCTGGAACCGTTCTGACGGTCACCTCGATGACTACCGGCACTCTGAATGTCGGGGATGTGATTGCAGGGGCTGGAGTAACAGCAGGGACGTACATCACGTCTGCCGGAACTGTCTCCGGAACATGGAATCTGTCGGTCACCCAAACTGTCGCCACGGAGGCGATGACCGCCAATAACCC
>WJXM01000045.1 GCA_019456405.1 Ferrovum sp. | reverse complement strand
TTCGCAGAACATCTTGGCAAGTTTTACAGCAAGCCTTTATTCTGGCACCGGGCGTATTTCGTCGGCAGCGTGGGCGGTGCAACGCTTGAGACGGTACGGGCTTACGTGGACGCTCAAGGAACGGAAGAACACGCTCGCAAAGCCAAAACAAAGTCAAAAACCAAACCGTCCGCTTGACCCCCTCTTGGCGCTTGCTTTG
Source organism: Ferrovum sp. (assembly GCA_019456405.1). Taxonomy (GTDB): domain Bacteria; phylum Pseudomonadota; class Gammaproteobacteria; order Burkholderiales; family Ferrovaceae; genus Ferrovum. The sequence goes on along the minus strand of WJXM01000045.1, from coordinate 42,202 downwards.
CACGCCAAGGCGAGGCTGGCGTGGAACTCGCCTCACCTTGTGCGCAGCGCGAAGAAGGGGAATGCGCGGACAAGTGTTCAGTCCAAGGTGCTTTGCGTAATTCGGCCGTTCGCACGAAAGTGTAGAGCATCAGCCGCATGGCGATAACTGTAGTCCGGTTCCCGCCCTATGATGCAGTTGGTTGCCTGCTTGTGTGAGTAGGCAGACCGCTGCCTTTCTTCCGCTCCAGCCACTCCCGTGATCTGCTAAACTTGCCACATGGTGCCTACTATTTTTCGGCAAGGAGCGTTTCGATTTTTCTTCTTTTCACGCGAAGAAACCCGAATGCACGTTCATGTCGCTCACACGGATGGTGAGGCCAAATTCTGGCTGGAACCAAAAGTTGAACTGGCCTTGAGCCAAGGGCTGCCTCAAAAGTATGTCAATGAGGCTTTGGCATTGGTTCACGCTCACCACGAGGAGATTGTCCATGCCTGGCGCATCCGCTTTGGAGATTGAAGTTTCTCTGGTATCAAATAAGGGCTTCTGGCTGCTCTTGGGCAATGAAGAGTTTTTTGTAGCCTATACAGAGTTCCCCTGGTTCAAGCAGGCCACGGTTGAGCAAATCACCACGATTGAGCAACCATCCCTTAATCACCTCTATTGGCCCATGCTCGACGTTGACCTTGCGGTTGAATCTATCCGCAATCCGGCTTTGTTTCCTTTGATTTCCAAGCCCAACGAAAGAAAAATAATAACAAACTGAAACTATTATATTTTTTAACTGGGCAGTGGTGAATGGCTTCAACTATTTTTGGAATTGTGGTCATAGTGGGTTTGGTCGTATCGATGAGCGAACTGTCGATCAGTGTCATCCAACCCTTCCTTAAAGGCGGTGGATCGACCTCTCGGGATTTCCTCGACCTCGCGGTATTCACTGCATTCGTTTCCACTGCGCTCTATATCCTGATCGTCAGACCCATCCGTAACCGACAGGTCAGTCTCGAAAAACAACTGGGTGTGCTGCGCCATGCCGAGCAACTGACGGCGTTGATCGAGGCTATCCCCGATGCGGTTTTTCTGAAGGATGGCGAGGGACGCTGGCTGGTCATCAATGAGCCGGCCAGACAGATGTTCCGGTTGCACGATCTTCCCTGGCAAGGCAAAACCGATAGGGAGTTGGCGGATCTGCAGCCGGCCTATCGTGCGGCGCACGAGGGATGCATAGCGAGCGACGAAATGGCCTGGCAAGCCAGGCAGTTGCTGGTGGGAGAAGAATATTTTTCAGATGCAGAGGGCAGAAGCATCATCATCGAGGCGCGCAAGGTACCGATATTCAATGAGAAGGGTCAACGCAAGGAACTGATGGTCATCGGACGTGACATCACTGCGCGCAAACAGACGGATGAAGCCCTGAAAGTCTCTGAGATGAAATTGCGCACGCTCTATGAATCCACCAGCGATGCGATCATGTTACTGAACGATAAAAGATTCCTGGATTGCAATAAGGCGACATTGACCTTATTCGGTTGCACATCGAAACAGGAATTTTGTTCCAAACATCCTGCCGATTTGTCACCCCCGTTGCAACCTTGCGGCAGAGATTCCAGGACACTGGCCGATCAACACATTGCCCATGCGATCAAGGAGGGTAGTGACCACTTTGCCTGGATGCATAAACGAGTCGATACCGATCAGCCATTTCATGCCGATGTGTTGCTCAATGCAATGAATCTGGACGGGGAAACAGTCCTTCAGGCGGTTGTGCGCGACATTACCGAGCACAAGGCTTCCGAGGCACACATCGAACACCTGACGAAACTCTATCGGGCACGTAGTGAAGTCAACCAGGCCATCGTGCGAATGGATGACGCGTCCTCCCTGTTCCCGCTGGCGTGCAGAATGGCGGTAGATTTTGGCGGACTAAAACTGGCCTGGATCGGCCAGATCAATGAAGCCAACGGCCTGATCGAACCGGTGGTGAGTTATGGAAATTCCGAATACCTGAACGGACTGGTGATTTCTTCACGGGAAGATGTCCCTGAAGGGCGCGGAAAAACGGGTATCGCCTTCCGCGAGAACCGCAGCGTCATCGAAAACCATTTCCCGAATGACGATGTTGCGGCGTCATGGCATGAACGGACTTTGCGCTACGGCTTCGGATCGAGCGGGGTTTTTCCGATCCTGCGCGCCGGAAAACCCTTTGCCGTACTCTCTGTCTACCATGTACATCCTGACGCATTCGATACAGAAATGGTCAATCTTCTGGATGAAATGGCGCGAGATATCTCGTTTGCATTGGACAATTTCGAGCGGGAAAGCGAGCGCAAGCACGCCGAGCAGAAGTTGCGCATTGCCGCGACGGCCTTCGAGACGCAGGAAGGCATCCTGATCACCGATCGGGATCAACATATCCTCCAGGTCAACCGCGCTTTCACTCGATTGACCGGCTATGAGGCCGTCGAGGCGATAGGTATGACTCCCACCATACTCAAGTCCGGACGACAGGATGCGGCCTTCTACCACGATATGTGGACAACCCTCACCCGCGACAAATACTGGCAGGGAGAACTCTGGAACCGTCGCAAGGATGGTGAAGCGTACCCGTCATGGCTGACCATTACCGCAGTCACCGACCCAGAAGGACAGGTAACGAATTATGTCGCGGTATTTTCTGACATCACACTCCGCAAGGAGGCCGATGAAAAAATACACCAACTGGCTTTCCATGACTCGCTCACCAATTTGCCCAACCGCAGCCTCCTGCGGGACCGCTTGCAGCAGGCCATGTCCTCCAGCATTCACAATCGGCATGAAGGGGCGTTGCTGTTCATCGATCTGGACAACTTCAAAACGCTCAATGACACCCGTGGGCACGACATGGGAGACCTGCTGTTGATCGAAGTCGCCAAACGCCTCCAGAGTTGCGTGCGCGCCACCGATACGGTCGCCCGCCTGGGGGGTGACGAGTTCGTCATCATGCTCGAGAATCTGAGCAGGGACCCCCAGCAAGCGGCAGCGGCAGCCCAAGAGGTTGGAGAGCACGTCCTTGCGGCCATCAACCAACCTTTCAATCTTCAAGGGATTGAATACCACAGTTCGTCCAGCATCGGCATCAGCCTGTTCTGCGGAGAGCAGATCGGCATGTCCGATCTGCTCAAACACGCCGATACCGCCATGTATCAAGCCAAGTCTGCCGGTCATAATACCCTGCGTTTCTTCGATCCCTCCATGCAGACCGAACTGGAAGCGCGTGCCGCTCTGACGGATGACCTGCGCCAGGCACTGCCACTCCAGCAACTCAAACTCTACTATCAGATCCAGGTCGATGGACAAAGTGTTGTGGGTGCCGAGGCACTGCTGCGCTGGCAGCATCCCGAGCGGGGTCTGGTTTCGCCCATGGAATTCATTCCGATCGCTGAAGAAAGCGGCCTCATCGTGCCGATCGGGGCATGGGTGCTGCACATGGCTTGTACGCAACTCAAGGCATGGCAAGTCGATCCGCTGACTCGTCATCTGCAGATTTCCGTCAACGTCAGCGCGCGACAGTTCCGTCAGCCGAACTTTGTCGGGCAGGTGCTTGACGTCCTGAAAGACACCGGCGTCGATCCTCTCGAGTGTGGGCTTGAATTCGAACTGACCGAATCTCTGGTGCTGCACGACATCGACGACAGCATCGGAAAAATGCGGGCACTGCGTCGCGTCGGCATCCGTTTCTCACTGGATGACTTCGGCACCGGACAATCCTCGCTGGCCTATATCAAACATTTACCGCTGGACCAAATCAAGATCGACCAGAGTTTCGTACGCGACATCGCCACCGACCCGAACGATGCGGCGATCGTCCGCACCATCATCGGGATGGCCGACAACCTCGGCCTGAAAGTCATTGCTGAAGGCGTAGAAACAGAACAGCAGCGTGACTTTCTCGAACGCAACGGCTGCCACGCGCATCAGGGTTATCTGTTTGGCAAGCCCGTGCCGATAGAAGAATTCCAGAACTCGTTGTCTCGTCTTGGGTTGCACGAGTCCGAACGGATCGTCCAGGAAGTTGCGGGTCCGCGCTAGCCCTCCGGCAAAGGGGTAAGCAGGGATGGCGCAAAGCGCCATTTCGCAAAGGGGTGGGTAAAGGACATCAGACAATGAGGAAACTTTATTTGCCTACTTAACGCGGTGGCACTCGACCCGTACCGTCTGCCGCTGGACAAAACCGTCCACGAGTTCACCCAACTCAAGGGCATTCCCGGTGCGCTGCGTGATGCGAGCCCAGACGCCTGGGGGCGGCGGGTCATCGAGCACAAACTCGAACGCGCTGCCGGCGATCTGCATGAAATGGTCTTCAATGCCGCGGTGACCAACAACGACGACCACCCACGCAATCACGCGCTGCTACGCCGGCCTAAGGGATGGTGCCTATCGCCCGCCTATGACCTGGTACCCACACCTGTGGTTAGTTTGGAGCGGCGCGACTTGGCACTGACCGTGGGCAACTACGGTCGCACAGCCAGCCACTACAATCTGTTGTCGCAGGCTGGCCGCTTCGGGCTGTCGGCCAATTCCCACATCGATCCGCGCGGTAATGGGCATGATTTACCAGAATGATTCCCCGAGTCATTGTAATAATGGGTTAAAAAAACAACCATGAAAGATTGAATATTTCTTTTCAGGATGTTTCATATTTTATCAGATTAAAAACTGATAAAATATGATGTCTGGTTGCTTTACACAACAATTATATTCAAGGGTATGTAATAAAAATATTTCTTTTTATTACATAAAGTTGCCATTATTGGTATGAATATTGCTTAATATTTAACGCTCGCATGAGTAAATTTTCAGCAAACTTCTTCAAGGAATTTATATGACTATGACCTCAAAGAAACTACTCGCCACCCTGGCATTGTCTGCCCTTTCCGCTGCCCCCCTTTCGGCACTGGCCAACCCAACCTACTTCAACGCAGAGTTTGGTTATACCGGAACGACTGTGACCCAATTCACTTCGGGCGGTGTCACCTACCAAAACGGGAACAGTTCTGCGCCAGGAATCAATACCGCCACGAGCATTACCGTCGAGAATCCCTTTTACATCACTTCGATGTCCAACAGCATTTATGGCGCTCCAAATGACTTTACCACCAGCCTGTTCACGCCTTTCAAGTCTCAAGGCTACATCGTCAATCCAGCGCCTAGCGGTCTGTTTACCTTGACCATTCCTCAAAACGGCACAGTGAATTCCCTCTCGTCCATTCCTGGACCCTTTGCCCAAATCACGGGGAACAACGGGGATGTATTCAGTTTTATTGCAAGCAAGGATTTTGTTGGAGGCTCGTCTGCCCCCATCGCAGGAAGCAACCAATCCAGTTTGACAGTCAATGTCCTCGGCACGATCTCTGACAGTCAAAATCAGTACCTTGCCACTCCCGCTTCTTTTCAGTTGGTCGTTTCTGATTCTTCAGGAGGCTTGAGTTTTGGAGGGACTTTTGCGGCCCCCCCTGCCGTCACCATCACGAGCGTTCCGGAACCCGGCAGTTTGCTCCTCGTCGGTATCGGCGCATTGGGCTTGGGTCTGTGCTCACGCAAGTTCAAGTTTTCCGGGCGCATGGCTTCCGGCCTGCAAGGAGCCGCCGTTTAAGGGTTGCCCTGGCTGGACAAAAAAACAAACCGAGGGACCGGAACCTCTGGTCCCTCTCCAAAACTGCTACAATGCACAGGGTTGAATGACGGCAACTCCTGACGTGGAATGCGCCGCCGTTCGTTCTCAGGGCATACGACCACAGCTCCCATCCAGACCGAATGACCTTCACCCCACCAGAGCATATCCCCAAGCAACCCGTCTTCGAACTGTCCGCTTTGAGCGGCGGATCTTCGGAGGGAAGTCCCTCTCCGCCCAGTTTGCGGAATGCCCCGTACCAGCGCCCGGTCAACCGGGGAAGTCTGGCCATTGCCCTGGCTCTGCGCCATATCGGTCTGTCTGGGCGTAACGAAGTTCTCGTCCCTGCTTATCATTGCGGCGCCATGATCGAGCCCATTCTGGCCGAAGGCGGGGTCCCGGTTTTCTATCGGATTCGTGCCGACACCACCGTGGATCTGGACGATATGGCACAGCGTCGCACCCCCGCCACCCGCGTCGTCCTGGTTCCCCATTTCTTTGGTTTCCTGCAACCCCTGAAGGCCGTCCGCGCCTGGTGCGATACCCATGACCTGATCCTCATCGAAGATTGCGCCCATGCCTTCTTTGGCGAAGCGGAGGGATGCCCGGTGGGAACCCAAGGCGACTACGCCATCGGCAGCACCTGGAAATTTTTTCCGCTCAATGAAGGCGGCTGTCTGGTCTCTTTCCGGCATCCTCTGAACGCCATCAAAACCCATGCCCCCCGTCTGTCTGAAGAACTGAAGGCGGTGGTCAACACATTGGAATATGCCTCCCACTATGGGCGCCTCGGGTCATTCACCCCCGTGTTCAAAAAATCTTTCCGCCTCAAGGACTGGCTGGTCCGACGCCTCAAATCAGACTCTCCTTCCCTCGCTCCGCAACGCAGCCCTGGAGAAGTTCCGGCTCCGGAAGATTTCGTTCCCGCCCCCTTCCACTCGGGATTCGATCCCAACCGCACCACCGTCTCCGGTTCCCTCTGGGCACGCTGGGTCACTGAAAAATCCTCTCTTTCCTTCATCGTCGAAAAACGGCGACAAAATTATCTAACTCTTCTGAAAGCCAGCGAGCATCTTCCCGGTTGCCGTCCCTTGTTCCCTCATCTTCCCGAAGGGACCGTCCCCCATGTCTTTCCACTGGTCATGGAACAGCCCATGGCCGTGTTCGGAAAACTCAAGTTTGCCGGGGTTCCGATCATACGCTTCGGCGAGTTTTTGTGGGACAAAATGGACAAGGGGACCTGCCCGATCAGCGAAGACTATTCGCGCCGCATCTTTCAATTTCCTTGTCATCAAAGCCTGCGACCGCATGAACTGAACTGGATGATCCAGGTATTGTCCGCCATCCTCACCGGCTCCGGCTCCCTTCCCCCTCATCCGGATCAACGCGCATCATGAGCCACTGGACCCTCTACCCCACATCCCGTTTCAGCGAGTTTCAGGATGCCTGGCAACACCTGAATCAGGAAGGAAAGAATTCCGCCTTGCTGGACCCTGCCTTTCTCGCGCCGGCACTGAAACTGTTTGGGAACGGGAACGAACAGTTGGCCATTTTCGGCGACTCGACCCCCCAGGCCATGGCACTGTTGCGCCCCACCGGTCGCTGGGGTTGGGAAACCTTTCAACCGTCCCAATGCCCGCTGGGATACTGGGTATCCCAGCCTGCGCTCGCCTGGCAAGACGCGCTCCCCTCCTTGCTTCAAGCGCTCCCCGGTTTCCCTATGGTGTTGGGGATCACCCAGCAAGACCCGGACCTCATTCCCCGCCCCCCCGCCTCTCATACCCTCAAAACCCTGGACTATATCCAGACGGCACGAATCACCCTGCAAGGCACGTTCGATGCCTACTGGCAAGCACGCGGCAAGAACCTGCGCGCCAACATGAAGAAACAACGCAATCTGTTGACCAAACTGGGATTGGTACCCCGCCTGGAAATCCTGACCCAGGCGCAGGACATGGATCAGGCCGTCAGGGATTTTGGACAACTCGAAAGTTCGGGGTGGAAAAACGATCAAGGTACGGCCATTCACAGGGATAACGCGCAAGGACAGTTTTATACCCAGATTCTCGAAAGTTTTTGCGCCCGGGGCCAGGGAAGAGTCTACCGCTACTGGTTCGATGATGTCGTCACCGCCATGGATCTATGCATCGCGGATGACACCTCGCTCATCATCCTCAAGACTGCCTATAATGAGCAAGCCAGCCATGGGACCTCGCCCGCTTTCCTGATGCGTCAGGAATCCTTCCAACACCTTTTTGAAGAAAACTCCCTCGACCGGATAGAATTTTACGGCAAGGTTCTGGAGTGGCACACGCGCTGGACCGATGAAATCCGAACCCTCTACCACATCAACGGATACCGTTGGGGGTTTCTTCCCGGTCTGCTGGGAAAAACTTGACCTCCCCCATCACTCTTGCCAGCCAACTCAGCGCCCTGACTGTTTTTGCGCTGTTGGGGCTGTATCTGCTCGGCCGTAAAACCGCCAACCCCATCCGCACAGCCCTGGCCCTGGCTTGCCTGGCCAACAGTGGCTGGGCGCTGATGCTCGTGCTTTTTCCGTTGCGCTACACCATTCCCTTCCCGTCCGACCTGGCCGAATTCATTCGGGACTATTTCTGGATGGCTTTTCTTCTGCAGGCCATGATAACGCCCGGCAGTCCTGCGCCGGCTCTGCTCGGTTCCCTCCAGCGTCTGCTCCGGATTCTTCTGGGCCTGACCCTGGTCATCCTTCTCTATAATCAATGGAGCGGGGCCAATGCACTCGACACGATGCCAAAGTCCGATCTGGTGTTACATGTCGCACTGTCCATTTTCGGCATGATGCTGGTGGAGCAGTATTTCAGAAATACCCCCGTCAATTCCCGCTGGGGCATCAAATTCATGTGCCTGGGTTTGGGGACGATATTTGTCTACGACTTCCTGCTCTACGCGGAAGGCCTGCTGTTTTCCCATGTCAGGAGTACGCTGTGGCTTGCCCGGGGGTTCATCAATACCTTGACGGCGCCCCTGATTCTGGTTTCCATACTGAGAAATCGGGAATGGGCCAAGCAAATTCATGTTTCCCGACATCTGGTGTTCCACTCCGTCAGCTTGTTTGGTTCCGGCCTGTATTTGCTTTTCATGGCAGCGGCCGGGTATTACCTGCGCTCCGTCGGCGGCGACTGGGGACCCGTCCTGCAGTTTACCTTCCTGGCAGCAGCATCCCTGCTGTTGTTGGTCGTGTTATTTTCAGGAAAGATCCGCTCAAAGTTCAAGGTATGGATCAACAAACATTTTTTCAGTCATCAGTATGATTACCGTGAAGAATGGATGAAGTTTACCCGTACGCTGCTCAGTTCCGATTCACCGGGAAAAATTTACGAAGCCGCCATCACTGCACTCGGAACCTTGGTGGAGTGCCCGAAAGGAGCCTTGTGGATGGAGAGCGAACCGGGAAAGAACTATGAATGCGTGGCGGCTCTGGGAATAGAGATGGCGCCCCGCCCCTTGCCTCCGGATGCTTCCCTGATCCAGTTTCTGTCCCGCTCCCGCTGGGTCATCAATCTGGATGAGTACCTGCCAAAGACCCCCCCCTATCCGGATCTGGTGATTCCTGACTGGCTTTCAAAGATAGAGGATGCCTGGTTGATCGTCCCCCTCATGCTGTACAACCAACTGATCGGCTTCATCCTGCTGGCTCAGCCCTTGAGCAAGATCGAATTCAACTGGGAAGTGAGCGACCTGCTCAAAGCGGCCGGCCATCAACTGGCCAACAGTCTGGCCCAGCAACGGGCCAGCGAAGCCTTGCTGGTAGCCCGCCAATTCGAATCCTTTCACCGGATGTCGGCCTTCATCGTACATGACCTAAAAAATTTGATCGCCCAGTTGAGTTTGCTTCTGGAAAATGCGGAAAAACATAAAAACAATCCCGAATTTCAGGAAGATGTGCTCTTCACCATCGATCATTCCGTCACCAAAATGAACCAGTTGTTACTCCGCCTGAGAGGGGCATCCACTGCTCAGGAACATCGACGGGTCGATCTTCATCAACTGGTGCGTGCTGCCCTGCTCAGCAAATCCAAATTCAAGCCCACCCCTTCCCTGACCGTACAAAAAAACGCCTGGATCAGCGCAGATCCAGACCGTCTGGAACGGGTCATCGGACATATCATCCAGAATGCCTGTGAAGCCACCCCCCATGATGGGCACGTGGAAATCCTGCTGGATTCCAGTCCAACAGAAGCCACTCTCGAAATTCAGGACAGTGGCAAAGGAATGGAGGAAGATTTCATCAAGGAACGACTGTTCCGCCCTTTTGATTCCACCAAAAACTCCGGCATGGGCATCGGAGCCTACGAATGCCGCACATACCTGGAGGAACTGGGCGGACGCGTACTCGTCTCCAGCACCGTAGGAAAAGGAACGCGCTTTCATCTGTCCTTTCCCTTGTCTTCAGAGCCACTCAACGAAGTTTGTACTGACGCATCAAAGCATACAGGGTAGGACGGGAAACCCCCAGAAGTCCTGCAGCCTGGACAATGTTTCCGTCCGCCTGGGCGATGGCGTCGAGAATCGCCTTACGTTCAGCATCTTCCCGAACTTGCCGTAAATTCAACGGGGTCAGGGTCATAGCCCCGTCTTCTGCCGACACGTCCAACCCCAGATCCGACGTGCTGACATAAGGCCCTTCCGCCATGACACTGACCCGTTTGATCACATTTTCCAGTTCCCGCACGTTACCAGGCCAGTCGTAATGCGTCAGGGTGGTCATCGCCTCGGGCTTGAACCCGCGCAGGGATCGTCCCTGACCGGCTGCATATTTTTCGAGGAACACATTGGCCAGAAGCGCAATATCCCCCGTGCGCATCCGCAGGGGCGGCACCTTGATCACGATTTCGCTCAACCGGTAATACAGATCCTCCCGAAAACGTCCCTGCCGAATCAATTCGGCAAGATTTTGATGCGTGGCACAGACCACCCGCACATTGACCGGGATCTCAGCCCTTCCCCCGAGCCGCTCGATGACTCGTTCCTGGAGAAAGCGGAGTAATTTTGCCTGTAGCGACAAGGGGAGATCCCCAATTTCATCCAGAAAAAGGGTACCCCCCTGAGCATATTCGATACGTCCGATCGTTTGTTTGGAGGCACCGGTAAACGCACCTTTTTCGTATCCGAACAGCTCACTTTCCAATAAATTCTCGGGGATGGCGGCGCAGTTGATGGCCACCAGGCGTTGTTCAGACCGGGGACTCAAATGGTGGGTAGCGCGTGCGAAGAGTTCCTTGCCGGTTCCGCTTTCCCCGTGAACCAGGACGGTGACTTCCGAGGAAGCCACCCGTTCGACGGTCTTGCACAACTGTTGCATCACCGGATCGTGCGTCAATATCCCCTGCAACGGTGTGGAGGTCTGCAAGATTTTCAGGGAAGAATTTTCTGCTTCCAGACGATGCAAGGCCAGTGCACGCTCCAGGATGAGTGCCAGCACCTGGGGCTCGAAGGGTTTTTGGCAAAAATCATAGGCGCCCAATGCCACCGCCTGAACTGCATTTTCCCGATCCGTATTTCCCGTCAATACGATGACTTTGGTCGTCGGCATCAAGGCCAACAATTCCTGCAGTGTTTTCAGTCCCTCACTCACACCGTCCGCGTCGGGCGGAAGCCCCAGATCCAGCAACACCACTTTCGGTTCGAAACGCCGCAGACAGGCGATGGCCTCTGACCGACAGCCGGCCATCTGCAGGGAAAACCCCTCCAGTTGCCAGCGCAACTGTTTCCGCAGACCAAGATCATCCTCAACCAATAACAGCGTTTCCAAGCCACACTCCTTGTCAGGGGTTGATCCCCGCAGACCTCAATAATTGCACGATATATTCACCGGGAATGGCGTAAGCAATCCCCGAGGGGTCAGAGAGCAAGGATTCTTTAGTACTTTTCACCATCACCAGATTGAGCAAACCAATGACCCGCCCGGTCGCCGCCTCATACAAGGGACTGCCGCTGTTACCCGGATAGGCCGTCGCATCCAGCTGAAAGACCAGATAAGGAGTCGGCATTTGCCGGATGGCGCGACCGGTTAATTCGGTCGAATGGGCCATGGGCATGACGATGGGCGTCAATGCCGACAGGGTGGCCCGATGCGTCACGGGATAAAATCCCAGCACATATCCCAAGGGGAACCCCGTAAACGCCAAGGCATCCCCCTCCCGAATGCGGGTGGAATCGCCCAGACGAAGGGGCTTGAGATTCAACCCCTCGACATGCAACAAAACCAGATCATGTTCGGAATCGCTCGCACTGATTTCCGCCACGGTGGTCCGCAGATGACGGGCATCTCCGGAATACACCGCCAAGGTCTGTTTTCTTTCGTAGTCGAGCGGAAGAGAGGTCACATGAGCGGCGGTCACCACATAACTGCCATCCCCCACCACAAACCCCGTCCCCAGGAAATTGGGGGGCGTTCCCGGCATGGGATCCGTCGTCCCCACCGCCACGATGGACGGTTTGACCTGAGCCACGATATCCGAAAAACTGGAGGCCCACACCCTCCCCCAGGGCCCTACCATCCCTACCCAGCACAGAAAACCAAAGATCAGCAGGGTCCGGATCCGGTCTTTTTGTTCAGAAATCACGATTATTCCCTTTAGAATAGACAGGGGGGTATAATTTTTTTTCGGCACGCTGACGATAATAACCTACAACCTCAAAAATATGCCCGAATTTTTTCATGATCTTCTCTTCGAAACTGCCCACCGTGCTCCTCAGCGTGAGGCTTTAGTTTATCGTGAAACCCGTCTGAATTACGACGGGCTGGCAGGGGAAGTACGCCAAATCACGACTCGTCTGCTCCAACTGGGTTTGCAACGACTGGATCGAGTTGCCGTCTATCTGGAGAAACGTCCGGAAACCGTCTGTTCCTTTTTTTCCATCAGTCAAGCCGGCGCAGTTTTCGTTCCCATCAATCCCATCCTGAAACCCGATCAAATTGCGCATATCCTCAACGATTGCCAGGTACGGTTTCTCATCACCTCGGCCCCCAGACTCGAAGCATTGGGCGAAGTCCTCGCCCAATGCCCGGCACTGGCTGCAACGATTTTGGTGGACCCCTTCCGCCCGCCGGCAGTGGCGCACCCGCCCTGCCACCCCTTGAAGATCGCCCCCTCTGCCCCATCCATGCCGCTTCATCGGACCATTCCGACGGACATGGCCGCCATCCTGTATACCTCGGGAAGCACGGGCAAACCCAAGGGAGTGGTGCTGTCGCACCTCAATCTGGTCACGGGGGCCAAGAGCGTGGCCCAATATCTGGACCTTACCCAGGAAGACCGCCTTCTGAGTGTGTTGCCCCTCAGTTTTGATTATGGTTTGAATCAAATCACGACGGCCTTCCTGAGTGGGGCCTGTGCCGTTCTCCTGAACCATCTGCTCCCTCAGGACATCCTCAAGGAAATTCAGCGGGAATCCATTACCGGGCTGGCGGCCGTCCCCCCGCTCTGGATACAACTGTCCTCCCTGACCTGGCCCGATCCCGCAACCTGTTCCCTGCGTTACTACACCAACTCGGGGGGGGCCATGCCCGAACATACTCTGGAACTGTTGCGCCGCAAACTCCCAGGGGCCCGTCCCTACCTCATGTACGGCTTGACCGAAGCGTTTCGTTCGACTTATCTACCGCCAGAAGAGGTGGATCGCCGCCCCGGCTCCATCGGCCGGGCGATTCCCTACGCAGAAATCCTGGTGGTCCGAGAAGATGGAACCCCATGCGTTGCCCATGAACCCGGGGAACTGGTGCACCGGGGCCCTTTGGTCGCTCTGGGGTACTGGAACGATCCGGAAAAAACTGCAGAACGGTTCAAACCGGCACCTTCCCTGCCTGCCCAACTCATGCTGACGGAGATTGCCGTCTGGTCCGGGGATACCGTCAAGCGAGACGAAGAGGGTTTTCTGTATTTTGTGGGTCGGCGCGACGAAATGATCAAAACGTCCGGTTACCGGGTCAGCCCCACGGAAATCGAGGAAGTGGTTTACGCCACCGGATTGGTGGACGAGGTCATCGCCGTGGGTTTGCCCGATCCAGTCCTGGGCCAGAGCATCGCTTTGGTGGCGACCCCGCCGGACGGTGCGGGAACGCCTCTGAATGAGGCAGAAATCCTGCGGGCCTGTCAACGAAGTCTCCCCGCATTCATGGTGCCCCAGCGTATTGCCTGCTGCCAGGAAACCCCCATGCCCAGAAACAATAATGGAAAAATAGACCGGAAGCGGGTCGTCGCCCATTACCTGGGTCACCCTGCTGCCTAGCCCTGTAACGAGGATGTCATGGGTGCCCTTGATAATAATTCATGTTGGGTCTGCGTGCGAATCACCTGTTCCGGTGATGTCGGGATTTTTTGAACCGCGCTAGAATCCGGCCATCGCTGATTCTTTCGAGGTGGATTGAGTTTGTCGCAGGGTCTGTGCGGTACGGAACAGACCGCCATCAGGTTTCACTGCACACTTGGCCGCCGATTTGGAAGTTTTCTGGTCCAGTGGCTTGCAGGTTGTCACTTAATGCTGGATTTACCAAGAACCAAAGTTATCCAAACACACCATGATACGTTTTTTCAGGCATTACATTTCAAGCTCTGCCCTTCTTCAAATCCTTGGAGATGCCGGTTTCTTTTTCTGCGCAGTGTATATCGCCCCCCATCTGGTTGGAAATCATTATTTTCATGTTCATGACACCGAAGGCCTCCTGGCACGCGGGTTCATCTTTGCTGCCGTCATGGTGTCCAGCATGACGGCCGGGGGACTGTACGAGTCCTGGGGATGGGATGGGGGATTATTCGGCCTCCTCAAGCGCATTCTGCTGGCCATCTCCATCGGCATCGTGGTCATGCTGTTCCTGTTCTATGCCTTCCCCAACCTGTTCATCGACCATTGGGTGCTGGCCGTCTCCCTCGTCCTGTCCGCAACCATCATCACCACCCAGCGGATCGTTGCGCTTTACTGGATGGGCCTGAAACGTATGCGCAAAAACATCCTGGTCCTGGGAACCAGCGCCCGGGCCGCCAAGATCGAGCATCTGTATCATGAAAACGATCGACATCTGGCCAACCGGATCAATATCCTCGGCTATCTCCCCTATGGAAATATCGACCACAACCATATCATCGCCCAAAGAATCATCCCGCTCTCGGAAGATCTGCTCGCCTTGGCCGAAAGATACCGTGCCAAGGAAATCGTGGTGGCCGTGCGTGACCGTCGAGGCAATTTACCCATGGAGGAGTTGTTTCGCTGTCGCCTGAAAGGGATCAAGGTCACCGAAATCTCGGCTTTTTTTGAAAGGGAAGTGGGCGCATTACAACTGGATTCGGTGAATACCAGTTGGCTGATGTATTCGGATGGTTTTCAGCATGGTTTGATTGCCAAAAGACTCTTCGACCTCCTCACCGCCTCGATCCTTTTGATCCTCACCTTGCCGCTCATGCTGGGAGCGGCACTCATCGTTGCCCTGGAGAGCAGAGGATCCGTCATTTACACTCAGGAACGCGTGGGTCAATTCGGGCAGCCTTTCACGATCTACAAATTCAGAAGCATGTGCAAGGACGCAGAGAAAACGGGGCAGGCTGTTTGGGCATCGGTCAATGACACCCGGATCACCCGTTTCGGGGCCATCATGAGAAAATTTCGCATTGACGAACTTCCCCAGATATTCAATGTGCTGCGTGGAGACATGAGTTTCGTGGGCCCCCGTCCGGAACGCCCCGCCTTCGTCGACGAATTCAATACCGAATTTCCTCTCTACCAACACCGACACAACTTGAAACCCGGAATCACCGGCTGGGCACAAGTGTGCTATCCCTACGGGTCCTCCAAGCAGGATACGCTGGAAAAACTCCAGTATGATCTGTATTATGTGAAGAATCACAGCATTTTTCTGGACATCATGATTCTTATGAAAACGGTTCAAACGGTTCTATGGGGTAAAGGCGCTCGCTAGTTCTTCAATACAATAAAGATACAGGTTATTTCAAGGGAAAATTGCTGTGAATATAAACCAAATACTGCGTCAATTTTTCGGTTCTTTCAAGATTTCTGGACTGGCACTCTGTAGTCTGGCGATGGTTGCTTGCTCGACCACCCGGCTCCCCGCCCCCACGAACATCACCGAACCAGACCATTATCACTACATCATCGGCCCTGGAGATACGGTCAAGATCATGGTTTGGCATAACAAGGAACTCTCCGAAGCGCTCCCGGTCCGCCCTGATGGAAAAATTTCCACTCCCTTGGCTGAAGACATGCAAGCTGCCGGAAAGACCCCGACCCAACTGGCCCGCGATCTGGAAGTGACGCTGGCCAAATATATTCAAAGTCCCGTCGTCACGGTCATCGTCGAAAAGTTCGTGGGACCCTATAACCAGCAGATTCGCGTGATCGGCCAAGCCACCAAGCCCCAGACCCTTCAGTACAACGAACACATGACGCTCATGGATGTCATGATTGCCGTGGGGGGGATCACGGATTTCGCGGCCGGCAATCGCGCCACCATTCTGCGCACGGTCAACGGCAAGCAGGAACAATTCCGCGTCAAACTCCAAAACCTGATGCGCGATGGCGATATCAGCGCCAACGTTCCCATGCTCCCTGGGGATGTGCTCATCATTCCGGAAAGTTTCTTTTAATCCGATGGATGGCATAACCCCCCCCTGAACAGTCTACGCGCTCGTTCATCTCTCCCTTTCCTCACCATGAATCCCTCTCGACGAGGCCAATGAACATGCACGATCTGCTCGATCAACTGTCCGGTTACTTCGCCGATATTCGGAGCCGACCCTGGCACGTCATTCTGACGGCCTGGTGCGTGGCCTGTATCGGCTGGATTGGCATGCTCAACATACCCGACCGCTACCAAGCCGCCGCCCGTGTGTATGTGGACAGTCAGTCGCTCCTGCGCCCCCTGCTCTCGGGCATCACAGTCCAACCCAACGTCAACGAGCAGGTGACGATCATGGCAAACACCCTGATCAGCCGCCCCAATCTGGAAAAAGTGGCGCGCATGACGGATATGGACCTGCTCGCCAAGACCCCTGCACAAATGGAGGGGGTCATTGCCGATTTGAACAAGAACCTCACCCTGAAAAGCACGGGCTATGGCGACCTCTACACCATTGCCTACGAAAACCGGAATCCGGCCTTGGCCCGCAAGGTAGTTCAAGCCTTGCTCACCATTTTTGTGGAAAACGGGCTGGGCAGTAGCCGCAAGGACCTCTCGTCCTCCCAAAAATTCATCGAAGAACAACTCAAGGACTATGAGATCAAACTTGAAACCGCCGAAAACGACCTCAAGAATTTCAAAATCAAGAATGCGGGATTGATGCCTGGGGAAATGGGGCAAGACTATTTTTCAAAAATTTCGGACATGCAGGATCAGATGCGTCAAACCGAAATGGAACTCCATGAGGCAGAAAATCGGCGCGACTCGTACAAACGCCAACTGTCCGGAGAGGACCCCACCTTACTCACCGATGCCATCACTTCCTCCAATACGCCCGAAATCGATGCGCGCATCGAGAGTCTCAAAAAGAATCTCGATACCCTGAGGCTGAAATATACCGATCAATATCCCGATATCGTCGCCACCAAAAACCTGATCGACGAACTGGAGGCCTCAAAGAAAAAGGAATCCAGATCCCGCAAACCCCTGTCCGGTTCCGGCCCGAGTACGCTGTATCAGCAACTGAACGTCTCTCTGGTGGAAGCCACCGCGCAGGCCGAAGCGTTGAAGGGCAAGTTGGAGAGCTTCCGCAGCCAATACGCGCAGTTGCGCGGTCAGGCCAATCGCATCCCGGAAGTAGAATCCGAATACGCCCAACTGACCCGAAACTACGACATCTACAAAAAGAACTATGAAACCCTGCTGTCGCGGGGAGAATCCGCGAAATTGTCGGGCGAAATGCAAAACAAGACGGACATCGTGGATTTCAAGGTCATCGACCCCCCCAGAGTTCCCCTCACCCCTTCGTTTCCAAACCGTCCCCTGCTGGCCTCCGTCATCCTGCTGGGGGCGTTGGTTTGCGGCGTGGCCCTGGCCTTCCTGATCGGGCAGATCAAACCGCTGGTCCGCTCTAAAAAGAACATCGAAGCCATCACGGATTTCCCCGTGCTGGGCATCATCACCCTGATCGAAACTCCCCAGTCCCGAGCCTTGAAGCACCGGGGCAGAATTTTTCAGGGAGCCAGTCTGGGCGGACTGTTTGTGGTTTATGCGGGGATCATGACCAAATACTTGATGAGTGCTGCGCAATGAGTATCATCGAAAAAGCCGCCAGCAAACTGGAACAACGGACCCCTGTCATTTCCGCCCCCGAGACAACGGTCCCTGACCTTGTCCAGGAACCCTCGACGGTTTTGGCAGAGGGGGCGCAATCGCCGCTTCTTCCTTCCGGAAACCCGTTTCCCGAAGTTTCTGCAGAACAAAAAGCAGCGGAAACCGGCACGGCTTCCTTTGCCAAAATCGATCTCGAGCGCCTACGCCATGCGAATATTGTCACCCCTACGGGCGAATATTCGTTGACGGCAGAAGAGTTTCGCATGATCAAGCGCCCGCTCATCAACAATGCGTTCAGTGGCGAGAGAAAATTAAAGAACAGCAATCTGATCATGGTCACCAGTGCCTTGCCCGGTGATGGAAAATCTTTCTGCGCCCTCAACCTGGCCATCAGCATAGCCATGGAAATGGACCGTACCGTATTGCTGGTGGATGCCGATGTCTCCAAACCCAGTCAACTGAAATTATTGGGCATTCAAGCGGAACTGGGCCTGCTCGACCTGATCCAGAACCCCGAACTGCCGCTTTCGGAGGTTCTGATCAAGACCTCCATCGCCAATTTCACCCTGCTTCCCGCCGGAAAACCCACCCGCAATGCCACTGAACTGCTGGCCAGTGAAGCCATGGCTCACCTGCTGGACGATCTGGCAGGACGCTACCCCGATCGTCTGATTCTGTTTGATTCCCCCCCCTTGCTGGTCACCACCGAGTCCAGCGTGTTATCCACGCACATGGGCCAGGTGGTCATGGTGGTGGACGCCGCCTCCACCACCCAGCCAGCGCTCAAATCCGCGCTGACTCTGGTCCAACATTGCGGCTATGTCGGCTTGATCATCAACCGCGCCTCTCATCAGCTTTCCCTGGGGACCTATGGTTACGGCTACGGCTATGGATACGGCTATGGTCAGCAGGCGTAGTCCGCTCCACCGCGCCGGTTTTCTGCTCCTCCTGACCACCCTGGAGTCAGGGACCGCTGGCGCAGATACCCTGACCATCACCCCCCGTTTCAGCACTTCGGAGACCTACACGGACAACCTTACCCTGGCCCCCGGCAACCAGGCCACCCCAGGGTTCATCACCCAGTTGACCCCCGGCATCTCCATCAAGGACATCGGCAGCCAACTGAAATTGAACATCGATTATTCCCTGCTGGACATGATCTACAATAATTATGGCTGGGAACATACCTATTACAACCAGTTGAATGCCACGGGCGACCTGGAACTGATCAAAAAGACATTTTTTATCGATGCCACTTCCACCATCAGCCAGCAACCCCTGACCCTCTTTGGCCCCGTCAGCGCCAATGGTGCCAACCTGACCGGGAACGTCGCCAATGTCAGAACCGAGACCATCAGCCCCACCCTGGTCCACAACTTCGATGAAGAATTCATCGCCCAGGCCAAGTTGACCCATACCGCCATGAATTTTAGTATGGCAGGGCCGGCCGCCTATGGGGGGGCATTCAGTGCGCCTCCGGTAGGATTCAATCCGGCTTATGATTTTTCTGCCACCACGAATATTGCCGACCTGTATGTCGCTAATGGCGCCGAATTCACCAATTTTTTATGGAAACTGGATTACAACAATAATCAGATGGTCTATCCGGGATTCCCCAGTTCCACGATTTCCTTGCTGACGGCAGACTTGGGGTATCTGATCACCCCAGAATTCAAACTCACCTCTCAAGTCGGCTACGAAAACGACAACTTTGTCTATTTTGGCCCCCGTCCTCAGGGTACTTTCTGGAACGTTGGCTATGGCTGGAGCCCCTCCCCACGCACCCGTCTGGACATGAGTGCCGGAGAACGGTTTTACGGCCGAACCTACCTGCTGAACCTGAGTCACCGCATGCACCATGTCATGGTTCAGGCGGGATACCATCAGGATGTCCTGTCCAGCATGGGACAACAATATATCCCGCCGGCGACGGCACTGGATCAGTTATTGCTCACCCAGATCACCGATCCTGTCCAACGCCAACAGGCGGTCCAGCAAATCCTCTCGGCATTGGGCCCCCAAGCCTCCCTGTACGGCATGAATGCCATCACCAATGAAATCTTTTTGAGCAAGTCTTTCCAGTCCAGTATCGGCGTGACCACCCCCCGCAATACGGTACTGTTCACTCTGTTCGATACCCAGATGCTCCCGCTGCAGCAACCCGGCGCCTCTTCCCTCAACAATCCATTCCTCCAACTCCAGAACTATCTAGCCTTTGGCGCCTTCACCAGCACCGGGGCGACCTTGACCTGGTCCAATCAACTGACCCCCGTCGTAACGGCCACCTTCTCTGATACCTATGCCCGCTACTCCATGGCAAATCTGGTCGGGCAGGAAACCAACAATTTTCTGCTCGTGGGACTGTCTGACAAAATCACTGAAAAAGTCACCAGTTCCCTGACTTACCGGCATCAATACATGAATGGCGCGGGATTCATCGGTGGCTATAGTTTTATGGAAAATGCCTTGATTGCGGGGTTGAATTTCATTTTCTGACCGACTTCCCCTATTTCTGTCGCCGACCACGAATCCCGGACCCCTACGCCCAGCCATGTATACCTCGTTTTATCACCTGACGTCCAAGCCCTTTCAACTGAGCCCCGACCCCAGTTTTTTCTTCGCCAGCAGCGGACATAAGCGTGCCATGTCCTATCTCAACTATGGCCTGTCCCTGGGGGAAGGGTTCATCGTCATCACGGGAGAAGTGGGCGCAGGAAAAACCCTGCTGGTCAGAAAACTGTTTGAAACCCTCGGTCAGGACAATATCCTCAGCACCCACCTGGTCAGTACGCATCTGGATGCTGATGACATTTTGAGAACGATCTCGGGCGGCTTTGGTTTGCCCCATGAATCCTTGTCCAAGGCGGTTCTGCTCAACAACCTGCAAATGTTCTTCAGACGCGCGGTTCAACAAAACAAACGGGTGCTGATCATCGTCGATGAAGCCCAGAATCTGACTTCCAAAGCGGTGGAAGAGTTGCGCATGTTGTCCAATTATCAATTGGATAATCAGTCGTTGTTGCAAAGTTTTCTGATCGGCCAACCCGAATTCCGAAACACCCTGCAAAGCCCGCAAATGGTCCAGCTCAACCAGCGGGTCATCGCCTCTTACCATTTAGGCCCTTTGAAGGAAGAGGAGACGCGGGAATACATCGAACACCGTTTGCATCTGTCGGGCTGGAACCAGGATCCCACCTTCACCCCCGACTCTTTTTCCCTCATACACGAATTCACCGGCGGCATTCCAAGAAAGATCAATACATTGTGCGACCGGATCCTGGTCTTTGGCATGCTCGAGGAAAAGCACCGGATCAGCGTCGAAGATGTGGACGAGGTCATTCAGGACCTGCGCCAGGAAGTCACCCATTCCCACGATCCCTTGCCCGAATCCCATCTGATTCCACCGACCAGCGGTTCGTCCGATCCCCTGGCACAGGCTTTTCTGTCCACCTTCGAGTCGCGTCTGGATCGTCTGGAAGCCACCCAGAATGCCCTGATGCTGATGGCGAACGCCATTCACAAGAATGTCTCCACTCTGATGAGGTCCTTATTCAGTGCTTCCAACTCCAACGAAATCATCGACCAGCATGATGAGTGACCCTTCCCTTCCCCTGATTTTATGCATCGTGGGCGCACGCCCCAATTTCATGAAAATCGCCCCGATTTTGAGCGCGCTGCGCTCCGGACATTCAGGGTTGCGCGCACAACTGGTCCATACGGGGCAGCATTATGACGAGGCCATGTACCAACAACTCTTTGCGGATCTGGGCATTCCGCCTCCGGACATCGATCTGGAAGTGGGGTCAGGCACGCACGCCGTGCAAACCGCCAGAATCATGGACCGGTTTGAACCGGTCCTGGACACCTTGAACCCCGCAGCCATTCTGGTGGTGGGGGATGTCAACTCCACCATTGCCTGCGCCCTGGTCGCCGCCAAAAAACAGATTCCCGTCATCCATGTGGAAGCGGGGCTGCGCAGTTTTGACCGCGCCATGCCCGAAGAGATCAACCGGGTCCTGACCGACCAGATTTCTGATTTTCTGTTCACCACCGAACTTCAGGCCAAGGACAACCTGATTCGGGAAGGCATCGATGCGGAAAAAATTCATTTTGTCGGCAATGTCATGATCGATACCCTGCATCACAATCTTTCCCGCGCCATTCCCGCCGCCACGACCTTTTCCCGGAATGGACTGCCTGCCGTTTTCTCGGGCACCCCTCGGTCCTTTGGCGTGTTGACCCTGCATCGCCCCTCCAACGTGGATGACCCAGTGGTCCTGCGGAATCTTCTGGAAACGCTGGAAGAGGTCTCGCGCCATATTCCCCTCGCCTTTCCCCTGCATCCGCGCACGCGCCAAAAAATCGATGAATTCCATTTGACGGAGTTCCTGAATCTCCCCACTTTGGCCATTCTCCCCCCCTTGGGGTATTTGCCCCTGCTGGGACTGATGAAGGATGCCCGACTTTTCCTGACAGATTCGGGGGGCATCCAGGAAGAAACCACCGCCCTGGGAATCCCCTGCGTGACCTTGCGCGAAAATACCGAACGCCCCATTACGGTGGATCAAGGCAGCAACACCATCGTCGGCCAGGATCGCGCCCGCATCCTGGCTACCGTTCTGAACATCCTGGCTGGCCGGGGCAAGGCCGGACGAATCCCGGATTACTGGGATGGGCAGGCAGCCTGGCGCATCACCGCGCACCTGCGCGCCGTCTTCAACCCTCATTTCGTTGCGCCTGCCGCGATGACGGGAATCTAGTCCCATGTCCCGCCCCAATGCCATGACCATCGATGTCGAGGACTATTTTCAGGTCTCCGCCTTCGCGCCCTATATCCGCCGCGAAGACTGGGCTCACCTTCCCTGCCGCATCGAGCGAAACATGGAGACCATTCTTGCCCTGCTCGACCATCATCGGGCCCATGCCACGTTCTTTACTCTGGGCTGGATTGCGGAACGGTATCCGGGCCTCGTCCGTTCGATCCTTGCCGGGGGGCATGAACTGGCCAGCCATGGCTATGACCACTACCGCGCCAGCGAACAATCTCCCGAGGAATTTCGTACCGATATCCGGCACAGCAAACACTTACTGGAGGATCTGGGCGGACAACGGGTTCGAGGGTACCGGGCGCCCAGTTTCTCCATAGGATCGCAGAATTTGTGGGCGCTGGACATCCTGCACGAGGAAGGGTACGACTACAGTTCCAGCATCTATCCTATCCAGCATGATCACTATGGCATGCCCGATTGTCCCCGTTTCCGTTTTCATCCCCGAGGTCATACCGGCATTCTGGAAATTCCGCCTACCACCGCCAAACTGGCGGGACGTCACCTTCCGGCGGCGGGCGGGGGGTACTTCCGCCTCATGCCCTATCCCCTGTCCCGTTGGCTGCTGCAACGCATCAACCGGGTCGAAGGCGAGTCCTGCATGTTCTATTTCCACCCCTGGGAGATCGATCCGCACCAACCCCGTCCAGCCGGAGTGAATCTGAAAAGCCGGTTTCGTCACTATGTCAATCTGGCGAAAATGAAAGGAAAAATTTCGGCGCTGTTGCGGGATTTTCATTGGGATCGCGTCGACCGGGTTTTTTTGCGAGAGTCTCATGACTGAATTGACCCTTCGCCCCATGGCGGCCTCAGATGAGGGTGCTTGGGATGCCTTTGTCACTGCTTGCCCCCAGGCCACTTTTTTTCACCGTTCCGGATGGAAAAAAATCATCGAGGAAGCCTTTGGCCATCGAACCCACTTTCTTCTGGTGGAAAATGCTCAGGGCATTCAGGGTATCCTGCCTTTGGCCGAGATCCGCCACTTTTACTTTGGACACTCCCTGTCTTCCTTGCCTTTTGGGGTTTATGGGGGGATTGCCGCCCTTTCGGCCGAAGCTACCCAAGCCCTGGATCAGGCGGCTCAGGACCTGGCCGCCACACTGAAGGTGGACCATCTAGAGTATCGGCAAATGCATTCCCTGCACCCTGACTGGCCGCGCAAGGAACTGTATGTCACATTTCGTCGGGAAATCGATCCAGACCCGGAACAGAACATGAAAAATATCCCGCGCAAACAACGGGCCATGGTCCGTAGCGGGATCAAGAATGGCCTGGTCAGTGAAATCGATGATACCGTCGAACGGTTTTATGAAGTTTTTGCGGATAATATGCTGCGTCATGGCACGCCCACCTTTGCCAAACGGTACTTTTCCCTGCTGAAATCCACCTTCGGCCAGGACTGTGAAGTATTGTCGGTCCTGAAAGACCAGGAAGTCGTCAGCAGTGTCCTGACCTTTTATTTTCGGGATGAAGTGCTTCCTTACTATGCGGGAGACACTCTGGCCGCCCGCACTCTTGCCGCCAATGACTTCAAGTACTGGGAATTGATGCGCCGCAGTTGTGAACGGGGTTATCGACTGTTCGATTATGGACGCAGCAAACTGGGGACAGGGTCCTACCATTTCAAAAAGAACTGGGGATTCGAACCCACCCCCCTGCACTACGAATATCGTCTGTATCGGTCCACCGAAGTTCCGGACCAAAACCCCCTCAATCCGAAATACCAGTTCTTCATCAAGGCCTGGCGCCAGTTACCCATGCCCGTGGCAAACTGGCTCGGCCCCCAACTGGTCAAGTATCTGGGCTGATGGAACCCCTTTTGTTCCTGGTTCACCGCATTCCCTACCCCCCCAACAAGGGGGACAAGATCCGTTCCTACCATTTGCTTCAACACCTGGCACGGCATTACGCCGTCCATTTGGGCGCCTTTATCGACGATCCCGAGGATTGGTCTCATCAGGACAAGGTCAAAGCCCTGTGCGCGTCCACCTGTCTTCTTCCCCTGCATCCCGGACGATCAAAACGAACCAGTCTGAAGGGATTATGGACGGGGCAAGCCCTCACCTTGCCCTATTATTACCAGACTCCTCTCCAGCAGTGGGTCGATGCCGTCATTCCAAGGGAACAGATCCGGCGCATCGTCGTTTTCTCCTCATCCATGGCCCAATATGTCGAGAGGTATCCCCAGGCATACCGACTGATGGACTTCGTGGACCTGGATTCGGATAAATGGACCCAGTATGCCCGTTCCAAATCCTGGCCCATGAACCAGTTATATCGTCGGGAAGGACGCCGGTTGCTGGACTATGAGCGCCATATTGCCGCTACTTTTGACGCTTCCCTGTTCGTCTCGGCCCATGAAGCCAGCGTATTTTGTGAACGGTCTCCCCACTCTGCGTCCAAAGTTCATTGGTATAACAATGGCGTGGATACCCATTACTTCGACCCGGCCCTCTCTCATTCCAATCCCTACCCCCCTGCACAGACCGCATTGGTTTTCACGGGAGCCATGGATTACTGGCCCAACGCAGAGGCCGTGGAGTGGTTTGGAAAAACCATTTTCCCCCTTCTCCGCCGTCTTCGACCCAACCTCCACTTTTATATCGTGGGGTCCAACCCCACGGACAGCGTTCGACAATTGAGTAGTCGGGAAGGCATCCATGTCACCGGACGCGTGCCCGATGTCCGCCCCTACCTCGCTCATGCCCATTGGGTAGTGGCACCCCTGCGCATTGCGCGCGGCATCCAGAACAAGATCCTGGAAGCCCTGGCCATGGAAAAACCCGTGATGGCCAGCACGCAAGCCATGGAGGGATTGGATACCCAATCCCTGGGGCCCGGCTGCCTGACTGCCACCACGCCGGAAGAATGGGTGACGGGCGCGCAACCCTGGATACAAGGCTCGCCCCAACGGATATCGTCGCATCGTCAGTGGGTGATGCAGCATTTCGACTGGACGACCAACCTGAGGGTGGTCGATGATCTGCTGTCCTCAGTTCAAACAGGACAAACCGCACCATGACCGGTTTCCCCCAACCCTGGAAAAGACCCCTGACCCTCAGCGGAGTCATGGCGCTCCTTCTGTTGCTCTGGTTCTATCCCGTCGTCCAGTTCACCGTACAGACCTGGCTCGGCAACGAAACCTATCTGCACGGAGGGCTGATCCCATTCATTTCTCTCTGGCTGATCTGGCGAGAACGCGAGGCGCTGAAAAACATTCCCCCGCGCGCCAGCGGATTGGCCCTGATTGTCTTTGCCTTGTTCGCCCTGTCCTGGGAACTGGGAAAAGTATCCAACGCCATGGTCATTCAACAATTTTCCCTGGTGGGCATGATCCTCTGCTCCACCTGGTCGCAAATCGGGAATGCGGCTTTCCGTCAGTTACTCTTTCCGCTTCTGTTCCTTTTTCTGGCCGTGCCCTTTGGCGAATCGTTCATCCCCCCGCTGATGGACTTCACCGCTGATTTTGCCACGGCCGCCATCCGTCTGACTGGTATACCGGTTTACCGGGAAGGGAATTTTCTGACCCTCCCCACCGGCAACTGGTCGGTGGTGGAAGCCTGCAGTGGTCTGCGCTACCTGATCGCCTCCCTGACTCTGGGCGTCCTGTTTGCCCACCTGGCCTATCGCCACTGGACCAGAAAACTCCTGTTTTTGCTGGCATCCCTGGTGGTGCCCGTGGCTGCCAATGGCGTGCGCGCCTATCTCATCATCCTGATCGGCCATCTCAGCGGCATGAAATTGGCGGTGGGCGTGGATCACCTCATCTATGGCTGGCTATTTTTTGGGCTGGTCATGTTCCTGCTGTTCTGGGTCGGCTCATTTTTCCGGGAGGGTCCCGCTCAGGAAAACTCTCGATCGGGATTTGCTTCCTTCCCGGACAGCGCACCCCGACCACGCATCGAATTTGCCCCTATCGGAATACTGGTCTTTCTCGCCCTTCTTCCACGCTGGCATGTGGCCCATCTGGAGCACCTGTCCCGATCCTCGGCAGCCCCCTCCTCTCTCGCACTCACGGTTCCTCCCGCCTGGTCTTCGGTGCCGCTCGAAAGCAATCACTGGACGCCTCATTACACAGGGGAACGAATCAAATTCGAAGAGGCCTATGCTTCCACCCCTGGACTCCCCCCCGTCACGCTCTTCATCGCCTACTATCGCCAGCAAACCCAGGGAACCTCCCTGATCACCTCCGGCAACACCCTGGTGATTCCACAGGACCACCATTGGGGAAAAATCCATGAATCTGCACACCCCCTGTCCATTTCTGCCCAGACGTCCCCGCTTCCTTTCACAGAAACCCTGATTCGTTCCGAAAGCCAGCGCAGGATGGTATGGTACTGCCACTGGGTGGACCGGCACTGGGTTTCCAGCCCCTATGCCGTCAAGGCTTGGGAAGCATGGTCCGTACTGAGGGGTCAGGGTGATGGCGCAGCCGTGGTGGTGTTTTCCACCCCCATTCTCGCGGACGACACACTGCAGGCGCAACGGAACCTGCAGTCCTTCAGCCAGGCCATGACCCCGGAAATCCAGCGGGCGCTGGAACACCTCAACCCACCTCGACCCCAATGATGTCCCCGGACCCACGCCCCCTCATTGCCCACATCATCTATCGCCTGGATGTGGGCGGATTGGAAAATGGGTTGGTGAACCTGATCAACCATCTGCCAGCGGATCAGTTTCGACATGCCATTTTATGTCTCAAAGGTCATGACCCGGCGTTTGCCCAACGCATCCAACGCAGGGATGTCCTCCTGATCGATCTCGAAAAAAAGGAAGGCAAGGACCTGAAGGTCTACTGGCGTCTCTGGCGTCATTTCAGGCAACTCAAACCTGCGATCGTCCATACCCGCAATCTCACCAGTTTGGTGGCCGTGGTACCGGCGCTGCTGGCAGGCGTTCCCTACAGAATCCATGGCGAACACGGGCGCGACATGTCAGACCTGGACGGCAGCAATCAAAAACACCGATGGTTTCGACGGGTGTTACTGCCCCTGACCCATCGGGTCATCGCCTTGTCGCAAGACCTCGAACACTATCTGATTCAGGTGATCGGAGTCCCTCGACGCAAGGTTTCCCAATTCTACAATGGGGTGGACACCGAACGTTTCCGTCCCCGCGAAGACGGTGAACCCAGTCCTTTTCCCGCTTTTTTTTCCAGCGGTGAAGTTTTTGTGATCGGTACCGTGGGGCGCATGCAGGCCGTCAAGAATCCATTGCTCCTGGCCCAGGCCTTCATCACCCTGGTGGAGACCGCCCCAAAAGAACTGGCAGGCTCCCTTCGGCTGGTCATGATCGGCGACGGTCCCCTCCGCCCACCCTGCCAGGCATTGCTGGATCGAGCCGGCCTGACAGATCGGGTCTGGTTGCCCGGTGCCCGTCATGACATCCCCACCCTCCTGCGTCACCTGGACCTGTTCGTACTGCCCTCCCTGGCCGAAGGCATCTCCAACACCCTGCTGGAGGCCATGGCTTCAAGGGTCCCCGTCCTCGCCACCCAGGTGGGCGGAAACCCCGAACTCGTGACACCCGGCATCGATGGATCACTCATCCCTTCCAACGACGTCCCTGCCCTGGTTCGTGCACTGCTCGGTTACCTGCTCGATCGCCCCTCGCTGATGCAGCAAAGGAACCATGCGCGCCATACTGCGCTCGAGCGCTTCAGCTTAATCGCCATGGTCAATCATTATGAAAAAATTTATCAAGATGCCGTCGGTCAGTAGTAACCGGCCTCCTTTTGGTGACGCACTGCCAGGAG
Organism: Ferrovum sp.; assembly: GCA_019456405.1. Classification (GTDB taxonomy): domain Bacteria; phylum Pseudomonadota; class Gammaproteobacteria; order Burkholderiales; family Ferrovaceae; genus Ferrovum. The sequence continues at coordinate 13,706 of WJXM01000045.1, read as the reverse complement.
GACTTTCATCTCCAGGCGATTGCACCCATTCCGGGCGCGCCAATAGAAAGAGGCCCCGCAAGGGGCCTCTTTCCGTCCATCGAGTACGAGAACTTACTGATCAAACATTGGAACGGCGACGCAAGGACCAGCCCATGGCCAGAAGACCGGCGCCGAACAAGGCTACGGTCATGGGTTCAGGCGCGTATTGCAACTTGAACTGACCGCCATTCTGGATAAAGTAATTCAGGCCACCTTGACCATTGTAGGTCCCGGCGGCTAACCCGAGGCCAGTTACCAGGTTTTGGTCTATGGTGTACTGATTGGGACTGCTCACCGTATTCGGGTTTGCCGACAGATCTTCCGAAGCGTTGGTGGTCACGAAAGACAGCAAAATGTTCTGGTTGAACAAATTTCCGTTGGAATCCAGAAAAATGTTGCTGGGGCTCAAGGAGGTGGGCGCCTGACCCGTCACGGTCAACGTGCCGTTGGACAACGGGGTTCCATTGGGATTGATGAATCCACCGCTGGTATTGGGATTTCCTGTATTGGCGACAGTAAAGGTAGCGATCATCGTGCCTGCCGTCGCACCATAGTTATTCGCAGACGTGGTCCCATACACCATGGCGGGATTGTAATAAACCGAAAATGTCCCGCCCTGGAAGGTAAAACTCTGGGTATTGACGTTGGTAAGGTCCGTCCCTGTAAAATAGGCGGTCAGTTGCCCTCCCCCCAAATTCAATGGAACCCCACCGTTCTTTTGGGTAACATCGAAAACCCCCACATCTGTGGACTTATACATACCCGGCTGACCGGATATGGAGGTGTTCGTCACATAACTTTCCCCGTTGAAACTGAGGTTGTTGATGCCTGAGTCGATCAACCCGGTCACACCGCCGTAACCTGGTTGACCGGACAGACTGTTGAGATTCAATTGCCAACTGGTGATATCGATTCCGGCAGAGGCACTGGTGGACATTCCCACCAACACAGCAGCCGTAGCCAAAGAGGCCAGAAGGGATTTTTTTTGAAGTTTCATGGTTGACTCCGGTTGGTTGCCCATCATTTGGGATTGCGCTTAATCTATAAGCACATCTCATGCCAATAATCATATCTTATTGATAATAAATGACAATAAACTTTTTTCCGCGGGCTGGTTTTTCTGATGTGTAAAATTTTCTGACAGCCCCTGCCGGGTCCTCAGGGACTTTTCTTCCGCTCGTCGCGCAACGAGGTCCCCAACCCCGAAATGATTTCCGTGGCCGCCATGATGATTTGGGTCGAGGCAAATCCCGCCTTGCGCAACTCCCGATAGAAGGAACGCGCCAACAGTTTGGCCAATTTACCTGGATCCTCTGCCGCCTTCACCATGGCATTCAAGTCCGGTCGGTGGGCTTTTTCCAGAGCCACCGTGATGAAGTTGGAGCGCAGGACACCCCGCATCTGCACCAGTTGGATATCCCGTTCCACCAACAGTCCGGCGATGGACAATGCTTGCAACTCATGGATTTTGTAGGGGTGTTCGAACCCGCCCCGCACATTCACGATCCCCGCCACCAACCCATCGCGGAGCAACGGCACGGAAAGAAAACTTTTTCCCTGATTCTGCGGATACCGGGCCTGAGGGAAAAATTCTGACGCCTCGATGTTCTCGACCAACAAAGGCTCGCCCGAGGCCAACACATGACCGGCAATCCCCTCGCCCTGTTTGATCTTGCCCCGGTAAGCCACGGAAGGAAGATCTCCATAGTGGGCACAGAGTTGCAACCCTTCGCCATCAAATACCATGGCCGATGTTCCTTCCGCATCGAAGACCTCGGCAAGGCGGGCGCACCACCGCTCCAACAGGGGGGCCACCCCATGAAACACCTCGCCCCCATCGGGGATCAGGGCCAGTTTTTCAATGAGTCGTTCGGGTCCTGTGGATGCCATGGCGATTCCCTTCTCCTTTCATGATGTTCCTGGCCAGTGTAATCGAATCAGAGGCAAACGTGTCGAGCGGGCACGGGCAGGAACCGAGCACCCGATTCTTCCCATGAAGACTGCCCGGTCGGCCTGCTCCTTCCCCCCCATCTCTTGGTCGAGAACAAAGGCAATGCGTTCGGCCAGCGACTGCGCATTTTTCCGCGCAGACAGGGCTACCCCCTGAGTCGCATACCGCCGGAAAATGAGGGGGGTCATCTCAGGCTGTAATTGCAACTTCACCTGCGTCGCGGTCAGCCAGAACCGCTGAAGGGCTTTTCCTGCTTCCACCTCGTCGCGCAAAGAACGCGGAACCGTACGAGCCACCAGCGCAAAATGCGCCGCGCAGGCCAACCCAGGAATGAAATCCAACTGGATTCGGGGCAGCAGAGTTCCCGCCAGATACCTGTTAAAAAACTCGACACGTTCCCAACGTTCCATGATCCAGTGGGTCAACTTGAGGGTCAGCGCATCCAGTCCGATGGCTTGATCGGGCACCCTGTCCTCGCTGAACTGCACCCCCCACTGGATGATGTCGCGGTGAACCGCGTAGGCCTCCGGAATCGTCAGACGCAATTTCCCCGCCCGTGCAGTCAGCGAGGCAAACGCCCAACGCTGAGCGAAACTTTCAAACCACAACACCTGGTAGTTCGGCCCTACGGAGGATTCCAGGATGTTTTTCTGCTCCGGAGTCAGAGGATCGAGACGATAGGGACGACGTTGGACAGAGCGGATCTTGATCATCTCCGCCAGAGGATCTTCCGCGCAAGATTCCGCCTCGAAAGTCACCTCAAAAACCGGCGCTTCTTCCGGACATCCCGCCCGTTCCACGATCCGGGCGGAAAGGCCGAAACGGGTGGCGGCCAGACGCATGTTTTCCAGCAGCGCCCCCAGCGCCAAATGGCTGGCCTGCCCCCCCAGATCATAAAGACAATGAGATCGTGTATCAAACCCATGGACATTGACCTGCCCATCGGAAACGATTTCAAATCGCCAGGGTTGGGTGTTGTCTCCACTCGGGGCCCATTTCGCCCACTCCAGAATTTCCTTGACCTGTTCTGCGGCTGTCATTTCGTCCTCGGCCACTCACTCGTTGAGTTTTGCCAGTCTTCCTTCCGCAATCCTGAGCGCAATCCGTTGCAGCGGGTGACGGTTTCCTCCCGGTCGCCAGGACCGCACCAATTTGTTCCGATAGGCATCAAACTGATGACTGTAGGGAGCTGCCCAGACTTTACCACGCCCCAGCAGAATTTTTAATGCTTCAGTGGCCGCCATGCCGGCACAGAGTTGACACGCCATGAAAGTCGACGGTCCCCGACGTTCCTTTAAATTGACCGAAGTGGAATCCACCAGATAGTCGAAGTGCAGTCGGGCCGGGGCCAATCCCAACAAAAAACGCAATGCTTTGGCTTCGTCCGACCCTTTTCCCCAGCAAAAGTACTCTTCGAAGGACATCCCCCCCGGCATGAAATTCACCACCGCCGCTCCCATCCCCAAGGGGGCCGCCGTCACCACGGGAATTCCCGCCTCGGCACAGGCGTCGAAGGTCATGTGGCGTGCTGAAAAAGCGAAGAAATCCAGCCCATCCACATAGAGATCGATGCCGGAAAGAAAATCAGACAGGTTGGCGGAAGTCACCCCTTCAGGGAAGGAACGAATTTCCAGTTCTGGATTGATGTCCCTGGCCATTTCAGCCAGGACCTGAACCTTGGAACGACCCAGATGAGAGACCGTGGCCCCCACCTGACGATTGAAATTATGGATTTCGAAGGTATCGAAGTCGGCGATATGGAACCGCCCCACCCCCAACCGGGCCAGAGTCAGCAAGTGATTGCCTCCTACCCCACCCATGCCCGCAATGGCCACAGACTTGTTGACCAGGGAGGACTGCTCGGCCCGAGTCAACCAGCCGATGTTGCGTGAAAAAGCGTCGGCATAACCAAACATCACGAGATACTGGGAGAATCATAGGCCATCTGGCGAAGTCTGCCCAAAATACCGTCAGAGTCCCTGGCAGTCATCAGGTAAGGAAAAAGGGAACGATCCTCCACTGCCTTATCCATCCTGCCCCCTACCTCACGGATCCTTCGCCCCAGTTCTTCAAAGTCGATCAACAGGAGCACCGAAGGCGCATTGACGCGCGGACAGATGCGCTCCGGACCGATGAGGGTAAACCCCAGCATCTGCTCATAAAATCGTGCATGACGAGGATTGACTTCCAATAATCCATCCGTACACCCAAACAAGCCATAAGGATACAGATAGGCCACATGGAACAAACTGGCCAGCACCCGCTTGTTTCTGACCTGAGGATCCATGGCCAGCCGATTGAATTCGCATAAAACCCTGCCCTTGGCACGCATGTCTTCCAATATGTCGTGGTAACCGGAATCTGCATACAACCCCAAGGGCGAATCAACGCCGACGGAGATGGTACCAATCACATCGGCGTCATTGTCGTAAGCCAACAACGTGATCCGGTTGGGCTCGGTCATGGTCTGCGCAGACAAATGCTTGTAGCCCCGCCACTCATACATCCGATTGATCAGGATACTGGCGGATTCCTGGCGCTCTTCCGTATTGGCCAAGCGGATACGATACTCACGGGTTTGGGTGGAGAGGGGTACCGTATCGTCATTTTCGGGAATGGCATAACTCATCGAAGATAATGACGAGGGAATCGACTCAAAAAAAGACGCTATGATATCGTCATCACAGTCATGCCCGACATCATATTTGGTGGCCATGGGATCGTTCCCTCCGAAATTCTGCAGTCCTATTATTTCAAACATTCCAAGCCCCTCCAACGCATTGACCGTGCGCGGAGTATAGCCCCCCTTAGTTTAAAACCTGCTTAACAAGAATTAAGAAATTCTTAAGGCGACTATGACCCATTCGGTTTGATCCTGTCAAGACAGAAATACCAACCTCTTCCCAACAACTCGTGACAAAAGTAGTAAAAATTCTGTAGCCCTGACGCACTGGGTAAAAAACCAAATCCACTGACCGTACCTTCGTCATACCCGGTTCCCGCCGGAATGACCGTCATTCCCAGACGTTCAAATTCAGGGATCGCCCGGTTCAGGTGCCAAGCATGACTCACCAGATAGATCCGGTGAATTCCGGCCGCTTTCAGGATCAGAACCGAATCCATGGCATTCTCACGGGTATTGTTGGAGCGTGTTTCGATCCAGCGCACGGGAACCCCAAATTCATTTTCCAGCACGTTTTTTATGACCTGACTTTCGGACACCCCGAACCGGCCCGGATCGCCTCCTGCAACCAAAATGGGTTTATTCCATCGACGGGCCAACCATGCCCCATACCGAATCCGCTCCAGAGTCAGACTTTTGAGGGCAACTCCCCCATATTCCGCTTTTTTTTGAACCGTACCAGCGGACAAAATGACAATGGCGTCGGCTTCATTCCCCTGCAAAGACTGGTAGGGCGGCATGAGTTGATGCAGCAAAAATCCGCTCACCACAGGAGTGGACACCACCCAGAACAGGGCCACCCCGCCTCCTGCCATCCAGGCACCGCGCCGTACCCTCCCCTGGGCCATGAGCGTGATACCCCACAGAATCGGCCAAAACAGTACCAAAGGGGGCAGGATCAGGTCGGCGAAACCGCCCCAATACACGATGAGACTCTCAGGGAGCCAAGGTTTGCAGCGCGCCGGGATAGGCGGGGGAGCGCTTCAATACGCTGACCTGACGTGGGGCCACGGGTTCGGCATGGGGGACGAGATCAAGACCGGGCGCCAGCAACGCGGAAGGGGTCTCATAATGCAAATGCTCATCCACCGGACCCTCCAGCCGATAGTCCTGCCGGAGTGGTCGATAGAATGCCTGCCAATCCGCCTTCAAATCATTGGAAGAGACCAGTCCCACAGGAACGTGGTATTCCCCATACCCCACCAGCAGATTATTGACGGAAACGACGCGGACACCTGCCTTGGGTACGCGCAAAAAGGCACCAGCACCTTCCTTGTCGTTCACCAGCGTATTGCTGGCCAGATAGAGCACATTGTCCGGCCCGGACATTCCCTCTTCCCCATAGGAAATAACGGTGGAATTTTCCGTGTCCGTCCCCTGTTGAATGATATTTCCCAAAACCAGTGCCGTACCCCCATTGGGCAAATCGAGTTCGTAACTGGCTCTTCCCCCCATTTCATCCGTCAGCCGGTTGTAGAGGATATCATTCTGGATCGCCCTGCTTTTGAACAGATGACCCACATTGGCATGGTGAAAGTAACTGGCCAATACCACCAGGGATTTCAGTTTGCCCACATACAGATCGTGGGAAAAACCATCCCCTGCCCCATTGTAGGCAAACTCGCTGTTCTCGATCACCAGGGAAGAATTTTCTTCATCCGAAGTCAGCAGGCCATTTTCATTGGCAAAGAACAGACAGTTCCGAATCCACAAGTCCCCTTTTTCGAAACGGATGCCCGCACCGTTACGGTCAGAGACTCGAGTGTTCATGAAATCGATGTTTTCAATCCGGATCCTGCCACCCCGAACCACCCAGAGGGCTTTTCCCTCGGCACTGCTGCCATCGGCAAACAGGCGCGCATTGCCCCCCACTCCCTGAATAAGCAGATCATTCTGTCCCCAGGAGGCCACCACGTCCCCATGATAGTCCCCGGCATCGATTTGGACCACGTCGCCATCCCGTGCCATCGATGCCGCCACAGAAATGCTTTTGATGGGCTCGGTGGGGCCCACATGAAGGGTACGATGGACGGGACTCGGCGGAATCAACCACCCTCCGGGCAAATAGGGTTCGATCAGGGCCTGTTCTTCTCCCCCCTTCAAAGCGACCACGCCCCAGCGGGGAGGGGGGGGCGGGACCAGAAAAGGCTGCGCCGCCTGCGCCTGAAATTCCGACTCGCCGTCCCAGGCCCGAATTCTGGCAAACACCGGTGCCGTCCATTTTTCCAGACGGGGATGTCCCTCGACCCTGCGGTCCAGATAGTTCAAAATCTCGGCCACGCTATAGCCTGATGCACGGTACTCCATGAAGACACCGCCGACCCCCATCAAAACCAGAAAAGAAGTCCCCAGCAAGATGAGTTTTGTTTTTTTATACCGGTAACGACTGGATCTTCTCTTGGCCATGGAAACTTCCCTGCAAAAAATCATGCCGGACCGACATGGGCCATCCCCGGCCTCTCGGTCAACTTTTTTCGATCTTCCCAACCCTATGCATCTACTCTACAATGCCGAGAGTCATCGTACCCTCGGGAATTCAAGAATGCCACAGAGATCCTGGTCGAAAATTCTACGGACATTTCCTTACTTTTTCCGACCCCTGCCTGACCATTCGGGAAAATGGGGAAATGGTACACCTCTTTCCAACCCTCTGGTGTTACTCCTGTCCGTGGCCCTTTCTTCCTGTGGGGGCGGGGGGGGTGGAGGCGGAACGCCTGCACTTCCCATATCCATCGCCACGCTTCTGCCCTGGACCTGGATCGGGGGGAGTTCCTCCCACAACCAGCAAACCGTGAACCCTCCAGAGGCGCGCATGAGTTCCGCCACCTGGACGGATACCTCTGGCAACTTCTGGATGTTTGGGGGCGAAACGGTCTATGCCAATGACATTAATGATCTGTGGGAGTACAACCCCAGTACCAAGGTGTGGACCCTGGAAAGTTCGTCTTCCCCCCTGAACCAAAATCAGCCGGGGCTATATGGCACACTGGGTTCATCCAGCACGAGCAACCTTCCCGGCGCCAGAAACGACTCGGTCTCCTGGACAGACCCGGCAGGGAATTTATGGTTGTTCGGCGGTTATGGCTATGCTTCCTCGAATTCCCCAGGAGAATTGAACGACCTGTGGGAATACGCCCCCACTGCAAAAACCTGGACCTGGATCGGAGGTTCCAACCAAATCAACCAGTCCGGCAGTTATGGTTCCACAGAAACTCCTGGCGCACGTCTGGCCAGCGTGTCATGGACTGACTCGACGGGAAATTTATGGTTGTTCGGGGGGCAGGGGTATGCTGCCTCAGGTTCCCCAGGAGAATTGAACGACCTGTGGAAATACAGTCCCACCACCAAGGCGTGGACCTGGATCAGGGGCTCCAGCACCACCAACCAACCCTCGACCCTTTCCGGGGTCACCGCCTCGCCGAGCGCGCGCCATGACAGCGTGGCCTGGACCGATGCGGCGGGAAATTTGTGGTTGTTCGGGGGACAAGGGTATGCTGCCTCTTCCCTGGGAGAATTGAACGATCTATGGAAGTTCACCCCCAGCACCTCACAGTGGACCCTGATCAGTTCCGGTACTCCCTTAAATCAAGCCGGAAGTTACGGCACTTCCCAGACCTCCAGCCCCACCAATCTCCCCGGATCACGGGACAGTTCCGTGGCATGGACAGACACTTCCGGCAATTTATGGTTATTTGGGGGATATGGCTATGATTCCATCGGTGCCTTGGGAGAATTGAACGATCTGTGGAAATTCAATCTCGGCACCCAGCAGTGGACCTGGGTCAATGGAAGCAACCAGGTCAATCAGCTCGGCAGTTACGGGTCCCAACCCGGCACCCCAGGGATGCCGGGCGCGCGTTCCAGCGCCAATGCCTGGTTTTCGTCCACGATCGGAACTTCCGGATCCCTATGGTTATTCGGGGGACTGGAGGGTAGCGGGAACTACCTGAATGACCTGTGGCAATATACGCCCTGACCTTTAATCTCTGAACCCGAGGAAAATCTTGATGAACAGGCGTCCTGTCCATGAATCCGGTTGCACCCACCGCCGGAACCCTGCCTGATGTGTGGCCTGGTCGGAATATTTGATACCAGAGGTCGATCCCCCATCAGCCGCGACCTGCTGTCGCGCATGAACGAATCCCAGTTTCACCGGGGTCCGGATGAAGGTGGCCTGCACACCGAGCCCGGCGTGGGTTTGGGTCATCGTCGTTTGTCGATCATCGACCTTTCGTCGGGACAGCAACCGCTGTTCAATGAAGACCACAGCGTGGTGGTGGTCTTCAACGGGGAAATCTACAATTTTGTCGATCTCATGCCCGAGTTACAGGCTTTGGGTCATACCTTTCGCACCCACTGCGACACCGAGGTCATCATCCATGCCTGGGAAGAGTGGGGAGATCATTGCATCGACCGTTTTCATGGAATGTTCGCCTTTGCCCTGTGGGATCGTAATCGTCAAAAAATTTTTCTGGCACGGGACAGATTGGGGGTCAAACCCCTTTTTTACAGCCTGCAACCCGACGGGAAATTCATCTTTGCCTCAGAACTCAAGGCTCTGCGCCTGTATCCCGGCTTTGACCAGACCCTCGACCCCTGCGCCGTGGAGGAATACTTTGCCTATGGGTATATTCCCGAACCACGCACCATTTACCGGAATACCTTCAAACTGCCCCCTGGATACCATCTGACCCTCTCCGCAGATTCCAAACCTCCTCACCCATGCCGTTACTGGGATATTCCTTTTGATCCCGTTCCCATCACCTCGGTACAGGACGTGCAGGAAGAACTGGTGGAGCGTTTGCGCGAAGCGGTGCGCATTCGTCTGGTCTCTGAAGTCCCCTTGGGCGCCTTTTTGTCCGGAGGCGTGGATTCCAGCGCCGTGGTCGCCATGATGGCGCAACTGAGCACGGATCCGGTCAATACCTGTTCCATCGCCTTCAAGGATCCCCGCTTCAACGAAGCCCCTTACGCCGCACAGGTGGCCCGGCAGTACCACACCCGCCATCAGGTCGGCGAAGTGGACCCCAACGATTTTTCTCTGGTGGACCAACTGGCGGCGCTCTACGACGAACCCTATGCCGACAGTTCTGCCCTGCCCACCTATCGGGTCTGTGAACTGGCGCGGCGCTCCGTCACCGTGGCCCTTTCAGGCGACGGGGGCGATGAAAATCTGGCAGGGTATCGGCGTTACCGTTTCCATATGGCGGAAGAAAAAATGCGGTTGACGCTCCCCCTGGGGCTGCGCCGCCCTCTCTTTGGCGCCCTGGGCGCCTTGTATCCCAAAGCCGACTGGGCACCCCGCATGTTCCGGGCCAAAAGCACGTTTGAAGCGCTTGCCCGGGATTCGGTGGAAGGCTATTTTCACAGCGTGTCCTTGTTGGGCGATCGTTTGCGCCGTCAACTGTTCAGCCCCTCGTTCACCGCCAGCCTGCAGGGCTACCGGGCCGTCGAAGTGCTGAAAGCCCATGCCCGAAATTCCCCCACCCGGGATCCCCTGTCTCTGGTTCAGTACCTGGACATCAAAACCTACCTGCCCGGCGATATCCTGACCAAGGTGGATCGCGCCAGCATGGCCCATGCCCTGGAAGTCCGCGAGCCGCTGCTGGACCACTCCCTGATGGAATGGGTGTCGGGTCTTCCCTCCTTCTTCAAACTGTATCAGGGCGAAGGCAAGTATATCTTCAAGAAAGCCCTGGAACCCTACTTGCCGCAGGACATCCTGTACCGTCAAAAAATGGGCTTTGCAGTTCCTCTGGCCAGTTGGTTCCGGGGGCCCTTGCGCGAGACGGTACGCACCTCCGTGCTGGGACCGCGCTTGATGGGCTGCGGAATTTTCAACCCTTCCTTCCTCACTCATCTGGTGGAAGAACATCAGGCAGGACGACGGGATTACAGCGCTCCCCTCTGGTCGTTGCTCATGTTCGAATCTTTCCTGCGACTCTAAGCCATGCGCATTCTCCATATCCTGGATCACTCCCTGCCCCTGCACAGTGGGTATACCTTCCGCACCTTGTCCATTCTCAAGGAACAACGGGCCCTGGGGTGGAAAACCTTCCACCTGACCAGTGAAAAACAGGCAGGATGTACCGTGCCAGAAGAAACCATCGAAGGCTGGCACTTCTACCGTACCCCCTCCCATTCGGGGCTCCAAAGCAAACTCCCCCTCCTGAATCAGGTCGCGGTGATGAAGGGATTGGAACGACGACTGCATGAAGTCATCGAAAAAACCCAGCCGGATATCCTGCACGCCCATTCCCCCGTCCTCAATGCCCTTCCCGCCCTCAAGGTCGGTCGTCAATACCAGATCCCCGTCGTCTATGAAGTCCGTGCCTTTTGGGAAGACGCGGCGGTGGATCACGGCACCACGAAGGAAGGCAGCCTCCGTTACCGCCTCACCCGTGCCCTCGATACCCTGGCTTTTCGTCAGGCGGATGCCATCACCACCATCTGTGAAGGGCTGCGCCGGGATATCGTCGACCGGGGCATCGCCGAGGACAAGGTCACCGTGATTTCCAATGCCGTGGACATCGCCCAGTTTCCCCTGGGTGGCCCCCCCGACCCGAATTTGCAAAAACAGCTGGGACTGGCCGGTACCCAGGTTCTCGGATTCATCGGCTCGTTCTACGCCTACGAAGGACTTTCCCTGCTCTTGGAAGCCCTCCCGCAGATCCTCGCCACGCTTCCTCAAGTCCGCCTCCTTTTGGTCGGTGGGGGCCCCCAGGAAGAGGCCCTGAAGGCCCTGGCCCAGCGCCTGAACATTGCCGATAAAGTGATATTTTCCGGCCGGGTTCCCCATCAGGACGTCCACCGCTACTACGATCTCATCGATGTGCTGGTCTATCCACGATTGCCCATGCGCCTGACCGAACTGGTCACGCCCCTCAAACCCCTGGAAGCCATGGCTCAGGGAAAGTCCTTCATCGCCTCCGATGTCGGTGGGCACAAAGAACTCATCCGGCACGAGCAGACCGGACTTCTTTTCGAGGCAGGAAACCCCAGGGACCTGACCTGTGCCGTTCATCGTCTTCTCACGGACGTCACCCTGAAGCACAACCTGGTTCTGGCCGGACGAACGTTTGTGGAAAAGGAACGCACCTGGCAGAACAGCGTGAGCCGCTACCAACCCCTCTACGAACGTTTACTCGCCAAACAGCGGATGTGATGCGCCTACTGACCTTCAGTTCCCTCTACCCTAATGCCACCAAACCCCACCATGGAATCTTCGTAGAGACCCGCCTGCGCCAGTTACTCGGCACCCACCCCATCGAAGCGCGGGTGATGGCCCCCGTCCCCTGGTTTCCCTTCACCCACGAACGCTTTGGAGACTACGCCCGACAAGCCAGAATTCCCCGACAGGAAGTTCGGCAGGGTATTTCCATCGAGCACCCCCGCTACCCCCTGATTCCCAAATTCGGCATGAATCTGGCCCCCTGGGGCATGGCTCTGGCCTGTTTGCCCCTGCTCAGAGCGCAAATCCGCAACGGACAGGATTTCGACCTGATCGATGCCCACTATTTCTACCCCGATGGCGTGGCCGCCACCCTGCTCGGCCACTGGCTGAAAAAACCCGTCACCATCACCGCGCGCGGCAGCGACCTCAACCTCCTGCCCCACCACCCCATTCCCAGGATCCTCATTCAACGCGCTGCCCAACGGGCGGCCCATCTCATCACCGTGTCCGGGGCCCTCAAAGAGGTTCTCATTCAACTCGGTGTGGAGGCAAATAAAATCACGGTCCTGAGAAACGGGGTGGACCTCACCCTCTTTCAACCCACCGAACGGGAAAAAACCCGACGACAACTCACCCTCAACCCGCACCCCTTGCTGGTCTCCGTGGGAAACCTGGTCCCCGGCAAAGGTCACGACCTGGTCATTCGTGCCATCGAACCCCTCAAATCCTTCCAACTCCTCATCATTGGCTCCGGTCCGGAACAGCACAACCTGGAACAACTCGTCAAACAGCTCGGCCTCGACCAACGCGTTCAGTTCAAAACTCATCTACCCCAAGCCGAACTGGCCCAATACTACAGTGCCGCCGATGCCCTCGTCCTGGCTTCAGCCAGCGAAGGGTGGGCCAATGTCCTGCTGGAATCCCTGGCCTGCGGCACCCCGGTCATTTCCACCGCCGTGGGCGGCAGCCCCGAACTGATCACCGCCCCCGAAGCCGGACGACTGGTTCAGGAACGTACCCCCCAAGCCCTCACCCTGGCCATCCAGGACCTCTTTGCTACCCCCCCCAACCGGGAAGACACCCGACGATTCGCCAGCCGTTTCAATTGGGATGAGACCAGCGCAGGGCAAATGACCCTGTTTCAGAACGTCATCTCAAGGTTTTGATCCTGCGTCGAAACACGTACGTAGCCGTGAGCGATACGGTTGCGCATTCCACGCATGCTGCGCCACGGCACTTGTGCGTGGACCTGCGTGAACTCGGCGTAGCCATCCATCACCTTCGTGGCCACCTCACCAATGATGATGAGGCTCATGATGACAGCCTGCTGGGTGCGCTTGTCCTCAAGGAAATCAACTTTGTCCAGACCCTCCACGAAGGCGCACGCATCCGTTGCGGCTTGCTGCATGTGGTCGAGGTAGTCGAGAAGACGGTTCTCGCTCACACAGGCTGTGCCTCCGCGAGCACCTTGGCGCGGAACTTTGGCGACAGGTCGGCCGGAGTCAGCAGATCAACGTGGATGCCAAGCAGGGATTCCAGCTCGACTTGCAGGCCGCCCAGGTCGAACAGTGTCGCACCGGGTAACGCATCGACCAGCAGATCGAGGTCGCTGCCGTCTTGATCGGTGCCATGCAGCACCGAGCCGAAGATGCGCGGGTTCGCCGTACGAAAGCGGCTCGCTGCTTCGCGGACGGCACCTCGCTTGAGGTTAAGCACTAATGAGGGTCGCATGGGCACCTTTCTTTATCAAAACTCGTTGAAATGGTAAGCGATTGAGAATAACATTTCAGGAAAACACGCTAATCGGGTTAGGAGAAAGTCTCACGGCCCCCCCTCCCACACCACCGTGCATACGGGACCGTACACGGCGGTTCAAT
>WJXM01000044.1 GCA_019456405.1 Ferrovum sp. | reverse complement strand
ATTATGAGTAAATTTACTCATAATAGTAATTGATTGGCCGGATATCTTCAAGGAGGTGTTCCCGCTGTTCGTTTATCAGGAGTGGCTGCGTAAACAGGAAAACAATAGGTGGTAAATGTTGTAATAAAAACGCCCCGCCGAAGCGGGGCAAAGATACAACCATTTTGCCCCCCATCAATAGCGGGGGCGATGATATTTTAGCGCAGTGACTGCACGTAGGCGGCCATGGCGCGTTTTTGTTGGTCGGTCAGCGCACTGGCCACCATTTCCATCACACCCCCGGTGGGCCGCTCAAGTGCGGAATCCGGCACGCTTTCCTTGCCGTCCGCGGTCATGGCGTCGCGGTTGAACACGTTCAACTGTTTATACACGTAGTTGGCATGTTGTCCCGCCAGGCGTGGGATCACCCCATTGCCTTCCCCACTGGAACCATGACAGCCCATACAGGCAGGCACACCCTTGTCCAACAACCCTTCGCTGAAAATCTTCTGACCTTCGGCGATCAAAGCAGCATTGCCGTGGGCGGGGTTGGGCAGAGGTTTCTGGTTGGAGTAGAACGTGGCCAACTCATCGATCTGCTTGGGTGTGAAGTTGCGGGCAATCCCCCACATCATCTGCTGGGCAGCGGGATCATTCCGGGTCTTTTCATGGAACGCCGTCATTTGAGCGACGAGGTAATCCTTCTGCTGACCCGCCAGATTCGGGAAGGTCGGGTTGACGGAATTACCGTTGACAGAGTTTCCAATATTGCCGTGACATACCGAACACACCTGCTGGGCCAGCGTATTGCCGGACACGTTCGGGTTCCCCAGATTCCGGCTCTTGGTGATGCCGGTGGAGCAAGCCCCCAGCGCCAGAGACAAGGCGGAAAGGGTCAGAATGGTCTTAACATTTTTCATATTCATCCCCTATTAATAAATGAACCCGAGGTACAGCATGGAGGTATTGAAGTTCGCCGGGCTGAACCTGGCACCACCAAAGGAAAGATTACTTCCGCTAGACACCCCGCCCATCTCGGTATAGAAGGTGTACATGTACCCGATCCGCAGGTTCTGATAGGGTTGCCAGAAGACATTCGGGGTCCAGGACTTCCAGTTAGGGCTTCCAGCAGTGGTCATACTATAAAGCCCAACATCATTCGATCCACTGGCACCGGCATAACTCAACTGTGCCCCATACTTGGCTTCGTAGACGTAAGTCGCATCCATGTAGGTTTCGGTCAGGTTGTCCGTCGCATTACTCGCCAAATACCCTTGGTAGTTGGTGGTACCCATCGCATTGTTCATAAATTCTCGGGTCACCCGCGCATGAGCCGCAAAGTAGTGCGGATCCAAGACATACTGGTACTGAGCGTCTAGTCCAACGTCATGGTAGGTACTTGCAGGTCCTCCGGGTTGCGAGAATGTGTTTGCTGGCGCTCCATAGAGGGGAGTCCCATAAACATAGGACATCATGCCATGAACCCCTGCTTCAAAACTATTTGGGCCCCATTCTTTATTGTATGCAAAACGAAAGTAAGGAGAAGGTTCAAGAAGAGAGGTTGAACCAGCAGGTGTAGCGTTGACAGAGGTCGCTCCTGCAGTCAAAATAGAGAAGGGGCCATGGGTGGGTGACTTGTAGACCGCCAATTCTCCGTACCAGGTCTTGTCCTTGAAGAAATACCCCCCTAGCCCCACGGCTGCGTGCTGCGATGACTCTCCCATCAGATAGGTGGTCGGTGCCTGGGCATTGCCTGCGTTGAAATAATTGATCCATTGCGATTCCCATGCGCCAAAGTTGTTCCAGACATCGGACATCATGGCACGGTTGTTGATGTAAGCCCCCAGAATCAAATCACTGTTGGGAGTCACAGTGCGGTCGGCATAACGAAATTCTGTATTGTCGATGGCAGCGGCTTGATAGCCCGCTTGTGTACCGCTTTGCAACTGTGAGTATTTCTGCCCCGTCCATTGCATGAAAGCCCCGAAGTTGTCGGTGATCTTGCCGCCGGCAAACAAACTCACCACCTGCAGATCCGCCGACGATGAAGGTGCGTTACCATTGACGCTATGGCTCGTGTTGTTGTAGTACTGCTTCGCACCCTGCACCATAATGGCCACGGGTGGATAGTCATTCTGAACTTCCAGGTCATCCAGGTTGGGGCGGTTACCCATGGTGTAACCAGTCAACTTGAACATACGACCAAGTGAAGTGAGTTGCGGGAACATGCCACCAACGTGACAGGCCACGCACTTAAAGCCGGTTTGCCGAGCAAAGACCGGAATGGCATTGGCGTCCATGGATACCACCACGGATGCCGTGCCCAGCAGCAACAGGGCTGAGCCCTTTGCCTTTCCAAGCAGGTTGGATACCTTCATTCTGAAACCCCCTATGTTTTTCTGTAGGAACCGAGTTGGTGCAGCACGCCCCAAGATGGGACGATTTGCGCCAAGTCAAAAACTAACACCGGCTCAATAAGCCTGTAAATAGTTTTGTAACAATTGGTGATATTTTTTTCTGTGGCGTTGTTTAATTGCAACAACCTGTTCCAGACCATAATAAAAATGGCCTTCCCCTTGCGAGGGAAGGCCATGGTCGGGACGGCGATTCCGGCTTAGAGAACGCTCTTGACCGTTTGTGCCACCTTGTCGGCGGTCAACCCAAAGTACTTGAACAGGGCACCGGCAGGGGCGGATTCCCCGAAGGTGTCGATCCCCACCACGGCACTACAGCCGTACTTCCACCACAGCGCCGTACAACCTGCTTCCACGGCCACCTTGGGCACATGTTTGGGCAGAACAGAGGCGCGGTACTCTGTGTCCTGCCGGTCGAAAACCGAGGTGGAGGGCATGGACACCACACGCACGGCGATGCCTTCCGATGCCAGAAGTTTTTGCGCTTCCACGGCCAACCCCACTTCCGAACCGGTGGCGATGAGAATGGCCTGCGCCGCCCCATCGGCCTCCTTCAGAACATAGCCCCCCTTGCTGATCTCGATGATCTGCTCGGGCATACGGGTCTGGAACGGCAGGTTCTGACGACTGAAAATCAGGGAACTCGGACCATCCTTGCGACGGATGGCCGCATCCCAGGACACGGCCGTTTCCGTGGTATCACAGGGGCGCCATACGTCCATGTGCGGGATCAGGCGCAAACTGGACACATGTTCGATAGATTGGTGAGTCGGACCGTCTTCCCCCAGGCCGATGGAATCGTGGGTGAACACGAAGATGCTGCGAATCCGCATCAGAGACGCCATGCGCAGGGCATTGCGACTGTAGTCCGAAAAGGTCAGGAAGGTGCCGCCATAGGGAATGAACCCGCCGTGCAGGGCCAACCCATTGAGGATGGCGCTCATGCCGAACTCCCGCACCCCGTAACTCAGGTAATTTCCTGGGGTGGTGGCATTCATCGGCTTGCTGCCACTCCAGTTGGTCAGGTTGGACCCCGTCAGATCGGCCGATCCTCCAAAGAACTCGGGCAGAGCGGGACTCAAGGCTTCCAGGGTATTCTGGCTGGCCTTGCGGGTGGCGATGCTTTCTGCCTTGTCCCGACACTTTGCCACGAATTCCAGAGCAGCCCGTTCAAAGTTGGCGGGCAAATCCCCTTTCATGCGGCGCAGGAACTCCGCCGCTTCGCTGGGGTAGGCTGCCCGATAGGCCGCAAAGCGCTGGTTCCACTCGTCCTCCATGGCCTGCCCACGAGCCTTGGCATCCCAGGCCACATAAGCTTCCTCGGGAATTTCAAAGGGGCCGTAATTCCAGCCGAGCAACTTTTTGGTAGCCGCGATTTCATCATTGCCCAAGGCGGCACCGTGGACATCATGGGTACCCTGCTTGTTGGGACTACCCTTGCCGATGATGGTCTTGCAACAAATCAGGGTGGGCTTGGAACTGGTTTTGGCAGCCTCGATTGCCTTTGAGACCGCCTCCACATCATGTCCATCCACGGGCCGAACCACATTCCAGCCATAGGCTTCAAATCGTCCGGGCACATCTTCCGAAAACCAGGGTTCCACATGACCATCGATGGAGATGCCGTTGTCATCCCAGAATGCGATGAGTTTCTTCAAACCCAGGGTACCCGCCAGGGAACAGGCTTCGTGACTGATCCCTTCCATCAGACAGCCATCGCCCATGAATACATAGGTATGGTGGTCCACGAGCGTATGTCCGGGCTTGTTGAACTGTTCGCCCAGCAAGCGTTCCGCCAGGGCGAAGCCCACCGCATTGGTGATGCCCTGTCCCAGGGGACCGGTCGTGGTTTCCACGCCCACGGTGATGCCATACTCAGGGTGTCCGGGAGTCTTGCTGTGCAATTGGCGGAAAGCCTTGAGTTCATCCATGGGCAGATCGTAGCCCGTGAGGTGCAACAGGGCATAGAGCAGCATGGATGCGTGACCGTTGGACAAGACAAAACGGTCACGGTCAGCCCAATGAGGATTGGTGGGATTATGTCTCAAATGTCGATCCCACAGGGCCACGGACATTTCTGCCATGCCCATGGGCGCACCGGGGTGGCCAGAATTGGCTTTTTGCACCGCATCCATCGCCAATGCGCGAATAGCATTGGCCATCGTTGCCGTGGAGGTTGTACCTTGCGTCATGATGAAATCTCGTTGTCGATAAGTTGGGATGGAAAAAGGTTTCCGCGCGCGGGAGGTCTCAACGCACTTGGGGCTTGAGTTCGCCCTTGGCATAACGATCACTCATCGCTTCCAGAGAAACCGGCTTGATCTTGCTGGCCTGCCCGGCACTGCCAAAGGCCTCGAAGCGGGCCTTGCAGATACCCATGGCGGCCTTGCGGGCTTCCGCCAGGAACTTGCGCGGATCGAATTCTTCGGGCTTCTTGAACATGAGTTGACGGATCGCTCCGGTCATGGCCAAACGGATATCAGTATCGATATTCACCTTGCGTACGCCATATTTGATGGCTTCGACGATTTCTTCCACAGGCACGCCGTAGGTTTCCTTGATGGTACCGCCATTGGCACGGATGATTTCGAGCCAGTCCTGGGGCACGGAGGAAGAACCATGCATGACTAGGTGAGTGTTGGGAATCCGCGCATGGATTTCCTTCACGCGCCAGATCGCCAGCGTATCGCCCGTGGGTGCCTTGGTGAACTTGTAGGCCCCATGACTGGTCCCGATGGCAATTGCCAAAGCATCCACTTCCGTTTGCCGGACAAAATCCGCGGCTTGTTCGGGGTCAGTCAGCAACTGGTCATGGCTCAACTTGTCATCGGAACCATGCCCGTCCTCTTCGCCCATCATCCCGGATTCCAGGGAACCCAGACAGCCCAGTTCGCCTTCCACCGAGACGCCCACGGCATGAGCCATTTCCACTACCCGCCGCGTGGTATTGACGTTGTACTCGAAACTGGAGGGGGTCTTCATGTCCTCCATCAAGGATCCATCCATCATCACGCTGGAGAAACCTGAGCGGATGGAACGCTGGCACACGGCGGGGCTGGCACCATGGTCCTGATGCATACATACGGGAATATCGGGATACATTTCCACGGCGCCTTCAATCAGTTTGCGCAGGAAAGGCTCACCAGCATATTTACGGGCACCGGCCGACCCTTGCATGATGACGGGGCTGTTGGTGGCTGCTGCGGCTTCCATGATAGCCTGGATTTGTTCCAGATTATTCACGTTGAAGGCAGGCAAACCGTAACCGTGTTCGGCGGCGTGATCGAGCAACTGACGCAGGGAAATGAGAGCCATGATGTGTCCTCAGAGAAGAGATTAGAGAGTTATAGACTAGGGTCAGATGGATTGTGAAGCCAGCGGAGGACATACCCCCAACTGTTGCAGCAGTTCCGGAAAACTGTCCAGCACACGGTCAGGGTTGGCCGTCGCAATGGGCTCTCCGTGATTATACCCATGGTTGAACGCCCAAACTGTAACACCGGCACGGCGTGCGGCTTGGACATCGTTGCTGGAATCTCCCACAAAAAGCGCTTCACGGGCGCTCAAGCCCGCATCAGCCAGCGCCTTTTGAAGGGGTTGGGGGCTGGGTTTGCCTTCCGGGGTATCCCCGCCACCCACCAGGATATCGATGGCCTGGGCCAGCCCCTGGCTGTCCAGCAAACGCTGGGACAGATCCCGATCCTTGTTGGTCACAACGGCCAGTTGGCAGCCTGCCGCGCGCAGGGCTTCCAATGCCTCCGGCGCGCCGAGGTAAGGCCGGCTGTGAATTCCGGTCAAGTCATGGTAGACCTGCAGAAAGCGCGGATAATATTGGTCATACAGTTGTGACGCTCGTTCTTTGTCCTGACCCGTCACACGCTGTAAAACGGTTGCAAACAGCCAAGCGGTGCCTTTGCCGATCCACTCCCGAATCCACTCCTGGGGCAAAGGATCAAAACCTGCCTCGCCTAAAGTTTGATTCACGGAGTGAGCGATTTCGATGGCGGTATCCACCAAGGTACCGTCCAGATCAAACATGATCAGTCGGGGCAGGGGTGCAACTTGTCCCATCAGCAGGCAACCTTGCGCTTGCAATCCATCATCTTGAGAATCATGGGCGTGAAGATCAATTGCATGGCCAAGCCCATCTTGCCGCCAGGAACCACCAGCGTATTGGGCCGGGTCATCATGGCGTCATGCAACATGGACAGCAGATAAGGAAAATCGATGCCTTTGGGATCAGAAAAACGGATCACCACCATGCTTTCATCCGGGCTGGGAATGTCATTGGCAATGAAAGGATTGGACGTATCCACGGTGGGCACACGCTGGAAATTGACATGGGTGCGCGAAAACTGGGGACAGATGTGGTTGACGTAATCGGGCATACGGCGCAGGATCACGTCCATGACGGCTTCCTGGGAATAGCCGCGCAATTTCTGGTCACGATGGAGTTTCTGGATCCACTCCAGATTGATGATGGGAACCACCCCTACCAACAGATCCACCTGGGCCGCCACATTGATCTTATCGTCGGCGTATCCCCCATGCAGCCCTTCGTAGAACATCAGATCGGTACCCGACTCGACGTCCCGCCAGGGAATGAACGTCCCCGGTTCCTGCTTGTAGGGAGCGGCCTCTCCGGCATCGTGCAGATATTTGCGCACTTTGCCCGAGCCCGTGGCCCCGTAAGTCTTGAACAAGTTTTCCAGTTCCTCGAGGAGATTGGCCTCGGGACCAAAGTGGCTGAAGTTGCGATTGCCCTTGTCTTCCCGTTCTTTCATCTGCGCTTTCATTTCAGCGCGGTTGTAACGGTGAAAGGAATCTCCTTCCACCAGTTGGGCCGTGATCTTTTCGCGGCGAAAAATATGCTTGAAACTGTTCATCACGGTGGTGGTACCGGCACCGGAAGAGCCCGTCACGGCAATGATGGGGTGTTTGCGGGACATGATCGATGACCTCTTGTATGTTGTACGCGATTATTGTGTAAAGTTTTTCAAGCCCGGAACAGACCACGCTCGCTGAACAGCGGGGAAGAAAAGGGTTCTCCTTTTCCCTCATCGTGTTCCTGATGATACTGGATCACCCGTGCTACTTCGTGACTCGACCCCAGAATGACCGCAATGCGTTGATGAATCTGGGTAGGCACCACCTCCATGATGCGTTCCCGCCCGGTGCTGGAAAGTCCTCCCGCCTGTTCCACGATCATGCTCATGGGATTGGCTTCGTACATCAGACGCAGACGCCCTGGCTTGGAAGGATCCTTGGTATCCCGGGGATACAGAAAGATCCCTCCTCGAATCAGGATACGGTGCACTTCCGCCACCATGGAAGCAATCCAGCGCATGTTGAAATCACGCTCGCGCACGCCCGTCTTGCCTGCCTTGCATTCGCTGATGTAACGGGTAACCGGGGGTTCCCAGAAACGTTCGTTGGAGGTATTGATGGCAAACTCGTTGGTATCCGCCGGAATCCGGATATCCG
The DNA here is from genome assembly GCA_019456405.1 of Ferrovum sp. GTDB lineage: Bacteria > Pseudomonadota > Gammaproteobacteria > Burkholderiales > Ferrovaceae > Ferrovum. The sequence goes on along the minus strand of WJXM01000044.1, from coordinate 49,861 downwards.
GATGGGTCAGGATGAAGTTGCCGATTTCCCGGTCCAGCGTAAAGCCATGAGTCCCTTTGCCCACCGTGATGACCAGCAAAGTCGCCGGGCCATACAGTGCATACCCCGCTGCCACCTGTTCGGTTCCTGGCTTGAGGTAATCCTGCATCTCGGGCTCCCGCCCTTCGGGGGCATGCAGGATCGAGAAAATGGACCCGACCGAGACATTGCCATCGATATTGGATGATCCGTCCAGCGGATCAAAAATGGCCAGAAAAGGGCCACGCCGATGCGGCGCACGCACGGGGAAGGGATCATCCATCTCTTCCGAGGCAACTCCAGCCACCAACCCCCCCAATTCGAAGGTGTTCACGAACGCCGTGTTGGACAGGACATCCAGTTTTTTCTGGGTCTCACCCTGCACATTGGTGGTGTCCATGCTTCCCGTGGCACCGCCCAATGCGCCCTTGGAACTCAGGGCAGAAATGGCTTTCACTGCAGCGGCCACATCCACCAGCAAGGCGGCCAGATCGGCTCCATCCTTGCTTCCACTGACATTTTCAATCAAATACTTGGATAAGGTCTCGCGCCCCAGATGCATGGTATGTTCTCTCCGTCAGTCAAGCGTCGCCGCGTTATTTTATGCCCTCGAGAGCCTCTAAAACAGAGGGTTTTCCCGAGGATTTATGGTTTTCTATCGATGATATCCCGAATTCAGTATAAGTAACCCTAAGTATTTTTTATCCGGACCATAAGAAAATTTTATCGATAGGGATTCATCTTCTCATACCCGTAGTATGACGCAATTTTATCGCGTTGCACAACTCCGAATGCTTCCCAAAAAACAAAAGAGCCGGGAAATCCCGGCTCAATCGTTCTTTCGGCTCCCCATTCACAAGGGGTACGGAAATAAAGTACTATTTATGCCATACCGAATTGTCCAACATGAAAATGAGAACGGCCGGTACCACGATTCCAATGATTTCGATCCATGCAATACTCATCGTACCCCCCTCGTCTGGTTGTCTGCACTCTGACGGCACCACTCCCCTGAGCATGTGTCCGGCGCATGGATAGAAGATACGGGAGACACAAAAATTTGTTTTTGATTTATATCAATTATTATCCATTTTCCGCCATCTCCACAGAGTCTCCCGAACCCCAACGAGGCAAGCAAGCGGTCAGCACAGCAGACAACAAGATCACGGTCCAGGACAGGTGAATCCACGCCAGAAAAATGGGCAAGGCAGCAAAGGTCCCATAGATCAGGGTATAACTGGAAATGTGAGCCACAAACCAGGTAAAACCGTTTTTCATGATTTCAAACAACAAGGCCCCCAATACGCCACCAAACAGCGCATGACGACGCCGTACCGGGTGATCGGGCACCTTGTAGAACGCCAGTGCCAATCCTGACGCCATGACCAGAAAAGACAGCCACTTGAGGACCAGGTGGGTCAGGCGCGCACCCTTCCCCGCCCAACCGATGGACATCTGCACCAGGAGCGTCATCCCCCATAACCCCAACCCGAAAAGCAGGGGCCCCAACAGGATCAACATGCCATAGATCGCCAGACGGGTGTGCAAAGGACGACGGGGAGCCGTCCCCCAAATGGCATTGAAGGTATGATCCACCGTCAGGATCAGTGAAAACACTGCGCCCATCAACAGACCCAGACCCAGGTACGTCAATTGGGCGGCATGCCTGGAGAACTGGGTCGCATAGGTAGCCACCAAACGAGCCGCCACGTCGGGCAGGAGATTGGCCATCAGAAATCCCCGTACGGCCTTCCCAAAATGCCCGAATTCCGGGAAAAGCGCATAGATGTCGATACTGAAGGTGATCAGCGGCACCAGCGCAAAAAGGGTGGTAGTGGTGAGGCTGGACGCCGACTGCATGCAACGGTCCTGTTGAAACTTGCGCCCCACCATGAGCATGAACTGCCACAGGACCCGCCCCATGATCCTCACACTAGGCCGCGTTGAGTTCCTGCCGTATGGTTTCTCTCACGACGTCCGCCAGAGTCTGCCCGGCAGCAACCTGCTTCAAAGCCTCATTGATAAGAGTTTGATAATTTCCACCGGTCATTTCCGCCCTGACCTTGAATACGGCCAGCACGTCATTGTCTATGCGCATGGTAATCCGGGTTTTCCTGCCCGACTCTGCCTGAAGTTTCGCCAGAGCCGGAATGTCCGATGCTGGCTTTGCATCAGAAAAATTCATGTCCGAGTACTTCTCATGCATCGTGTCAGAACTGTTCTTCATATTGCTTCCTTTGCCGTTGGTTTGCCTTCCATGCCGAAATCAGACGGATGGAATCGCCTCGTAGTGTCCATACCGCGACGAGAATCCTGTCTTTCGCTCCCATTCCCAAGGATATGAAGCGCCGCTCTCCCTGTGCGTCCGGGTCTTCTTTCGTAAGAACGTAAGGATCAAGCAATACAGACTTGGCCTCGTCGAATGTCACCCCCTCATGGTTGACCGGGTTGACCACGGCTTTCCTCGGGTCAAATTCGATTTTCATGCGATAGATAGTACAGACAAATATGCATACAGTCAACCCGACTTCTTTGATACAGCAAGTTAAAAAAAGAAGTGGTGAGGCTGGACGCCGACTGCATCCAACGAGTCTGTTGAAACTTGCGCCCCACCATGAGCATGAACTGCCACAGGACCCGCCCCATGATCCTCACACTTGCGGATTGACCCGTTCCGTACGCACTTGCAATTTATTCAAGGCATTCAGATAGGCCCGTGCAGAGGCCACCACGATGTCCGTGTCCGCCCCCAGCCCATTGACGATGTGCCCATCATGGGCTAACCGTACGGTCACTTCACCCTGGGATTCAGTACCACTGGTGATGTTGTTGACGGAATAGAGTTGTAGCTCCGCACCACTCTGTGCCACCCGCTCGATCGCCTTGAAGGAAGCATCCACCGGGCCGCTCCCTTCGGCCTCTGTGGTCTGCTCGAAGCGTCCCAGGGTCAGCACCAGACGGGCGCGGGGCGGCTCCCCCGTTTCACTGTGGGCCATCAGGGAAACCAGTCCGTAGTGAACGTCCTGACCTTCTCCGGTTTCTTCTCCCACCAGAGCCTGAAGGTCTTCATCAAAGATTTCATGCTTCTTGTCAGCCAGTACCTTGAAACGCTGGAAGGCAGCATTGAGAGCAACTTCCGAGTCCAGTACGATGCCCAACTCCTGCAGGCGGGTACGAAATGCATTGCGCCCCGAATGTTTGCCCAGCACCAACTTGTTGGCTTTCCAACCCACCTCTTCGGCCCTCATGATCTCATAGGTTTCCCGGTGCTTGAGGACCCCGTCCTGATGAATTCCCGATTCATGCGCAAAGGCATTGGCCCCCACCACGGCCTTGTTGGGCTGTACCGGAAAACCCGTGATGGTGGACACCAGGCGACTGGCGGGAACGATCTGGGTCGTATCGATGCGCGTGGTTAAGCCGAATACATCCTGACGCGTACGCAACGCCATGACGATCTCTTCCAGGGCAGCATTTCCGGCCCGTTCCCCCAACCCGTTGATCGTACATTCCACCTGCCGGGCCCCCGCCAGCACGGCGGCCAATGAATTGGCGACCGCCAAACCGAGGTCGTTGTGGCAATGCACCGAGAAAACCGCCTGGTCGGCATTGGGGATGCGGTTCATCAAGTCGGCAATGAGTGCCCCATACTGAAAGGGAATGGCATAGCCCACAGTATCTGGGATGTTGATGGTGCGAGCCCCCGCCCGAATCGTCGCCTCGATCACCTGGCACAGGAAGTCCGGTTCGGAACGGACTGCATCCTCGCAAGAAAATTCCACATCGTCGGTGAACTGTCTGGCCAACGTCACAGCCGAAACCGCATGCCCAAGCACCTGCTCCGGAGTCATGCGCAACTTGCGCGCCATATGCAAGGGGGAGGTGGCGATAAAGGTATGAATGCGTTTTGACGGGGCGGGAGTCAAGGCTTCGGCCGCACTACGGATATCCTTTTCCTGGGCACGGGCCAACCCACAGATAGTGCTTTCCCGAATCGCGCTGGCCACAGCCTTGACTGCTTCAAAGTCGCCGGGACTGGCCGCAGGAAAACCTGCCTCGATCACGTCCACACGCAAACGCTCCAACTGGCGGGCAATACGAACTTTTTCCTCACGGGTCATGGAAGCGCCGGGGCTTTGTTCGCCATCGCGCAAGGTTGTATCAAAAATTTTTACAGTATTCATGGTCTCGTCCTTGAAAGTCCAGAGACTTTCATTCATGGCGGAGAACCCCTCAGGGGAGGGGAAGCGATACACAACGATGATGGGTGAAGAAGGATTTTAGCGCGCAAGGCGCAGCAGCAGGAGGGATCCTGTGCGAAAAAGAAGGGCGGAAGGGGCGTTTGAGTTCATGGAACGATTCTATGAAAAAGTCAGAACCTCTGTCAAGGGCTATCGATCCAAAAAATCCCTTTCAAAACTATTCCCCTCGGAGTGATCAAGGGGGAGCGTTCTCATCCGGCATCGACGCAACCGAGGTTGCCCGGGAAGCCGGGACTTCCATCTCCACGGATTGTGCCCTGCAAGACAGGACGCCCGCCGTCTGCAGGGGCAAGGACACCGGTTGAAAATCTGGTCGCCGTGCTCGCATGACGAGGGACTCGGGATGTTCTCCGGCCTTTTGCAGCCACTGCCCCCAGGCCTGGGACGTGGTCCAGCCTACCATCCCGCCGCGCGGAAGGGATCGAGCAGACTCCGACAGGTGCAGCGCGAGTTCCGGGAATCGTTGATGCCGTGCAAATTGTTCAGGCCCTGTCACCACCAGGACCAAAGCCGCCCCCCGGGCCAATGCATGATCGATCCGGTCTTCCTCTTTCAGGTCCAGATATTGACCTGCTGAAGCCAGGGCTTGCCCTGAATCCACCAGGATACCGTCGGGCAGGTGGGAATTTCCCGCCATCAAGACGACCGTTTTGCCCGTCAGGTCCTGCGTACCGAAATCGTCAATGCCCAAGGCCGGGATCCATCGTCCATATCCCGCAAACAGCCAGGGCGAATCCACCAACGTATGTTCCCCCTGCGGCTGTCGACACGACACCACCACCTCGTCGTTCAATTTCACGGACAGTGTCTTATGGCGGACGATCCACGTCATCTGCCCGGTTCCACGCAATTGATCCACCGTCAGGTACAGGGTTTCCGGCATTTTATGCGCACAAGCGCGGAGCCAGCGAATTTCCTCACCATGATCAGGCACCTCCGCCACGGGCGTCGGCGTTTCCGCACAGCCCGCCATGACAAGCATGAATGCCGCCCCCTGAATCATCGCTGCCAAACGCATCGTTCAGCCCTCCTACTGGTCGTGTCCCGGCCATTATGGCGCACGGATTGCCCCCCAACTGCGTTAGAATGGGTACCAATTTTTCTATTTTCCGGAACATCCCGTCATGCGCGCCAGCCAACTGTTCATCCCCACCCTCAAGGAAGCCCCTGCCGAAGCCGAACTGATCAGTCACCAACTGATGTTGCGGGCGGGTCTCATCCGTCGCCTGGGAAGCGGGCTCTATACCTGGATGCCCTTGGGGTTGCGTGTGTTGCGCCGGGTAGAAGCCGTGGTACGGGAAGAAATGAACCGGAGCGGAGCCCAGGAAGTGTTGATGCCCGCCATCATCCCCGCCGAGTTATGGCAGGAGACGGGACGCTGGGACAAGTTTGGCCCCCAAATGCTGAAAATGAAGGATCGACACGAACGGGATTTCTGTTTCGGCCCCACCCATGAAGAAGTCATCAGTGACATTGCTCGCCGGGAGATTCGCAGTTATCGCCAACTTCCCGTGAATTTCTACCAGATTCAGACCAAGTTTCGCGATGAGATTCGCCCGCGCTTCGGGGTCATGCGTGCCCGCGAGTTCATCATGAAGGATGCCTATTCCTTCCACACCGACCGCGCCAGTCTGGAATCCATGTATGCCCTCATGGTTCAAACCTATCAACGGATCTTCACTCGTCTGGGGCTGGAATTTCGCGCGGTCTCTGCCGACACCGGAGCCATTGGGGGGTATGCCTCCCAGGAGTTCCATGTCCTGGCGGATTCCGGTGAAGATGCCCTGGCTTTCTGCCCTCATTCCGATTACGCGGCCAACGTGGAATTGGCCGAGGCGCTGGCACCCACAACCCCTCGTCCCGCTCCTTCCGCCCTCCTGGCCACAGTGTTCACACCGGGCATCACGACCTGCGCGGCTGTGGCGGAGACCCTGAATCTGCCCCTCGACCGGATCGTGAAATCCCTGCTGGTCATGGATGAGGACCAACACCCGCACCTGTTGCTCCTGCGAGGGGACCATACCCTCAATGAAGTCAAAACAGAAAAACTCTTGGGCTCGTTCCGTTTGGCCTCAGATCCTGAAATCACCCAATGGCTGGGCCCCGTCAAAGGTTTTGTCGGTCCTGTCGGCCTGCCCCCCGGCATCACTCTATGGGCAGACCGGTCCGTGCATGTTCTGGCTGACTTTGCCTGCGGCGCCAACCAACCCGATGCCCACCTCATCCATGTCAATTTTGGCCGGGACCTGCCCGAACCGGAGCGGGTAGTGGACCTGCGTAACGTGGTGGCAGGCGACCCTTCCCCCGATGGCCAGGGTCTCCTGGAATTGGCACGCGGCATCGAGGTCGGGCATGTTTTTCAGTTGGGCGCCCGGTACAGCGAAGCCATGGGCGTCAACTATCTGGACGAAGACGGTCGTTCCCGGGTGGTGGAAATGGGGTGCTATGGCATTGGAGTCAGCCGTATCGTAGCTGCAGCCATTGAACAACACCATGATGCCCAGGGAATTTGTTTCCCCCTGGCGCTGGCTCCTTTCCAGATCAGCCTGATTGCTCTGGGCCCGAACAAGAGCCCTCTGGTGCGCGACACGGCAGAACGCCTCTATGCCGACTTGCTGGCGCAGGGGGTGGAGGTGCTCTTTGACGACCGCGATGAACGCCTGGGCGTGATGCTTGCCGACCAGGAATTGATAGGTATCCCCTGGCGCATCGTGGTCGGCGAACGCAACCTGAAAAATGGCTGCGTGGAAATTCAGGGCCGACTCGAAACCAGTGCCCGCCTGATCCCTCTTGAAACTGTCGTTGCGCTGGTCGCTGAGCAAGTCGGCAAGAGATAGAAACTCAGTCAGGTGCCCGAAGGCAGGAAAGGATCCGCATGAATCTCCGCCATCGAAGCCCCGCCCAAAAAAATCTTGAGGCGCGCATCCTTGACCATCTCCGGGTGACCGCACAGAAAGACGCGATGGCGCGCAAACCCCTGGTGCTCACCCACGGCAACTTCGAGCACGCTCCCCACCCGAGCATTCAATGCCAAGGCTTCCGGGCTGGCACGATCCACGCAAGGGATATAATGGAAATGGGGAAACCGGACAGCCAGACGCTGCAAGGTGGCCTGATGATAGAGGCCTTCTGCCGTGAAACTGCCATGGTAGAGCCAGATCGGCCCACGATGCCCCTGGTTCAGGGCATCGCGCACGATCCCGTAAAGAGGGGCCAGACCGGAACCCGTCCCAAGCAGTAACAAGGGCTGTTCTTCCTGTCCCGGGGTATAAAAACACTGCCCCAGCGAATCCCCGATTTCGACCTGCATCCCGACCTGGAGTTGATCGTGTACCCAGGCACTGACCCTTCCCTCCGGAATCCGTCGGATATGGAGTTCCAGCCAGTCATCCAGCGTGGGAACACTGGCCAGGGAATAACAGCGCGACAGATCCCCCTGGCGATACAAGCGCACATATTGTCCGGCCCGATAGTCCAGAGGACGTTCCGGTTTCAGGCGCAGGGCCACGATATCCTGATTCAAGGATTCCACGGCAAGAACATGCGCCTTCTGGCGCAAGCCCTCCGCGTCGGCCAGCGCCACTGTCAGGTCCGAAGAAGGGCGAGCCCGACAAGCCAGAAAATACCCCTGTGCCACCAGCGCGGGTTTCAAACCTTCCTGAGATCCGACCGGTATCTCTCCCTCCAGACAACGCATCAGGCAGGATTGACAAACGCCGGCCCGGCAGCCTGAGGGAATCTCGATACCCTGTTCGGTCAAACTTTCCAGCACTGTCCGGGGTGCCTCATACGCAAAATCCCGGCCCTGAAACCGAATGATCGTCATGCTCGCCTCCATAAAAAAGCCCCGCGGGAATGTCTCTCCACGGGGACAAGGAACTCACCGACCGGAATGAAAAGTGAAAAGTTTACTTTCCCAGCACGTCGTTGCGCGTGGTTTCAGCCACCGCCGCCACTTGTGCGATCAAGGCGTCGGCTACCCCCAATTCCTTGAGCGTGGCCCCCAAATCCTCCACCACGGCGTCGAAGTGGCTGTCGTTCAACCCCTGCGCCACCAGATGGGCGTGCCCCCGGCGCATATCCGCACCCGTGTAGTTGTTGGGGCCCCCAAATGCCATGGTCAGGAAAGCCTTCTGTTTGGCCGCCTGTTTTTCCATGTCCACACCGCTGAAGAAACGGTTGATGCGTTCATCCTGCAGAACCTTGCGGTAAAAAATGTCCACGGCGGCATCGACAGCGGCCTCTCCACCCAGTTGCTGGTATAAACTCATGATTGATCCTCGCTTCTGACGTTCGTTGAAGAAAACCTCCACCCTTCGCAGGGCAGAGCGTGACAGCGAGACCATGTTCGCAGAAATGGTGCCATGATGCTCGACAATGATTGGGTAGTCGACAGAAACACCCTACTCCCTAAGAGGTATTCCCTGTCTTTAAAATACACTGGAAAATAGCGGGGAATCATTTGGTTGGAATGACCTTTACGATGCGTTAAAATTGCCCATGAACCTGTTTTCCCGTTCCTTGTCCTTTCTGCCCGCGCGCCCCTGGAGCCTTTCAGGCTTGCGCCGTCGGGCAGGACAGGCTTTGGGCCTGGGATCGCTACGTCAGCGCCTGGCGCTTTCCCTGGCATTACTCTTCTTTCTGGTCCTGCTCGGGGTCCTCAGTGCCTGGCACATGACGATCCATAGCAGCGGGGAAGCACGCCTCCTCAATCACACCGCAGCAATACGCATGCTGGTCTGGCGCCTGGAAGTAACGCACCTCACGGGCGACCAAAAGGCTCTGGCAGATGAACTGAAGGAATGCGAGGTTCAACTCGTGTCCTTGCCTCTTCTGGTGAAGGAGGGGTTACTTCCAACCGACAGCCCGTGGCCTACCTTGCTGCTCCAGGCATGGCCAGACCTGCGCGCCCATCTCGAGGTCGCCCCCGACCCGAAAAACCAACTCTGGCTGGCACAGGCGCTTCCCTCCTTCACCAGCCTGATCGACCAGGTGGTCCACGGCCTGGAACAGGATCTGGAATCCAGCATCCAGACCCTGCGCTGGGTCCAGGGGGCCACTTTATTGGGCGCATTGCTGCTGACTGTATCCATCATCCTACATCTCCAACGGAATTTCTTCACCCCCCTCAAAGTCCTTCTGCGTTCCGCCCAGGCCGTCCAGAACGGGCAGTTTTCGGCACGCATCTCGCCCCAACCCAATAACGAGTTGGGCGAAGTCGGCAATGCGTTCAACGCCATGGTCGAGAGACTATCGGTATTGTATGAGGGACTCGAACAGCGGGTTGCAGAAAAAACCCGTGAACTGCAACACAGCAACCATCTACTGCAACTGCTCTATCGCACGGCGACCCGCCTGACCGAAGGGGACCTGACCCAGGAAACCCTCCTGGAAATGCTCGTCGATGTGGAGCGAGCCCTGGATTTGGGGCCGGGCATCGTCTGTGTGCGCCGCGAAGAGGACAGTCGCGCCTACCCCCTCGCCACTACCTTACCCGAAATCGAGCGGGCCGCACTGTGTGAATCCCTGGGTTGCTCCATCTGTTTTGGTTCCGGTCGCCCCCCCACGGCCATCAGCGAACATCACGTGGGCGCGGTACATTTGGTCAGCATTCCTCTGACAGGCGGGGGGCAATGGCAGGGAGTCATGCCGTTCCAGATCCTAGCAGGAAACACCCTGCAAGTCTGGCAGGCCCAGATTCTGCAAACCCTGGCCGGTCATGTCGCCACGGCCCTGGCCAATGCGCGACGCACCGAAGAACGCCATCGTTTGGCCGTGTACGAGGAACGGGCCGTCATCGCCCGTGAACTGCACGATTCCCTGGCCCAGTCACTCTCCTACCTGAAAATTCAGGTTTCGCTCCTGCAAACCCGTCTGGAACCGAAGGCTGCGCCCGAACTGCAGGCTACCGTGGAAGAACTCAAGACGGGCCTCAACAGTGCCTACCGGGAATTACGCGAACTTCTGACCACTTTCCGCCTCACACCGGGCCAAACGCCCTTTACCGAAGAGTTGACCCGTGTCGTACAAGAAGCCAGACGGCGCTGTGGTTTCGATATTCTTCTGGAACAACGCATGAACAATCTGGAATTGGGCGCCAACGAAGAAATTCATCTGATGCGTCTGATCCGCGAAGCCCTCGTCAATATTGAACGGCATGCCAAAGCTACCTGGGCACGGGTTACCCTGGAAGCCAACAGTTTGCGTCAGGTTGAACTCTGTATTGAAGACAACGGGCAGGGGTGGCCAGCGACCACCTCTCCCGATGGGCATTTCGGCCTGACGATCATGCGCGAACGCGCCGCTTTCCTGAAAGGTTTGTTGAACTTCGATGCTCGCCCTGCCGGCGGCGCACGCATTACTTTGACGTTCATTGCTCTAACCCCCTACGCCGCTCATTGAGGTTCTCTTGTCCCCGCCCCTCCCTCCGCACGATATTCGCGTTCTGGTCATCGATGACCACCCCCTGTTCCGCCGCGGGGTCCTCCAGTTACTGGCCAGCACTCCTCATTTCAAAACCGTGGGGGAAGCCGATACCGGTGATGATGGCATTGCACTGGCCCTGGAACTGAAACCGGATCTGATCTTGCTGGATCTCAACATGAAGCGTGGATTGGACGGTATCGCGACCCTCCAACACCTGCAAGGGACCGAACTGGACGCCAAAATCATCATTCTCACGGTATCTGACGACCCCCAGGACTTGGTGGCCGCCATTCGGGCAGGGGCCGAGGGGTACCTGCTGAAGGACACGGACCCCGAACAAATGATCGGACACCTGAATGAAGTCATGTTCGGCCGCACCGTCATCAGCGATACGTTGACTCATCATCTGGCCATTGCCTTGCGCGATGATTCGATGAAAACGTTACGTCAACCCTCCGCCTTGACCGAACGGGAGGACAACATCGTCCGTTGTTTGGCACAAGGTTTGTCCAACAAGTTGATCGCCCGCGAGTTGGGTATCATGGAAAGCACGGTCAAAGTCCATATCCGCAACCTCCTCAAGAAACTCAACTTTCATTCACGCCTGGAAGCTGCGGTCTGGGCTGTGACGCAAGGACAACGGTAGCACCTCCTTCATGTTCAAAATTGCCGGTTATTCACGTTTCCTTACCCCCACCCAGTTCGTCCTGTTCAACCTCACCCTGGGCATCGGTCATTTTCTGGTTCTTCTCAATGCGGGGGCGTATCTGCCCATGCTACCCTATGTCACCGGTTCGATGGATGAAGGGCTTCCCTATGTGGTATGGGGACAGAGCGATTACTTTACCGCTCTGGGAAGCGCTTTCCTCATCGCGCGCCCCCTGATGAAACGGTTCGGCCCCAAGGTCATCGCCATTACCTCCTATCTCCTGTTTTCCTTGGCCAGTTTGGGTGCTCTGTTCGTCGTCCACGACCTGATCCTGTTCACCAGCTTCCGGGTCATTCAGGGATTTGCCGCCGGGTTGAGCGTCATTCCCTCTTTTTTTCTGCTCCTGGAATATTACAAGACCGAACACCAGCACACCGCAACCTCCCTTTGGGGGCTGGCCGTGTTCATCCCCTTTTCCGTCGGCCCTGCACTGGGTGGATGGCTCGCCTATGTACTGGGGGACTGGCGGTTATTGTTCTTCGCTTCCTTTCTGATTTCTCTCCTGATCGCCGGAATTCTCTGGGGATTACTGGCTGATTGGGAAGATGTGGTCGACCGGTCCTACCCTCTCTTCGACCAGAGTCTGACCTTTGGTTTGTTTTTCGCTTCTGCCCTGATGTTGCAGGAGTTCTTTGATGTCGGTCTGCTGAGCGATCTTTCCAGCCGTTTTCGGGAATTATGGGGGATGCTGTTCCTCACGCTGATCGGTTTCGCCTCGTTCCAGATTCGCAATGCCCGCAGCAAAACACCCCTGCTCAACCTTGCTCTTTTTTCACACCGCAACTTTGGCGCAGGCACCCTTCTGTTCTGTCTCTCCTTCATGCTCCTGCAGGGGGGCATCGTCCAGTACATCATCCGGTTCCAGTTGGTGGAGGGCTATACCCCCTGGCATGTGGGGCTATTGTTTCTGCCTTTATTCATTTTTTCCAAGCCCTTCAGCCTGCTGACCCAGAGATTCATCCAGAACGGCTGGGACCCAAGAATCCCCGCCAGTTTGTCTCTTCTGGCCATCGCCTTGAATTTTTGGTGGATTTCCAGTTATCTGCGCCCTGCGACCTGGGAATTACTGCTTCTCCCCCAACTTTTCCTGGGCGCCGCGATTGGCCCCTTCTTTTCGTCCATGACGACCCTCGCTCTGGGCCATGTGCCGAAGAACCAGCAATTACATGCCCTCGATCTGCTCAATGGGGCAAGAAACATTGGAGCCGGTTTGGCCATCACATTCTCGGATATCGGCTGGGATCGACTGCAAGCCCTCCAATGGAATCTTTTCACCACCCCCGACCCCTCCAATGCCTTGCGTTTTTTATCGTTTTCACAGATTCCCCCCCATCGTTTGCATACCGAACTGGAAAGGGTATCCGGCTATTTGACTCTCAATGACTTTTTTCAACTGCTGGCGTGGGGCGGCGCACTCTTTTCCTGTCTCGTCTGGTTCCTGACGCCCCCCCAAGTGCATCTCCCCGATCCAGACCTGATCATCCTCGAAAACCTTGGAGAAGAGCCATGAGACGCCTATCGTTTCTGCTTGCCTTTTCATTGGTCGGTTGCGTACCTGCCGTCAGCCCAAGCGTCCCAGTCCTGGGCGGCGTGTCCGTCCCTACCACGCTCACAAACGCCAATGCCGCCGTGCAACCCCAAGGAAATGCCGCGCTTCCGGACAAATGGTGGCAATCCTTCCACAACCCCGCGCTCGATCGACTGGTGGAGCAGGCGTTGGCGCATAACCCCGGATTGGATGAAGCGCGCAATCGCCTCCTCGAGGCCCAGGCCCAGGTGTTCAAATCCAAGTCGTTGCTTTACCCACACGTCAATTCCGGGGGTGCCATCATCCATACACGCATCTCGCGTAACGGTCCCACCGAACCGTACAGCGGGGTCACGGCCAATCTCGCGACCCTGTTTCCCCTCATGGTCAACTACGACCTGGATTTATGGGGCCGGGATGACGCCTTGATCCAGGCTTCCGAGGCATCGGAAGAAATCACCCGGGCCAAGTACAGGGAAAGTGCCCTGATGCTGAGTTCTGCCGTCATCAAGACCTATTTCGCCTTACACAGCGCCAAAGAACTGGTCGAAGGACAAACCCGCATCGTCCGACTGAACGAAGAAAGAATGAAACTTCTCGACACTTCGTTCCAGACGGGAATCGGACCCAAACCCCCCGTGCTGGCCAGTCAGACCCAATGGCATGAAGCCCGGAATGAACTCGAAAAGTTGCAACGTCAACTTTCCTCCTTGAATTATGCCCTGTATGAACTGGTCGGCAAAAGTCCGGAAGACACCCTGACGCCAACCGACCCTTCATTGCCAGACCAATTCCCTCTGCCGACCCGAGTGGATTTGAATCTCGTTTCCCAGCGCCCGGATGTGCAGGCCGCCCTATGGAATATCAAACGTAATGAACATCTGGAAAAAGCGGCGCGGGCGGCCTTTTACCCCAATATCAATTTGGTTGGTCTGATGGGGTTCAACAGTATCGGTATTTCCGACCTGGTGACCCCGGCCGGAGGAACCTATGCCTACGGTCCGGCCTTTGACCTGCCCATATTCGAAGGGGGGGCCCTGGAAGGACAATTGCACGCGACGGAAGCGGCCCGAAACAGCGCCATCGATGCCTACAATCATGCCCTGCTCGTGGCCGTACGCGAAATTGCCGATGGCCTCTCGACCATGAAGCATCGCCGTGAACGTCTTGAAGAGATTTCCGCTGCCATCACCGCCAAGACCGCAGAAACAGAGATTGATCAGGAAAAATTTGGGACGGGAATTTCGGGGAAATTACCCTATCTCGAGGCTTTGATCCGTTTGGAGAGTGAACAAATGCAAAAAACCGAAGAGAGTCTGGATTGGTTGAACAGCATCACAGATACGGCCACGGCCCTTGGGGGAGGATTCGGGGGATGGACATCATGAAGGCCGGCCCCGTCAAACATGCCCGAATCCGTCATCACCGACTGCGCGGTGTGGGGATACTCAGCGGCATTACCCTGCTCTCTCTGCTGTCTTACTGGTACCTGTTTTTGCGTCCCGTGGTGGAAAGCGAGGATGCCTATGTCACGGGCAACATCATTCCGGTGCAGGCCCTGACCCCCGGCATCGTGTCCGATGTCCTGGTGGAGGACACCCTGCCGGTTCGACGAGGACAGTTGCTGATCAAGGAAGAGCACAATCTGTCCCAACTCCGTTTACTGAAGGCCGAGTCGGCCTTGGCACAAGCCGTTCGTTCCACCAGCGGATTGTTTCATCAGGTCGAAATGGAACGTGCCGAAATCGCCGCCTTGCAAGCCAAACAGGAACGCTTGACCCATGACCTTGCCCGCTACCGCAGCGCCGAGCCCTCGGGGGCCGTTTCCGCCCAACTGGTTTCAGACACTCAGGATGAACTGGACGAATTGAACAGAACCCTCGACAAGGCTGCAGCCCGGTTACATCAGGCCCAGGCTCTGGTAACAGGCACCTCGAGGCTGAATAACCCTTTCGTGGCCAAAGCCAAAGCCGAGTTCATGGAGGCCCATATCGAAAATCAGCGGGCCAATATTTATTCCCCGGTGGACGGTTACATCAGCAACCGACAGGTTCAGGCCGGTGAGCAGATCAAAACCGGACAGAAACTCATGGCCATCGTTCCGCTCGACGACCTGTGGATCACCGCCAATATCAAAGAAACCAGACTCGCCGACGTGAGAACCGGAGAAACGGTCGAGATCATCTCCCATACCTACGGCAGGGATCACGCCTATCACGGAAAAGTTCTTGGCCTGGACCCTTCGGGGGGCAGCACTTTCAGCCTTTTTCCCGCCAATAATGCAACGGGCAATTATATCCACATCGTCGAACGGGTTCCGGTCCGAATCAGTCTATCCAGATCCGAACTGACCGATCATCCATTGCGCCCCGGTATGTCGGTCAAGGTTAGAATCGACACGAGCCACCATGATGAATTTCAAACGCTGGTCAGCAAGGTCGTCCTCACGGACCCCAGTTATGCCACCACGCTTTATGGAAAGGAAGTGGAAATTGCCCAGGAAGCTGCCGATAAAATCATTCGGGGAAATCTGTAACCCACTCTTTCAGGATCGGGTCAACCCGGCGTAGAGCAGGGGCAGTTTCTCCGGAAGGCGGGCCACGTGGTCCACCACCAGATAGTTGCGCGCCCCGAAAATCGTTGAAACGTATTGATCGGCACGAGGGTCCAGAGTCAGGCAATAGACTTGTACGCCTTCTCGAACCGCATCTTCCACCGCCTTGCGAGTATCGTAACGCAAATATTTACGGTCCCGCACATCCACATCAGCAGGCTCTCCATCGGTCAGCAGCATCAGCAATTTGCGCCCCTTCTTTTGCCATTCCAGGTGGGTCGTGGCATGCCGGATGGCAGCCCCCATGCGCGTCGACAATTGGCCCCGCATCCCAGCCAGACGGGCCTTGGCCAACTGGTCATAGGGCTGGTCGAAGTTCTTGAAGCAGTAGTAACTGACGTTGTGCCGACTGTCCGAGCAAAAACCATGGATGGCAAAGGGATCCCCCACTTTGCCGATGGCATCAGCCAGCAGCACACAGGCTTGTTGGGTCAAGTGCAAGATGCTGTGGCTCTGGCCAGGAACCTTTTCGTTGGTGGAACGGGACAGGTCGAGCAACACCAGCACGGCAATGTCCCGTTCCTGGCGAAGGGTACGCATCATGATGCGGGTATCGGGGGGAATCCCCAAGCGTATGTCGCAGTATGCCCGAATGGCCGCGTTGAGATCCATCTCATCCCCCTCCTCCAACTTGCGCAAACGCTGGTTTTCCGCAGGTTGAAGCGCATCCAGCACAAATCGCATGCGCGAAATCAGAGGTTTGTGCTCGGCAATGATATCTTCCACCCATTGAGAATCCCCGCTGTCGGGTAACTTCTCCAGAATACGAACCCAGGAAGAGCGCTCGATTTGCCCTTTATAGTCCCATTCCGGGTAACGGTACACGCCCAGGGCATCGGTATCCTTGTCCTCGACGGAAACACCAATATCCAGTTTGAAATTGAACAGTGCCGCAAGCAGGGAAAACTGTTTGGCTGACGGGTTATCGGACTCATCCACCACCCTGAAATTGAGTCCAAAAAATTTGAACCGTCGATTCCTGACCACTTTTCTTGACACGGGCGCAACCGTCTCGCTCGCCCCAGAACGCTTAGCCCAACATTGGCGGTTATCGTCCCGATATGTCAGAAAAACCTGGCCGCCCTGTACCTTGATGGGGATTTTTTTGGCTCGAAAAGACTGCGCCAATGCGCGGCCTACCTGCACGGAAACACCTTCCTGATCCAGGGACATCGAACCGAATAGAACCCTTCCTTGCCTAATCCACTCATCCTCGTCTTCATAGGTTGAATCCAGCAGGGCGCGTGCCAGACGTTCCAGATAGTGACCGGCCGAATTCCCTGCAGCCGGGGTGATGGTATGCAATCGCTGCCATAGCCGCAACAACCCTGGCCAGGTGCGTAGAGCCAGCGCTTCGACGCGGGCATCTTCCACCGTTTCCACCACACGCCGGGTCCAGGCATCCAACCCGTCCTGCACCAAAGGAATGCCGTATTTCAGGTGGCATAGGGCATGGGCCAAGGCAGCACGGTACACTTCACCGCCTGGTACCTCCCCCTGTGACTCGAAAGTTTCCGGCAGATAAAGGACTCCATCCTGCCAGTGGGGGCGTCGACCCTCCCGCTCACTCCAGCCATGACCCGTGGAAGCCAAGCGCACCTCAGTATCCCAAAAGGAACGCCCATAAAAATAAAGACGGCGGCGCACCGTCCCAAAAGAGACCCCTTTGAGCGGTCGCAGGTGGTCCTGATCGAGTCGACCCGAGCCAAAATAACGAATAAAAAAATCCGCCCAGGTAAACTTTTCGGGCACAGGAAAATCGCTCATGGTTTGACTCGAGGAAAAGAAGCGGTTTCCAGCGCCTGCAAGTGTTTCTGGTTCAGGCGCACACATTGTTGCCAGGTATCCCGCTGGGGATTGGTAGGGTCCTGCTCCAAAGAACAGGCACAGGTACAGGCGGCTGCCTGATAACACGCCGCCAGATGATCGCCACGACATTGAACCTGCAGGGGCGCGCAGCGGGGCTGACAATGATGGGCAATCAATTGCAACCGCTCCTGATCTGCCTCAATTTTTTGGAAGTCCACCGTCTTTTGAGTCCAGGCCCCCCACCCCATGAGCGCACAGCCACTCAGAAACAAAAAACCGGCGCCACTGCGCAGCAATGCCAGGCGCAATCCAGAATGTTGCGGGCTGGTTTTAGGTACGGAGGAACGGGTGGAAAAATTCAACAGCCCAAGCGTCCCTTCCTTGAGATGCAAACGGTCACAGGCATCGATACATTCTCCGCAATCGATGCAAATATCATGTTTTTGAATGCGGTTGGGTTCGATCCGGGTCGGACATACGGTCGCGCAATAATGGCATTTCTCGCAATCCGCCACCCGTGCCCCGTCATGCTCGACATGGAGAGCCGTCCGGGTCTGGAACAGGCGCTGTCCCATGCGATAGAAGCAGGCATAGTCGCAAAGAAAATAACGGACCACCGCGATATCGATGAACACAAAAAAAACGACAAATGTCAGCATGATGGCAAAATTGGCCTGGCGGGTCGTGGTCCCCCACAGGAATCCCCAGACATCCTGCGCCGGGTAATACAACTTGAGTACGACCAAACCGAGAATGAAGGATGCGGTCAGCAACGTAGCCCCCAATTTCAACCAGTTCAGCCAGCGATTTTTGGCCGGTGCCAGCACCAGACCCTGACCATCCACCCGCACATCGGCGCGTTTCCCCAACCATTTGAAGGTCAGTGCATCAGCCCATTCGGTCAGAAGATTCTGCGGACAGGCCCAACCACACCACAGCGAACCGATGGTGACGTAGGTCAGCAGGGGCGCACTGAGAATCGCCAGCACCATTCCGCTCAGGAACCGGTAGTTGTCCCACCAGATCGGGCGCCCAAAAAACACGAAACTGGCCGAGGCCAGGTCGATCCTGAACACCCCCAGGACAGGAATCGCGCAGAGCAAAATC
This sequence comes from Ferrovum sp., assembly GCA_019456405.1. GTDB lineage: Bacteria > Pseudomonadota > Gammaproteobacteria > Burkholderiales > Ferrovaceae > Ferrovum. Next base: position 31,388 of record WJXM01000044.1, on the reverse strand, counting down.
AGGACCGTCAGTTGCACGACCCGGCGTTTGGCATGGTAGGGCCTCACTTCCACTCCTCCCGGAATTCACTCCTCTCTGACATTCTCTTCTCCGACCTTTCATGACACTTGCATTACACCCGTGATTCAGTCATTCTATAGTATTATGGCGACTAGACACGGAGCCCTCATGTTCAGTTCCTTTAATGTTCTCTTTGCAGTCTTTGCCATTTTGGCGCTGAACCTGACGGTCTTCGCCCTTGCCGTGCAGATGGACTTATTGATCATCGATTCCAACCTCGCCAAAGTAATCGCCTGGTCCTGTGCCGTCGGTATGTGGCATATGGCTTGGCGTTTCCGGCACCCCCCGCGCCACTGAGAGGCATCCCCCATGAATTCGCCACGTCACTACCCAGATCACGAGCACCTCGATGCGGGGCTGACCCATATTCAGCAAGCCTTGGATCAGGGACACCTGGCCGGCGGAGCGGCCAAGGGATTGTTGTATGGTTTGACGGAAACTCTGGGGGTCCTGCTCGGCGATCCCGCTTTGCCCGATCAGTTGCGCGATAGTTATCAGGGCCTGATGGACAATGCCAGAGCCTTGCAACAACGGCTGAATGAACACTGATCAGGTACGCTGAACCGAAGTGACGGGAACATGTCCTGTGACCACATGCTGCCGCGCCGAGTCGCAATGGGTCGTCTGGTCATCAAAAAATATGTCGGCGCCGAAGGCCTTGAGCACCGGGCCCTTTTCCACCCCCCCCAAAAACACGGCTTCGTCGATACGCACGCCCCAGGCCCGTAAGGTATGAACCACGCGCTTATGGGTGGGTGCGTTGCGTGCCGTCACCAGAGCAGTACGAATGGGACTATCCTGGGGATTACTGTCCCGCTGGATGCGATGCAGGGCCTCCAGAAAGGGACGGAAGGGACCGCTGGCCAAAGGCGTGTTGGCTTTGGATCGCTCATGCTCGATGAACGCTTCCAGTCCGCGTGTCTTGTAGATCAATTCCGCTTCATCAGAAAACACCACGGCATCCCCGTCGAACGCAATCCGTAACTGTGGGGAGGGATTGTCTCCCACCGCAGAGGGCAGAATGGTCGCAGCGGCAATTCCCGCCTCCAATGCGAGGCGCACATCCCCCGCATCTGCCGACAAAAACAGGTGAACGCCCAAAGCCTCGGCATACTTCCAGGGTGTCTCCCCGCGCGAAAAAACCGCCCGGGTGATGTTCAACCCATGGTGTTCAATGGCATTGAAGATGCGCAATCCCGTATCTGCACTGTTCCGGGACAGCAAAATGACCTCCACGCTGGATTCTTCGTGCTGATTCTTGAGCGCCAGCAATTTTTTCACCAGCCCAAACGCCACCCCTTCGCCCAAGGGTTCGTTTTCATGGGCAATTTGATAGTTGCTGTATTCCTCTACCCCGCGCGTTTCAAACAGGGCATGACTTTCACCCAGTTCAAACAATGCCCGCGACGATATCCCCACCCTCAATTTTCCCGCCAGATCCACTGCCATCATGGTCTCCCTGAATGAAAGAACGGGGCCGCACAAACTTTCCCCCGACAGATCAGAACCAGTTGCTCCGCCTGCACCTCGAGTTCTGCCCATCCCTCACCCGGCAGATCATGAGGGGTATAGGCAATGACCAGCCCGTCTGTAAGACGGGAGGGGGGGCTGACAATGGCCGACCGATCAAAATGCTGGCTGTCGATGAGCGCCACCACGGACAATCCCACCGAGGACCAGTTCAAAGTATAAATGGGGTAGGGGCCCGCCAGTGCCTCGATCTGGCTTGCCATGCGGGCATAGTTGTCCCCGCGCACACGCTGTTGATAGAGGGGGTACCCCACCGCCGAGATGCCAAGTCCCAGAAGAACCAGACCCACCACCCAGCGTTCCGGACGCAGGATTCCATTCTGAAACAAGGCAGGTTCATGGGTCAGATAATACGTCGCCACCAACACCACCAGACCATACTCGGGCAAAACGTAGCGTGGGGCGCTGTGCGGCGCAATCCAGTAGGGAAGAAAATTGAGCAGTGCCATGGCGACCAATATTTTGACCGGGAGAGGCCAGGAAATGCCCTGTCGATGCTGTGAGACCATCCCCCAGAGCGCCCACAATGAAGAAGGCAGAAGCCCCGCCAGAATGAAAAGAGGAAATTCGCCCAGTTTCATGAGCCAGGTTCCCAACGCATCGGCGGACAACAGTTTATCGCTCACATCGGCCAATTGCCCGTTCACCTGGAGAGTATCCTGGTGCCCCACGGTTCCCAGCCAGAGACCCATGGGCAATAAGCCCAGAAGATAGACGCCCATCGCCCGACGGGACCACAGGAACGCCCGATTGGAACGCTGACCGAGCAGAACCAGCCAGATGCCTCCATAAAAAGCATAGGCCGTCACCACCTTGGTCAGATAGGAAGCAAAGATCGCCAATAATGACAGAAAAAGACAGAGCAAACTGCGCTGTTGCACCGCGTTCCATAATAAAAAAGCCGACAGCACCATGAAAAAAGCGAAAAGGGGGTCCGCATAGGCCAGCCAACCTCGGTAAAACAGGACATCAGCAGTCACCAGATAAAGCAACCCGGCCACTTTTCCTGCACCCACCCCTGGCCAAAGAACGCGCGCCCACCCGGCCAGAATCAGAGCGGTACCCAGAGTCGCCCCCAGGGTCACCAAGCGCGCTGCCAGCAATATCCGAGGCCAGCCCACCACCCAGCGTGCCACGGGAATCATCGCCCAGTTATACAAAGGGGGACGCCCGCCTACGCCTCCCAGCGACACCACACTGCGAAAAATCTGGCGCTGCCACATTTCCATGGACATGATGGTGTAGTTGGCCTCTTCGCCCACATAAGCGTGAAACAGAGACAACCCATAGGAAGCCAGTACCAGCCCCAGAATTCCCCAATAATAACGGTGTAGAAACGACATTCATTCTCCCAGATAGGCTGCCCGCAATACAGGACTGGCCAGACATACCGCAGCACGGTCAGAAAACACCACGCGCCCCGACTCCAGGATCAGAGCACGGTCACACAGTTCCAGGGCTCGCCGGGCATTCTGTTCCACCAGCAGCAAGGTCGTCCCGGCCTGTACCATTTCCGCGATGACCTCGAAAACCTCATCCACCCGCTGGGGGGCCAGTCCCATGCTGGGTTCGTCCAGCATCAGAAGACGGGGCCGAGCCAGCAGAGCGCGCCCCAGGGCCAGCAACTGCTGCTCCCCCCCCGAGAGCGTGCCCGCAGCCTGGGTCCGTCGTTCATATAGACGGGGGAAACGCGCGTAGACCTTCTCCAACGCCTCCGGATCGGAATGTCCCATCTGCCCCATCTGCAAATTTTCCACGATAGACAAACGCGGGAAAACCCCCCGCCCTTCAGGAACCAGAATCAGGCCAGCACGCGCCCGTTGCCAGGCCGGTCGGCGGGTCCAGTCCATGCCGTCGAACCTCAGGCTCCCCTGCGCAAAGGGCACCACCCCGGCCAGGGCCTTCAGGGTACTGCTCTTGCCCGCGCCATTGGCCCCGATCAGGGCAACCTTTTCCCCCTCTTCGAGTTGCAGGGAAAAATCACAAACGGCTTCGATACCCCCGTAATGCACTGCCAAATCGCGTACTTCCAGAAGAGGTTCAGCCATGGGACCCATGCCCCAGGTAGGCTTCGATGACTTGTGGGTTGGCCTGAATTTCGGCAGACGTTCCCTCGGCCAAACGTTGCCCATGATCCAGAACGGTGATGCGTTCGCACAATTGCGCGATCCAGCGCACATCATGCTCGATGACCAGCAGGGCAATCCCCGCAGCACGAATGCGCAGGATCAACTCGGCCATGTGCCCCCGTTCTGCCCCATTCATACCAGCCACCGGTTCATCCAGTGCCAACAGACGGGGGCCCGTGGCCAGGGCACGGGCAATTTCCAGTCGGCGTTGCGCCCCATAGGACAGGGTACTGGCCACCCGGCGCGCCATTTCCTGCAACCCCACCCATTTCAACAGTTCCTGAGCCCCTTCCCGAATCTCCCGTTCTTCGCGCCGCACGGCCGGGCCATTGAACCAGGCCCCCAGCAATCCGCTGTGCGTCCGCCCATGAAACCCCACCATGACGTTTTCCAGGACACTCATCTGGGGAAACACTCGAATGTTCTGGAAAGTACGCACTAGGCCCGCTCGGGCGACCCGATGGGGCTGACCTGCGGGCAAAGGTTGGCCGGCAAAGGTCAGTGTCCCCTCATCGGGCACGTAGACCCCGGTCAATACGTTGAAAAAGGTCGTCTTTCCGGCGCCATTCGGGCCGATCAAGCCCACGATACTGGCTGGCTCGACCGTCAGGGAAACGTTTTGCAAAGCCTGAACTCCCCCGAAATGTTTGCTGATACCTTTTGCTTCCAGCAAACTCATGACGTATGCCATTCCCGTGCCCGCGCCCGGGACGGCAATAGTCCTTCAGGGCGCCAGCGCATCAGAACGACCAGGGTGATCCCGAAGAGGAGCAGGCGCAGGGTGGAGGGATCGATCAGGACGCGATGAAACCAGTGCTGTTGCCATCCCCCCAGGGGCCGCAGGACCTCGGGCAGAAAAGCGAGCAGAAGAGCCCCCGCCACGACGCCGCGCAGGTTACCCATCCCCCCCAGTACCACCATACACAGGATCATGACGGATTCCTGCAAGGTAAAACTCTCCGGGCTGACAAAACCCTGAAATCCTGCAAACAGGCCCCCCGCCACGCCCCCAAAGACCGCCCCCAGCGCATAGGCCAGCAATTTGAGGCGGCGCGTATCCAACCCCATGCTGGCCGCCGCAATCTCGTCTTCGCGAATGGCCATCCAGGCCCGTCCGATCCTGGAATATTCCAACCGTCGGGAAAGAAAGAGCGCCAGCAGAACGAACAGGAGGAACAGGTAATAGGTCCCCACCAAGGCAGGCAACGGGATGCCCAGCACCCGATGGGGGCGGGCAAAGGACCAGTTCCCCAGATGGAGGGCATCGATCATCGTAATCCCCTGCGGACCGTTGGTGATATTGACCGGCGCGGTCAGATTATTGAGAAAAACCCGGATGATCTCGCCAAAACCCATGGTCACGATGGCCAGATAATCTCCGCGCAGACCCAGAGTTGGCCAACCCAGCGCCACGCCAAAACCGGCCGCCACCAGAACACCCGTGGGCAGGATGGCCCAAAGTGGCCAATGCAGCCCAAACTGGGGCGATGCCAAGAGGGCATAGGCATAAGCCCCCACTCCGAAGAAAGCGATGAACCCCAGGTCAAGAAGACCGGCATAGCCCACCACGATGTTCAGACCAACAGCCAGCAGAACGGACAGCAGGGCAAAATCCAGGATACGCACCCAACCCCGCCCCAGCAGTCCTTCAATCACCCAGGGCAAAAGCAGGATGCCCAGGAACATCCACAGGGGTTTGAAACGAGGGAGGGGGACAATCATACCTTTTCCGGGGCGTGGCGCCCCAATAAACCGGAGGGGTGAAACAGCAGAACCAGAATCAGGGTGGCAAAGGAAAAAACATCCTTGTAGTTGCTGCCAAACAGATTTCCCGTCCAATCCCCCAGATAGCCGGCCCCCAAGGCTTCCAGCAAGCCCAACAGAATTCCGCCCAGCACCGCGCCGGACAAGTTGCCGATCCCCCCCAGCACGGCCGCCGTAAACGCCTTGAGCCCCAGCATGAATCCCATGGTGTAATGGGCCACCTGATAGTAGGCCCCCACCATCAACCCGGCAACGGCAGCAAGCGCAGCGCCAATCACAAAGACCAGGGTAATGATCCGTTCCGTATCTATCCCCAGCAACTGGGCAGCCACGGGGTTTTGCGCCGTCGCACGCATGGCACGCCCAAGCGCTGAGCGCTGGATGAGCCAAAGCAGGCCGCCCAACAACCCGAGACTTCCCAGCACGATCACTCCCTGAAGAGGGCTGATGAGCACGCCCCCCAACGTCAGGGAATGGGTCAGTCCCAAATCCGGAAAAGAATGATAGCCACGTCCCCAGAGCAGGGCCGAACTCTGCTCCAGCACCATCGACATTCCGATGGCCGTGATCAGGGGAGCCAGTTTGGGAGCATGGCGCAGGGGGCGATAGGCCAACCGTTCCAGCGCGATCCCCAGCAAGACACAGACCCCCATGGCCCCCGCGAGCCCTCCCGCCAGAGCCACGGGAAGGGGGGTGCCCCATCCCTGCAAGGTACGCACCAGGGTAAGGGAAACCAGTGCGCCGATCATGACCAGATCCCCATGGGCAAAGTTGATCAGTTCAAGTATCCCGTACACCAAGGTGTACCCCAAAGCAACCAGGGCATAGATGCACCCCAAGGTCAGGCCATTGAGCACCTGTTGCAGGAATGTCACCATGGGCGGCAAAAACGTCCAGACCTCACAACCACTCCCGCCCGTTGATGAATCGTTCGAGTAACGCGGCTTCGGGCGACCCCGCTTCGGGATGCCAGTCATAGCGCCAACGCACGATCGGAGGCAAGGACATCAGGATCGACTCGGTACGCCCCCCGGACTGAAGGCCGAATAGCGTCCCCCGATCATAGACCAGATTGAATTCCACATAACGCCCCCGCCGATAGGCTTGAAAATCTCTTTCCCGATCGCCATAGGGCAGGGAACGGCGACGTTCGACGAGGGGCAGATAGGCCGCCAGAAAATGGTCGCCCACACTGCGCCAGAGGGCCTCGGCCTGGGGCAGAGGCAACTCGTTGAAGTCATCGAAGAAAATACCGCCCACGCCGCGCGGTTCCTGCCGATGCTTGAGAAAGAAATACTCGTCACACCAATGTTTGAATCGGGGGTAGTAATCGGTCCCAAAAGGAGCCAGGGCGGCATGACAGGTTTGATGAAAATGGCGTGCATCTTCCTCGAAACCGTAATAAGGCGTGAGATCCATGCCTCCCCCGAACCACCAGACTGGCGCAGCATTCTCGGCAAAGGCGGCAAAGAAGCGGATGTTCATGTGGACGGTGGGGACATAAGGGTTGCGGGGGTGCAGTACCAGGGAGACCCCCATTGCCTCGAAGCGACGTCCGGCCAACTCGGGGCGATGGGCGCTGGCCGAGGGCGGCAAGCCGGGGCCCATGACATGGGAGAAGTTCACCCCCCCGCGCTCGAAAAGAGCCCCTTCTTCCACGAGCGCACTCAGTCCTCCCCCACCCTCCGGCCGGGTCCAGGCATCCCGTCGGAACGTATGGCCATCAGTTCTTTCCAGGGCCGTGACGATGCGTTCCTGCAGATCCATCAGGTAAACTTTCAAACGCTCGGGATCGAAAGAAGAATGGGATAGGGTCTGTTCTGCCATAATGTCATCCATGAGTGAAGAAAAACGCCCCCATCTGGTGCTGGTGGACGGGTCATCGTACCTTTACCGCGCCTTTCATGCCTTGCCCGACCTACGCAACCGCCATGGAGAACCCACCGGCGCATTGTACGGCGTACTGAACATGCTGGCCCGACTGAAAGAGGATTATAAGCCGGATCATGTGGCCTGCGTGTTCGATGCCCCCGGCCCCACCTTCCGTCATCAGGCCTTTCCGGACTACAAGGCACAGCGCCCTGCCATGCCGTCCGATCTGGTCGGTCAGATCGCGCCCCTGCATCAGGCCATCCGCGCCCTGGGCTGGCCCCTCCTTCAGGAATCCGGGGTGGAGGCGGACGATGTCATAGCCACCCTCACCCACCAGGCCCGAACGTTAGGCTGGAAGGTCACCATCTCCAGCGGCGACAAAGATCTGGTCCAGTTACTGGCGGAGGGGGTCACCCTGATCAACACCCTCTCCAACGAGCGCCTGGATGTGGCCCGAGCCACCGAAAAGTATGGCGTGACGCCCACCCAATTCGTGGATTACCTGACCCTGGTGGGCGATACGGCGGACAATGTTCCCGGCGTTCCCAAAGTCGGTCCCAAAACCGCAGCCAAATGGATCCAGCAGTTCGGCACACTGGACGACCTGATGGCCCACTCCGACGAAATCAGCGGCGTCGTCGGCAACCATCTGCGGCACAGTCTCGATTGGTTGCCCCAAGCCCGCTTTCTGATCACCCTCAAATCCACCGTCCAACTCTCCGAATCTCCGGAAACTCTGGTGTGGCAGGTGCCCGATGACGCTGCGTTGGCAGTCCTGGCAGAACGCTATGACCTCAAACGCTGGAAAAATTCGGCACCGGCCAGCCCTGCGCCCTTTACCCCGCCTCTCACCCCTTCCCCACCCCCGGAAGTGCATTACGAAACCCTGTTGACTTCCACGCAACTGGAATACTGGCTAACCCAACTGGAACAGGCGGACTTGACCGCTCTCGATACGGAAACCACGGGACTCGACCCACTGCAGGACACCCTGGTGGGACTTTCCTTCTGCTGCGACGGCCTTCACGCTGCCTATCTGCCCCTGGCCCACCAGACCTTGGGCACCTCTCCCCAACTTCCTTTCGAAGAAACCCTCCAGCGTCTGCGCCCCTGGCTTGAAAACCCTGCAGCGGCCAAAGTGGGACAACATCTCAAGTACGACACTCACATTCTGGCCAACCACGGCATCACCCTGCGCGGCATCCGCCACGATACCCTGCTTCAGTCCTACCTGCTCGAGGCACACCAACCCCACGGTCTGGAAAGTCTGGCACGCCGCCACCTGGGGCGAGAGACCCTGTCTTATGAGACGGTGACCGGCAAGGGGGCTAATGCCATCGGCTTCGAACAGGTCGCGCTGGATCAGGCCACGATCTATGCTGCCGAAGACGCAGAAGTCACACTGGCGGTACACAAGGTCCTGTACCCCCAACTCTGTGCCGAACCCCGCCTCCTCGATCTGTATGAAACACTGGAACTGCCGATTCAGCAAGTCCTGTGGCGCATGGAGCGGTACGGGGTACTTCTGGATGCGGCTGTTTTGAACCGGCAGAGTGCCGAGTTATCCAGTCAACTCAGCGCGCTCGAAAGTCAGGCCCACATCCTGGCAGGACAACCCTTCAATCTCAACTCCCCCAAACAGATTCAAACCCTGTTGTTCGAAACTCTTGGACTACCGATTCTCAGGAAGACTCCCGGAGGACAACCCTCCACCGACGAAAGTGTGCTGGAACAACTGGCCCTCGATTTCCCCCTTCCCAAGTTGCTTCTGGACTATCGAACCCTGGCCAAACTCAAGTCCACCTACACCGATGCTTTGCCCAAACGGATCAATCCCAGAACGGGGCGAGTGCATACCCATTTCGCCCAGGCGGTGGCAGTCACCGGACGCCTCTCCAGCAGCGACCCCAATTTACAAAACATCCCCATTCGCACGGCCGCCGGGCGACGTGTCCGGACTGCTTTCATCGCTCCTCCCGGCCATGTACTCATGGCGGCGGATTATTCCCAGATCGAATTGCGCCTCATGGCCCATCTGTCCGGGGACCCCGGACTGCTGAATGCCTTTGCCCAAGGTCTGGACGTACATCGATCCACCGCCGCGGAACTCTTTGCGGTGGCGGTGGATCAGGTCACTGCAGATCAGCGCCGCGCTGCCAAAGCCATCAACTTCGGACTGATCTACGGAATGTCGGCCTTCGGTCTGGCCCGGCAACTCAATCTCACTCGTTCCGCTGCCCAACATTACATGGAACGTTATTTTCAACGCTATCCCGGGGTGGCCCTGTATATGGAGAAAACCCGCCGGCAGGCGCAGGAAAAAGGGTATGTGGAAACTCTTTTCGGACGCCGCCTATTCCTTCCTGAACTCAAAAACTCAGGGGCTGGCCGGCGTCAGGCTGCGGAGCGGGCCGCCATCAATGCCCCTCTCCAGGGCACGGCTGCCGATCTGATCAAGCGCGCCATGCTGGCGGTACAGGGCTGGCTGGATGAAACCCGGAGCCAGAGCCGTCTGATCCTGCAAGTTCACGATGAATTGATTCTGGAAGTCCCCGAGAATGAAGTTTCTCGGTTGCGTCCCCACCTCATCCGCCTCATGGAAGGGGTCGCCTCCCTGCAGGTGCCCTTGAGCGTAGAGGTGGGGACAGGAAAGAACTGGGATGAAGCCCACTAAAACCATGGCAGGGGTATAATGGCGGCTTTTCCACCCCCATCGAACCCGCGTGATGCAGATCGGATCTTACCGGCTCAAAAATGCCCTCGTGGTCGCCCCCATGGCAGGCGTGACCGATCGTCCATTCCGCCAATTGTGCAAACGGATGGGCGCTGGTCTGGCCGTGTCGGAGATGGTTTCTTCCAACTCCCTGCTCTGGGGTTCTGAAAAAACCCGCCGCCGGGCCAACCATGAGGGAGAAGTGGAGCCTCGCACCGTACAGATTGCCGGGGCCGACCCGCGCATGATGGCGGAGGCCGCTCGCTACAATGTCGACCAGGGGGCTCAGATCATCGACATCAACATGGGGTGCCCCGCCAAAAAGGTATGCAATGTCATGGCGGGTTCAGCTCTGCTACAGGATGAACCTCTGGTGGCGCGCATTCTCGAAGCGGTGGTTTCCGCCGTATCGGTCCCCGTCACCCTCAAGATCCGGACGGGGTGGGACCGCGAACATCGCAACGCCCTGAGTGTGGCGCGACTGGCACAGGATTTCGGGATTCAGTCACTGGCCATTCATGGCCGGACACGGGCCTGCGGCTACTCCGGTGCCGCCGAATACGACACCATCTCTGCCGTGAAAGGCGCCGTAACGATTCCCGTCATCGCCAATGGCGACATCACCAGCCCACAAAAAGCTCAGGCCGTGCTCCGTCAGACCGGCGCCGATGGAATCATGATCGGACGGGCGGCTCAGGGACGTCCCTGGATCTTCCGGGAAATTCAGCACTATCTCGATACCGGGGCCCTGTTACCCCCTCCCGACGTCCTCGAAATTCACCAGGTCCTGCTGATGCATCTGGAAGATCTCTATCACTTCTATGGAACCGAGTTAGGCGTACGCGTGGCGCGCAAGCATATCAGTTGGTATACCCGCGGACTGGCGAATTCCGCCAATTTCCGGCATGCCATGAACCGACTCCAGGACATCGGGGAGCAGCGCCATGCAGTCACCGAGTTTTTTGAAAGACACGCCCTTCACAACCCCACCCTGTGTTATGAAGAACCTGCGGTTTCCGAGGAACTCGCAGCATGAAACCCGTTGAAACCGAATTGTCCGCCTGTATCCGGCGCATGGTGGAAACGTACTTCCAGCATCTGGAGGGAGAACGGTGCTCTGCGCTCCATGACCTGGTCGTTCACAGTGTCGAAAAACCCCTGCTCGAAGTCGTTCTGGCGCATTGTGCCCAGAACCAGACGCGTGCTGCCGAGTTACTCGGCCTCAACCGCACGACCCTCCGCAAAAAAATGCAACGATATCAACTCCTATGACCCTTCAACGCGCCCTCCTCAGTGTTTCCGACAAAACCGGTCTGATCGAACTGGCCCAGGTTTTGCACCACCTCGACATCGAATTGCTTTCCACGGGGGGAACGGCGCAAGCGCTACGCGACGCCAAAATTCCTGTACGGGAAGTTTCTGACCTTACCGGCTTTCCAGAAATGCTCGACGGGCGGGTCAAAACCCTTCACCCCAAGATTCATGGAGGTTTGCTGGGTAATCGGGATATTCCCAGTCATCAGGAAGCCATGACCCGGCACGGGATCGACCCCATCGACCTGGTGGTGGTCAATTTATACCCTTTTCGGGAAACCATCGCTCAACCCGGCGTCACATTGGAAGAAGCCATCGAGAACATCGACATCGGGGGCCCCGCCATGGTCCGCTCCGCAGCCAAAAACCATGTCCATGTCGCAGTGGTCACGGACCCCACCGATTATCCACGCCTGATCGATGAACTGGAAAGGAACCGCGGAGCACTCAGCGCCGCCACCCGTTTCGAACTGGCCGTCAAGGCTTTCTCCCATACCGCAGAATACGATGGGGCCATCGCCACTTACCTGTCCGGCTTGAATGCCGCGTCCCAGGCCGATGGGTACCCGGAACGACTGCACCTGTCCTTTGTCAAATACCAGTCGCTCCGTTACGGCGAGAACCCGCACCAGGAGGCAGCATTCTACCGCGATCCCGTCGCCCCTTCTGGTGTATTGGCTCATTACCGCCAACTGCAGGGCAAGCCCCTGTCCTACAACAATATCGCGGATGCAGATACGGCCTGGGATTGCGTGCGTTTTCTCGACGCTCCTGCCTGCGTCATCGTGAAGCATGCCAACCCCTGTGGCGTGGCCCTGGGTAACCAGGCACTGGAGGCCTACCAGCGCGCCTACGCCACCGACCCCACCTCGGCCTATGGGGGCATCATTGCCTTCAATCGAACAGTGGACGAAGCAACGGTCGAGGCTCTGCAACGTCAATTCGTGGAAGTGCTGATTGCCCCTGGGTTTACCCCTTCTGCCTTGCAACGCCTCACCCAAAAGGCCAATGTGCGCGTCCTGCAACTGCCCGATGACAAAGGACTGAACCGGTGGGACATGAAACGCGTCGGGGGAGGACTGCTGGTTCAAACCTCCGACTCCGGGGGATTGAACGAAGATACGCTCAAGGTGGTCACGCAGATCGTCCCCACCGAGGAACAATGGACTGATCTGCGTCTGGCCTTCCACGTCGCCCATTACGTCAAATCCAATGCCGTGGTGTTCTGTGGCCAAGGCCGGACTCTGGGCATTGGCGCCGGTCAGATGAGCCGCGTGGACAGCACCCGCATTGCCCAACGTAAGGCCGAGGATGCAAAACTCTCATTGCAGGGAAGTGTCGCGGCCTCCGATGCCTTCTTTCCGTTCCGAGATGGCCTCGATGTCCTGGCGCGCGCCGGCGCTCGCGCCGTCATCCAGCCCGGCGGCAGCCTGCGCGATGGCGAAGTCATCGCTGCTGCGGACGAGCAAGAGGTCGCCATGGTGTTGACAGGCATTCGTCATTTTCGTCATTGAGCACACTGAATCATGAAGATTTTGGTCATCGGTAGCGGGGGACGGGAGCATGCGCTGGCGTGGCGTCTAAGCCAGTCCCCCAGGGTTTCTCATGTGTTTTTATCTCCAGGGAATGACGGCGCGGCGCATGAAGAAGGCGTCCATTGCATCCCGGCGCAAGGGGTCGACGCCTGGTTGGACCTGGCGCGCCGGGAGCAGGTGGCGTTTACCGTGGTGGGTCCCGAAGCCCCCGTGGCGGCGGGGATCGTGAACCTGTTCCGGAATGCAGGACAAGCCATTTTTGGCCCCACCCTGGAAGCCGCTCAACTGGAAATCTCCAAGGACTATGCCAAACGCTTCATGCTCCGGCATGGCATTCCCACCGCACATTTTTCCACCTTCGAAGACCCGGCGCTGGCCCACGCCCATCTCGAGCAAGTGGGGGCCCCCATCGTCGTCAAAGCTGATGGACTGGCGGCGGGCAAGGGAGTCGTGGTCGCCCAGACTTTGGAAGAAGCCCATCATGCCGTCGATGCCATGCTGGGCGGCGGTTTGGGGGAGGCGGGGCGGCGGGTGGTGATCGAAGAATTTTTGACCGGGGAAGAAGCCAGTTTCATCGTCATGGCGGACGGCGAACAGGTATTGCCTCTGGCCACCAGTCAGGACCATAAGCGCCTGCGCGACAATGATGAAGGCCCCAATACTGGAGGGATGGGCGCCTATTCACCGGCTCCCGTTATCACCCCCACCCTGCATGGACGCATCATGCGCGAGATCATTCAACCGACGCTGCAAGGCATGATCCAGGAAGGACATCCCTACACGGGTTTTTTATATGCCGGCCTGATGATCGCGCCCAATGGAACGATCAAGGTACTGGAATACAACTGTCGTCTGGGAGACCCGGAAACCCAGCCGCTTCTCATGCGTCTGAAAACCGACCTGGTGGATCTGATCGAAATCGCTCTGGAAGGTCATCTGCGGGATGCCGTGGCTGATTGGGACCGTCGTCCCGCACTTGGCGTGGTATTGGCTGCCCCAGGTTACCCCGAGCATCCAGTGGGGGGGGTTCCCATCACCGGTCTGGATGCATCCTTGCCGGATACGCACCTCTTTCATGCCGGAACGCGTCAGGAGGGGAAACAGTGGGTGACCCAGGGAGGACGGGTCGTATGTGTCACAGCCCTTGGCGACACCCTGAAAGCCGCCCGCCATCAGGCCTATGAACGAATCCGGCTCCTGCACTTCGACGGCATGCAATACCGACAGGACATTGGCTGGCGCGCGCTGAAACCCCACGGCACTCCCTAAACTCGAACAACCCGGCCAGTGATCAAATCAGCGACCGTGGAGGGACGGGCGTTGGCCTGACAACGCCCGTCGATGACCCGTACCCTGGAACCAAAAGCCTGGCGGCACGCCCGTGCCGTTTTCAAGGGTTTCCGCCCACTGCGATTGGCGCTGGTAGAAACGAGCGCCATGTTGAGACGTCGACACAACCGGGCCAGAGGCTCATAGTCATCCTGACGCAAGGCAATACGCGGTCGCAAATCCCCCTCAAAGCCCCGCTTTCGTCCCCGTAGCCAGGTGGTCAGGGGCCGACGGGCGGGAATCAGCCAGGTGTGTCCCCCAGGCCACCGCGCCTGAAGACGCGCCTCTTCTTCCACACTCAAGGGAATATGGAAGCGACGCAAAAGATCCCGGCGGTCCGCAACCACGATCAAACCCTTATGGACAGGACGGGACTTGAGACGCAACAGGGCGCGCAAGGCAAGGTGATTGCCGGGATCGCACCCCAGGCCATAGACGGCCCGTGTGGGGTAGGCCACGAGCCCTCCTTTGTCAAGAAAAGTGCGCAATCCGCGCATGCGTTCATCCATGTCTACCCATCGAGTCCCATACCATTGAACAGAGGGCAGGATATACCAAGTGCCCAACACCTGTTAGAATTCACCCATGACTTCCTTCTTTCGCATATTATTTTTGATTGGGCTCGTGGTTCTGGGTATGCAGGGTTCCTTTGCCGAAGGACCTCTGCCCCCTTTGGGAACGGAAACCCCTTTACCCCCCACTCTGGACGATTCTCGCCCCGATATGCCGGATGCCCCTTCCAAAGAGCGACCACCCGGCCCCATTCAGGCGGCCCCTTCAACGTCTCGAACCCAGGAATCCCAACCTCGGAGTAGCGCATCCGATGCCAATGATGTCAATGCGCAAGTCACGATCGTGGAGCGAGACAGCGCACGCTTCGAAGAATACCGGATTCGCGGACGTCTGTACAAAATAAAAATCACTCCCAAAGTCGGCCCTCCTTATTACCTGATCGATGAAGATGGCAGTGGAATTTGGCACCAGCGCGATGTGATTGAAGACTATGTTCAGCCCCCTCAGTGGGTCATTTTCGAATTCTAAGCACGGATCACCGTTTCATGGCTGTCTTTACCACGGTTTCTCCAGAGGAACTTTCACTTTGGCTCGAACACTATCCGGTGGGGACACTGCAGGATCTTGTTCCCATTGCCGCGGGCATTGAAAACACCAATTATTTCGTCCACACCAGCACGGGACGTTATGTCCTGACGCTGTTCGAAAAACTCCAACCGCAGGAGTTGCCCTACTATCTGGGCCTGATGAATCATCTGGCGGCCCAGGGTCTGCCCTGCCCCGCCCCCCTTCTCAACCAGCAACGTCAGTTCCATACACTGCTCAAAGGTAAACCCACCAGTTTGGTAACACGTTTGAACGGACAATCCCAGACCCACCCTACCGTCGACCATTGCATCGCCTTGGGTCACATGGTTGCCCATTTGCATCAAGCCGCCCTCACTTTTGAAGGGGTACAGGGCAATCCCAGGGGACAGGACTGGCGCATCCAGACGTCTCGAGAAATTCGCCCTTTTCTGACGACCTCTCAGCAAGCTCTGCTGGACCATGCCCTGATACAAGCCGTGCCCTTCGACTCCGCGCTCCCGCAGGGTCCTGTTCACGCCGACCTGTTCCGGGACAATGTTCTGTTCGAGGGAGAGCGTATCAGCGGCCTCATCGATTTCTACTTTGCCGGGACGGATAGCTGGGTCTACGATCTGGCCATCGTTGCCAATGACTGGTGCATGACCCCGCAAGCGTGCCTCGACCCCCTCCGGCTCTCCGCCCTGCTGGGCGCGTATCATGAAAAGCGTCCCCTCGCCTCGGAGGAAGTCCAACACTGGCCCCGAATGCTGGTGACGGCCGCTTTGCGCTTTTGGCTTTCACGCCTGCACGATCAACATCAGCCTCGTATCGGCTCGCTTCTCAACCCCCATGACCCCGCCTGGTTTGAACGCATCCTCACCCATCACCTCGAGCAGCCCTGCCCATGTCCCCTCTGACCCCTCGTCAGGTACCGCTATGGCACGGTGCGTTGTGGATTCGTCAGGGGGCCTACGCAGTCCTGCAAAGCCCCATCGGCTGGATGACCAGCCTGGCGCTGTGGTTTGCCTTCATCCTGGTATGCAGTCTGTTCCCGATGCTGGGTCCTGTCTTTTTTTCCCTGTCACTTCCCGCTTTATTTGCCGGCATGATGGCCGGCTGTGCCGCCATCGAACAAGGACGCTCACTCAGAATTCCGCATCTGCTCAGTGGGTTCAAAAGCAGTTCCAGACGATTATTCCAGTTGGGGATGGTCAATATTGCCGGTGAAACCCTACTGACCCTGGTATTGGTCCTGTGGGGGGGGCAACAAATGATCGACCTGCAGAATTTGTCCCTGGACGGCGCAGAGAATCTGGAACAATTACGTGCAGCCCTATTTTCTCTGACTCCTCTGTTCATCACTCTTGTGCTTCTTCAGGTCGCTCTGCTCATGATGGGCTGGTTTGCCCCGGCTCTTCTGCGTTTTACCACTTTGTCCACGCTGGAAGCCCTGACCCTCAGTACCCAGGGCTGTCTTGTCAATCTCCCCGCCTTTCTTCTGTTCACCCTGATCATGGGGATCCTGCTGACCGTCGCCACTTTCCTCAGTTTCGCCCTCCCCTGGATCAGTGGTTTGATCGGGTTTTTCATCGTGGCCCTCATCGTCGCCAGCGTCTATGCTTCCTATCGCGATGTCTTTCATGAAGCACCGCCCCCCCCCATTACCCCATGATTTGCGACCAGTCGCGCTTTAGCATTGCCTTCCCCTTTTCATCCATATGGGAGTGGGATAAACTGGAACCTTCCACAGAATAGATTCATGCGTGGGGTTCTTTTTTGGAGAGGTCTTATGGTCAGTCTGAGTTCCAAAGCATTGGGCGGACTAATGCTCGTCTTTGCCCTCGCCAGCGCGGCCTCACCTTCTGGCCCCAGAGTTCGGGATTGTCCTGAATGCCCGGAAATGACTCCGATTCCGGCGGGAAGTTTTGTCCTCAGCGGGGGTGGGAAGGTGACCTTTTCCAAACCCTTCATGATGAGCACTACCCTAGTCACTCAGGGACAATGGCGCGCACTCATGCATCGCAATCCCAGTGCCTTTCCTCGATGTGGCGACAACTGTCCGGTAGACCGCGTCAGTTGGGAAGATGCCCAGGTCTATATCCTGCGCCTCAATGCCAAGACCGGCCGGCATTATCGTTTACCCTCCGAAAGTGAATGGGGATATGCCTGTCGAGCCGGCCTTACCAGCCCCTACTGCGGGGGCGACACGCTCGATCCCATCGCATGGTACGGGGAGAACAGCGCCAATCATCCTCATCCCGTGGCCACCAAGGCCCCCAATGTCTGGGGACTGTATGACATGAGCGGCAATCTGTGGGAGTGGATGGAAGATTGCTATCAGAGTACCCGTCGGATCAATCAGGATGATCAGCGCAATGTTCCAGATAACGGGGCGGCCTGGGAAGGGGATGCTGCCGAACAGGATGGGGAATGCCTGTCGCGGGTCGTACGGGGTGGGTCATGGAACAATAACGCCCACGATCTCGCCTTGAGCAGGCGCACCGCCGATGACCCCACCGTACGCGTCAATACCATCGGATTTCGTCTGGTTCGAGATCAATGAGGCCGGTGACCCGATCTTCCCCGTCCGTCGTTTTTCTGCTCTGCACAGCCCTCCTCATTCTGGGGGGCTTGGGGCTTTTCTTTTGGTACCAACCCGCACCTCCTCGAGGACTTGGAGATCGAACACAGTGGCTGGTTCAAGGCCCTTCCTTACCTCCCTTCTCCTTGTCTTCCACCCAGGGCACCTTGACCCGGGCGTCCTTGTCAGGACACTGGACCTTTCTGCTCTTTGGCTATACCCACTGCCCCGATGTCTGTCCCACCGACCTTGCTCTATTGGCCTCGGTATCCCGGTCCTTCAAAAAAGAGGGCCATCCCGCGCCTCAGGTCATATTCGTTTCCGTTGACCCTGGGCGCGATTCTCTATCCGTTCTGGGACGTTACATCCCCGCCTTCGACCCCTCTTTCATCGGTGCCCAGGCCACAACCGCCCAACTCACCCCCTTCACCCAGAGTTTGGGGGTCTATGCCGTCCTTCATGACAATGAAAAGGATGGACGGGGAAACTATCCGGTGGATCACAGCAGTACGATCTTCCTGTTCAACCCTTCGGGTCGTCTGCAGGCATCCTTTCAGATGCCTCAGGTTCCCAACCAATTGTTCCATGATGCCCAGGCCATTCTGGCCAATTAAAAATGTTTGCCAAGAACCCAAGTCTTTTGTTACCATCCCAGTGTCATGTCTGATGGATCTTGACGTCGTCCACTTAAAACTTTAACAGGGGAGAGAAATATGGAAATTATGGATAAAGGGTACATGATCATTCCCGTGATCCTGTTCGTTGGCGGTATTCTGGTGTCCTTGACCCTTGGTGGCATGGGCGTCGACATTCTGGCCAATGACCAAAAGAAAGGCAAATAACCCGGATTTATCCCTGGGTCCCTGCTGACCAGAGGGAATTTCTTTAAACACCCGGTGTCTATTCACCGGGTGCTTTGTTTTAGGACTCCCTTTTTACGGACTCTATTTATACAGGTTGGCGCATGCATTCGCTCTCAGACCTTCGCCGTTTAGTCAAATTTTTCATCGTTTCCGCCACCTCTCTCTTCATCGGAGCCATGCACGGAATGTTGCAGGTGTTCCCCCCCATTCGGGCCTGGCTCGATTCCATTGGAAGCCCCTATGGTGGACCGGGACACATGATCGACCCTTTGGCCCATGCCCACATGAACCTGGTAGGCGGGGTGGTCACCCTGGCCATGGGCACCACCTATTACCTGCTCCCGCGTCTGAGTGGCAAACGCATCTACTCCCAGCGTCTGGTTCAGCATTCTTTCTGGTGGCTGTTCATTGGAGTCTACGGATTTTATACCACCCAAATGGTCTTTGGCATCTGGGAGGGGTACCTGATGCTCCATGACCGGTCGGCCATGACTCATGCCCACCATTTCTACGGACCCATCGTGGCCGTGGCCGGCACCTGCATGGCCGTGGGGTTCATGGTCTACTTCTCCAATATCGTCCTGACCTTGATGGGTCCGGTGGAAAGTACCCGCGCCGAAGATTGAATTTCGGTCTCAACACACCCTAGTCGGGAACATGCAGCGGGAAAAACAAAACGCTGTCCCGCTGCGCCTCATCCGCACAGTTCAGGCGAACCTGCACCGTACGCCGTTCCCCTGGCTCGACCAAAGCAGCCCGCCGGTACACCCCCACCCGTCCGTCCTGAATGGCCTGTTTCCAGGGATCATTCTGGGCCGTCCGAATATCCACCAGACAGCGGGAACCGGGACGGTCATGAGCCCCGGTGACCATGACCAGAAACTCATTCATGCCATCCCGAGGGGGACTGGGGCGAGATTCCACACGCACGGTCCAGTCATTCCAGGTTTGGGACGTCGTATCGGGCAGAGTCGATTCTGTTTTGCCACAGGCGGCCAAGAGGAACAGTGGGCCCCATCCGATGAGTCGCCAAAAGGACTTGTCAACGAACTTCATCGGTAGTTTTATGTAGTTGAGGATCGGCAGAATCCGGGGCATTTGGAGAATCCGTCTCCGGCCCCCCCGGATGAGCAATCCCATACATCCGAACCATGTAGTACACAAAGGTTCCAGCGCCCGCGATGTACACCAGCGCCAACAAAAAACCCCAATCCAGCCAGTGCTTCTGGTGTCCGGGACGAACACCCCAAAAAGGAAAGGCAAGCCCGACCGCGACCAACAGGACCACCACGATCACGGCAAAAAACCAGTAAGGCACGGGTTTCTGGGATAAAGGAACGCTCTCTACCAATTCCCAGTCCTCCAGTCCCCTCTTGGCCTTGCGTTCGTCATCCGATGCATACCCAAAATGCTCTGTGTCTTTTTTCCCCCATTCCGGTTGAATCTCACTCAGAGGGGGTTCAGATTCACGGGTTTGATTCATGGTTTTCCTCCCTTGGGTGCTTCTGAGAAATGCTGGATGGCAAACTGGTCTCTCCAGTCCTCCTGAACGGCATGAGCCAAAATTCTGAAGGAATGTACGCCATGGGGCAGGCTCGGCGAGATGGACAAGATCGCAGACAATCGTCCTGCCGCAGGAATCGTCAGTTGGGTCCGGGACAAATGATACTCTCCTGGCTTCAATCCCTGCACTGACAATTCCACACTTTCAGGACGGTAACGTTTATTGGCGATTTCAATACGGTAATCCAGATCATTTGCGGCATCTTGCACCTCGGCCCGGTATGCTGCCAGATGAAGAGGTTCCCAGGTCCACAGTCCCCAGGAAAAAAAACTGAGCCCCAGGATCATGACGACCGTCATCCACCCGGTGCGCGAGGTCAGACCGATGGCATTGTTGCGAAAGTGAATACGCGCTTCCCGTTTGGTTTCGCGTTCGCCAAATTCAAAACTCAGCAACCCCGGAGTCCCCTTCTTTGCCTGAAGACGGTTACAGGCATCGATACACTCGCCACAATTGATGCAACTGTCATAGATATCCGTCTTGCGTGGATCGATGTCGATGAAGCAGGAGGTCACACAATAGTTACATTTTTCGCAGGCACTGGCACGGCTCGCGTCATAACGCACATGAAGGGTTTCACGGGTCCGAAAACTGTGCTGCCAAACCCGATACACGCAGGCAAAACGGCACCAGAAGTGACGGATCACGGCAATATCCACCAGAATGATCAAAACAAAAACCGCATAAATCCAATGCAGGGAACTGGCCAATGCAGGATCCGAGCGCCAGAGAAGAAAAGCCAGGATCGTGGAAGGGTCGTAAAAATAGAACAGGGGAATCACCCCCAGAAACATGGAAGCCAGCAGGAAGGAAAGGCCCAGCAACACCCAGTTCCACACACGATTTTTGGCTGGGGCGATGACCGGTGCCTGACCGTCCAGACTGACTTCGGCCCGTTTTCCCAATAGCAGATGGGTCATGTAATTGGCCCATTCGGAAAAGATGTTCTGCGGGCACACCCACCCGCAAAATACGGTGCCGGCCACGGAATAGAGCATCACCAGAAGGCTGAGCAGGGTGATCCACAGTCCGGCGATCAGAAAGAAATCGGCAAACCAGATCTGACGATCCAGCACGACCAATGCACCGGCGCGGGGATCGATACGAAACAGCCCCAAGGCTGGCACCAGAATGACCAACAAGAGGGTGACCCCCTGCACCACGCGACGGTGCAGATGAAAGCGCGAGACCTGTATCAATGCCCCATTCATTTAGCCCTGCACTCCCTGAAATTCACTGAAAACTTTCATTCTTCGTCATTCCGGCCTCGCGGTCAAGAGGGGCTTCGTTCAGCAAGTTCAGACGGGTTTTTTCCGCTTCGGCAAATTCATGGCGCTCTCTTTGTATTTTCCAGAGTGCTCGTTGCACCTCTACATGCCAAGGGAAGCGAAGCGCCAGTTTGTCCAGCACGGCTTCCTTTTGAGCGTCGGGCAACGGCGCACGCATCAACTGGGCCAACACCTCATCAGCCAGTGCATAACCCACCCACCGATCCCGTGGGTTGGCCTCGAACGCAAGACGAACCAGACGTTCGGCTTCGCCGTCGCGCCCTATCATACGATCCTGCCAACTTTGCACCAGATACTGGGTGGCATGCCAAGCAGCGGCAAATTCCGGACGCCGAGATTCAGGCAGATTCAGATCCTGTGCTGCCTGCTCCAGGGAGGGTCTTTGATGCCACAGAGCCGCCAGCGTAATCTCCAGAGCGCCGCCGGTATATTTCAGGCGGGGCAGGGAAAAATCGATGACAGGGGACCATTCCCTCTGAACAGGTCCCGGCGTATCAGGAATTTTTCCCCAGTAGCGTCCCATCCAGGTCATCATCCCCTCCCCGCCCGTGGCTTCAACTCGTTGATCCGAACTGAGACGCTCCTGGCCCGCTTCCACCGTGGACCAGCCTGCCCAGGATTGGCGAAACCCCACCAGAGCCAGATGCATGCCGTCCAGAAACAGATACGCATCAGGAAAAACCCGCCGAAAGGTTCTCAACTCCACTTGGAGAGCGGCAGGATCAAATTGGTTCAGAGCCAACCATTGGACGAATACCCCATGAGCCGACAAATGATCACGAACCCGCCCAAACTGTTCCAGGGAAAGTAAAGCCCCCACCCCAGCCAGGTCAGGATGGTAGAGATCGCCCACGATGACGTCATAATGGTTTTCCGTGGAACTCATGAAATGCCGTGCATCGTCCTGAATCAGTTCAGTTTCACTCAGAATCGGACCATCCACGGGGGTAAAGTAAAGACGAGCCGCTTCGATAGATCCCTGCGACAATTCCACTGCTTCCCGTCGTACGTTGGGATACGCCGAACTTCCAGCCAGCGACAGTCCGGTGCCCAGTCCCAGGAACAATACCCGTTGAGGATGTCCCTGCAGCAACAGGGCCAGACGACCCTGGTTCCGTTGCACGAAAGCCGCCGTCGGATCCGAAGAGGCATCGTGACGTTGCAGGTCGGTGAGCAGGATTCTCTGCCCATCAGACTGCTCTACCACTTGAGTCATGGCTACCGCATCTTCATAGCGATAAATATCGTGACTTCCGGCCAGCGTTTCAGGCAGCAATTTCTGTGTCGGCGGGAAAGTCCAGAGCCCGGCCCCCAACCCCACAAAACACACCATCAGCCCCCCTTGCACCATCGTCCAGGGACGGGTCCAGGTCAAACTGGCCCCCAGGATCAGAAAAGCGCTCCACACCAGGGTCCCGGTAGTCCCCAGCCAGGGTAACCAGACAAAGCCCGTCAACAGTGCGCCCAAAGCACCACCCAGAGAATTGACGCCGTACAGTTTTACCCCGGTACGGAGGCTACCCTGCTCTTCACTCAGAAGTGGGAGCCACAGTCCCAGGACAAAAGTCACCGGAAAAGTGAGTAGGGTCAGGATCAGTCCTTGCAGCAGAAGCGCCTGGGTCAGCGTTTGACCCAGCGGGTGTTCAACCCAGGCTGCCACGACCGGCAACACGGCCAGTCCTGCCAGAACGCCGCCGGCAGCCATCCATGGGAACGCACTGCGGAATCGGCGCAGCGTGGACTGCCAACGCGTTGCCACCAAACTACCCAACCCGATTCCCACCAGAAAGGAAGCCAGAATCAAAGCCAAGACATACTCGGTACGCAGAAACAAGAGACCGAAGAGACGAGTCCAGGCTACTTCAAGAGAAAGACTGGCCATCCCCAGTATCCCATAAAAAAGCAAGAGCATCGATTCGGTTCTTCCTGATTTTCCAGTGGGCTTGGTCGATTCATCGTCCTGAACAGGGGAAGGGGTTCCCTCGAAACGCTCCAGCATCCACCAACCGACCCCCAGCGCCGCACCCAGCGCTGCGATCCCCTGTAGGGCGTGAACCCAACCGAACATCGGTAGCAGGATCAGGGGAAGCAAAGCACCCAATACGGCACCCAAGGTATTGATCCCGTACAGCACTCCCAACCGTCCGGACACCTGTTGACCAAGCGACAGGACCAGAGGAAATCCAGCTCCCAGGGCCGTAGCGGGCAGGGTCAGTAGGAGGAAAGACACCAAGGCCAATCCCAAATGCCAGTTCAAAGCCCCTTGATGAGAAAAACCCGCCCAGAGCGCATGTTCCTCGAAGGGAGACAGAAAGGGCAAAAGAGCCGAGAAAAGGGCCGCACTTACTTCCAGAAGGGCAAGCAGGCGGAGGGGACGGCGAAAAGTGCGGTCAGACAATACCAGTGCGCCCAACCCCAGTCCCGTCATGAATGCAGCCACCGTAATGACCACTCCAAAGACGCTCAGGCCAAACTGGAGGGTCACCATGCGGACCCACAGTACTTCATAGGCCAGTCCCACCAGACCCGACAAACCATACAGGGCCGGGATCAGGAAGGAGTTCAAAAGGGAAAGAACCAGGCCACCCCCACAATGGCATGGACCAGGGCCAATGTCATGGTTAATCCCGCCATGATCATGTGAGGAACGAACCAGGGTTTGCCATAGATGCCCATGCCGATACCCAGGACTCCCGTCACCAGAACCATCAGGATGAGCGGGACCCCCATGATGAACATGATGATTTTTTTCTTATGGTCATCAACGGGCGTCACCCCATCATCCTTGTCTCCTTGCTGCTTCTGGAATGCCTCCATCATCTGAACGGCATTGGGGTTTTGCGCAGCAACCGGGGCAGCCAATGCAGGCCGAAAGAGCGCCAGTCCCAGAATGAAAAGTATCCCGGTCAAAAGAGGCCATCCTCCACGAGATCCCGAAAAACCAAAAGGTTTCATGGATGATCCTCTGGTGCAGACGAGGGATCGGGAGGCGCTGGTTTCTTTTTGAAAGAAAAATACCACGCCAGCACACCCATCAGAATGAAAGGAGCGAATATGCCAATCAGCAGAAAAAGGAAAATATTCCACGGCGTATCTACGGTCACATGGAGATAGCGATAACTGTCCACGGCATGGGCGTCAGAAATCCATAGACACTGCGCCAGCAAGGCTGGGATACGAAGTTGACGCAACATGGGTCGATACTCAATGAGAGGAAGAAAGGGAACTGGCACAGCGAAACCCATAAAAGTCGGAAGTCATGTTGGCAAAAGCATTGTCGCGGTGAAAAAGGGAGGTGGAAAAAGGATCGCTTTTCCAGGATCCGCCCCGCAGCACCTTGTAACTGCGTTTGATCAGTTTTTGATCGGAAATCCCCAGATTGCGATCCTGGGATGATTCCTGAACCGCCACCTTGCCTTGAAACACGATGGTGGGGGCTATGGACCCAGGGTAGGGCATAAAATCACTGTCGGTCCACTCGTCCACGTTGCCCGATAAATCAAAAACACCATAGGAACTGGCCCCTTGGGGATAATCGGTCACAGGTGAAGACGAATTCCGGTTGTAATACGTGTTCAATCGGGTCGGATCCATGATGTTTCCCCAGGGCCAGCGGCGTCCATCTGTGCCCCGCCCGGCTTTTTCAAACTCGGCTTCCGTGGGCAAGCGCTTATGTACCCATTGGGCATAGGCTTTGGCGTCATACCATGTCACCAAGGTAACCGGGAGCAGCAGCGCCCCCTGTGGAATCTTTCCATCTTTCCAATTGAGTGGAGGACGATGTCCGGTAGCGGCCACGAAGCGGGCATATTGTGCGTTGGTGACGGGATATTTATCAATGGCATAAGCCGGAAGATCCACCTCATGTTCCGGTTTGTCGGGAGGATCGGCACGGTCGAGATTGGTTCCCATCCGAAAAGAGCCGGCGGGAATGGTCACCATCGTGTTCAGGTTTTCCCATTGTTCGCGCGACAACAAGCGATCAGCCTCCTCCACCGTGTAGCCGCCTTTGACTTGTCCGCCCTCGTGCTGTTCATGGATTTGAATATCCTCACCCGCCGCGCGAATATGGCTGTCTGACTCCTTGATATTATAGGACACCAGATTGCGCATATCCTCCATGCGCCCTTGTCCCAGTTTGATGACATGGAGCGAACTGCCAATCATGACGATGCCGATACACGTCACCAGTGTGGCTGACAGGATCTTTTTGCGTTTGAGCCGTTCTTCCGGGGTAGACGGCAGTTTGGGGGAAAGTGCCACTGTTTACTCCCTGCTTTTTCGCGCGCGTTGACGTTGACGTTCTTCCCGTGCCAAACGCTCTTGATAGATCCCCTCGATGGTCTTGCGCCCATAGTGACGTTTGATCACGGATTCCCCGATCACGGCCCCCACCATGCCCGTCTCCATGGCCAGGATGATAAAAAATCCCCACCATCCCAGGGGAATCAGGTGGCCATACTCGGGAATCCCGGAAATTTCCGCCACGTTGAAATAACTGATGCCCCGGACAATCACGGGGGTGGCATAACACAGCCACTTACTTCCCTTGCCAAAAATCAGGGCCAGAAAAAAATTTGCAATCAAGGGGACGAGAAAAACATCCAGCATCCAGCGAAAAGAAAAATAATCCAATGCATTGGTAAAGACTTCGATGGTGACGCCCAGCAGGCGATCCCCAAAGTGATTGATGGCGGTAGCGACGCCCAATCCAATCAGCGCCCTCCCCCACTTACCCGTATCTTTTTCCTGTGGGACTACTTCCGTCATTTTTTGTAGTCATCCTTCCCCGTGAGTTTTTCATATTCGCTCTTTTTGGTTTCATCCAGATACCAATCCTTGACATGCAGACTGGCCAGATAATGGGCCAGCGTTTTTCTTTCCTGCTCAGGGAGCGAGGCAAATGAAGGCATCCGATATTCAGGCTTGAGACGACTGGGCAACATGGCCTGGGGATTGGGGGACGATAGATACTGGTAAAGCCATGCCTCGCTCCGCAAATCTCCCATCCCATCCAGTGAAGGGGAGGGAACCGACTGCATGATATTACGCACAGACCAAAGGGAATGGCACTGGCGACAGTCATTCTGACGGATCAGATCAGACCCCTCCCGCGCCAATTCAGGGGTGGCCGTCGTATAAAAAGGCAAGCCACGATCACCGTTCTGGTCACCCTTTTCGTGATGTATGATATTTTGTGCGATACCCGCCACCGCCAGTGCCCCAATGAGGCCCAGCACGACCCATTCACCCCGTTTCATGTCGTCTTGGTTGCCCTGGCCGCCGCTTGTTCTGCCAATACTTCAATTCGCCTGGCTTCCTGTTTTGCCAGGACTTCGCGGCTTTTGGCATATTCTTCCGGACTCATCTTGTCCTTGTCGCTTTCTTTAAATACCAGATACTTGATATCCTCATCGAATTGCTCGTTTTTGGAACCCCAGCGTATCCCATAAATACTCACGGCGATGATGAGTCCTCCAGCGATGAGCCACAGGTAGATGGTCCACCCATCGGGTAACGTATCGAGGTAATTGCCCATGCCAGACTCCTGTATGAAGGTTGCGACTATTCTATCACTCTCTTGCATCAATTGGAGTGGTCATTCCCGCAAAGGTTCAAATACCCAATCACACCGTAGTGCCCTCAAAACAGATAACCGGTCAATAGTTGGGTAGCACCGAACCCCGTGGCCGCCACCACGCCCAGAATGATGGCGATGAACATCAAGCGCTCCCCAATACGCATCTTGCTGGGGGCATATTGCCCTTTGAGCAGGGAATAGATGATTCCGGAAAAAACCGCTATGCCAATCATCAAAAAAACAAAAATATAGACGCTAAAACGTTGACTCCTCATTCCTTCGATACTCATATCGATTTTTCCAGAGGACGTCGCGGCCATGAGATGCGAGATTTCATTGATCATGAGTAAGGTTCTAATGGGGTCAAAAAAAAGTGCCATACCGTAATGGTATGGCACTGGGAGTCAGTTCAATGGTTAGGGTTTCATCTTGCCACCAAAACGCATTATTTCTTCTTGTCGTAATTGTCCACAAAGAAACTATAGAGAAATGGACAGATAAAGGCAATACTGATGGGCAGAGCAAGAGCCAAAGGGCCGTAATCCAGATCGATCATGATCTCATCTCCTTGATGTAGGGTGCTCAGTGATCATGCTTGGGTTGCCACGTGGTGGGGGGCAGCCGCTTGATCATGGTAAATACTGCTAAAAAGAAGTAACTCAGATAAAAAACGTCGATGGTGTACCCCTTGTCCCACCAAGGCTGCTGACGGATGCGGGTGCCATCGGGACGATAGTTCCCTTCAAAGTTGGCAGTGACCACCTGATCCCCCACCACTTCAAAATCATGCATGTGCGCGCCCTTGGCTTCCAGTGCCTTGATTTGCGGGGCAATCATGCGCAGATCATCCATGGTCAAAGGATGCCGTTCCAACAAGGCATCATTCGGCGTCCCCTTGTTCATGTCCACGATTTTGGCCATGGCTTCCTTGTCATCCTTGGCAGCCAGAACTTCAGGCTTGTCCATGGAATTGACATAGGGTTCATACAAGGCCGCTGTCGGACGTTGGCCCCAGAGCGGGAAGGTAATGGCAAATGCCGTGATCACCGTCAAACCGACCAACCATACCACGGGCGCAGGAACCGGGTTGTTGTCTTCGTGTACCCCACCCAGATTGTCGTCTTCCCACAATTTTTCATCTTTACGGACCTTTTCTTCATCAGAAAGGGTGCGCAGGGGCGAATCAAAGGACCAATTACTCATAAGAGACCTCCACTTATTATCGACTGTCCCAATCCCCTGAAAGGAAAGGGACAGTCAGTTTGGTATCAAGATTTACTTGAGCGACAAAACGAAGTCGATCAATGCGCGGGCATCAGAATTGCTGGCATACATGGGAACTTCAGGCGGTGTAACCCGCTTTCCATCCACATACTCGTTATATTCTGCACGCCACTTGTCAAAATCGATCTTCTGACCCTTGTCGTCGATCGGTCCCCAAAGATAGTCAAAGCGGGGCATGATGGAATGCGGTTGGACCAGACGCGGATTGAAGAAGTGCAACATCATCCATTCACGCGATGAATTGCGCGATCCCACATGAAGAATATCCGGGGCCTTGCGGTCAGAACCAAAGGCAGTCGGGGATTCCCCATTGAAGTCACCCAACATGGGTGGCGCACCAAACACCTGCCAATCCTGGGTTTCTTCTGGCAAGAGGGTATGACACCACCAGCAGCCTTCACGCACGAAAATGGCTTTTCCATAAGAAGCATGGTAAGTATTTTCATCCCCAGCCGCTTTCATGACTTCTTCAGGATTCCAGCCTTTGGTGGCCGAAGCATTTTCAATGTAAAACTGCTTGGAACCATCCCCCTGAGGCTCGGAACTCAGCAGGAAAACCGCGCCCTGCGACTTGCTGGCTTCACCGATCCGACCTTTATCCCGACTCAGTTGCTCCACGATATTCCCGAGGTTATCGGGGTGGTCCACGCCATTGGGAAGGGGTGTTCCTGCCGGATAAACGTAGGCGACCGTGGAGGCCATGGGCTGACCCGTTTTTGGATCCGTTTTCAAGGTCACCCGTACCGGACGATGCTCTCCCGTCAGGAAGGGATCGGCCAGACTGAACCCCGACTCATGACCGGCCCAAAGTTGCTTGTCCAAGGCCACCTCTGTGGCATTTACATTGCGCAAGTCAAAACTGGGCATAAACAAGGTGATCGTCATCGATCCACCCAAGGCAAGACCGAAAAACCGCGCTCCGATCTTGTACTCTCTAAAATTGACCATTTGATATTCTCCTCCAATTCTGCGATCAGTGGCCGATTAACGTTCGTAGGCCAGTTCGTGGGCCATGCGTCCCTCTGGAATCACTGTCCCAGCGCGTGCGGTCATCCACATGTTGTAGAGCCAGAAGCAGTTTCCCGTAAACACCAGAGAACCACCGATCCAGCGGGCAATCATGTAGGGATGCTCCGCCATCACCACGTCGATGTACGGGACTTCGTAGATCTTTCCGGCCCCTTGGATCAATCCGGCAATGGTCATGGACACCCAGTAGGTTGTAAACCCGATCAGCAGAAACCAGAAATGCAGATTTCCCAAGGTCAGAGAATACAGTTTACGCTTCATCAGAGTTTGCAAACCCAGATAGACTGCGGCAGCTTCCAGGAAGGTCGAAAAACCCAGGAGAGCCAAGTGTGCGTGCGCCACGATCCAGCCCGTCCCATGAATGTACCAGTTGATGGCGCGGGTTTGTTGGAAGCCGCCTTGCATGTTCAACGGAATGGCCATCAGGCAACCGGTCACCGTGAAGCGGATCTCCAGGTTTTCCACGAACATGTTCCATTTCCCTTGCATGGTCAACAGAATGTTGGACACGAAGGCAACGGCTGGCACCAGAATCAGCACCCCTTCCACCGAAGCGAAGGATTTGAGCCATTCAGGCAAAGGTGCGGACATCAGGTGGTGGGCAGCAGGAGTGGAGTAGAACACTACGACAGACCAGAAGTGCAAGTGACCAATCCGGTGCGAATACAGCGGATTGCCGGTAACCTTGGGAATGGTGTAGTAGGCAATGGCTGCGGCTACCGGGGTGATCCACAGACCCAGCACATTGTGCGCAAACCACCAGGTCAGGTAGGCTTCGGTCAAGCCGGTCAGATGGAACCACTCGGGCAAGTTACCTACGATGAACACGATGCTGACCATGAACACGGCGGAGGCAAAGAACCAGTTGGTGGTGTAGATCCCCTGCGTCTTGCGATTGATGACGGTCATCCAGACATTGATGCCCAAAGGAATGGTCATGAAGGTGGCAATGTACAGATCGATGAACCAAGGGAAATCAGAATATTCACGCCCCGAGGTCATCCCAGCCCACAACAATGTCAATCCCAGAGACAGTCCGACATTCCAGAGAAACGCATTCCAGACGCCCAACTTTTCCGACCACAACTTGGTGTTACCCAAGGCCGGGGTCATGTACATCATGGCCATGGCAAACGCCATGGAGATCCAGCCAAAAATCACGGCATGGACATGCACTTGACGCATGTGACCAAAGGAAACGAACTCCAGACCCGTGACAAAATCAGGAAATGCCAATTTGGATGCGTTGAAGGCACCCAACCCGGTTCCAATCACAAACCAGACAATCGCGGAGAAGCCGAAATAAACCGCAGCCGATCCCTCCGGAATATCTTCGCTACGCGCAAATAGGTACTTGAACATCTTGAACCCCCCCTGTTGATTTCTATATCAGATTACGTGAGTAAATGAATATGTGTTATTGGAATGAATTAATGGTGACCGTGACGTTTACGAGGCATCAGGACATACCAGGAAAGAAGCATGCTGGAAAAGGCAAGTGAAATCCCCAGAACTGCAGCGATGGTACCGATCATTTCAATGTCTCCTTGACGCGAATGGCGCGCAATTGGTTAGATGAGGATCAAGCGGCGTTTTCAATGGCATCATGCCGCTGAAAGGCGATGGCAAGAATACCGATGTAAGCAAAACCGAAAACGAGCATACACCAGTCGATGAACCCCGTGAAGGTATGAGGATCGTAAGCCTGACCGTTCCACCCGCCCCAATTGTTGAAGTCACCGCGCCCCAGGAAACACATCAAGGCTGCACCGAACACGCTGCCATTGCCCATACCCGTCAGCATTCCGCCGACGATCATGCACCAAAAGCCGCGCGACATGATGGATTTTTTTTGCATTCCTCCCCCCTCT
>WJXM01000043.1 GCA_019456405.1 Ferrovum sp. | reverse complement strand
TTCCACCAGGGTATCCATGGTCCGAAGCAGGTGGGAGTGGGTGACCGATTCCGGATCCACTCCCGGCACAATCGCCCCTTCCAGCCAGCGGTGAATGCCCAGTTTGGACTTTGGATCACACAGTCGATTGAAGACCATGACCCTCAGCAGGGCTTCGGCGTCAAACTGGCGTCGTGGGCGCAACACCCGGCGAAAAGCGTCCGAAAACCCAGTTCATTCCACAGCGCCGTGAGCATCCAGGTGAGCGGAATCAACGTAAATGAGGGTTTGAATTGCACGCTTTGTGAGGGTTGAGGGAGTGCGGTGCTGGATGGTGCAAATTGTTTGAGGATTTTGCGAGGTGTCGCCTGACGGCGCCATCCCTGCGAACGACTTTTTCCGCGGCTGAGGATTTTGTTCCCTTGGGGAGGGAAGGTCCGGACTGACCCGAAGGGGCAGCCTGGACGAGAGTGGCGAGGTTCAGAACAGTTCTTTGGTTCCGTGATGGAGATAGCCTAAGTCGGGTTTTTCTGGAGGGGGGATCTGGTCGGCATGATGGCTCAGGATTTGGGCATAGTAAGCCGCTTCGAAGCGGTGGTACAACTGCACCAGCACATTGGCCAGTGCAGCGGCGGTTTCATTGGAGAGTTCCGGGAGTTCGATTTCCAGGAGGACAGTGGAGGGGCGTTTGGCACGCCGCGTGGTGAGGGAGAGTATTCTCTTTGCCATGATTTTTCCTGTTTGTGGTTAACGGACTTTGGGGTTGCGGCGGGTTGAGTGAGCGGTGGAGTTGGGTGGGGCGAACACCTCCAGGTAAAGTTTGTCGTCCAGGAGCCGGATCTCGCGCTGCGCTGCCACAGCCAGAAGTTGTGCGGCCATGTTGGTCATGACCCGATAGTTTCCCCCGGCGCGTTCGCACAGGGTGTGCTTGAGACTTGAGCTCATCAGGGCGGGTGCACCGGCGCTGTCGAGCAGGTGTTCCAGGCAAGCGGCCAGTTCTTCCCGGGTGGCATAGTCCAGTGCCAGACGAACCCGGATTCGGGTTCCCAGGGGCAGGAGTTCCTCCCGGGTCAGGGCCTCGTTCAGACGTGCATCACCCGCCAGCACGACCGCCAGCAGGGGTTGTGAATCGAAGCGTGCCGAAGCCAGCAGGCGCAGTTCCAGCAAGGTCTTGGGGCTCATTTCCTGAGCCTCGTCGATGAGCAGGCAACAGCGGGTTCGGGTGGCTTCGAGGTGACTGATCCAGCGTTCGCGCAAGATCTTGAATCCGCCCCAGCGGTTACTGGGCTTGAGTGCCACCCCGAAGACCTCGGCCAGTTCGCGATAGAAGTCGCCCAGATTGCTCTGGGGGTGATTGAGTATTCCAACCGTCAGATCAGTCTGGCGTTCCAGGCGATCAGCCAGGGCACGCAGCACCACGCTCTTGCCCGTACCCGGATCGCCCTGAATCAGGGCAAACCCTCCTTCGCGTACATGGACATTCTCGATCCGCCAGAAGAAGTCGCTGATCTTGGGGGACAGGTACAGGGCTTCGGTGGGTAACTCGGTACTGAAGGGATTCCATTTCAGGCCATAAGGGGTCAACAGGATGCGGTTCATGGATGGGGTTCCTGGGATAAAGATGGGTCGTCGAGTTCCATATAGGCGGGGGGTAACCCGGTGGCAGCAAACTCTGCCAGCAGGTGACGCATCAGGGGGGCGGTGGCGGGCGCCTCCTCTTTGAGGGATGCCACGGGGCGGGAGGAAACTCCGCCGGGTTGGGGAGTGCGGCGTCTGTGACCATGACCATGACGGGTCTTGTCCAGAGGGTAGACCGTGGCCTGGATGATTCCGCTACGAGGATCGACGATATCGGCTTGATGGCGCTCCCAGCGGGCATAACGCAGGCTCAGTTCGCGCAGGTGGGCGAAGACTTGTGGGATTTCAAAGCGTACCCCTTCCAGGGATACGGTCCCATCACTTTGGCGTTGTTTGCGTTTGACCTCGATCCGGAAGTGACGCCGCAGGGTCTCCGAATCCGGGCACTCGCGTAGAACGCCGGGTCCGGCAATGAAGCGTTGCAGAGGGGTGGCCCCCTGGAGTTCCCGATGCTCGTTCACTTGGTACTCGTGTTCGACCCAGGCGAAAGAGGCTTCGTTGAGTTGACTGAGGGTCAGGTTGGGGACCGCATCGAGCATGGCCATCAGACGGTTTTCTACCCGATTCCAGAGGGTTTCCTGCTTGCCATTCATCCAGGCACTGCGGGGACGGGTAGTGAGGGGAAGAATCCCCAACTGGTGCAGGCCGGTGGTAAATTCCCCGGAGGTCATGGCAGCCCCATTATCACTGTAAATGGCCCGGGGTAAACCGCGCCGTTGCAGGGCTTGGGAGACGCAGTGCACCAGGCACTGGGTATTCTCGTGGGCATACCACTGCAAGTGGCAGATCAGGCGCGAATAGTCGTCGATCACGCCCAGGGCGATGAGGGTGATCCATTCACCCTGCCGGTTCAGGACCTTGAGTGACCCTTGGTGTCCATCCAGATGGAACAGGGCTCCCACATGGGTGGCTTCGAAACTGCGCACTTCCCGTGAGCCATCCGGGACAGCACTGCGTTGCGGACCGGAGAGAGGATCACGCTGCCGCCACAGTCCCTGGGCACGGAAGAAGCGCAGGACGGTGGCATAGGAGGGGAACTCGTGGGTGTCATCCTCCTGTTTGAGGTTGTCGTAATGCAGCCGGATATTCCATTTAGGGTGCTGCGCGTACTGTTCCCGGATGGCTTGGGTCAGTGTGTCACTGATGGCGCGGGTAGAACCTGCATCGAGTCGGGGGACGGTGGCCAGGAAGGTGGCGGGATCGGGGCTTTGGCGTGCCCGTGCCAGCCAGCGTTCCAGAGTGGAGAAACCGAAGCGTATGTCCCCTCCGTGAATGGGATGACGCCAGGATTGCTGGCTCAAGGCGAGCAGGCGCTGCTTCAATTCACCCGGGGCGGGGGGAGCGGCCAGGAGCTGGCCGATGATCTGCAGGCGCAAGCGTGACCATCGATCCCGGGAACTGGTTTCGTCTTTGGGGGGCATGAATGAATATCCTTCGCATAAAAGCGGGCACGACACCCGAAGTGCGAAGCCTATGGGGTAAGGTCCTCCCTGGCTAGCGCCAACTTGTGCGTGACGAGGCCCCTCATTTATCGACCCTCAGTGAGCGTGCCAAGAGGAGCCAGCCAGCGCATCACCTGGGTCATCGAATCCTGCAGAATAGTGCTCCGGGTACGCTGCAGTAATTCACCGGGCAGAGCATGGGTTTCCACGGGGGGCAGGAATCGGCCACGCAAGGTTTGCCATACCGGGGTCGTGGTGAATTCGGTCAGCCACCATTGACGCCAGCGCTGGAGGGTCTGGACAGGAACCCCGAAGGATTGAGAGAGGGGATGACTCCGCCTCAGGGCCCGGCCATGACACAGAGCGGTGGCCAGAAGCACTGTGGCCCCCCAATAAACCCGGCGTCCCAGAAAGCGTACCGAGGCGGGAGTGCAACGGCACCGACAGTGCCCACAACAGAAACTGAAGCGGATCTTCTCCTCGATCCAGGTCGAAGGTGCATCGCGAGGTTTGCGTTCGTAGTGAGCCTGATGAAGGGGACCTCCACAACGGGAACACCCTCGCAAACGGATGGTAGCCGCATGGTCCTGATCGATATGCAACAGAAATTTGAAAAAGGCTGGGTCTTGAAGGATGGTTTGGCACATAATGGGAGAGTCTTTCGTTGGGAAACCAAAGACTCGCCCTTGGAGGGCTTGCCAGTCAAGTTCTTTGAGGGCGCTCAACCCCCATACCCTCATCTATTTTGCAAAAAACCACCCCCGCAACCATCAAATAACTTGGTTACGCTCACCAGGTATCGCCAAAGGATCGGGCAGAAGCGAAATCAATCTCCCCGGTTCCTTCGTCCAAAGTGGGTCGACCCGTCACCCGAAGCAGGCCATTGACCAAGGCATCCGTTTCTCCCGCCTGAATATCTTCCAGACGCCCCAAGGTGGCAATGACCTTTTGGCGAGACACGCCGGAAGCATCGCGGTGGGACTCCACGAGCTTGACATACTGGCGCGGACCGGAAGTAGTGATTTTCACGAACATGTCGCTATTGTAATTTGGCAACAAAGTGATAGTCAATCAGAAAAACATAACGGCGTGTCACTACAAGACTTTTCCGTTCAGAAAACTAACTCAATGATTCTATTAGGGGGCCATGGTAAAAAACGGCGGTTTTATAGGGTCAGCTGTCGAACTCGGGTGATCAGTTCCAACCAGTTGGTGTTTGGATGCAGTTGCTGCAAGTGGCCGATTCCAACCAAGGCAACAATTGTTGGCTAAACAGTTTGGGCATAAAAAATTGGCCCATCCAACCCTGGATTGCATATAGCCGGAAAAAGGAAATTCACCGGGCAAAGCGGACAGGAACACTATGCACTGCATCATCGGGGGTATGGGACAATTTTTCAGTAACGACTAACGACAACCATGGATATTGAAGTAGAACTTGATCGCGGCCTGCATGGATGAATAAAGAACTACGAAGCAACCTACCTGAACGACTAGCACGACAACCAATAATTCATAGAATAGAGTCTTCTTTTTTTCGTAAAGTAGGCGAATGGCTTCTCGCTGCCACTTGACCCCTTTTAAATTTGAGCACTTCAATTTGGAGTCGATGTCGGAAATTGAACGACATAACCCTTCTATGAGCATGGAGATATTGGCTATTGCCGCAGCAAAGAAGGTCAACATGGATAAGATGAATGGCAATGTACCCATTGTGTTGCCAAAGTCAAACCGCGCGAGGTTGAGTTTTGATCCCATAATGAGGGCAATTGAAAGCAATAAACTCTGCGGTGTCAAATTTCGAAGAAATTCGAGGAAAGGTCCCTTAGCATGTGAGAACATTGCTGCTCCTGAAGTGTGAACATGTGAGAAAAAGTGGCAAACATGAATTCTGGATTTTAATTGTAA
>WJXM01000002.1 GCA_019456405.1 Ferrovum sp. | reverse complement strand
TTGAACTCGGCACTGAAAACGCGGCGACTTCGCCGCCCGGATGATTTGCTCATGATGGTCTCCTGCCAAGGCTACGATGCCCTGGTGCAAAACCCCAATAATGCACTTATCTGACCTGTTCAGTTTTGCCGAGCCACTTCTTCCATCAACTGCCGCTCAGAACGTACCGTATACAGAATCTGCAACGTCTGTGCGCGCAGCAACCGCTCTGGCGCAATCGAGGGGCGCCCGGTGTCCGAATACATCTGGGTAAACAGCGTGTCCATTTCACTGAGCGCCACATCTACCATCTTGCGGATCGCGCGCAGCGGGTATTTGCTCGGCACGCGCTGTTCCAGTTGAATGTAACTGAACAGATCTCTCGGTTGAACGTCTATTCCTCGCATCACCATCACCCCGTTTCACAATGGCGCAATTTTACCAGCCTGAGGGAGTGCGCGGGTTTTTCAGCAGCCTGTTAGACTTGCTTTCTGCGACGACTGAATCCGAGTCCGGCCAATCCGAGGCCGAGAAGCGCGAGGGTCGAGGGTTCCGGTACTGTAGCCGTTCCGAAAACCTGCACGTTACCGTCAGTGTTCTTGTCCCAACCGGGACCCCAACCAGTAGTCCCACCACCGGTTCCTGAGAACCAAGTCTCGACGGCGCCGCTGGGTGAAAGCCACAGGAAGGTATCGTTTGCCCCTTGTTGCGGGGACCCGCTCAAGGCTGCGTTGGAAGCGTGCAGGTAAGCGTTCCGGTAGCCACTTCCGTTTGCAACTATCGGCCCGTCAAGGAAGAACTGGTATGCCTGGCCACCGTTCAGCGCGATGTTAACATTGAAATCGATCTGGTAAAGAGGATAAAACGCGCCCGAACTACCTTGGTAACCCTGTCCATTAGAGTAAGTCACCGGCGTCGAAGTAAACGTGCTTGATTGCTGGGCGATCGATCCGCCAGCCAAGCCACCCTGGAGACTGAGTCCGGTGTTATCGATCGACCAGACACGGATTGTGTTGACATTGTAGGCGCCAGACCCCGCGAGCGTGAAGTCATCCCCTGGCAGCCAGAAGGTGGCAGGGGCGGCGGTTGTCTCCCAATCTGCCCACTGGACATTACTTTGGCTGGAGTTAGCGGTGTTGACATTGGCGGTGGGAAGCCCTCGGTCAAAGAGCAGCGCCGCACTGGCGCTCGTAACACCGGCCAAGCCAGCGAGAACAAGCGCTGCTGCGCCAGCCCAGAATACCGATTTCTTTTTCACGGTCATTTCTCCTTCATTAAGCCCTATTAAGAACTCCATCTACGCTTGCTCTATATATCCCAAAGCATAAATCGAACCAAATATTGATGAATACATGTAATCAGCTGGTTGCGGACTTCTCTGTATACCAGATGGCCACGAAGTGAACGGCAAATGCTCGTAGCGTGCCATCAGGTGTCAAATTTTCCGACAGTCCGCAGGGGGCTTCCGCCCCTGCTCCCCCGAAAGGGTCAAATCACCCTAAGCGCCCAAGTACCCACGCCGCCGCCCCACCACCCCCAGCAACACCACTCCTAACCCAAACAGCGCCATGCTCCCAGGCTCCGGGACGGCTGCGGCTCCCGCCTGTCCGGGCAGCACGGCCCACGAATAGAGGTTGGTGCTCTTGCTGACCGCGGTCTGGACGCCGTTGCCGGTCTCGAAGAGCCACACGTAGCCTGGATAGGACGCGTACTCCGTACCGGACCAGTACGCGGAGTTCTGGACGTTCGTGAACAGGCTGTAACTGGCATTGTGACTGGTGGTGATGGATTGACTTGCCGTGCCGCCCAACCCGGTGTAGAACAGCTCTCCCAGCATGCTGTTGGTGCAGTTGAAACCGATACAGCTCTGATTGTAGGTCGTCGGCTGTATCCAGGTGTTGTGGCCCAGGTAATTGATGCTGTCCAGATACTTCGCCCAGGCCATCGCACCAAACCAGTCCATATGACCTGCACTATTGAAATCGCTTGAAGTCAGATTGTAATTGCCGCTGTTGGACGGAGTGTCATAACCGTTGGGCGTATCGTGCACTGTGGGCACCGCAGCGATGATCTGGTTTATCAGGTTGGGGTCGGAGGCCGCCATGGTGCCAAAAAGATTGGCATCCGAACTCCACGTCACGTTCGCTACATTGTCGTACACCAGTCCCGGTCCATCCGCAATCAGGCTCGCCTGCGCGATGCCCGCGCCCAACACACCGGTGGCAAACAGCGCAACAGCCTTGAACTTATATTTCATGAAATCCCCCAATCGTTATTGATTCGTGCCGGATGGCCTTTCCCTCTTGAAGGGAGGGTCTTGCCAGATACAACGCACAAATCGTGCCACTGATTCCTATATGAAATAACAATCCATAAGCAACATAAGGTTACGGAATATGAATATGAATATGAATAGGGATAGGGATAGGGATAGGGAGTGTAAAGTTTTTCGACACTTTGATTTTGAGGGAAAACGCATTTTTCTGGAGGCAGTTTTTTTACCGGGTGCGTGCGCAGTAATAAAGGCGGGTTCATGCTGGACGGGGGTTTCAAGGCATCAGACCTCACGCAGTGAGCCGCAATAAAGAAAGATTCCATGGGTGATCATAAGGGCACGGGCGGGTGTAGGATTCACCCATCGCCAGGGTTGCCAAGCCCGAATACAACGCCAAGTCGTGTTCGGGGGCGCCAACCCCCGATGCGACACACACCAGAGCCGGAGGGCTCATCTTCACCCCGCCAGGGTGGAGAGACTGCGGAAGCCGCATGTTCGTAATGGAACTGGTGCGGCAAGCAACGGAGCGCTGCGTTCATTCACGCTTCGACTTCATTCCCTGTTCAGCATGAACGGGAGATTGGGCGACACAGACAGGGCTTCACAGGGGATTCCTGGAACATCGGGAGAAACTGGTAAGGTTCGTCAACAAGGGATCGGGAGATGGGCAACCATCGACAAGACCGACCAGGGGCAGCGGGAGACCGTTGAACCTGTGACCCACACCGGCACTTCTGAGGGTACGGGAAACCGTATCAGGGCTGATGAGCGAGAGTGGATTCAGCCGGTACCTTGAGGCACAAGCCTTGGGGATCGTTGATAGCTCCGGTGTAACGAAACAGAGGCGTCCCGGCAGAGTGATCTGACCGATGCGATGCGCTGGGTGACTTGATGCCTGTGCCATCCCGTGGGGGTGGCAAGCGAGTGGTGATGAGAATTGCAGGGAGTAAGCGAGCCGTTTTGGAATCTTGGGCCGCCGAAAGTCTATCCGTTGTGGTTTGACGGAGGATGAGTGGGGAAACCCCACAGAATACCTTGTGATTTGAGCCAGCAGGCTGGAGTCGTGACTTTGTTGACTAATGTGGGAAGCGCTAAGGCCATGGATAGGGTGGCACCTATCTGCAACAGGCTATGCGTGGGAGACTCGGCAAGTAGTGCCAG
>WJXM01000042.1 GCA_019456405.1 Ferrovum sp. | reverse complement strand
CGCAGTGGAATACCTATTTCGCCAATAAACTGGACTACAACGCCAACGGCTTGCCAATAAATCTCGGCGGTACAGGGGCACTTACCCAACAATCGGCAATCAACAATCTCGCGGGGGCCGTCACTTCTGGGGCATACCTCCGAGGTAACGGATCGAATGCGGTCATGTCGCCAATTCAGGCATCCGATGTTCCAATTCTGAACCAGAACACGACCGGCACAGCATCGAACGTAACCGGAATTGTTGGAATTCCCAATGGTGGTACGGGAGCGACCACGCAAACGGGAGCACAAACCGCACTCGGGATCGTCCCGAATCTCACAGGAACTTCAGGTGCGATTGGCGGGAGCGCCTTAACTGCTGGAGGCTCGGCCACAGGCGCTGTATTGATTGCCGGGGCCACCTCGAGCATGGGGGTGGTGGTAACTCCAGCAGTCTATCCTGGTGCGGGATTTGACTGGGCCGGATATGTCTCGTCAGCGGGAACAGTAACCGTTGTGGTGAATGCACTTATTGCCGGAACCCCAACCAGCACCACTTATAATGTGCGCGTGATTCCCTGATGAATCAGTCGGCGGTTGGGCACTATGAGATTGGCGTTTCAGAGATTGGAGTCCAGTTGTTTGACTGGCAGCAACTCATTCTTGCTCAGTTCTCGAACAGCCCGATCATCCTGTCGTTTTGCGAGAATGTTTTTGACTACATCGACCCCTCTGCGGATTTGGAGACGTTCTACGATTACGTATGGAACATCGCCACCGCTCAGGGGTTTGGACTCGATATTTGGGGGCGCATCGTGGGGGTGAATCGAGTACTGCAAATCACGAACAAATACTTCGGATTCGAGGAAGCGGGGGACGTTTCAGCAGATCCGTTCAACCAGTCACCGTTTTACTCTGGTCCTGTCGCATCGACCAATTACCCTCTTTCAGACCCGGCATTCAGAACGCTGATCCTCGCGAAATCAATGGCGAATTTGACCAATTGCTCAATCACATCAATCAACAAGATTCTGATGTTTCTGTTCGGGGCAAATGGGGATTGTTACTGTACAGACGGGCTGGACATGACAATGACTTACACTTTTTCAGGTTTTACCCCCTCGGCTGTAGACCTTTCAATTATCGAAAACTCGGGGGTTCTTCCACGACCTGCCGGGGTTTCTGTTTCAATTTCGATCATCTGAGGATTCCATGTTAAGCACCTCACTTCCGTCAAAATTCCCGCTCCCGTTCGCCGGGGCTGCTGCTGCGGGGGATATTCGCCCTATCCCTGAAGCGTCCCAAATCTCCATCACCCCAGGGGCGGCGTCTCTTTCTGACGGCTTCCCTCCTCTCAACTTCGTCCCTATCGGATCCGGAGGAGTTCCTCCCTTCGGACAGGACATGAACGGGATTCTGAACCAGATCACGGCGTGGATTCAGTGGCAAAATGCACAAGGTCCGGTGGCGTATGACGCGAACTTCTCCGCAGCCATCGGAGGATATCCGAAGGGGGCACTTCTGCCCTCTGCGGCAGGAGGTTCGTGG
>WJXM01000041.1 GCA_019456405.1 Ferrovum sp. | reverse complement strand
TTTATTACTCCCTTGTAGTACCCACACCTATCGGTATCAAATTTTTAAAGAACAATCTCTAACTTTCTGGTTGCGGGGGTAGGATTTGAACCTACGACCTTCGGGTTATGAGCCCGACGAGCTGCCAGACTGCTCCACCCCGCGTCCGTCTTGAGTAGAGTTCGCTACTTTACAGATTGTTTTCAGGTCTGTCAAATTCACCTACGCCATTCAACCCCGGAATCTTCCCGAAAAACCGTCAGATGATTGTTTTAATCATTTGAAAATAATAGATTTTATCTTTTTATTATTTTTTTAAAAATTATTTGAAAAACTTTTCTACAGGCCGGTTTATAGATTTTCGTCAAAAAACGCAGGGTTTCCGAACGAGGTCGATATTGTGCAGAAATGGCTATTTATGACGCGCCCAAGACAAATCCGCCGTGATGCGAGGCACGGTCAGCGAGTCAGGATCAGGCGCGGCACAGCGTCCGTACCCGCCCATAACAACGCATTCTGACCATAAACTTGTCCCAGCGCCAAAACCTTTTCCCTGGGCCAATCGAGAACCAGAAAACAAGGTTCCCCCGGACACCCGCCGTCTGGATCCTCTCCCACTCCCGCAAAGATACGATATCCCTGTGCAACGATCTCCTGTTTCAGACGCGCCTGAGCCGCCTGGTTTTCTGCTTCTGTACGGGGTTCGCTGGCAGGATTATAGGCGCTGACAAACACGGCACCCTGCGCACCGTGTCGTGCCATCAATGCGCCGAGCATGGATGAGGGTTCATCGACATGCATCACAAACTCCCTTCCCTCCTCGTCCGTCACCCTGTAATCGCTGGCTCGATAAATCCTCAGGAGTTCCGGAGAAATGGTTGTCGACTCAGTGATGCTCATGGTCTCTCCCCTCTCTCCATCGCCCACGCTCACCCTCGCGCCAACGCTCTCCTTCGGGATGACCGTCACGCATCCAGGGTCCACCTTCACGGTGCCAGAACTCGGGGTGCAAACGATAATAGGGAACAAAGGCACCGAGATACCAGGAATTCGTAACAAAATAAACGGGTCGACCACAGGCGGCATACTGGACACAAAAATTTGGCCAGTGATGCCATACGCGTGGTGGGACACGCAAATAAAGGGGCGGAGGCGGGGCAACTCCGTAGGGTGTCGGTGCAACCCAGATCGGCTGCGGAGAAATCAATTGAGGGGCTGGGCCCGGTCCCACGACCACAGGACCGTAAAAACCCGGGTCGCCCAACTCAAAAGCGAATGCCGGCGTACCGACCCACAGAGTTCCCCAGAGTAACCCAACCACCCGTATAGCCTGTTTGATATACCTTTTCATGATCGTCCATGTGTAAGTCAAGAACTTTCGATTCTACCGGATTTACGTTTGGCTGGTGGTGAAAGGGCGCAGCAAAGCCAGAACCTCCGGCGAAGTCAAAACCGCCGAGGTTCAGCATAAGAAGGAAGGGAAATGGTATCTTTCGGTCGACGCCAACAGGAAAGCTTATTTGCAAATCGGAACCAACGCCAAATTTGATGAAAATTCATAGGACCCTGGAAGTTTCCCTTGCTTCGGTAGAATAGTTCACTCAGGGAGCAGGCGATCGAACTCTTTCTTGACCACCGCGTAACATTCACAGACTCGCTTCTCCAGCCCCTCTCGGTCGAGAATGGTGATGCAGCCGCGGCTGTATTTGATCAAGCCCGCCCTCTGCACGTTTCCGGCGGCCTCCGTGACGCCCTCGCGGCGTACTCCGAGCATGGCGGCGATCAGTTCCTGGGTCATGATCAATTCGTTGGAGGGCAAGCGGTCGAGGCTCAGCAGGAGCCATCTGCA
The DNA here is from genome assembly GCA_019456405.1 of Ferrovum sp. GTDB lineage: Bacteria > Pseudomonadota > Gammaproteobacteria > Burkholderiales > Ferrovaceae > Ferrovum. The sequence goes on along the minus strand of WJXM01000041.1, from coordinate 48,639 downwards.
AAATTGCTGATCCAGGCTGTGATGCCGGTTGCATACTGCTGTTTGTGCCATTTGTGTCAGCAATGCCTGCGTGTAGCGCAGCAATAGACGCTGCATCGGACCCGCGCGGAAAAACTCGTTTTTCAGAAACTGCCCCTTCAGCCGATAGGCGTAACCGGCACTTTGTACGACCGCCCGGCTGGGTGTGGTTTCACCCCCCATGAAAAGGGAAACTCCGACGATGCCTTCGTGACCAACCACGGCGATTTCGGCCGATGAACCGTCTTCCATGACATAAAGGAGGGACACGATCGAGTCGGTTGGAAAATAAACATGGCGCATCTGGACGCCGGACTCGTAGAGCACATCGCCGAGTGCCATTTGAACCCGTTCCAGAAAGGGTGAGAAGTACGCGTAGTCTTCCTCCGGCAAGGCGGAAAGAAGATGATTTTGGCGGGGGTCTGGTAGAAACGACATGCAGGTTCCCCTCGTATATCGGCCAGAATCAAACGAATCAGTCGATACTGGCGCATGGATATTTGACCTGGAAGTTCAGTATAAACCATCTAATCCTTAATGTGCGGTATCGTACAGACACTACAACAAACTTTTCAAATTCTTGGTCACTTGCTCGTGCCCAATGGGAAATGACGGAGGAACCATCCTTTCCGTTCGCCAATCGGCGTAGAATCATGCGCGGCGTTCGTACCATGGTTTGGTTGCATTGACCACGCGCACGACCAGCAGCATCACCGGCACTTCAATCAGCACTCCAACGACGGTGGCTAACGCCGCACCCGAATGAAAGCCAAACAAACTGATGGCGGCGGCAACGGCCAGTTCGAAAAAATTGGAGGCACCGATCAAGGCAGAGGGGCACGCAACGTTGTGTTTCTCGCCGACCCATCGATTGAGTCCATAGGCCAGTGCCGAGTTGAAGAGGACTTGGATCAAGATGGGTACTGCCAGTAGGGCAATGACCAGTGGTTGTTTCAAGATGGCCTCACCCTGAAACGCGAAGAGTAGTACCAGAGTTGCCAGCAAGGCAGTCATCGACCAGGGGCCGATCCTGGCCATCGCCGCATCGAAGATGGCTTGACCCTTGGTTAAAAGCCGCCAGCGCCAAAACTGAGCCAACCCCACGGGGATCACAATGTACAGCACTACCGAGGTGATCAGTGTGTCCCACGGTACGGTAATGGCGGAAATGCCGAGCAGGAGACCCACCAGCGGGGCAAATGCCACAACCATGATGCTGTCATTCAAAGCGACCTGCGACAGGGTAAAGAGCGGATCGCCCTGGGTCAGACGACTCCAGACAAATACCATCGCCGTGCAAGGGGCAGCAGCCAATAGGATCAAGCCGGCAATGTAACTGTCGACCTGGTCGGCCGGCAATAGGAAGGCAAACAGGTGACGGAGAAAAAGCCAGCCAAGAAAGGCCATCGAGAAAGGCTTGACCAGCCAGTTCACGAACAGCGTCACACCGATACCTCGAACGTGTTGACGGACTTCATGCAAGGCACCAAAGTCCACCTTGACCAGCATGGGAATGATCATTACCCAGATCAATAGTCCCACCGGGAGATTGACGTGTGCCATCTCCATGTGTCCGATGGCCTGGAACAGGCTGGGCTGAATTTGTCCCAGGGCTATACCGGCGAGGATGCAGAGAAAAACCCACACCGTCAGATAGCGTTCGAAAATACTCATCGGCAAGCCAGCCGATTCTTTGGGTGTGACGTCACATCGAACAGACAAGGTGTTCTCCGGGTTCTGTATTTTGTTGCAGGACTGGTTCGATCATGGTCTCTTTGTCGCCCTGATCAGAACCTTCGGTGTGGTGATTGATCAGTTCCAGTAGTCGATGCACGCCCACCGGTTCATGTTCCATGAGGGGGACGAGCGCATAACGCCGAGCGTATTGGGTGGCGACGGCATGAATTTCGCGTAACTCGTTATGCGCGCGTTGCCGTAGCAGTGGCGCGTGCGGGTGTGCTGCGGCAATACTTTGGTTGACCACCCAGGCCCACGGTTCAATGCCTGAACGGCGAAGGTCGGTCTGCAAGTTGGCGGCCTCAAGCACGGGCGTGGTTTCTGCCCAGGTCACGAGGAGTACCTTCGTTTGCTTCGGGTCTTGCAACTGCATCATCGGCGTCGTGGAGTGAAGGCCAGTCTCCCCTCCTTGCCGAATGACTTCTCGGTGATAGGCGCCGGTTGCATCCAGCAAAAGAAGCGTGTGGCCGGTGGGGGCAGTGTCCATGACCACAAATTTCCTGCCTGCCTCTCGGATGATTCGGGAGAAGGCCTGAAATACTGCAATTTCTTCCGTGCAGGGAGAACGCAGGTCCTCTTCCAGCAGGGCACGTCCTTCGGTATCGAGTTGGGCCCCTTGGGTGTCCAATACCTGTTTTCGATAGAGTTCGATTTCCTTGGAGGGATCGATGCGACTGACGGTCAAATGGGCAAGTGAGCCTTCCAGCGTGTGGGTCAGATGGTCGGCAGGGTCAGTGGTGGTCAAGTGCACGGACAACCCTTTGCGTGCCAACCCGACAGCCACCGCCGCCGCCAGTGTGGTTTTGCCAACCCCGCCTTTGCCCATCAGCATGATCAATCCATGGCCGTCAGTGGCCATGTGATCGATCAGGGCGGCGAGGTTTGGGGTGTCCCATGACTCAGGCAATTCGATTTCGCATGAAGAGGGAGAATCGATGGGGCGGGTCAAAAAATGTCGCAAGGCATCCAGGCCCACCAAGTTGAAGGGCTTGAGTTCGACTTGAGCGCAGGGCAAGGTTTTGAGGATGTCCGGGAGGGTGGCGAGCGCCGCTTGTTCTCGCCGATAGATGGCCGCGGCCAGTTCATCGCATGAGGGGTCGATGGAGGGGAGCACCCCATTGATGACGAGGTACTGGTGCGTCAATCCAAGGGAAAACAGTTCTTCGGAGGTGCGTGCAGCCTCGCGCAGCGTGGCACATTGTGCGCGGGCCACCAGAATCAGGCGCGTGCGTGCGGAATCGGCCAAGGTTTCAACGGCTGCCTTGTACTGGGTGCGTTGTTTTTCCAATCCGGCAAGTGGGCCCAGGCACGACGCGTCGCCCTTGCCAGCTTCCAGAAAGTTTGACCAGGCACCAGGCAGTTGCAACAGGCGAATGGTGTGACCAGTGGGCGCGGTGTCGAAAATGATGTGCTGGAAATCGGCGGTGAGCGCGGTGTTGGTCAGTAGTGCGGTGAACTCGTCGAATGCGGCGATTTCCGTGGTGCACGCGCCTGACAACGATTCCTCAATGCCCTTCACCACGTCGTCGGGAAGCACACCGCGAACTGGGCCGACCAGGCGTTCCCGATAGGCATGGGCTACGGCTTCCGGATCGATTTCAAGCGCCGAAAGATGCGGAACGGCAGTAATCGGCGTAATGCGATTGCCGATATTGACGTTGAAGACCTGCCCGACATTGGACGCCGGGTCGGTACTGACCAGAAGGACATTTTTTCCAACTTCGGCGAGTTGAATGGCGGTAGCACAGGCAATTGAGGTCTTGCCGACGCCGCCTTTTCCTGTAAAGAAAAGGAAGCGCGGTGGGCGGTCAAGGAACTGCATGGTCATTTTCGGATTCAGCAGCAGTGACTGTCGGAACAGCAAACGACGTCAATTGTCGGGAGTGTGGGTTTGGCAATGCCCGCCCAGCGTGCCAACTCTGTTCGGGTGGGGTAGCGACCAGCCAAAGCCATCTCACCTTCCACCAGAATCAAGGGCAAGGCCTCTGGACCGGAGCGTTCCAGAAAGGCTTTGACAATGGCATTTTCAACAAAAGCGAGGGGTTCTTGGGCAAGATTAGTGCGCTTGATCTGTGCGCCGTTTTTTATGGCCCAGTCTACGTCCGCAGCGAAAGTCACCAGTGCCGGATCGATTTGAACACCACAAACACCCGTGCTGCAACACAGAACCGGATCAAAAATGTGAATCGTGGTCATGGGGTTTCCTCTCAATGATTATTTTCATGAATATGGTCGGCAATGAGTTCCCGAGGCGACTGTTGCGGTTGAACCCAATCCTTGAAGACGAAATCAGTGGGTCAAGGTGCCGATGCGGTCAAGTTCTGTCTTGAGTTTCGTCTTGTCCCGTTGAAGTTCGGCCAACGGTAATGCTAAAAATGCTTCGATGCGCCGACGTAAAATCTGGTAGGCCGTCATGAAAGCAGCGTCGATCTCTTCATCGGTTCCGCTTACGTGGGCAGGGTCTTCAACGCCCCAATGGGTCCGCAGGACAGGACCGAGGTAAGCCGGACAGGTTTCACCTGCAGCGCTGGAGCACACGGTGATCACAATATCCGGTTGGGATGGAAGGTCGTTCCATGACTTGCTGTGATACCCGGCGGCAGAGATGCCCATACGTGCGAGTAAGGCCAGGGAGCGCGGGTGGACTTGCCCGGTGGGGTGACTGCCGGCACTCATGGCCTTCCAATCGGCGGGAGCCAGGTGATTGAAGGTGGCTTCGCCAAGGATCGAGCGGCAAGAGTTGCCAGTACATAAGAAAAGAACGTTCATCGGCCAGAACTCACGGGAGTTGAAGAAAAGAACGGAATAACGGTATCCGCACACTGTGGCAGGCATTGCTCGGGGTGACCGGCACAACACTCGTTGGTCAGATAGGCAATCAGGTCCAGCATCAGCGGGATATTGGCTTGGTAGCGCTGAAATCTTCCTTCTTGAGCCACGCTGAGCAGTCCTGCCTGCGTCAGCGCCTTGAGGTGGAAGGACAGATTGGTCGGAGGGATGTGGAGTGTCGAAGCAATTTCGCCAGCGACCATGCCCTCCATGCCTTTTTTGACGAGCAGCCGGTACACGTCCAGACGCAGTCCGGAAGAGAGTGACTCAAAAACTGCGATAGCCGTCTTTTTTTCCATATTTTGATAATACAACACAAGTTGAAATAATGAAATGATTTTTTCGTTGGTGGTTCAAGACAAGGATCTCAGAGAGGGCTCAAAACGGATCCCGATGAATGCTTTTTTCAATTGCCACCGCCACCCATAGGGTGAGCAAGGGGAGGCTGTTGGGACGGGCGATGGGTCAAGGAAAGGCGAAGATCCGGGGAGCTCTAATCTTCTTTCATCAGTTGCTGGCGGATCGACTGCAATTCCTGCTGCCGCTTTTCGTCGGTTTTTGGGTAATTCATTTCAAGCATTTTGAATGTATCAAGAATGATCCGTGAAATAATCAGCCGAGCATTTTCCTTGTCATCGGCAGGCACCACATACCACGGAGCAATTTCTGTGCTGGTTGCACTCAGGCAGGCCTCGTAGGCATGCATGTATTGTTTCCAGAATTTCCTCTCCTCAATGTCGGCAAGGCTGAATTTCCAGTTTTTTTCCGGGTCATCGATGCGATCAATAAAGCGCTTTCTCTGTTCTTCCTCTGAAAGATGAAGGAAAAACTTGATGATCCTTGTACCGTTGCGATGGAGATGGCGCTCCAAATCCACGATGGAACGATATCGTTCTTGCCAGAGGGTTTTCTCGTCGCTCAACCCATCCGGAAGCCCCTGACTGCGGAGAATCTCCGGGTGCACGCGGACGATCAACACCTCTTCGTAATAGGATCGGTTGAAAATGCCGATGCGGCCGCGTTCGGGCAAGCACTGGGAAGTACGCCACAGGAAGTCGTGCTCCAGTTCTGCAGCACTCGGATGTTTGAAACTGAACACTTGGCAACCCTGAGGATTGACGCCGGACATGACATGGCGGATGGCGCCATCCTTGCCTGCAGCGTCCATCGCCTGAAAAATCAGCAATACCGCATAGCGATTGGCCGCATAGAGGCGTTGTTGCTGCCCACTCAGTTCCCTCACCTGTTCTCCGAGGAGTTCCTGATACTGATCCTTCGACTGGTAAACGGACTTCACCCGCGTTGGCCACTTCTTGAGATCGACCATTTCGCCTTCCCCTACCCGGAAATCCTCTGCCTTGATTTTCATCTTCTCCTGCGGTCACCGTGTTCAGGTCGTGGCTCGTTTCGTGATCACGATCTCACCTTATCCGTTGGATCAGATGATACCTCCACAAGCCGACCGGTGACAAATTTGTCACATACGCGATCATCACTGTTTGGTAAGGAATGGCTTCTTCAGCGGCCTTTGCATCAAAAGGGTCTTGTGCTTCCCGTCTTAAGCAAATCGATATCATTTTTCTCGATTACTGGGCGACCGAAATAATACCCCCTTGAACTTTTACAGAGAGTCACAATCCAATCCGCGCATGTCTGTTAGTCTGGAGTCTTTCCCCGTTGCGAGGTTCGAAGATGGTCCGTGTGCGCTGGTCATTGGGTGTTCTCAGTTTGATGGTATCTCTGAGGGGATGGGCGGCATTGGGAGGAAATGATCAGCAAGTGCCGCAGGAAGGGTTTCCATTGACCTCCTATGTCCCTGCCCATGCCGCCTCTGCCAGTCCCCCCGGGGGAATTCGTCAACAATCCGTTGAAACCGCGCAACATGTGGTCGTGACGGAATACTCCAGTCATGGCACCGTCTTCGCCCTGTCCTGGTCGGGCCCCACCTTGCCCGACTCCAGTGTTTTTTTGGGTTCTTATTTCCCCCAGTACCAACAGTCACGCCAGAACCAGCCCCTGCGCCCGGGGGCCTACCGGACCCCGATCGCCCTCCATACCCCCACCCTGGTCGTTCATACCAGCGGTCATATGGGGGCCTATCAAGGCTCCGCCTACGCCCCTGCCCTGTTGCCTGCGGGCCTGGACCTCCTGACTCTCGGAGTGGCCCCATGAAGATGCTTTCACTGAATTTTTTCCTTCGACCACTGATCCCGGGACTTTTTTTGGCCCTGACAGCCTGCGGCGGCGGGGGTGGAGGTGGAGGCGGGGCCATGGCGCCTGCTCAGACCTGCAATGCCTTGACCGTTCCCGCCACCAGCATTCCCACGCCTTTCACGGCTTCTTCGTCAACGACCCCCAATCAAGTCCCCGTCACAGTGGAACAATATACCTATGTGAATTACCCCACCATGAACCTGCCCTATGTCACCGTGCAGGTCTGTCATGGAAGTCAATGCGTTACCGTCGATCATGTCGTCGTGGATACGGGCTCCTATGGACTGAGAGTACGGTCCGACTTCCCTGGAATCAGCGGACTGAATCTTCCTGCCGTCACCAACGGTACGGTTCCCGTCATGGAATGTGCCCAGTTTTTGGGGGGCTACATGTGGGGGGGGGTTTACCAGGCCACGGTCAAGGTCGGGGGTGAAACCACCGCCAACCCGATTCCCATCCAATTGGTGGGCGGTCAAAATTCCTTTACCCCGCCCAACAGTTGCAGCAGCGCGGGCTCCAATATCGGCAGCTTGTCCGGGATCGGTGGCAACGGATTGCTGGGCGTGGGCGTATTCCTGCATGACCTCAGTCCTTATTATGCCTGCGCCACCAATGCAAACACAGGGTCTGGCAACCTTGCCCTGACCAGTGTCATTTCCAACCCAGTGGCCGCCTTCAGCAGCGACAATAACGGGACGATCCTGACCCTGCCCACCATTGCTTCCGCAGGACAACCCACGGCAACCGGTACACTGACCTTCGGGATCAACACCCAAACCAATAACTCCCTCACGACCAGTTATGCAGTGGTCCCCGTGCCCGCCTCGGGACCGAATACAGGCAACTTTACGGCCAGCCTCAACGGTCAGGCCGGCACCTATCCTGCCTCCTTCTTCGACAGCGGATCGAATCTGTATTTCATTCCTCTGACGGGTGTCCCCACCAATGCCCAAGGGGACTATAACCCCCAGACTCTGATCACGATCAACGGCACGGCAACTTCCTTTGTCAACGCCTCCAATACCGCGCCACTTTCCTTCGGATTGCTCGATATTTCAAACAGTCTGAACAGTGGTGATGTCGCCTTCAATGACAGCGGCTCGGACAACGGAGCCACGGCAGGATCTGCGGATTTCGGCTTGCCCTACTTTTATGGTCATTCCGTTATCAATGGGCTGAATGGCGCCCAGGTCAACCAGGGAAGCACCCTCTTTACCGGACCCTTCTATGCAGTCCACTAGAATGCTGCGCCTGAGCGGCGCCCTGCTGGCTTTCACGGGTATTACCCTGGGAGCTTTTGGAGCCCATGCCTTGCGTTCAATTCTGGCTCCCCCTCTGCTGGAGGTGTGGCATACCGGGGTAGAGTACCAACTGTGGAACGCCATGGGACTGCTCGGCTTGGGGGGATGGAATGGCGTGGACATGCGCGGCCCCGGTCGACTGATCGGCGCTGGCGTCCTGGTGTTTTCGGGATCCCTCTATGTATTGGCATTGACTGGGGCCCATTGGCTCGGAGCTGTCACACCCCTGGGCGGACTGGCGATGTTGGCAGGGTGGGTCTGGGTAGGCTGGAAAGGGGTCCGTGCCCCCTCCGAATAGAAAACCGGGCTACGCCAATCCCTGAGAACTCGCCGGATCTGTCAGCGCAGACGTTCGAGCACTCGTCCGGCGATGGCACCGAGGGGGAGCACCTCGTCCACCGCCCCCGCTTCCACAGCGGCCCGCGGCATACCGTACACCACGCTGGTCGCTTCATCCTGGGCGATGGTATAGGCCCCCGTCTGGCGCATCCGGAGCATCCCCTGGGCGCCATCCCGACCCATGCCGGTCAACATGACGACCAACCCATTGGCGCCCACACTTTGCACTGCGGACTGAAACAGCACATCCACCGAAGGGCGATGGTGGTTGACCGGGGCATCGCCTCCCAGACGAAGCATGTAACCGACCCCGTTGCGAGTCACACGCAAATGGGAATGTCCCGGTGCCACATAGACATGACCGGGCAAGACCCTTTCCCCCTCTTCGGCCTCCTTGACGTTCATGCGGCATAACCCATTCAGCCGGACTGCAAAGGATTTTGTAAAGGCCTCCGGCATATGCTGGACGATCAGGATGGCAGGGGCATCTGTCGGCATGGGTTCGAGAAAAACCTTCAGAGCCTCGGTACCTCCCGTGGACGAACCCACCAGAACGATTTTTTCATTCGTGGAGAATTTTCCGGAGTGATGAACCGGGAATACCCTACTCTCACCTTGAAGATGATTTGAAGCACGGGAATGGAAAGCCATGCGAATCTTGCTGGCAATATCTTCCGCATATCCCTGCAACCCCGAGGCCACATCGAGTTTGGGTTTGGCGATGAAATCCACCGCCCCCAATTCGAGGGCATTGAGAGCCACTTCGGAACCTCGTTCGGTCATGGAGGAAATCATCAGCACGGGCATGGGGCGCAGACGCATCAGACGCTCGAGAAAAGTCAACCCGTCCATCTTGGGCATTTCCACGTCAAGCGTCAAGACATCGGGATTCAATGCCTTGATCATGTCACGGGCCTGCAGCGGATGAGCGGCCGCCCCCACGGCTTCCAGATCAGGAAAACTGTTCACCACCTCGGTCAAAATAGCCCGGATCAAGGCAGAGTCATCGATGATCAACACCCTGATCTTGCGTCGCCCATTCCCGGTCGATGTCCTATCTCTCATTCTTCCGGCCACAGGGAACTAGAACAGTTCCGCTCCTCCTGAAATATCCGTTCCACGGATACGCTCGCTGTAACGTTGCTCACGGGTCACAATGGTATCGTTGTGAACCGAACGCAGACGTTTGACCAGAATCTTGCCGGTATTTGGAAAGAAATAGACCTTGCGGGGATAAATGTCCATCAGATCCTGAGCCGTGACCGGGATATTTTCGGTCTGGAGATACTCCAGTATGAATTCCGCATTACGTTCTCCGATCCGGGTCGTAGTAAAACCGCGCAACACTTCCGCACCCCCGAAAACCTTGGCCTCCAGACGGCCACGGCGGGCTCCTGCCTTGAGCAAACGGTTGATCATCAACTCCATGGCATAAGCGCCATAACGACCTGCCACGCTGAGCGGCGTTCCTCCCTCGCGCAGGTCATCCGGCAACATGAAGTGATTCATCCCTCCCAACCCAGCCACCCGATCCCACAGGCAGGCTGCCACACAGGATCCCAACACGGTCACCAGAACCATGTCCCGTCCCGTCATGTAATATTCTCCCGGCAGGATCTTGATGGCTTCCCGCTGAAACTGGCGATCGAAATAACCGTTCGGGGTAAAAATTTCCTGGCAGGACGTATCTGTCATCGTTGCTCGACTTGGTTGACCATTCCCGATACTGTGCGTGGGGAGAGTTGATAGACGGTTTTACCACGCAGATGAAAAAAATTGCGCGCGTGGTAAAAAATCTCGGAATGACCAGCATACAGCAATCCTTCCGGATCAAGACATCGGGCCATTTCTCCGAGAATTTTGTATTGCGTATCTTTATCAAAATAAATCATAACATTACGACAAAATATGGCATCCAGGGGAAAATGCAGCGGCCAATGAGTATCCAGCAGGTTCAGTTGAAAAAACGTCACCAAACGACGCACCTCAGGACGAATTCTAACCGACCCTGAGTATTTTCCCACCCCTTTGTAAAAAAATCGGTGCAGACGCGCTTCACTCAAGGTCAGATTTTCTGCAACATAGGTTCCTTCTTCGGCCTGAGCCAGGACCTGCGTATCGATATCGGTCGCCTGAATCAGGACCGGAGGATTGGGACCGAGGGTCTCCAATACCGTCATGGCCATGGAATAGGGTTCCTCTCCCGTGGAGCAGGCGGAACACCAGAGACGAATGGGGGAGCCACGCGCAACCAAACGCCGCAACTGTTGGGCCAACAATTCGAAGTGATGGCTTTCGCGAAAAAACGAGGTCAGGTTGGTGGTCAGGGCGTTGATAAACCCCTCCCACTCCGGAGTCTCCCCCTTCAGGTGATTTCGCAAGTAATCCTCAAAACTCTTTGCACCCGTCGCACGCAAACGTCGCGTCAGCCGACTATAGACCAATTCCCGTTTGTTTTCACTCAGAGAAATGCCCGCCCGCTCATGAATCAGAGCCCGCACCTGTTCAAAATCGCGTTCGGTAAAACAAAATTCACGGGGTCTCACGATCGCCTCTATCTCAGAACTCCTGCCAGTCACCATCCTCGTTGTCTGCCGGTTTCTGTATCCCCAACACCATGCGCCTGGGTTCGGTACGTTGTTCCTGCGCCATCAAACGCGGAAAATTCTTCATGGTTCGACTCAACGTATGAATGGTTTTTCCTGACTCCACAGGAACCGGGTGAATCGTGAAGGCCCCCATCAAACGTTTGAGTCCTTCCGCCTGTTCTTCCAGAGAAGCCGCAGCTGCGGCTTCTTCTTCCACCAACGCGGCATTTTGCTGGGTCGTATCGTCCATCTGGGCGATACTCACATTGACTTGTTCGATACCACGACTTTGTTCAGTGGACGCTACGGCGATTTCCCCCATGATATCCGTGACACGGGTCACGGAAGTCACCACCTCAGTCATGGTCCGACCGGCTTTTTCCACCAGGCCGATGCCCTCTCCCACCTTTTCCACCGAATCCCCGATCAACCCTTTGATTTCCTTGGCGGCTGCCGCGCTACGCTGAGCCAGGTTGCGCACCTCGCCGGCGACCACTGCGAAACCGCGCCCCTGTTCCCCGGCGCGCGCAGCTTCCACTGCCGCATTCAGCGCCAGGATATTGGTCTGAAAAGCAATGCCATCGATCACGCCAATGATATCGACGATCTTTCTGGAACAGGCCCCAATATCGCCCATGGTCTGCACGACCTGTGCCACCACCACCCCACCGGTCGTCGCCACGTCCTGGGCATTGCGGGCCAACTGATTGGCCTGGCGGGCATTTTCTGCGTTCTGTTTGACTGTGGAGGTCAACTCTTCCATGCTGGCAGCGGTTTCTTCCAGACTGGCGGCCTGTTCCTCGGTTCGACTGGACAGGTCGGTACTGCCGGACGCGACCTCCTTGCAAGCCGCATTGATGGTATCGGCTGAGTCATTGACCTGCTGAATGAGGGTGGATAACTGTTCCACCGCCGCATTCACATCCTGTTTCATGCGTTCAAAGATCCCTTGGTAGTCGCGTGTAATGGATTGTGTCAAATCGCCCTGGGACAAGGATGAGAGAACGCGGCCGACCTCCGAAAGGCTGCCGGAGGTACTGTCGATGAGCCCATTGATCCCCTCTGATACCCGTAACAGAAATCCTTCCTTGCCCTCCACCGGAATCAATTTCGAGAAATCTCCTTTGACCGCACTCTCGATCACCGAATTGACATCGTCCTCCATCGCCAACTCGGCAGTCCGATCCAGCCATTCCACCACATAGCCCAGCCGTTCGTTCAGTTCATTGAGAACGACGCTGAAGGTGAGTTGAAAGGTATGCTTCCCCAACTCGAGAGTGGTGCGGTGTGAATCGCGCAACTGTTCAAGAAATCGGCTCTGGTGACCGGAATTTTCATAAAAATCATCGATGGAACTGCCAAGCAAGGTATCCGCATCAAAAAGAGGGAGATCACGACGAATATCCCCCTGTGCTGCCTTGAGTAGCGCATGGGCCGACTTGTTGACAAAAATGATGCGGTGCTGGAAGTCGGCAATCATGACGCTTGCGCTCACGTTGTCCAACCCCACCCGGACCCGTGAATTTTCGTCCACCAGACGTTTGCTTTCCATCACTTCAAAACCCATGCGCGTCTGCATGGACTTGATGGCGTACATGAGTTGGCCGATTTCATCCCGTTGCTCCACCACGATGTCATTGTCAAAGTGACCTTGGGCAATGCGTGCCACCAGTTCCGAGGCATGGCGCAGGGAACGAGTCAGATACCTCATCAGCAATACCACCAGCAAGATGGACACCCCCGCGCTCAGCGTTCCAATCCCTGCCTGAATCAAACGCAACAGGTGCCGGCGATCCTGTTCCTGAGCATAGGCCGTGCGCAGTGCCTCCACCTCCTGATCGTTCATGACTTCCAGTTGCTGATACATCTGGCCCTGCAACGTTCTCAATTCTTGCCCCATGAGCGCTTCCGCACTGGCACGATCACCCTGATGCAATAAGTCGAGCAGAGGATCCAGTCCCTGCCGCCCATAACTTTCCAGGAGAATCTGCAAATTCTTCAGTTCGGTTTGTGCCGGGCCCTCTGCCGCCACATTCACGCTCAGGCTGCTGAACAGGGCCTGGCTCACGGCCTTGAAATTAGCCACCGAATCATCCAGTTGATTGATGGGAACCGGTTCTGACGCGGGGACGCCTTCCTTATGCAAGGTCTCTGCCTTGATGCCTATGATCGGATGCACAGGAATGCTGGAATGGTTCAACAAATCAGTCATCTGCAACTGGTTCTGAGCCACCAAAAATTTGAGTTCCACCAGATCATGCACAAAAATGACCCGTCGGTTGACGATTTCATCCATGTTCGCCTCACTGACCTTACCTTCCCACCAGGTCAGGACCCCCACCGCCAGCAAGGCAATCATCATCGCCAGAAAAGACCACAGGATGCGTTGATTTTCGCTCAGACCATACCGCCCGCGTCTGCCCAGTAATCCTGCCTTGACGATCCTTCCTTCCTCGAAATACAGGCGACCCTGCTTTTTTTCCTTGAAGAGACGGTAAATCCGTTCGGTTTCCTCGATTTTCTGACGACTGGCTTTGGTGCGCACCGACAGATAACCCACACAGTTGCCCCCCTCGATCAGGGGGGTGACATTGGCCTTAACCCAGTAATAATCCCCATTTTTTCGTCGATTTTTGACCAATCCTGTCCAAGGCAAACCCTTCTCGAGCGTTTGCCACAAATCCCGGAAAGCCTCTTCTGGCATGTCTGGATGACGAATCAAGTTATGCGACTGACCGATCAGTTCTCGTTCAGTGTGGCCACTGACCTCGATAAAACAGGGATTGACATAGGTTATCTGTCCCTTGAGATCCGTCTTCGACACGATGATGGTATTGTCGCCGAGTTCATATTCAATGCTGGTCACCGGCAGGTTGGTTCTCATGTCCTGTACCCCTTGATGGATATTTATTATTTGTTCATTCGGTTACGGTTTTTTCGATCAGCGCCATATCTTCGCTCTTCACCAAACGCTCGATGTCCACCAAAATCAACAGACGCTGGTCCACCGTACCCAGTCCCATCAGGTAATGGGTATCCAGGGTCGCGGCAAAGTCGGGCACGGGACGAATCTGCGCCGGGGTCAGGGTCAACACATCGGAAACGCCGTCCACCACTATCCCCACCAGACGTCCGACCAGATGCAGGATGATGACAACGGTAAATTCATCGTAACGGATGTCTCCCTGATGGAAGCGCACCCGGAGATCGACAATGGGCACGATTTCTCCGCGCAGGTTGATCACCCCCTTGATGAAATCCGGCGTATTGGCGATCCGGGTGACCGCTTCATATCCCCGAATTTCCTGGACTTTGAGGATGTCAATCCCATATTCTTCGCGGCCCAGAGTGAACACCAGAAATTCGTTGGCAATGACTGCAGAAGTCGGGTTATTTTGATTCATCATGGCTCTCGTCATCCTTGTCCCTCAGGTCACTCCAGTAGGGGAAAACCGACTTTCATGCACAAGGGGTGCTGGATCCACGATCAGAGCAACCCGTCCGTCTCCCAGAATAGTGGCTCCGGAAATCCCCGCCAACTTGCGAAAATGGGTTTCCAGACTCTTGATCACCACTTGCTGCTGCCCCAGCAGGGCATCCACACATACCGCCACCTTGCGCCCTTCCGACTCCACAATCACGGCAATGGGCGGACTTTCCGGAAAGAGGGATCGATCCCCCGGCACCGGAAACTTTTCCCCCAACACGACCAGCGGAACGTATTCTCCTCGAACTTGTAACAGACGTCCATCGCCACTGATGGTACGCAGGTTTTCCGAGGTCAATTGCACCGACTCCAGGATCGAGATCAAAGGGAGGACATAGACCTGTTCTCCTACCGCCACCAGAAGGCCATCGAGAATGGCCAGGGTAAGAGGCAAACGAATGGTCGTACGCGTGCCCAGGCCTACCGTCGAATCGATCTCGATGCGCCCACCCATCTGGTGGATATTGCGTTTGACCACATCCATGCCCACGCCTCGTCCCGAGATCTCTGTAACGCTGTCCGCCGTGGAAAAGCCGGGTTCAAAAACCAAATCCCATACCTCGGCATCTGTCATCGCGTCATGACACGGCAAACCCTGTTCCCGTGCCTTGGTCAGGATTTTATCGCGTGGCAAGCCCCCTCCATCGTCACTCACTTCAATGACCACCGCCCCTCCCCGATGATACGCGTTGAGGGTCACCGTCCCGAAGGAAGGCTTTTGCAGCGCATGGCGCTGTTCGGGCATTTCAATGCCATGATCTATGCTGTTACGAATCAGGTGCGTCAAAGGATCAGAAATTTTCTCGATCAATCCTTTATCGAGTTCCGTACTCTCTCCCAGAACTTTCAATTCCACCTGCTTTCCCAGTCTGGCGGTCAAGTCCCGGACCAGTCGGGGGAACCGATTGAATACCACGGAAATCGGCAACATTCGCACCGACAGGATGGCCTCCTGCAAGTCGCGTGAATTGCGCTCCAACTGGCGCAGTGCCATTCGTAAGTGCTCGTGACGCCCCCCCTCCAGATGCTCGCTGGCTTGTGTCAACATGGCCTGAGTAATGACCAGTTCACCGACCAGGTTGATCAGTTGGTCCACTTTTTCCACGCTGACACGAATCGAGGAATCCGTGCCGATTTGATCGGTGGCGCGACGCCCCCGGAACATCCATTCAGGGGGGGCATTCTCGGCCAAGCCAATCAGGCCCTGTCCAGAACTCACTGGCACAGAATGAGAAACCGGAAAAGTCCCCACGGGAGGAACCAGATCGGCAAAAAATCCATAACCGGGGTCGGGTTCCGTCGGTGCCTCACCGAGGGATTCAAAAAAACCATACCCCGGATCATTCTGCGCCACCGATTCCGGAACCCTCTGGTTGATTTCTTCGGGAAAGGCAAAAACCGACGAATTTTCTACGGAGGGAGTCACTTTGGAATTCGGAGCCGAATCCACCGCACTGGCCAGGGCAGTCAATTTTGCCTGAATGCCCCGTACGGCCTCCGGATCCACACTTCCCTGACCTCGGTGAAAAGCCAACTGGATACGCAACACATCTCCGGCTTCCAGGAATGCGTTGATCATCTCTTCCGTCAAGATTATTTCGTTTTTGCGCACCCGATCCAGCAAATTCTCCAGGACATGGGTGACTTCCGTCATGTCATTGAAACCGAAGGTAGCGGAACCTCCCTTGATGGAATGCACCGCACGAAAAATAGCATTCAAATCCTCACCCACCGGGGCCATCCGGTCCACCCCCAGGAGAAGAGTTTCCAAGGCCAGCAGATGCTCCTCCGTTTCGTCGAAGAACACCTGAAAAAACTGACTGAGATCGATGCTCACAAATGTGCCTGGGTCAGGTTAGAATGATTCGGGTGACCCGATACATTTTTTGACTACTTCCAGTAGTTTCTGCGGATCGAAGGGTTTGACCAACCATCCCGTTGCCCCGGCAGCACGCCCTTGAGATTTCATGGCATCACTGGATTCCGTGGTCAACATCAAAATGGGAATATTCTGGTACGTTGGCAACATGCGCAAGTTTTTTATCAAGGTCAGTCCATCCATATTCGGCATGTTTTGGTCCGTCAATACCAGATCCACCGTCATTTGACGGGCCTTGTCCAGCCCATCCTGACCATCCTCTGCCTCGATGACCTCATATCCCGCCCCACTCAGGGCAAAACCGACCATTTGCCGAATGGAAGCAGAATCATCCACCGTCAATATACTTTTGGCCACTTCTCTTCTCCTTAACCGTCGATTCTAAAACAGTTCCCCGTATAACGTGTTCAGCCGCATTTGGACATTTTGACATACGGAACGACAGTTTCCCGTATTTCTTCTGACTCCCTCCACCAAAAAGGCACGCTGAACCACAGAGTCACAATCATTACATAACGGACAGAATTTTTCTCCTCCCATAGGGGGGGGTACCACCATTCCCCTTTTTCCCTCGCGCAAGCACCATGAGTCCAGATTCAAGCGTCCGCGTCTTTGCCATTACTTCTCATCAACTGGTCCTGGCAGGGTTGAACACCTTGCTGACCGACCATCCTGGCAACTTCCTGTGGTTGGGTGGATACCCACCCTCGGTCAGCCTCTTTCAGGAACTGGAACGACATCATCCTCATATCGTCATCTTGGATGATCCTTCCATGAACACCCTCCCCACGCTACCCGCGCACCTGGCTGAGCATCATATCGAACTGATCCTGTTGACCCAGTCTGACGAACTCAAAGGACTGGAGGTGCAAATCCAACAAGGGGTTTTGGGAATCGTCCACATCTCCGAGCCTCTTGGCTCCATTCTGGGAGCGCTCTATGCCGTTTCCCAGCAACATCTCTGGATACCGGCGCGCATGCGCGAACGGCTTCTCACCAAGGCCTTCTCATCCATGACTCAAAAGCCCAATAAAAATCCATCCGGAATTCATGGCTTAAGTATCAAGGAAAAGGAACTGATTCGTTTGGTCGTTCATCACCCTGAAGCCAAAGCACTGGCTCTGGGCGAATGGCTGGGCATTCAGGAGTCCACTTTGCGCAACCGACTCTCCCGCATCTATCAAAAGTTACACCTGCATGGCCGCGCTGCATTGGTCATCTTTGCCCAGCAATACCACCTCGACTGAATTACTTTTGCAAAGTTCTGGCTGTTTTTTGTGCCTGCTCCACGGCAGCCTTGGCCTCGGGCGGCATGTAGTTCTCATCATGCTTGGCCAATACTTCGCTGGCCACAAACTGACCATTGCCCAACTTTCCTTCTGCCACCACACCGCGTCCTTCCTTGAACAAGTCAGGCAGGATGCCACGGTAAGAAACCGCAATTTCATTGACGGTATCCGTGACGATGAAATGGGCCACAAGATCATGTCGCTGCAAAGACCCTGCCTTGACCAGCCCACCAATGCGGAAAGCCCGGTCTTTCGGCGCTTCGCCACGCACGATCTGGGTGGGCGTATAGAAAAAAACCAGATTGCTGCGAAATGCATTGAGTACCAGAGCCACGGCCACCCCAAGCACCACCACCGCCCCAAGAATCAGGGCCAGACGTTTGT
Source organism: Ferrovum sp. (assembly GCA_019456405.1). Taxonomy (GTDB): domain Bacteria; phylum Pseudomonadota; class Gammaproteobacteria; order Burkholderiales; family Ferrovaceae; genus Ferrovum. The sequence continues at coordinate 30,574 of WJXM01000041.1, read as the reverse complement.
GACGAGGTTTCATCCGTTCAACTCCCGCTTGGGCAAACGAGACTGAATATTGCGCAAACGCTGGCGCACCCACAGGGGCTCAATCAGCATGCCAAAAGCGCAGGCCCCAAAACTGCCCCATACATAAAAACCATACCCGCGCATGGTCAGAAAATCCTGCATACTAGTCCACTGCATTACGTTTCACCCATTCGCTCGTCAACTCCCGTTCAAGAATGATACACCGGACCCTCGTCAGGACCACGGCAATGGCATAGGACCAGAACCCCAATGCCATGATCAACATGCCTTCCAGCATGATGTGCGCCATGCTGGGAGCCTTGGTCAGGGATACCGAAGCGCCCTGATGCAGGGTATTCCACCATTGCACCGAAAAATAGATGATCGGGATATTGACCACCCCGACCAAAGCCAGTAATGCCCCTGCCCGGTCAGCCCGGCGCGGGTCATCGATGGCCGACTGCAGGGCAATGAAGCCCAGATACAGAAAAAACAGAATCAACTGTGACGTAAGGCGTGCATCCCAAACCCACCAGGCTCCCCACATGGGTTTACCCCAGAGGGCACCAGTCCACAAGGAAAGAAAAGCGAAAAGAGCTCCAGTGGGCGCCAGTGCTGCGGTCAACATTCCAGACAAACGGGTATTGAAAGCCAAGCCCAGGGCGGACCAGAACGCCATGACACAGTAAATGAACATGGACAACCAACTGGCAGGCACATGGACAAAAATGATGCGGTATCCCTCACTCTGCTGTGCATCGGTGGGTGCCACAAATAGCCCGATCCACAGTCCCCAGGCGATCAACAGAACCGCCAGCCCGGAAAACCAGGGAACCAGACGCCCTGCCAGAGGATAAAAAGTGGCGGGAGAGGCATACTTGAACCAGTTGATGACCGAGTTGCTCATGGGAAACCTTACTCCAGTGCAATACGTAACGCCAGGGATGTCACCCAGGGGGAAAAAAATACGCTCAGAACCAGCAAGGCCCCCAGCAAGGATAAATGCCCCTGCGGGCTGATGCCGGCCAGATCCGCTTCCACGGCTCCTGCGCCAAAGATCAAAGCAGGAATGTACAACGGCAGAATGAGCAAAGACAAGAGAGCCCCCCCGCCCCGCAGGCCCAGGGTCAGTGCAGCTCCCAAAGCCCCCACCGCCGACAGGATGGGCGTTCCGAGCAGAAGTGACAAGACCAGGATACCCAGGGAACGAGTCGGCAGGTCAAACTGGATGCCCAACAGGGGAGCCATGAGTACGACGGGCAGACCACAGACCAGCCAGTGTGTCACCATTTTTCCCGCCACCAACCAAGCCAGGGGCACCGGAGAAAGAGCCATTTGTTCCAGGGTCCCATCGCCATGATCAGAAGAAAACAAGCGCTGTAACCCCAACAAAGTGGAGAGCAGTGCCCCTATCCACAAAACCCCCGGCGCAATTTTACGCAGGAGAGACACCTCCGGCCCAACCCCCAGGGGCAACAGATTGGTGACCATGACAAAAAAGAACAAAGCTGTCAACCACTCGCTCTTGTGCCGATTCGCCAGTACCAAGTCGCGCCTCATCGAGGTCCAGAACCCCGTCATCATAACGCAATGCTCATGCCTGGGCGCAAACCCAGGGTTTGATGGCTGGTGAGTATCGCGCTGCCTCCCTGTTCCAGATGATCCTCGATGACCGCAGAAAGAAATTGGGTCGCGTGGACATCGAGCGCGGTATAAGGTTCGTCGAGAATCCAGACCTGTGCCGGACGGATGAGCAAACGCGCCAGCAAAACGCGCCGCCGTTGCCCCGCAGAAAGGTAGCGGACCGGAAGATGTTCCCGCTCCTGCAGACCAAAACGATGCAGTGCATTCATCAAAACCGCTTCATCCGCTGGCATGGCTTCCAGTCCAAGACCGAAACGCAGGTTTTCCAGCGGGGTCAACTCTTCTTTGAGGGCTGCATGATGACCCAGATAGAGCAGAGCGCGCTGCCATTCGGCACGGCACTCCTGCACGGCCTGACCCTGCCAGGTCAGAGTTCCTTCCTGGGGTTGAACGAGTCCCGCCAACACCCGTAACAAAGTGGTTTTTCCTGCCCCATTCGCCCCCTGAATCTGTATCCATTGCCGCTCCGGCAGCGTGAAGGAAAGCCCAGAGAAAAGGGTTCGTGCGCCACGCTGACAGGTCAGTTGTGCCACGGCGAGCATGACGGGTTCCCGGGCTCAGGGCTGCACTTGGTTGATGACCAGTTCCACCCCGTGCGCTCCCGGTTTTAGCGGCAAGGTCGCTCCAAACAGGTCGCCGCTTGAAGGCATGGGATTGCCGGATTGCGTCACGCGCACTTCCACCCGCACCAGATCCACCGACGACAGGTTGAACTGGGGACTCATGGCCTGGGCATCGGTCAACTGGAATTTGAGTGGCCAGGATCCTACCGAGGTCCGGATCACTGCCAGAGGCATGGGGGGTCCTTGCACTGCCTTGGCAAAGATGAACAAGGTTTCTCCCGGTGTGATCTTGTCCTTGAGCGCCGGATCCAACGTCACTTCGCCACTGATGCTGCTGGCTGCGGCCCCTTTTTGAGCCTGGGGCTTGACGGGTCCTTCCGGTCCGGCGAAGGAATCTGCAGTCACGGGTGCCAACTTGAGTTGCGCCCGTGCCTTGTTGAGTTGTTCCAACACAAAGGAGGAATCCTGGGAACCCGGATCCAACAGAGGCATCAACTTACTCCAGAATGACACCGCTTGAGCATATTGCTGAGTGATGTAGGCAAAACTCCCCGCCATGAAGAGCCCCTTGCCATTCCCCGGTTCCAGTTTGAGGGCGTTCATGACCCAAAGATTGGACTCGATCATCTGCTTGTCATCGCCCCGCACTTGAGCATCCGCAGCCAATGCCTCGGCATAATCCACCATCAGTTCCGGATCATTGGCCATTTCCTTCTTCAGATGACCAAAAGCCTTGACTGCCTCTCCCGGTTTGTCCAAATTCATGTAGGAACGTCCCAGCATGGCCCAGCCTTGGGGGTTGTCGGGATTCTTGGCCAATTTCTCGGCCAGGGCCTTGACCATCTCATTGATCTTGGCGGGAGTCATTTGCTGCGCCGGGGCTGCCATTTCCGCCGGTTGGAGATCGAGGGCTTCGGGATGCCCGCGCCAAAGATACATGCCGATGCTGGCTAACGGAATCAGCGCCAGGAGCAGCAGCGCAGTCTTGCGGCCATGTACCCGATCAGTCACTTCCGGCGTGACCGCCGTATCCTCCAGCAGACGGCGTTCCACCTCTTCACGCGCCTGATCATAATCCTGATCGGCCAAACTGCCGTCAGCTTTCTCAGACGCCAACTCCTGCAACTGGTCACGATAGACGGCTGCATTGAGCGCCTTGCGATGGTCGCTGACCTGCCCTCGTCGGATCAGGGAAAAAACGAGATAACACAGGATGAGCAGGGTCAATCCCCCGCTCGCCAGAATGAATACGGTCATGGTTGGTCGCGCAGGAGCGCCTCTATCTGTTGTTTTTGTGTGGAAGAAAGGGGAACTTCGGGAGGCCGTTGCAGAATCCTCCGGCGCAACACCCAGCCCAGAAGTCCAACCGCCCCCAGCAGGAGAATGAAAGGACCAAACCAGAGTGCCCAGGTCGAGGGTTTGACCGGAGGACGGTAGCGCACGAAATCTCCATAGCGGGCAACCATATAGTCCGTCACCTCCTGATCCGTTTTGCCCTGACGAATCTGATCACGAATCTCGCGCCGCAGGTCTTTGGCCAGGTCGGCTTGGGATGCCGCCAGGGATTCGTTCTGACATACCAGGCAACGCATATCCTCGGCAATCACCAACAAGCGCTTTTCCACCACAGGATCATCAGCCAGGGGCTTGGCTTCTTCGGCGTGGGAAAATCCCCATGGGCCCATCAACCCCAATCCCAGCAGCAGAACAGGTAAGTATTTGTGCCATTTCACACCGTTCATTTCTGCAATTCCTCCAGTAGGGGCAGCAGGGTTTTCTGCAGGACGTCTGCCGTAATCGGGCCAATCTGTTTGTAACGAATCACGCCATTGCGATCGATGACATAGGTTTCAGGCACTCCATAGACCCCATAATCGATGCCTACCCGTCCATCCTGATCCATGGCGGTCAAGGTGTAGGGGTTTCCATACTGATCCACCCACTTGCGCCCAGCATCCGGATCGTCCTTGTAGTCCAGTCCCACCAGGGGTACCTGATGAAGACGGGCATATTTCAGCAAAATCGGATGTTCTTCACGACAGGACACACACCAGGAAGCCCAGACATTGAGCATCCAAACCTTGCCCCGGTAATCTGCCGGAGAAAAAGTTCCTTCGCCTTCCAGAAGCGGCAGACGAAAACTCGGCGCAGGTTTACCGATAAAGGGCGATGGAACCTCATGGGGATCATGTTGAAGACCAAGCCCCATGAACAGCGCCAGCCCCACGAAAACTCCCAGCGGAACCAGAAACCAGACATTGAAACGCGCGCGCTTTCTGATCTCTTCGGTTTCAGACCGAGGTTCGCCCGACTCGGGATTCACTCCGGTCATACAGTCACCTCGTGCGGCACCGCCATTTCCTGCTGGGTGGTCTTGACTTGCACGCGATAACGGCGGTCCGACGCGGCCACCGCGCCCCCCAGGGCCATGAGGATGCAACCAGCCCAGATCCAGTTGACAAAGGGCTTGTAATAGATCCGCACGCTCCATGCCCCATTATCCAAGGGTTCCCCCAGGGAAACATACAGATCACGGGAAATCGTGGAATGAATGGCGGCTTCGGTCATGGGCATGGGCGAAGAAAAGTAGGTCCGTTTTTCTGGTTCCAGCAATCCTTCCACCTTGCCATTTTCGCTGTAGGTCACCGCGCCACGCAAGGCACTGTAATTAGGTCCGGGCACTGGCTCGACCCCCACCAGACGGAACGTCGTTCCCTTGAGCGTCAGAGTGTCCCCCGGCCCCATGCGCACGTCCCGCTCGATTTCATAGCCTTTGATCAGGGTCACGCCCACCACAAAAACCGCCATGCCGAAATGGGCGGTTTGCATGCCGATAAACCAGCGCGGAATCGTTTTGAGATGTCGCCAGGACCATACCTGGCGGGCAATGCTGGTGGCCAGCCAGGCCGCCGTGGCAATCCCCAATGCCGACAACAGGCTGAACGCCCCCATCAGAAAAGGAACCACGATTCCCACCACCAGGGCGATGACCATATCGGGCCGCACCTCACGCAAAATATCCTTCAAGTTCGCGCGTTTCCAGTGCGCCAGCGTCCCTATGGGCAGAATCAGCAGCAGAGGAATCATGAGCGGCACGAACACGGTATTGAAGTATGGTGGACCGACAGACAACTTGCCCATCCCCAGGGCATCGATCACCATGGGATAGATGGTGCCCAACAATACGGCGGCGGCGGCCACGGCCAGCAGGACGTTATTGAGCAGAAGGAAGGATTCTCTGGAGACCAATTGGAAGCGTCCCCCCTCGCGCACCGCAGGAGCGCGCCAGGCAAACAGGGTCAGGGAACCGCCAATCACCAGGGAGAGAAAGAGCAAGACGAAGATCCCGCGTTTGGGGTCCGAGGCAAAGGCATGGACCGAATTCAATACCCCGGAACGAACGATGAAAGTCCCCACCAGCGAAAGCGAAAAAGCGGCAATGGCCAGCAGTACTGTCCACCGTTTGAAAGCGCCGCGCTTTTCCGTAACCACCAAGGAATGAATGAGGGCCGTTCCCACCAACCAGGGCATGAAGGAGGCGTTTTCCACCGGATCCCAGAACCACCACCCTCCCCAACCCAATTCATAATAGGCCCAGCGCGAGCCAAAACAGATCCCCAAGGTCAGAAATACCCAAGCCGCCAAAGTCCAGGGACGTGACCAACGCGCCCAAGTGGCATCCAGTTTTCCTGAAATCAGCGCGGATAGAGCAAAGGCAAACGCCACCGAAAACCCCACATAGCCCATGTACAACATGGGTGGGTGGTACACCAATCCCGGATCCTGCAGAAGCGGATTGAGATCCCGCCCTTCCAGAGCAGCCGGAAAAAGACGATCAAAGGGATTGGAAGTCAGAAGAATGAAGAGCAGGAAACCCGTGATGACCAGGCCCAGCACCCCCAACGCACGGGCCACCACAGGATCGGGGAGACGGCGAGAAAAAAGGGCAACGGCGGCACTCCAGGTGCTCAACAAGAGGACCCATAACAACAATGAACCTTCATGCCCTCCCCACACGGCAGAAAACTGGTACTGCACCGGCAGTTTCGAATTGGAGTGCTGTGCCACATAAAGTACCGAGAAATCATTATGCACGAAGGACCATGCCAGACAACCGAAGGAAACGGCCATGGCCAGCAACAGGGTCAAAGCCAAGGGACGCGATAAACCGATCCATGAAGCCACGCCACGTTGCGCGCCCACCAGAGAAAAAGTCGCCATGCCCATAGCCAGGGTCAATGCCAGTATCAGTGAATAATGTCCAAGTTCCGGGGCCATGAGATCTCCCAAAGGGGCTATAATTTTCGTAAAGTCCGTAAGTGTACCTCACCCCGAAGAGGGATGGGGAATCGGGGGAATCCACCCATTCAAGTCTCGAGGGAGGGTCGTTCATGTTTACTCATCTACTCATTGCAACCGATGGTTCGGAACTTTCGCATAAAGCGTTGACTGGAGGATTGAGTCTGGCCAAAGCCTTACAGGCCAAAGTCACGGTTTACTGTGCAGTCATTCAATACCTGCCCACCACCGAGTTTATCGTGGAATCTCCACTGGAAATCATGAAGCAGTTGGAGGGGGTGGCCGATCAACACCTCGCGGATGCCCAAACCCTGGCCAGTTCCCTGAAAGTCCCCATTGAAACCCGCAAGTCCATAGAGTTTACCGTCTATGAAGGCATCATCGAATGTGCGCATTCCCAAGCATGCGACCTCATCCTGATGGCCTCCCACGGACGACATGGACTGACCGGGTTAATACTGGGCAGCGAAACTCAAAAAGTTCTGACCCACTCCAAAATTCCGGTCCTCGTCTTTCGTTGATCCCGCACTCAAGGCTGGACTGGGCCATTGGGCGTGCTAGGAACGGCATGCCATGGCTCGGGGCAACTTTCGACGTATGGGTAATAGCCCTTTGCCGAATCACAGTAGAACCAGTCGTGCGTCGCTTCCGGCGGCTCGTTTCCTTGCCCTTGCGTCTCCGGTCCGACATAGGTCGTTTCCTGAGGAGAAACTGGGGCAGAAACCACCACCGTGGGAGGCGCCTGATAAACAGGATAGCCTACCGGGTAGGGATCATAGAAGAGAGGGTCATTCCAGGCCCAAGCCCCATAGCCCAAACCCAGACCAAGCCCAAAACCGCCCCAGCCCCAGCCTTCTCCCCAACCACCGCGCCAGCCGTCTCCCCAACCACCGCGCCAACCACCGTCTCTCCAGCCGCCGCGCCAACCGCCGCCGCGCCAGCCGCCGCCGCGCCAGCCACCACCGCGCCAGCCACCACCACGCCAGCCACCACCCCAACTCCCCTGATGGAACCCTCCTCCACCCCTGGCACCGCCGCCCCTTCCCCCGCCACCATGACCGCCCCCGCCCCCACGAGCCCAGGACGATTCGGTCACAAGGGACAAGACGCCGACCAACACCCACGCCAAGACAACCTGTGCCTTTCTTTTTTGATCAGCATTCATGCAGGTTCCCCCGGAATGAGTGAGGCAGATGAAAATGAGTACTCACCCAGTTCAGTGACTGGTCTCGGCGGGAGGAGCAGGAGGTGCGGGAGGCATGGGTGGATGGCTCATCATCCCCATCCCCATGCCCTCGCCATGCCCACACATGGGGTGCCCCAACGTACTCCCGACCGCGTAGGCCTGCTGCCAGTAGAGATCAAAAATGGTTTTTTGATTGGTATCCAGGGTGTCATAAAACTTTTGCGTACTGGCTTGCAATTTTTCCAGTAGCGACAAATGATCCTGCAAGCGTTCGACCTCCAGACGCATGTGGTTCAGGCCATGAGCCATACGTTCTGGCGTGGAGACACGGGCGTGATCTGCCGTCGCACGATCTTCTTCCAGGGCCTTTTTTTCATGCTCCGAACGCCAGTGACGGATTCTTTCCGTTTGTGCCTGCGTGATGGACAGGACATCGCCTGACCATGCCTTCCATCCTTCCTGCTGCGCAGTCGTCAGATTGAGTTGCTCCTTCATATCCAGCAACATGGCTTGACTGTGCTGCATCCACATATCCGAATGATGGGCATGATGGGCCTTATGTTGCACCACTGGTGCAGGTGCGCTGGCAACGGGTGCAGGCGCACTTGCGGACGGAGGGGTTCCGGTATCGGCCAGAACAGCAAGGGACGACCCCATGGCCACTACAGCCAGCAACGCCATCATTTTTTTACGGTTTACGACCATGAAAAACTCCTCCATTTTTTATAGGGGGGTGAACAAAGAATCTCTGCTTTCACAGAGAGTCGGAAAAACATAAATCGTTCCCTAGGCGCATCATGCCACACACAGGATTTTCAATGCATGAAATAAAGATGGGACCGCGCCCGATTCGAGGTCAACTCCAGTCGGAACCGGAATCGTTACTGGTCCAACCGGAATCTGCCCCAGAATCCCAGGAACCCCCATCGTTGATGCCAAAATCGCGCCCCCCCATATCGCTATTGCCCTGCGCGTCAGAAACATTCGGGGCCGCTGACCCAACCCCCTCGCTCGGTCCATCCACCAGACGATGTGCCAGCGCTTCACCCGCCACCATTCCGGCACCCAAAGCCGCCCCGGTCGCCAGACTACCCATCAAACCTCCACCCATGCCGCCCGTCGGCCCCATGGAGGGAGGAACTCCGCCGCCCATTCCATTGTTGTAGTAACTCCCTCCTGGACGCGGCGACATCCCCATGCCCATCGGACCTTGCGCCGTTTGTCGACGCACCAGCCAAATCACCAACAGCAAGGCGATCCCCCCCACCAGCCATAACTTTCCCCAAGGAGTATGGCCCGTTTCTCCGGCAGGAACGATGACGCTTCCCGTGCCGTGATCCAACTCATTTTGCAACTCGATCACGGCTTTTGGCTTGGCAAAAGGCAACCCAGGCTGAAGTTTCTGAGCCAGAGCCAGTTCGTCCCGCCCTCCTGCCAGGTTACCGGAACGCGCCAGAACTTCGGCTTCGGTAAAATGAGCCTTGGCACTGTTGGGATGAGCGCGCAGCACTTCCTGCATCATTTGTTGCGCCTCCTCCAATCGACCACTGCGCGTCGCTTCATAAACCTGTTCCAAACTGGGCTCAGCCCAAGCCAAGGTTCCTTGCAACAAAGCGAAGGTAACCAAAATATGACGAAAGTGTAACTTCATGAATGCGTTCTCCTGATCATTTCAGTGTTGCCCGAAGGTAACCTCGGCGGAGGCACCCCTGTGCCCTCTCATCCCACCTGCTCAGATAAGGCCTGATGACAGCCGGTACAAGGGGGGCATACTTTTTTCTCATTGTCGCGCAAGAGCAGAAGTTCCAGTTCTTGCCGAGGAATGGGCCGCGAAAAAAGAAACCCCTGTAAAAAGTCACATCCCAAGTGGCTGAGACAATCCTTTTGCAACACAGTTTCCACTCCCTCGGCAATGACGATCATCTGCGCTGATTTGCCCAAGGCCACGATCATGCGCACGATCTGGTTGTCTTCTCCACTGTTCGGAATATTCTGGATGAAACTTCGGTCGATCTTGATCGCATCCAAAGGTAACTGACGCAGATGAGACAAACTGGAATACCCCGTCCCAAAATCATCGAGCGCCAGATGAATACCCAACTTGCGCAAACGCTGAAGTACTTTGGCCGAGCGTCCCGGATTGCGCAACACCATACTCTCAGTCAATTCAAACTCGATCAGTTGGGGTGGGGCACCCGTTTCCTCCAGTATTCTTTCCACGGTGTCCACAAAGGCGTCAGATTCCACTTGCAGGAGGGATAAATTGATAGCCACTCGATGATGGTAAGGCAAGTCCTGATCTCTCCAACTCACCACCTGACGACAGACTGCCCGAATGACCCACTCTCCCAACGGGATGATCAACGCGGTTTCTTCCGCCACGGGAATGAAATCGTCGGGCTGGACGAGTCCATGGCGTGGATGTTGCCAGCGAATCAAGGCTTCCAGTCCACATAATCTTTCCGTGGCCAGGCAAAATTTTGGTTGAAAATACAATTCGAATTCCTGCTCCTGAATGGCACGGCGCAGATCTCGTTCCACCTCGACCCGAGCCACGGCCTGACGATTCATTTCCAGATCGAAGAAACGAAAACCTGATTTACCGCCCGCCTTTGCGACATACATGGCCGTGTCCGCATGTTTGAGCAGAATATCCGAATCCGTCCCGTCCTCCGGGTAAATGCTGATACCGATGGACGTGGTGGTGTGAAAATCATACCCCCCCAGGACGATGGGTTGCTCGATGACTTTTATCAACTTTTCCGCAATGATGGCCAATTCCTGGTGACCGGTCGGTTGTTGAAGCAACACCACGAATTCGTCTCCTCCCAGACGGGCCACCGTATCGGAGGCACGCACCCCCGCCTGAAGCCGCTGTGAAACGGAAATCAGCAATTGGTCTCCAGTGGCATGTCCCAGTGAATCATTGACCCATTTGAAATTATCGAGATCGAGAAAAAGCACTGCCAAGCGATTCTGATTGCGTTCTGCCAGGCGAATGGCTCGGGACAGACGATCCTGCAGCAGGTGCCGATTGGGCAAACCCGTCAGGCGATCATGGTTGGCCTGATAGATGAAACGTGCCTCACTTTCCTTCTGTTCGGTAATATCCTTGAAAACGGCAATGTAGTTCGTCGCTTGCTGACTGGCATCGCGTACCACGCTGAGACTGAGCCAACGGGGATACAGGGTTCCGTCCTTGCGCTTGTCCAGCAGTTCTCCGCTCCAATAGCCGTTCGCCTCCACTGCCGCCCAAATTTGTGTCAGGGGCGTTTCATTGGGAATGCTCACCGTATTCGACAGCATTTCATTACCCAGCACTTCTTCTTCACTGTACCCAGTAATTCGGTGAAAAGCCTCATTCACGGTCAATAACCGACGATCGCGCGCCGAGATCGCAATGGCGTCCAGGCTGCTGTCAAAAACTCGAGACCACAAATGTTGTTTCGCTTCTTCCCGTATGCGCAAGTTCTCATGACGCTCCATGTTGTCGGCCATTCTTTCCAGAATGTCCGCCACCACCGTAATTTCATCCCGACGCGCGGCGCGTGCCTCCACGAGCGCGCGCACAAATTCCAGGGAAACCCGATGCTGGGCACTGAAATGAACCACGGCCCTTTGCAGGGCCTGCACGCGCCGGGCGCTTTCCAGCATCCATTTGCCGATGGAAAGAGTCAAAATACCACCCACCAGAACAAACGTGCTGAGCAAATAACCCAGACTTTCCCAAGAAAAAAAAGCGTTTCCTTCCGTGTATGTCAAACCATCGCTGACCAAAAATACCAGCAAGGCCAATCCTGCTGCGCAGAGAACGAAGCGAAACAGGGTCTGACGGGCAATGGATTGAAATCTTTCTGCGGACACAGCGACTCTCCGAAGGTGCGGTGAGACCGGGGTCCCGCCAGACTACCGCAAAAGCATCCTGTTCATCAACAAACCGATGGGAATCCTATTCTATAGGAATAACAGGAAGAACCCCATCATCATCGCAGGAATCACGGCAGGAGAAAGAATCGTCGGCCAGAAAAGCAGCCCCATCAATCCCAGTAGCCCCCATCCCGTTCTACGTCGCCAACGCCAAGCGCGCATCCACCGATTCCATTCGTCGCGTGCGGACGAGGGACTGCCGACCCGCCACATCAAGACCACGGGATATAGTCCCCCGCCCCAATGCAGCAGAGCCAAAGCACGGAACGCTGCCACACTCCATGGGGTGTCCCCCAAACGCCCGATGAGCCCGGGTGTCCATTGGAGAATCCATTGTCCGCCCCAGAGTTGCTGGGCCTGTATCATTTCCACGGCCAGGGGATGCCACATGATTGCTCACCCGGCCTCTCCAGGAACCCGAAGGCGTGGCAGGCAACCCCAGACCACCCCCTGTCCGGAAAAGAATCCGAGGTAATTCAAGTCATCCAGACGCGTCAACCAGCCTTCGGGAATCAGGGGAACTTCCTGCCACTGGCGTTGCAACGTGGCGCCGGCGCGCGGTTGACCCTGCCACCAATGCCGGGGGGCAGGGACCGTCGTCCCCGCCTGACGCTTCTGGATCTGGACCCGACCAGCCCGATCATTCAGAGTTCGGCAGGATTCCGCATCCAGGGTACGAAACACCAGCAGGTGGGCTGCATTTCCCACCATCATGCGGGCAGGAGCCATTCCTCCCATGGCCACTTCAAGATCGGTCAGGGTTTGAACCGCCAACGTCACCTGCATATCGCACTCACGTCCCTTATTGAGCAATTGCACAAATGTTTCTCCCGACAGTTCCGCCGCTTCATCCACGAAGATTCGCACCGTGGACCGGTGCACCGTGGAGTCACGGTAGCGGTCTCCCGCCAAAGCCGCCAATTCCCCCAACACCAGCGTTCCCAACATTTGTGCCACCCGAGCATTGGATAAGGCTCCCAACGACACGTACACCACCGCATGTTGCTTGATGAGTTCGTTCAGGGTAAAACGTTTCCTCCCGGAAGCATCCCCCAGCAATGCGCCCAGAACGCCGGTGGAAAGCATTTCCAGAAGAGGCAATAGAGACACGATCATCTTCGAGTAATGCACGGCATCGTGTCGAGCCAGGTGGTCCATGCCCACGCTCAGCGCATGTTCCCGCCCCAACCGTTGCCAGCACCTCCGAACCAGTTGCTGCCCCTGGTCCCCCACATGAAAACGCAAGCTTGAAAAAGTCAGGGGTTCCTCCAGTCCCCGCAGTGCGGCAATGATTCGAAACAGGGTCATCCAGGCAAACTGACCAAACACCGTCGAGCGTTCCGCGAAGGGCAAGAGTTGGCATAGTCGACTGGCCAGTTCGGAAGGGTCTCGTCCGGCCGACAGAATATCGAGGCAACCGCTCTGATCGGGACGGTGGGCATCGATCCCCAGATACATGCGATTCCATTGAATCGCCGTACCTTGCAGGCAACGAGGGAAGGACTCTCCTCCCTTGGGATCCAATATGAACACGGAGTCCCCACGAGCCAAGGCCTGCAGGGCCATCAGGAGAAAAGCTTGGGTTTTCCCCGTCCCCGGCGCCCCCAGCACGATCATATGTCCACGCCCCTGATTCTCGAGCCAGACCGGATGATGTTCCCGCGCCGGAGACAACTGATTCGGTTCCCCCATGCCGGCATCCCAATACCGTTGCAGGCGGGCTGCATCCCAAGGCCCTCCCCACCCCAGCCAAAGCGCTGTCCGGGGGGAGCGGATCCGCCGGAACAGGGAGTCGATGCTGATCTCGCCGGCGGCAGAATGTCCTCGTCGAAACAGGAGACGGTGCCGCCACATGTCGGCAGCGCTGACCAACATCAGAAGATGCGTGCTCAAATGCGCAAACCATGGACTGTCCATGCCACTCCATTGGCCAATCCACCGGAGACTCAAAGCCGCCAGCCCCCAGCGTCCCCAAAATCGCAGAAAGGACCCCTCCCCCTTGCCCCACTTCAGGGCGAAGCGTGAGCCTGAAACCATTCCGAGATCCACATCTGCCAGAGCGGACTTGGACATACCGCAGAGACCCTGCGCTGCAGCAAGGGATGCCATCGCTCGATTCCTTCTGCCGGAGCAGGACCCAGAACGCCCCGCGCCTGCCAGTACAGACATAACTCCAGGGATCCGGTGGGCAACGTGCTTCCTTCCACGCCCAACCCGCGCCGCAGATCTTCCCCGACCCTGGGCCAGAGCAGGTACCACAGACCCGCATCCTGCCAAATTCGCCCAGGTTTCCGGCACGGATCCCAGAGACCTTGAGTCAAAAAAATCTCCGCCACCCGCCATTCCATTCCTCGGCCTTCCTCCAGGACTCCGACATCGTTGCCGTCCGCGGGAGGAAATGCCTCCTTTCCCAGTTGCTCCAGCCAGAGCCAGGTTTCTCCCGCCAGAATGCGTCCTGCCAGATGGTCTTCGCTCTGCCAGGACGACGACCCACTTCCCCGTGGTTCGAGCCGGACCCGGTCGCCCCCCTGATGGGCACACCAACGCGCCAACCCAGCCGAGAAACCGCCCCACCGACATTCCACTGCTCCCTGGCCCACAGGGGTCACCTGCCAGAATACGATGGCTCCATGAAGTTTTCGAATCAGAACCCCGAGGGTCTCCAGGCAGCACTCCTGCCCTGAAGTACCCCTCCAGAAGGGGGCATGGATCGATTCCTCGAGGGCGGAAGCCAGAACGCCCTGAAAGACCGGAGACTCGCCCGGTCGAAAGGCGTCCGGACAGGGCAGGTTCAGGACCCACTCGATCATGCGTTCCACGGAAGGCAGCAGTACCCGTTCGAAGAGTTGGGCTTCTCCGGCAAAACGAGTGGCCATCTGGTGCAGGGTCGGGTGCAACAGAGAGCGACAGCGGGATGCCGGGAGAACGGTCCAAAGAGTCATGGCCTGACCCCCGGCAGACGCAAACGAGCATTATCGGAGGACCTCTGTCGGCGCTGTCGACAGGGATCGCAGCGGTATCCCTGGCGCAAACGGCTCCAGGGTTGCACATAGAGCCCTTGGCATCCCTGGCACCGACACTGTTGCAAGTGGCGCATTTCCAGGGACTTGACCAGCCACCAGGCACGATCGAGCGTCAGACAGGGGGATAAACCACAGGAAAGAACCACGTCGCGCCACTGGCTGTACCCTTCCATGAGCGAAGTACAGTCATCCTCCCCCAGCAGATTTTTTACCCTGGAATAAATTTGGCAAAACAGTGAAGACTGGAGGAGGTGCTTGCGCCGCAGGTACCATTGATCCGAATTGGGAACCTGCCCCTTACGCGGAGCTTCCCCATTGATTTCAAGAGATAACTTTCTCAAAAACCAACTGGATAGATGAGTCAGGTCCGCAACCACGGGCACCCGTGCCCCCAGCTCTAGCAACCGTTCCGCCTGTCGGTAGCGCCGGATCTCCTGCTGCAGGTCACGCTTGGTAGCCATGATCCCGTTCCCCTTCGCCCAGCAACAGAGCGCGGGGCAAAGCCGCATCCGTTCCCATGGCATATTGGCCCAGACATTCCCAGACGCGCATCGAACGCCAGCGCAGCCCCACCAGAAGCACTGGCGACTGAGCCAGATGATGGATTTCGGCGGCTGACATCTCCAACACCAGATCTGCCACCGATGGGAGTAGCCCAAGATTGAGGAGGCCCTGCAACCGGTCGCGCTGTAATACTTCGCGCGCCAGATACAACATGCCCAGATTGATTTCCGCAAAAGATTTGGCGAACCTGCTCATTACCATGACCTCCTTTCATTTATCGTCAAAAGTTCCCGTGACGGGAATCCTGACTATAAAGAAAGAAAGCCTGCTGCCCCAAAGGGAAATAAATCCCGGATCCACTGCCCATGGACCGGTCGGTAAAAATCAGTTCACTGTAAATTTACAGGTGTGACGATCGTATCCTGCAAAGGAATAAAGAATCTTTCCTCCCGGCGTGATGAAACCCTGTACACAAAGCCAGTCCGAAAAATTCCAGCATTCCCGGCCATTCAAATTTTAGGGAGGGTGACACCGCTCTGTCCCTGATACTTTCCGCCCCGGTCACGGTAAGACACTTCACAGGTCTCATCCGATTCGAAGAAGATTACCTGGGCAACCCCCTCATTGGCATAAATTTTGGCAGGTAACGGAGTGGTATTCGAAAACTCCAGGGTGACATACCCTTCCCACTCGGGTTCGAAGGGGGTGACATTGACGATGATGCCACATCGGGCATAGGTAGACTTTCCCAGACAGATCGTCAAGACCGTGCGTGGAATGCGAAAATACTCCACCGTTCGGGCCAGAGCGAAGGAATTGGGTGGAATGATGCAGACCGGTGCCTTGACATCCACAAAGGAGTTGGCATCAAAATTTTTCGGATCAACGATGGTGGAGTTGATATTGGTGAACAACTTGAATTCGTCTGAACAGCGGATATCATAGCCGTAACTGGACGTCCCATAGGAAACGATGCGTTGCCCATTCACCTCTTTGACCTGTCCTGGCTCAAAGGGCTCAATCATGCCGTGTTCTTCAGCCATACGACGAATCCAGCGGTCCGCTTTGATACTCATCTCGATCTCCTCAACCACCACCCCACCCCGGAAAAGTCCCCCGCTCTCCAGGCTCCCCTGTTCAAGTGTTCTGCACCACGATCTTGGGAAACCTGACGCTGGGATTCTCGCTCCGCTGCGCCACCTTGAGAGCCACACGTTGCGCTATTTTACGATAGGTTTGCGCCAACGAGCCACGGGGGTCGGAAATCACCGTGGGATTTCCCGAATCGGTCTGTTCCCGGATGCGGATATCGAGCGGCAACGCGCCGATCAATTCCGTACCAAAGTCGGCACACATGCGTTCGGCCCCCCCTTTGCCAAAGATGGGTTCTTCGTGACCACAGTTCGAACAGACGTGCGTACTCATGTTTTCCACTACCCCCAAAACGGGCACCCCCACCTTTTCGAACATCTTGAAACCTTTGCGCGCATCGAGGAGCGCGATGTCCTGAGGCGTGGTCACGATCACCGCGCCGGTGACAGGAACCTTCTGGGCCAAGGTCAGTTGGACATCCCCCGTTCCGGGCGGCATATCGACGATCAGGTAATCCAGATCCTCCCAATGAGTGTCGCGCAACAGTTGTTCCAGCGCCTGGGTCACCATGGGACCCCGCCATACCATGGGCTGATCGGGGTCGATCAGAAATCCCACCGACATGGTCTGTAGCCCATGTCCCATGAGCGGTTTCATGGATTCCCCGTCTTCATGGGTTTCCGGATTTCCTTGAATACCCAGCATGGTCGGCTGGGATGGGCCATAAATATCGGCATCCAGCATGCCCACACGGGCGCCCTCGGCCTGCAGGGCCAGGGCCAGATTGACGGCAGTCGTGGACTTGCCCACCCCGCCCTTGCCGGAGGCCACGGCGATCACGTTGCGAACCCCCTTGATCGGCGCAAGCCCTGCCTGCACCGCATGCGCCTTGATCCGACTGACCAGGGTGACCGTGACCGCCGTCACGCCTTCAACACTGCCCAGTTCCTTGCTTAACCCCTGAATCACGGTTTCCCCGAGAGTTGCCACGGGATAGCCCAAAGCCACCGTCACCTTCAAGTGACCCTGATCCTGAGTCAGCGCCTGCAAGGCCTTTGGGCCCAACGGCTTACCCGTATTGGGGTCGATAAAACCCTGAAGACGTACTTCTGCGGCGAGATTGGGCATATTTTCTCCTGAATCGGTGATGAGAGGACGGTTTAGCAAATCATTATAGTATGAGTCTCGAAAATCCCGCACCGGATTGATACAATGTCGGATTGCCGATCGTCATCGGTCCCGTTCGGGAAGCTTTTGTAGTCGGACCAATTTTCTCAGGATCATCCATGTCTCGCACCCTTCTCGTCACCAGCGCACTTCCCTATGCCAACGGCAGTATCCATCTCGGCCATCTGGTGGAACATATCCAGACGGATATCTGGGTCCGTTTTCAGCGTATGCAGGGGCATACCGTTCACTACTTTTGTGCGGACGATACCCACGGAACGCCCGTCATGCTGGCCGCCAAGGCACGCGGGTTGACCCCGGAGGCCATGGTCGATCTCGCCCATGCCGAGCATCTGGCTGACTTCCAGGGGTTTCACATCGAGCAGGACCTCTATTACAGCACCCATTCACCCGAAACCCGGCACTATGCCTCAGAGTTGTACCTGCGCCTCAAGCAGAAAGGTCTGATCACCGTCCGTTCCATCGAGCAATTCTATGATCCGGTAGAAGCCATGTTCCTGCCGGATCGCTTCATCAAGGGCACTTGTCCGCGCTGCAAGGCCCCCGACCAATATGGCGACAACTGCGAGGTCTGTGGCGCCTCCTATGCCCCGACGGACCTGATCGAACCGCGTTCGGCCCTCTCTGGCGCCACCCCCGAACGACGCCTGTCCGAACATCACTTTTTGCGACTGGCGGCGTGCGAGGACTTTCTGCGCGCCTGGACCCGTTCGGGAACCATTCCCGAAGAGGCCGCCAACAAATTGGATGAATGGTTCAAAAGCGGGCTCACGGACTGGGACATTTCGCGCGATGCTCCCTACTTCGGCTTTGAAATCCCGGATGCCCCGGGCAAGTTCTTCTATGTGTGGCTGGATGCCCCCATCGGTTACATCGGCACCTTCAAAAAGTTGGCGGAATTGCAGGGGCTGGATTTTGATGAAGCCTGGAGAGCCGACAGTCCCTGGGAACTCTACCATTTCATCGGCAAGGACATCCTGTACTTCCATGCCCTGTTCTGGCCTGCCGTGCTGCATCAGACCGGTCTGCGCCCCCCCACCCGCCTTTTCGTGCATGGTTTTCTCACGGTCAATGGTCAAAAAATGTCCAAGAGCCGGGGCTCCTTCATCACCGCCCGGCATTATCTGGAATGCCTGGACCCCAATTACCTGCGCTATTATCTGGCCGCCAAGTTGAACGGCAGCATGGAAGACATCGACCTCAACCTCGAGGATTTCACCGCACGGGTGAACAGTGATCTGGTCGGAAAATACATCAATCTGGCCAGCCGCAGCGCCGGCTTCATCACCAAACGTTTCGACGGCCATCTGGCTGAGACCCTGACCCCCGTGCAGACGGCCCTCATCACCCGGTTCCAGAACCAGGCCACGGTCATTGCCCAGGCTTACGAAGCACGGGACACCAGCCGGGTACTGCGCGACATCATGCAACTGGCCGACCTCGCCAACCAGTTCGTCGACCAGCACAAGCCCTGGGACTTGGCGCGTGACCCGGCGCAAGCCCTCGCCCTCCAGCAGGTCTGCAGTACGGTGCTGGAACTGTTCCGCCTGCTCACCGTGTACCTCAGACCCGTCCTCCCGCGCATCGCAGAAGGCGTCGAGCGCTTTCTGGACATTCCTCCACTCTCCTGGACCGATGTGACCCGTACCCTGGCGAAGGGGCACCGCATTCAGCCCTATACGCACCTGATTACCCGCGCCGACCCCGCCAAAGTAGGCGAATTGGTGGGGGTGAACCCACCGCTGCCCCAGTGATGATGGATGAAGATGAAGCCTTCATGCGCGAAGCGCTGAACCTGGCTCGGCAGGGTGCCCTGGCTGGGGAAGTGCCCGTCGGTGCTCTTCTGGTCCATGAGGGCAAAATTCTCGGGTACGGACATAATTCCCCCCTGAGTGCCTGTGACCCCAGTGCCCATGCGGAAATGCAGGCCATCCGCATGGCAGCGCGCACCCTGAATAATTATCGCCTGCCGGGATGCACCCTGTACGTCACCCTCGAACCCTGTTGCATGTGTGCCGGGGTCATTCAACATGCCCGTCTCGAACGCGTGGTCTATGGAGCCGCCGACCCCAAGACTGGAGCCTGTGGCAGCGTGGTGGACCTCTTTTCTGAGCCCCGCCTCAACCACCATACCCAGGTCCTCGGTGGAGTCTGTGCCGAAGCCTCGACCGAATTGCTCCGCACTTTCTTTCGAGTACGCCGTTCGTGAGCGCGCCTCCTTTCATCCATCTGCGCCTGCACAGCGAATTCTCCATTTCTGATGGCCTGGTACGGATCGACGAAGCCGTGGAACTGGCGCGTTCCCTGAACATGGGGGCACTGGCCCTGACCGATCTCAACAATCTGTTCGGCTGGGTTCGTTTCTACCTGCAGGCCCGCAAGGCTGGCCTCAAACCCATTGCCGGCGCGGAAGTCTGGATTGCCCCCGACGAAAATTATCCCCATCCTTTCCGGGTCGTCCTGCTCGCTCGCTCGCTCGCCGGTTACCACGCACTCTGTCGCCTGCTGTCGGCAGCCTGGCGGGAACATCAGGCACAGGGCATCGCCCATGTGCCCCTCGCCCTGCTGGCCCAGGAAAAAGGAGGGCTTCTCATCCTTTCTGGAGCGGACCGGGGTGATGTAGGTCAAGCCCTGAGTGCGGGACAGTGGAATCTGGCCCGGGAGCGGGCCCTAGCCTGGAAAACCCGGTGGGGAGATGATTACTACCTGGAACTCCAGCGGATCGGCGACCCGATGCGCGACCGCCTCTGCGAACCCACGGTCCAACTGGCAGCAGAACTGGATATTCCCGTGGTCGCCACTCACCCCATCCAGTTTCCCGCACGAGAGGATTTCAAAGCTCATGAAGCCCGCGTATGCATCGCGGAAGGTCGCTTGCTGGCGGATCCGAAACGCCCGCGTCTTTTTACCCCGGAGCAGTATTTCAAATCTCCGGATGAAATGGCCGAACTGTTTCACGACCTGCCGGCAGCTCTCGCCAACTCGGTGGAGATCGCACGCCGCTGTTCCCTGGAATTGACGCTGGGGAAACCCCGTCTCCCTGATTTCCCTACCCCCGCCGGGATCACCCTCGACGATTTTCTGCGCCAGCAAGCCCAGGCGGGTCTGGAACACCGCCTGACACAACTGTATCCCGATGAAACCCTGCGCCAAAAAGAAACCGCCACCTATCGGGAACGTCTGGATTTCGAGTGCCAGACCATCGTTCAGATGGGATTTTCCGGTTATTTCCTGATCGTGGCGGACTTTATCAACTGGTCTAAACACCATGGCGTACCGGTGGGTCCGGGACGGGGATCGGGCGCAGGGTCACTGGTCGCTTTCAGCCTCGGGATCACCGACATCGACCCCTTGCGCTATGACCTGCTCTTCGAACGCTTCCTCAACCCGGAACGGGTCTCCATGCCCGACTTCGATATCGATTTCTGTCAGGATGGACGGGACCGGGTCATCGACTATGTCCGGGAACGCTACGGACGGGATTCTGTGGCCCAGATCGCCACCTTCGGCACCATGGCGGCCAAGGCTGTGATCCGGGATGTCGGACGGGTGCTGGATCTGCCCTACAATTTTGTGGATCAACTGGCCAAGTTGATCCCCTTCGAAATTGGCATGACCTTGACCAAGGCCCGGGAACAGGAACCCCAGATCAACCTGCGCGCCTCTCAGGAAGAAGAGGTAGCGGAATTGTTGACCCTGGCCAAATCGCTGGAAGGCCTCACGCGCAATGTCGGCATGCATGCGGGAGGCGTACTGATCGCCCCTGGCAAATTGACCGACTTCACCCCGCTCTACCAGCCCGAAGGTTCGGAAGCCGTGGTCAGCCAATACGACAAGGACGATGTAGAAAAGGTCGGCCTGGTCAAGTTCGACTTTCTGGGGTTGCGCACACTCACCATCCTCGACTGGGCGATACGTTATATCCGGGAACGGGCACGCACCCCCGAGGAACAGAACTTCACGGTAGAACAGATTCCCCTGGACGATCCCAGAACCTATGCGCTCTTCGGCAGTGGAAATACCACCGCCGTTTTCCAGCAGGAATCGCGCACGGCCAAGGATATGGAAAAACGGCTCAGACCCGACAATTTCGAGGACATCATCGCCTTGATGGCCTTGAATCGTCCGGGTCCTCTCCAGTCCGGCATGGTGGATGACTTCATCCAGCGCAAACAGGGCAATGCCACTGCCGAGTATTTCCACCAGTCTCTGGAACCCGTATTACGCCCCACCTACGGGGTCATCGTCTATCAGGAACAGGTGATGCAAATCGCCCAGATCCTGGCGGGCTATACCCTGGGGGCCGCCGACCTGTTGCGTCGTGCCATGGGAAAAAAGGACAGTGCCGAAATGGGTCGGCAGCGCAGTCGCTTCATCGAGGGGGCCACCACGCGCGGGATCAGTGTCAAGTTGGCCACCCAACTCTTCGATCTGATGGAAAAGTTTGCCGAATATGGATTCAACAAGTCCCATTCGGCCGCCTATGCCCTGATTTCCTATCAGACTGCCTGGCTCAAGACCCATTATCCTGCCGAATTCATGGCTGCCACCCTATCCGGCGATCTGGACGACACCGACAAGGTCGCGCTCTTCGTGGCCGATGCTCGGCAGAATGGATTGGTCATTCTACCCCCAGACGTCAATACATCGGATTACCGTTTTCGTCCCGCCGGGGATAATACCATCCGCTATGGCCTTGGCTCGGTCAAAGGCACGGGGGAAGGGGCGGCCCTCGAAATTCTCAAGCAGCGCAATGGCACCCCTCCCGAACCCTACCGGAGTTTGTTTGATTTCTGCCGTCGGACGGACAAACGCAGCGTCAATCGCCGGGTCATCGAAGCCCTGATCAAGGCAGGGGCCTTTGATACCCTGCACCCCAACCGGGCTGCCGCCCTCAATGCCGTGGAATCCGCCCTCAATCATGGCGAACAGGCCCAGCGCCATGCCCAGCAAGAAGGTCTGTTCGATGCGCTGGCCGAACCGGCGTCGAATGACCCCCCCCTACCCCCTTATCCCGAATGGTCACCCAACGAACAATTGACCCAGGAAAAATCCGTACTGGGCTATTACTTCAGCGGTCACCCATTTACGCACTACCGCCCTCAACTGCAGCACTGGGGATTGACTCCGCTGGAGCAGTTGGCTCCCCGTGCCGAGTTGATTCGAGTGGCCGGGATCGTGGTGCAAAGTCGGGTCCAGCAGACCCGGCGCGGGCGCATGGGGATGGTCATGCTGGACGATGGCTCGGCCCGCGTAGAGATCACCGTATTCAGCGAATTATTTGATCAGGTGCGTCCCCTGCTGAAGGAAGATCGGTTGCTGGTGGTGGAGGGCAAGGCGACCCTGGACAATTTTACCCAAGGAGTCCGACTCACCGCCGAACAGGTTCTGTCCTTGCCTCAGGCTCAGACCCGCTTTGCGCGTCAGGTCACCCTGGGGGTTTCCCGTGACCAAAGCACAAAAACCCTCTCTCTTCTGAAAGAACTGCGTCCTTCCTTTCAGCCCGGTCCCTGCGCATTTGTTCTGCGCTACTGCCATCCCGAGGTGGAGGCTTCCTTCCGTCTGCCCGACTTTCAACTGGATGAAAGCCTATGGGATCTGTTTCGCGCACGTTTCGGCGAGGCCGCCTTGACCCTGGATTATGGCAGTCGCCCAGTCAACGAATGACCCGCAATTTTTACTGACGCTCGAACCACGCGTCCTGATCGATGAACCAATCGCCTGCGCCCACCTGCCCAACCGGCAGGCACTGCCCCCGGTCGAGCGCCTGCAGGATGGCGCGCTTACTCTCCCCGCTCACCAGAAAAACCCGTTGACGGGCTTTCTGCAACAGGGTCAAACCCAATGAAATTCGTTCCGGGGGAGGTTTGGGCGCTGAAAACTCGGGCACCACCGGGGCTTGGGATGACAGGCTGGCGTGCCCTGGAAACAGGCTCGCCGTATGGCCATCTTCGCCCATTCCCAGCATCACCAGATCGATGGGCCCCAACGTCTCCAACACCTTGACATGATGGGCGCTGGCGACCTCGGCCCCCCATTCCGCCCGCATGGGCTCGAAGCGCGCCAAACGGGGCCCTTCGGCCTGGAGCAGGGTATTTCGAATCAAGGTATCGTTACGCTCCGGGTGGTCCACGGGAAGGCACCGTTCATCGCCCAGGGAGAGGTCCAGTCGCTGCCAATCCAAAGTTTCTCTGGTCATCTGACGATAACAGGCGGCAGGCGTTTTGCCGCCCGCCAGCACCCAATGAAAGTGGGGGGCCTGCGCCAGACCCGTCCGGAGGATCCGTACCAGGTGCTCTGTAGCGCCCAATGCGAGAGACTCCGGATCCGGGTATAGGTAAACCCGACCATGGTCTTTCCAGAGAAAAGTCTGCACGTCGATCACGGCCTCAGAAAGGGTGAAGATCGGCTCCCGACGGATCGAGACCGTGACGCCAGAATTGATCTTCATGCGAAAAGAGACGGTAAGTCCCTCGGGGTCCCCAGGTTCCCGCCGGATAGGTCTGGATGAATTCCCGTTCCGTGGCCCATACCTTGAGGATTGGGTCGACGATCTTCCAGGCCGATTCCACCTCATCGATCCGCAAAAACAGGGAATGATCGCCCTTGATCACGTCCAGCAACAATTCTTCATAGGCGCTGTAATCGGTTTCATCCCCTTGCCGGTAGGTAGCGTCCAGACTCAAGGTACGGGTCTGCAATTCGAGTCCCGGCATGCGAACCTGCATCTCCACGCGCAAACATTCGTCCGGCTGAATACCCAGCATGATCCAGTTGGGCTGTGCCGGTCCCGACCGTACGCCCCGCAGCAGATCCTGGGGCGGCGTCTTGAATCGGATGTAAACCGCCGAACTGTTTTCGGCCAGCCGTTTTCCGGTGCGCAGGTAAAACGGCACGCCAGCCCAGCGCCAGTTATCGATGTACAATTTCATGGCCGCGTAGGTTTCAGTGGTACTGTCAGGGGCCACTCCCGATTCCTCTCGATATCCCGGAACGGTTTCACCATGAACTGCCCCCCCGATATATTGAGCGCGAAAGGCATGGGCATGCACGGCATTGGGGGGAATGGCACGAATCGACTGCAATACCTTGACCTTTTCGTCCCGCAGATGCTCTGCCTCCAGCGAAACGGGCGGCTCCATGGCCACCAGGGTCAGCACCTGCAACAGGTGACTCTGGATCATGTCGCGCAGGGCACCCGCCCCTTCATAGTAATCGGCGCGCCCCTCGATACCCTGGGTCTCCGAGTGGGTGATCTGCACATGATCGATGTGATGGTGATTCCACAGAGGTTCGAGCAGAACATTGGCAAACCGGAACACCAGGACGTTCTGGACCGTTCCCTTGCCCAGATAATGGTCGATGCGATAGATCTGATGTTCCTGCAAGTGACGGTATAATCCGGCTTGCAGTGTCTCGGCGCTCAGCAGGTCATAGCCGAAGGGTTTTTCGATCACCACCCGGCGCCAGCCATTCTTTTCCTGCAACAAGCCCTGAGTACCCAACTGGTCGATGATGCCCGGATAGTCCGCCGGACGCACCGCCATGTAGAACACGTGATTGGTGGGGAACACCCCCTCATCTTTCAAGGTGGTCTGAAGCGCCTGATAGGAAGCGGAATCACTGGGATCGATGCGCTGATAATGCCAGCGGGCCAGAAACTGTTCGATCGACGCATTCTTTTCCTGAGGAAACAGTTGCTGAATCTTGGCGCGCCAGGTGTCCTGGTTTTCCTCTTCGAGACTCAGCCCCAGAAGCGTCAGCGACGCAGGCAAACGCCCCAGACGCTCCAACTGAAACAAAGCCGGAATCAATTTGTGCCGCGCCAGATTGCCCGCAGCCCCAAAAATCACCAATGTGGTCGGTTCGAGTTCCTTCATGAGCCGCTCCTGTTCACTGTCCACTGGCTTGAATGGCATGCCCGCCAAAAGCGTGGCGCATCACCGAGAGCAGTTTGAAGGTCAGCGCCTCCCGATCCTGACTCTGAAAACGCAGATGCAGGGCCAGACTGAGCACCGGTGCGGGTACACCCTGTTCGATGGCCTCGATGGCCGTCCAACGCCCTTCCCCGGAATCGGCCACCACTGCCGCCATCTGATTCCAGTCCACGCCCTTGCGCAGAGCATCCGCCGTCAGTTCGAGCAGCCAACTCCGAACCACCGACCCCTCCCCCCAAAGATCGGTGATCTGGGCCAAATCGAGATCAAAGGTCGTTTTCCCCTGCAGCAGGGCCAATCCTTCCGCCAGGGACTGCATCATGCCGTACTCGATGCCGTTGTGAATCATTTTGACATAATGTCCTGCCCCTACCGGTCCCACATGGGCCCAACCCCGCTCGGGATGAGGCGCCAGAATCTCGAGAAAAGGCCGCACTTGCCGAGCAACTTCCGGAGTCCCTCCCACCATCAGGCAATAGCCGTTTTCCAACCCCCACACCCCGCCGGAGGTACCGGCATCCATGAAACCGATGCCTTTCTCGGCCAACAATGCCGCTCGCCGCTCGCTGTCGTGATAGTTGGAATTTCCTCCATCCACCACCACATCGCCCGGCGCAAGGCGCTGACTCAATCCCACCAGTTGTTCTTCGGTAATGGCACCGCTGGGCAACATCAGCCAGATCACCCGGGGCGCAGGAAGCGCGGCAATCAAGGCTTCCACCGACTCGGCCCCCACAATACCTGCGGACGCTACCCAGGAACGAACCACTTCAGGCGAATGGTCATAGCCCACCACGGTCACCCCGGCGCGCGCCAATCGGGTCGCCATATTCCCCCCCATCTTGCCCAACCCCATCATTCCGATCTTCATTCCCACTTCTCCCTTGACAGAGGTCTCCACTGCCCCGCTCGACAGGACTGACCTCAATGGGCCATTCTAGTCCAGTTGTCGGAGCAAATTGTGTCAATTCGCATCCTGGCTGCCGTCTCAGACATCGCGTGACGTGAGGGGGTCGTCAGCGTTTCAATTGCGACAGGTCGCGCACTGCGCCGCGATCGGCAGAAGTCGTCAGCGCAGCATAGGCTCGAAGTGCCTGCGAGACGGGGCGCACGCGGTTCACCGGCTGCCATGCGTCGTGACCGCGCGCTTCCATCAAAGCGCGGCGGTTCGCCAAGTCTTCGGCGGTGACGCGCAGGTCGATCGTGCGGGACGGGATATCGATGTCGATCATGTCGCCCTCTTCCACCAGGCCGATCGCGCCGCCTTCCGCCGCTTCCGGCGAGGCGTGGCCGATCACGAGGCCGGAGGAGCCGCCGGAAAAGCGGCCATCCGTGAACAGCGCACACGCCTTGCCGAGTCCCTTCGACTTGATATACGACGTGGGGTACAGCATCTCCTGCATGCCCGGACCGCCTTTCGGGCCTTCATAGCGGATGATGACGACATCGCCCGCATGCACGGTATCGCCGAGGATCGCTTCCACCGCCGCATCCTGGCTTTCGAACACGCGCGCCTTGCCGGAGAACTTCAGGATGCTTTCGTCCACGCCGGCCGTTTTCACGATGCAGCCCTTCTCCGCGATGTTCCCATACAGGACGGCGAGGCCGCCATCCTGGGAATACGCGTGCGCGCGGTCACGGATGCAACCGGCGCTGCGATCGAGGTCGTTCTGTTCGTAACGCTCGGACTGCGAGAACGCCACCTGCGTTGGCACGCCGCCCGGCGCAGCGCGAAACAGTTGATGCACCGCTTGGTCGTCGCTGTGGCGGATGTCGTATTTCTCGATCGCCGCGCCCATCGTCGGGCTATGCACCGTCGGCAGCGATGTGTTCAGCAGACCGGCACGCGCCAGTTCGCCCAGAATTGCGATGATGCCACCGGCGCGGTGAACGTCTTCGATATGGAACTTGTCCGTCATCGGCGCCACCTTGCACAGGCACGGCACGTTGCGCGAGATACGGTCGATGTCGGCCATCGTGAATTCCAGTTGCGCTTCGTGCGCGGCGGCCAGCAGGTGCAGCACTGTATTGGTGGAACCGCCCATCGAAACGTCCAGTGCCATCGCGTTTTCGAACGCCGCCTTGCCGGCGATGCTGCGCGGCAGGACGGAGTCATCGTCCTGCTCGTAGTAGCGCTTGGCCAGTTCGACGATCAACCGACCCGCGCGCAGGAACAACTCCTTGCGGTCTGCATGGGTGGCCACGATCGTACCATTTCCCGGCAGCGAGAGGCCCAATGCCTCGGTCAGGCAGTTCATCGAGTTTGCCGTGAACATGCCGGAGCAGGAACCGCAGGTAGGGCATGCTGAGCGCTCCACTTCCGCCACATCCGCATCGGACACCGTGGCGTCCCCCGCCTTGATCATCGCATCGATCAGATCGAGCTTGAGGATCTTCTTCTCATTGTTGACAACCTTGACCACCTTGCCCGCCTCCATGGGACCACCGGACACGAACACCACCGGGATATTGAGGCGCATCGCAGCCATCAGCATGCCGGGCGTGATCTTGTCGCAGTTCGAGATGCACACCATCGCATCGGCACAGTGCGCGTTGACCATGTATTCGACGGAGTCGGCGATCAGGTCGCGCGACGGCAGCGAGTACAGCATGCCGCCATGCCCCATCGCGATGCCGTCATCGACGGCGATCGTATTGAATTCCTTCGCGACGCCCCCGGCCGCTTCGATCTCGCGCGCCACCAACTGGCCGAGGTCCTTCAGGTGCACATGCCCTGGCACGAACTGTGTGAATGAATTGACGACGGCGATGATCGGCTTCTCGAAATCGCCATCCTTCATGCCGGTGGCGCGCCACAGCGCGCGCGCTCCCGCCATGTTGCGGCCCTGGGTCGTGGTACGTGAACGGTAAGTCGGCATGGAATCTCCTCGAGAACGAACGAACAAGAGCGTTAGGGTGCCGCGTGCCCCACGAGTTGTCAATGCCCGTTCTGAGGGGCTCTTGGGTTTGATGGGCAAAGAGACTCTGAATTTATAACAGGGGGCGTATAATCGGTCCATCAAAAGTGGTGAAGGTAGATAGTCGTCGCAATGACAAAGGGGGGATCGCTCCAATGCGATTGAACACAAATCAGATCGCGTTCATACGGAAGACGGTCGCAAGTATACTTGGTACTTCTGCCCGTATTTATGTATTCGGCTCCCGGCTGCAGGATGATGCTCGAGGGGGTGATCTCGATCTACTGCTTGAGAGTGAAACCAAACTTTCATTCTTGCAGCGGGCACGCATCAAGTCGACGTTGGAGTCTCATCTGGGGATACCCGTGGACGTTGTCTCCATGCAGCAAGGCGCTTCCCGGACCGCGTTTCAGGCCATCGCGCACATGCAGGGCGTATTACTATGAAAACAGATTTATTGCTGGCTGAAAAAACGCATCTGGGTAATTTGCTGGAGGCGATCCAGCGTTGTGTGTATTTTCTGGACGCAGCTTCACGCAAGTTACCGTGGTTACTGAATGGACAATTATTGCGTCAATACAAAAAAGACGAAACCTTGTTTGAAGCCTTGTCTGCCTTTAATGAACGTTTCTCAAAGTTACAGGATACGCTGGCGGCGGCCATGCGCCATGCGCAGATTTTGTTGGGTGAACCCGGCGATTCTTTTCTGAACGTTCTGGCTTACTATGAGAAACATGCGGTGATTGATTCGATTGACTCTTGGCAATTACTCAGAGCAGCCCGTAATCTGGCCGCGCATGATTATGAAATTGACTATGCGGAAATTGCCGATCACTTTAATAGTCTGTATGAATTGCTCGAGGTGCTCTATCGCACTTCGCAAGCTTTTGTTTTGCACTGCGATGAGCAACTTAGCATCAAGCCTGGCAGCCTGGACTTCAACTCGGAATTTTTTGAAATCACATCCCGTATTTCTGATTCCACTTCCTCCTGACCCTTACCTTCGGGAAGGCGCAAACAAAATCGTCGAAAGACGCCTGAAAGGACCCGACCAATCCAGATAAGCGGAGTTGCAGACATCACACGTCCCACAATTGCCCTCATGGCTTTCGCCAAAATATTCCAGCAAGACTTGTCGTCGGCATCGTCGATCACGAATGAAACTCTCCACCGCTGCGCACTTTCTTTGCGATACACGGCGATGCAATGAATTTCCAGTTCCCGCACCTTGACCACAGGAAAGTGACAGGTCCTCGGGATGATGGAGCAACAATGCCTCGGACACCCGTCCATCCCGTCCGGCCCTCCCGGTTTCCTGATAATACCCCTCGAGAGAACGGGGGGACGCCAGATGGATCACAAAACGAATGTCCGGCTTGTCCACCCCCATACCAAAGGCAATCGTTGCAATCATCACCCATTCTGATGACTGTAGAAATTGGTACTGCGCCCGCTCCCGGACGGCCGGACTCAATCCCGCATGATAGACCAGGCAGGGCCAACCAGAAGTTTGTAGCCGCATGGCGAGACTTTCCACCATGCGGCGAGTAGGACAATACACAATTCCACCTTGCCCACAGTGCCGCTGAAGAAAATTTTCCACCTGGGGCACGACCGCCTTCCGTTCCGTCACACAGTAATGCAGATTGGGCCGGTCGAAACTGCTGACAAAACACCGTGCTCCGCCCAGTTTCAGGGACTCGCATATTTCCTGACGGGTATGAACATCAGCCGTTGCCGTGACTGCAATCCGTGGAACCCCCGGGTACCGATCCGCCAACACCGTCAACTGTCGATATTCAGGACGAAAATCATGCCCCCATTCAGCAATGCAATGACATTCATCGATGGCAAACAACGCCACTTGCCGCCTATCGTACAACGCCTTCAGAATGGATTGAAAATGGCGCTGAACCAAACGCTCGGGTGCCAGATAAAGGAATTTCAGTTCATGAGCCCGCAGGGCATGTTGAATGTCCCTTGCCTCTCCCTCGGGTTGAAACGAATTGAGGCATGCCGCAGCAATGCCGCGCTTCCTGAGTGCCTGAACCTGATCCTGCATCAGGGCGATGAGCGGAGAAACGACCAGCGTCACGCCCGTCCGTAACAATCCGGGAATCTGGTAGCACAGGGATTTGCCTCCGCCAGTGGGCATCAGAACCAGCGCATGCTCTCCCCCACGGACATGCTCAATCACTTCCTCCTGGAACCCACGAAATTCCCTGTATCCAAAAGTCTCACGCAGGATTTTCAGGGCAGGGTCCATGTCCCCAGTATAGACAGTACCCCGTTC
>WJXM01000040.1 GCA_019456405.1 Ferrovum sp. | reverse complement strand
TTTTCCGCTTCGCCCTTGTGCAGGTGGGGATGGCTGACTCTGATCACGCCCCGCCGGCCCGGCGATGTAGGTTTCATCTTGATGATCGCCATGTCTTATTCTCCCTGCACCAGATTGAGTTCCTGGCCAGCCTTGAGGCAGACGTAGGCTTTTTTCCAATCCTTACGCTTGCCCACGAAACGACCAGAACGTTTGTGTTTGCCCTTGACGTTGACGACCTGAACGGTGTCCACCTCAACCTTGAACAGATGTTGAACAGCCGCCTTGATTTCCGCCTTGGTTGCATCACAAACCACGCGAAACACGGCTTGCTGATGCTTGTCCGCTACGCGCGTACTTTTTTCGGAAATGACAGGGGCTTCGATGATCTGAAGCAGACGTTCTTCACGAATGACGGTATTCATCCCAGCACCTCCTCGAATTTCTTGACTGCACTGCGTGTCAGGACCACTTTCGGGAAACGCACCAGATTGTAAGGATCTGCTTCCGTGACCATGAGAACCAATGCGTTCGGCAGATTTCTCGAAGACAGGTAAAGGTTCTCGTCCAGGCTGTCGGTAATGATCAGTACGCGTTCCAGCCCCATCCCCTTCAGTTTTCCCGCAAAGTGGCGGGTTTTGGGTGATTCGAGCGCAATATCCTCGACCACCGCCAGGCGATCTTCCCGCACCAGTTGTGACAGGATGGTGCACATGCCCACGCGGTACATCTTGCGGTTGACCTTATGGCCGAAGTTTTCATCCGGGCTGGAAGGAAAAATCTTGCCGCCGCCACGCCACAGCGGACTGGAGGCCATCCCTGCGCGGGCGCGGCCGGTCCCCTTCTGTTTCCAGGGCTTGCGGGTAGACTTGGCCACTTCGCTGCGTCCCTTCTGGGCCCGGGTTCCTTGCCGCGCATTGGCCTGGAAGGCAACGATCAACTGGTGTACCAGCGGTTCGTTGTAATCCCTGGCAAACAATGCGTCGGAACCATTGACAGTTGAAGTCACCTGCCCGTTATCATCGATCAGTTTGAGATCCATCTCATGCACCTCCCTTGACTGCGGGCTTGACGATCACATGACCACCCTTGGAGCCAGGAATGGCGCCTTTGATCAAGAGTAGATTGCGTGCGTTATCGATTCGCACGATTTCCAGATTCTGCGTGGTACGGCGATCATCACCGTAGTGTCCGGCCATCCGCTTTCCTGGAAACACCCGGCCAGGATCCTGCGCCATCCCGATGGAACCCGGGCTGTTATGGCTGAGAGAATTACCATGGCTGGCACGGTTGGAACTGAAGTGGTGTCGTTTGATCGCGCCGGTGAACCCTTTACCCAGCGTGGTTCCGGTGACATCGACTTTTTGTCCCACCTGAAACTGATCCAGGGGAAGAACGGAACCCAGGGACAGGTCTGCAACCTGAACCTCGCTCACCGGAAATTCACGGGTCATGGTCCCGGCCAATGAACCGGATTTTGCCAGATGGCCCGCTTGTGCCTTGGTCACGCGGCTGGCACGTCGTTCACCATACGTAACCTGAATGGCAGAATACCCATCCGTTGCTGGCGTTTTGATTTGCGTGACGCGATTACCGCCCACTTCCACGACGGTGACTGGAATAGCCTCACCGTCATCAGTGAAGACGCGCGTCATGCCGACTTTACGGCCGACAAGTCCTATCGTCATCTTGATTGTTCCTTATGTTTGTTTCCTGTGAGGA
>WJXM01000039.1 GCA_019456405.1 Ferrovum sp. | reverse complement strand
GAGTCGTGACTTTGTTGACTAATGTGGGAAGCGCTAAGGCCATGGATAGGGTGGCACCTATCTGCAACAGGCTATGCGTGGGAGACTCGGCAAGTAGTGCCAGACCGGAAGATGGGTCGGGGCAGGTTTCATGGGCAGACTTGCTGTTATGTTCATGAATCGAAAGCCGGGAGCAGTCGAAAAGGTGTGTTGAAAACCCGTGACAGGGTGGCGTTGGAAAGGACGGGAATGTTGGCGCATTTCCGTGACCCGGTTGGCTCCGGGGTGATTTCCATAGGCGAAGGAAGGGGTGCCCGGCAATTTGGGGCATGAATATCAACCCATAGCGGATCTGGAAGTATGAGGGCGACCTCAAGGACCGTGACGCTCCGATAGCAAGGAGAGTGGATTTGGCAGTCCACGGATGTCACCACAACCCAAGCAACCATGCCTCCCTCCGGGGAACAATGGGGAAGTGACCGCGACCAGAAGGCGGCGGGACAAGGGGAGCCGAGAGACCTTGTCCGACAGAAAATCAGCAGGCAGACCGCTGCGGCAGCGTCCTGCGGGATTCGTCCCACAAATGGGCTTCGGCCTTTAATCCATCGTCAGCCTGACGTTAACTGCACGCCCCGGTCTTTTGGCCGGGGTTTTTTTACGCCCATCGGTTTTTAGCTCCCTCTCAAGACATTACCCCTCCGTGCAAGGCAATACCCTTCGGAGGGCTGCCCCCCTTAGGGGGATGGGGCCTCCATGTTCATTAACCATGATCTGGAGTTCCGAATGTATATTTTTATGGATAGAAGTTTGGTGATGCAGCGCTTGGCGGACTGTATTCACAATGGGTACCCCATGTGGGTTTCTGGAGGCGTTTCCGAGAGCAAGGTGGAGTCGCTGGTGCGCCGGTTTGACCTCAACTATAACGTTCTGGCAGAGCGCAATGAGCGGGCAAGGCGCAAGCGTGCGGGGCTGGGCAATGCGCGATTGCTGTTGTGGCATGACGAAAGGGCGGGGCGGGTGGTGTGGTGGATGTTCGTGTCGCCCCCCGAGATGGGCAGTCATGGGGCTCACACCCTGGAGAAGTTGCACGATACGCGGCAACGGGAGCGGGTTGAGTTCCACGGGTTCGAACTCGTCAGGTTGCCCAAGAAGGGACTGGAAGGTGAACGGCTCACCTGGCGTATGATGGAACTGCAGTATGGGGCCTGGCGGGATTCCATCATCGAGACGGTGCGTTCCGGGGATATTCGCGAGTTGCACGGGATGCTCTATGGACTGTTCGCCTCTCCGGGGTTTGGCGGTATCCGTTCCCAGATCGGCAAACTGGTGAAGTTATACCGGGCCGAGGTCAAGCGGCGGGGACTCAAGGAAGCCCCTCTGCCACCCCGGCAGTTACGCTATCTCCGCCGTCTCAGGGACAAGGGAATTCCCCTGGCCCAGTGGACCCGCCAGCATGGGAGGTCAGCATGAGCGCCCGGATATTGCGGCTGGACGCCGTGCTGGACAAAACCGGGTTGTCCCGTTCACTGATTTACCAGTTGGTGAGTGAGGGAAATTTCCCGGCCCAGATTCATCTGGGCGCGCGTAGTGTGGGGTGGATCGAGGCTGAGGTGGATGACTGGATCGATGCCAGAATCACCATGAGTCGCAAGGCGGTCTCCGGTATCACCCCTGATCGGGGCATCCGTTCCCTGTGAACGGGAAGTTCCATGTTTCACCACCCCCGACCATTCTGGTTGGGGGTGTTTTTTTTGAATAGAGCAGGATCGTTCGTTTGAACCGGGTTGAATCTGCTCGACTTTCTTTTCCGGCTTCCGGATGAATCAGGCGGTTCTCTGGTGGATGGAGAGGATGTCGGCACCGGCCTTGAGTTTATCCAGATAGTCGGCCCAAACTTGCATCATCTCTCGGCGCTTGTTCAGGAACTTTGTGCGGTTGTAGGCGGTGCCCAGCGCATCGGGTACTCGGTGAGCCAGTTGGTGTTCGATGACTTCGGGCTTCTGATCCAGTTCTTCGGCCAGAATGGTGCGCGCCATGGCTCTGAATCCATGCCCCGTGATTTCGGTTTTGGTGTCATAGCCAAGCCGGCGCAAGGCGGCATTG
>WJXM01000038.1 GCA_019456405.1 Ferrovum sp. | reverse complement strand
CATGACCCCTTCTTCTTCAGCCAGAGCCGTCATGCTCACCAGAGCCGCGGCCACAGCCAGCCCGGATGTGATCTTAGTGAATGACTTACGCATTTACCCCCCTCCAGAATGACATTGAATGACAGGACAGTAGACAGGACCTACCGTTCCATGAACCCGTACTGCTTTTTTTAATTGAACGGGCTGCAAAGATTCCCAAACGCGGCACGGTTCGCTGATTTTACCGCAGAATTTTGCGATGTCAGCGTTTCCATGTCGCATCGTAGCGGACTATATCATGGGCAAAACCGGCTTCGCAACAGATTTTTGAGGCATGCTTGTCGAAGCCGCTGACGGGACCGAAATAAGGGGAAAGATTAGACCCACTTGACAGTCTGTTTCAGGGGCGCTACGCTAGGCATATGGTCAGTCGGAGAAGGTGTTTGTCTTCCGGCCATGAGCGTCGTATCACAATAATAAAATATGTTTTTTGTTGGTTTTAACCTAAAACTATTTAATCGATCTGGAGGGGTTACAACATGGAAAAAGGTATTAAACAATCGCGCCGTCAGTTGCTCAAGATGGGCTCCATCGCTATCGTGGCAGCGCCGATGGCAGGCTTTACCACTTCGGCCTTCGCCAAGAAGAACACCGCCGTGCGGACAGCCTTGCATTTTCAGGACCATCCCAATGGGGAAAAGCAGTGCAATCGTTGCATGAACTTCATTCCCAACAAGGACAAGCCGACCGATCCAGGTGCCGTGCACGGGTGTAAACTCTACCCCGGGGACGATGAAATTTGCCCGACCTGCTATTGCAACGGCTTCGTCGCAAAACCCAAATAACTCAATAGTTCCAAGTCGTATTCGAAAAGGTGCCAAGGGCACCTTTTCGTTTCTGTTTCCGATCCGAATCTGGGGATGAAGAGCATGTTTTCTCAGCCCTTCCATTCTGGCTCGGGATGCGTGTGCGTACCGACTTTTTGACAGTGCTTGCCATTCCTCCACGGTCCGTGACAGTGGAGGGCGGTCATGTTCGGGTCTTGGGTGGATACGTGGATGTCAATAAGGGATTGACCGTCAAGACCTTCGTCAGTTGGGGCGAAGTCGCGGGTGAGTTTTTTCTGGGCAGGATTATTG
This sequence comes from Ferrovum sp., assembly GCA_019456405.1. Lineage (GTDB taxonomy): Bacteria > Pseudomonadota > Gammaproteobacteria > Burkholderiales > Ferrovaceae > Ferrovum. The sequence goes on along the minus strand of WJXM01000038.1, from coordinate 2,518 downwards.
AATGAATTACGGAAAAAGAATTTTTCTCTGGATCGTGCTGTTCTGGATCGGGAGTGCGCAGGTCTTTGCGGAGCCTTTTGTTCAGGGCGGCCCCATTGGTTCACAAACCAGTGATGGGTACGATGCGCTGGGCCCGGTGGTGGAGCAACCCATCGAGTTTCCACATAACACCCACGCCGGACGCATGCAGATCAACTGCATGTACTGTCATACCTACGCGCGACGCAGCAATGTGTCTGGAATTCCTCGTCTCGACAAATGTATGGGGTGTCACAATTTGATCGAAGGCGTCAAGGATCGTCCGCGGATCAAGAAATTGTTTGAATATTGGGAAAACAAGCAGCCGATTCCCTGGAAAAAAGTGCATGACTTGCCTGATTTCGTTCGTTTCAACCACGAGCGCCATATCCAGCGTTTTTATTTCCAGGAAAAACGACCCGTTCGTGAAGTCTGTGGGTACTGTCATGGCGATATTGCTTCCATGACGACGGCGCGGCGTGTCAAAGCCTTGTCCATGGGTTGGTGTGTCAGTTGTCACCAAAAGGATCATCTGGAGAAGGCGGGGAGCACGGTGACCAGTCACGGTCCCAACGATTGCTGGCTCTGTCATAAATAAAACGGCGACCAAACAGGAGACGATGAAATGACAATGAGTAATTTGGATCGCCGAGATTTCCTCAAGGTATTGGGGATCAGTGGGGCTGCTGCCACACTGGCAGGATGTGGTCATACTTCCATCGAGTCAGGGGTGGAAGAGGTCATGTCTTACGTCCATCCTCAAGACTTCGTGGTGCCCGGCATCGGAGTTTTTTATGCCTCGACCTGCGCCCAGTGTGGTTCCGGCTGTGGAATCATGGGCAAGGTGCGCGAAGGGCGGGTTCTTAAACTGGAGGGAAATCCCGAGTCCGGAATCAGCGGCGGAAAGATTTGCGGGCTGGGACAGGCAGGCGTGCAGGCCCACTACAACCCGGATCGGTTGCGTACGCCCATGTATAAGGGTGAAGGGGGATTGACCCCCGTATCCTGGGAGACGGCCCATCAGATCCTGGAACAACGTCTGGGACCAAACAGTCCGCTGAAAGGCGAACAGATCGCTTTTCTGACCGGTGGGGTCAGTGGACACCAGCGGGTACTTCTGGAAAATTTCCTGGAAACCTTTGATTCCACCCATCATGTGACCTACGATGCGCTCTCCACCGCTACGGGGAGAGCCGCCAGCAAGGCCATTCTGGGCGCGGAGCAGCCCCTCTGGAATATCCACAAGGCACGCCTGATCCTGTCCTTTGGTAACGATTTCCTGGGCAGCGGCGTCTCGCCGGTTTACATGGCACGCCAGTATGCGCTGTTTCGAAAGGCACCACGCGGTACCTTGATCCAGATCGAGCCGCGCATGACCCTGACGGGAGGAAATGCGGATCGCTGGTATCCCATCAAGCCAGGGACCGAAGGAATTCTGGCCTTGGGTATCGCGCATGACTTGCTGCAACACGAAGAGTTCTCCAGGGGCGTTCCGCAGGAAATTCTCGATCTGGTCAAAAATTACGATCGGGATGCCGTGAGCGATATCACGGGGATCGGTTCCGATGCGGTACGCCTGATTGCGGCTCAACTGTGGAACAATACGCCTTCTCTGGTGATTGCCGGACCTTCGGTAGAAGGACACCCCTATGGGTTCAGCAATGCAGCGGCCGTACAACTGCTCAACGTGATTCTGGGGAATCGGGGACAGACGATGGAGGGACAGGCCGAACATCCCTTCCCTCAACTGACGCCTACCTTGGGAAGTTACCATGCACTGGCGGACCTGAACCAGAAAATGGCCGCTGGAAAGACCCAGGCCCTACTGGTTTATGGTACCAATCCGGTGTTCACGGCGCCGTCCCATCTGCCCTTCGCAGAATCCATGAGCAATGTTCCTTTCAAGGTGGCTTTTGTCACGCACATGGATGAAACGGCGGGACATTGTGATCTGGTTCTACCCCTGTTGTCCGCGCTGGAAGACTTTGGCACCCATGTGGCCGAATACCAGCCGGATGGCGTGGAGGTGATGCTGCAGCAACCCCTGATGGAAAAACTCTATCCCGAGTCCAAGGGGTACGGCGACATCCTTCTGGAAATATTGAAAAAACGCAAGCCAGAGGCCTACGCCGCATTTCCTGACTATTACAGTTATCTCAAAACCGCGATGGTCAAGGCCAAGCCGGTTTTCAAGGTCAGCGACAGCGATGATCATTTCTGGGAAGACGCCCTGCGCAATGGTCTCGTCAAGTGGGACGGAAAACCGACCTCTCTGGAGGCCCGGCTACCGGCCCTGACCATGCCGAAGCCCGCAGAACTGACGACGGACTACCCCTTCTACTTCGTCCCCTCCATCCGACCGGACATGCGCGACGGGCGTCATGCCTACCTGCCCAGGCTGCAGGAATCGCCTGAAACCAAGACCACGGTGGTCTGGGACAGTTGGGTCGAGATCCATCCCAAAACGGCAGAGGCGATGCAGATCAAGGAAGGGGACATT
>WJXM01000037.1 GCA_019456405.1 Ferrovum sp. | reverse complement strand
TCAAAGACATTTGGCTGTATCCGCTGCAGAAATCCTTCCGCCGGCAACTCACCGCCCAGCCCTTCGCCCCCGCATAGCAACTGCCGTCCCCCTATCAAAAAAGGCCGTCAGGCTCAAGACGGGTTGGTCGATTGTTTACACCCGGACAAACTTAGGTGCCTGATTCATTGAAAATTTGTTTTGGCTCCCCCGACCAGGGCTCGAACCTTGGACCTGCGGATTAACGGTCCGCAAAAAATAGTGTTTTTCTGTGTTGATTACAATTCCTAAAACCCGCATGAATAAAGCAAATACAGTTACTTGCATAAAACAAGCCTGTTTCTTGTGTTGATTGATATTCCGTTTTGTTGCTATAATTTGCCTACACAGTGCCTACACGGAAAGACGGACACAATGAAACGGGAAAACTTCACGGCGGACAGGGTTGCAGGGTTTGAATGCAAGCAGGGAGCAAAGCAAAGTATATTCTGGGACGGGAAAACGCCGGGGTTGGGTTTGCGCGTTACCGCTGCCGGTTCAAAATCCTATATCTTTGAAACAAGACTAAACGGCCAGACAATCCGCATCACGATAGGTGACACGCGCACCTGGGCGATAGGCAAAGCACAAGCCGAAGCAACACGCCTTAAAGTGATGACCGACCAAAACATAGACCCGCGCCAAGTGAGGGCCGACAAGGAAGCCGCACGAATAGCCGAACGACAGGCCAAGGAAGCCGAAGCCGCTGCGCTGGCGGCACAGCAAGCCCGCGAATCTGTAACAGTCGGCACGGCATGGCTGGAATATATCGAAGCAAGAAAGCCGCAATGGTCCGAACGCCATTACCGCGACCATGTGACGCTGACGCACCCCGGCGGGATTGCACGGAGCCGAAGCGCCGACCTGACCAAACCGGGACCGCTTGCCGCCCTGCTGACGGTCCGCCTGATTGATATGACACCGGAACGGGTGGAAGCATGGGCCAAGGTGGAGGCAGCGACCAGACCGACCCGCGCCCGCCTATCCCTTCGCCTGTTGAAAGCCTTTCTGAACTGGTGCGCAGAACATCCAGCCTACAAGGAAGCCGTTACAAGCAATGCAGCAAAGAGCAAGGCCGCCCGCGAGAGCCTGGGCAAAGCAAAGGTGAAAAATGACGTGTTGCAGCGTGAGCAACTGCCCGCATGGTTTGCCGCTGTAAAGAAAATCGGAAACCCTGTTATCAGTGCCTACCTGCAAGGCTTGCTATTGACCGGAGCAAGGCGCAATGAACTGGCTGCTCTCAAGTGGCAGGACGTGGATTTTCAATGGAACAGCATGACCATACGGGACAAGATGGAAGGATTGCGCGTCATTCCATTAACCCCCTATGTGGCGCACCTGCTGGCCGCCTTGCCCCGCCGCAATGCTTTTGTATTCAGTAGCCCCACCGCCGCATCAGGGCGCATCGAGGAGCCGCGCATAGCCCACGGGAAAGCCTGCGCCATTGCCGGGGTTGATGTAACGCTGCACGGATTGCGCCGGAGCTTTGCCAGCCTGTGCGAGTGGACAGAAACGCCCGCCGGAATTGCTGCGCAGATACAAGGCCATGCACCCCAAGGCGTGAGAGAACAGAACTACATCCGCCGCTCGCTCGACCTGCTGCGCATGTGGCACGTCAAAATAGAAGCGTGGATATTGGAGCAGTCCGGAATTGAATTTGTACCAGTGCAAGCAGGTTTGCGTGTCGTAAATAACGACACTTGAACTTATTCAAATGTAACGTATAATTCACACCATAAAGTTTCCGATTACCTGACGGACGATGGGCACGACCCTTTCAAGGAATGGCTGGCAAATCTGGCCGACCGGCAAGCAAGAGCGCGAGTTGTGGTACGCATTCAGCGCATGGCCGCTGGAAACTTTGGGGACTGCAAGCCGATTGCTGACGGCGTATGGGAACTGCGCATTGACCACGGGCCGGGCTATCGCGTGTATTACGCCAGAGCGGGCGCAAACTTATCTTGATTCTCATAGGTGGCGACAAGCGGAAACAACAGGCCGAGATTGAAACAGCATTGGAATACTGGAAGAACTGGAACAGGAGAAACGAGATATGAACAAAGCATCCCGCCCCCATGATGATGCAGTGCTGGAACTGCTGCGCGAAGACCCGGCCTTTGCCGATGAATACCTGTCCACCGCACTGGATGAATCAAACCAACCCGGAGGACGTGAAGCCCTGCTGACCGCCCTGCGACACATTGCCGAGGCGCAAGGCATGAGCGCGGTTGCAGAACGGGCAGGAATACCAAGGGAAAGCCTTTACCGGGCATTGTCCTTGCGCGGCAATCCGACAATCAAGACCCTACTGGCAGTTGTTGGCGCTGCCGGGTTGAAGTTATCAGTCCACCGATAGGAGCAAATGAAAATGAAGATGCACAACCCGCAGCGCGTGCATCGGGTTAAACCTTTGGGCTGGTGGTATGGCGAGCCTTTGCCCGAAGATTACCTAACGAACCCAAAGTATATTTTCAAGCCTGGGCGCATGTTGACGGATTTTTACGCGACTGACCAAGACTTAAAATCTGCTGACAATGAGACACAAGGCGCTTGAACTGGAAACAGGCAGGCGGTTTTTTGTGGATGACCTTCCGGCAAAACCTACACTGCGCCTACACGGAGCCACAACCCGCAAATAAAAAAGCCCCGCATCGCTGCAATGCCTTGATTTATTTGGCTCCCCGACCAGGGCTCGAACCTGGGACCTGCGGATTAACAGTCCGTCGCTCTACCGACTGAGCTATCAGGGAACAATCAAGACCAGAATTCTATCAGGAACCCGTGAGCATGACAAGGCCCAAGCACTGTAAACATGCTGTCAGTTGGAATCGTCCTGAGCGACTGCATTGACTTGATACTGACTGCCAGAAAGCGTCATCAGTACATCGACGTTGTCTCCATTACCAAATCCCGATGGCAAGGAAACTCCACTACCGAGTACCAGGGGAAGACCGTTCAGATTGAAACTATTCCCTCCCGAGACATAATCGTAGACGACCCCGCTGATTTCCAGGGTACCTGAAGAAAGATTGGAGTTCGTGATATTCCAGAAACTGACCCCGTAAGCCGATAACGTCTGCGGGGAGGCCGCAGTGGCTTCCACTTCCACAAGGGCGCCATTGGCCAGATTGGCGACAGTTCCGTTGCTGAAGGAGGCAACGGCCGACAATGACACCTGCTGCGGAGAACCGCTGAACGGTGTGAGGGTAAACGTTCCCTGGGAAGGGTTATATTGGCTGACCTTCCCCAGATAGTCCACTACCTCGCCTGAAGGGGGACTGGGATAAACCGTGATGGAACTCGCCAAGACCATGTTCCCCTGAAGGGTCCCCTGTATGGCGACATAGACGTTTTCTCGCAAGGCGGATAACGGGGCGGCAGTGCCATTGGCAGAGGTAAGTACCGTGCCACTGTTGGTGATGATCGGCGTCCCTCGAATGACAAAGTTTCCTGTTGATATAAATTCACTGATGGTTCCTGACAAGGTGACAGGACTCTGGACATATGGAGTCAGTGTTTGGACGGAAACTTCCCCCGTCGTGGAGTCGATGACCCCCTTGAGCGTAACGTACTGACCTGCCGTTACTCCTCCCTGATTGATGGCGTTGACCAGAACCCCATCCACTTGAAACTGGTTTCCCTGCACGGCCGACACCAGACCAGACAGCGTGATATTGCCGCTCATGCCCGGCAAGACTGTGCTGACCTGAAGGGATCCGGCAACTAAAGGCGTGGTTCCGGAGGGTGTCTGACTCCAGATATTGACCCATTGTCCATTCTTGAGTACTCCTACGCCCAGCGTTTGATTTGAAAATAGACTGGAGAACCGTGTACCGGCATTGAAAGAGAACGGGATCCCATTGACCGTGAAAGTACTCTGGGACGGATTCCATTGGGCCAAAGGACCGCTGACCCGGGTGATGGGAAGGTTGCTGGGCATCAACTTGATCAGTGTGGCTTGAACAAAAGGCGTTCCAGAGGGAGTGAAGCCTGGAACACCTTGCACTTGCACCATATCGTTGAGTTGTATGGCGCCCATGCCTGCATATCCGATAAAAAAGGTGTTCGGCAGTGAGGACGCAGCGGAATTCACGACGACTTCCATGCCATTGACGATCAAGGTGCCTGCCGTCGGATTGACACTCGTCACCGTCCCTACCAGAGCCGGGTTGATCCAAACGGAAACCGGATTGCCCAGGGTATCGGTCTGAATATTCAGTTGACCTCCCAAGGGGACTTTCATGGCGGTGACCGGGACACTGGGTTGAGTGGTGGATTCTGCTGCGTATCGGGGGGTGGCGCTATTGTAGGCAATCCCATCCATCACCAGACTGCCAAACCCTGTGACCGTTCCAGCAACCACTCCGGTTCCTCCCGTTCCTACCCCGCCGGCCACCTGGGTCCCACCACCGCCACAAGAACTCAGGATAAAAAACAGCAAGAGTAGTCCCGCCTTGTTCAGCACATTGCTCGAAACTTTCAGATTCCCGGGACGGAGAGAAAGCATGGAAGAATTCACCGAGAAGAATCACTGTCCATGAGTTTCATCCTCTTGAACAGAGGGCAACGACTCAGACAGGGGCGCATCCCAGAAATAGGACCCGAAACGAATTCGGTACGAGGCCCGTGGGTCATTTCGTTCTTTCTCGTAGAGCAGGCTGCTTTCTCGGATTATTTCGCTCCGCACCTGAGACCAGAGTTTTTGAGACAGTTGGGCAAGTTTGGCCGCAGATTCTGGAGTCAGCCCGCTGACGAAGACGCTTTGTTCCAAGCGAGGCTCGTGACCCTTGATATTACTGACGGCGGCGGACACATGATCCCCCAGATTTCCTGAAAACAATTCCATGAGTTCAGCGGAACCTGCTGGAGGCACAAATCCCCGGGGAGAAGGAATGACCCAGTCTTGACCCTGTTTTTTCTTGATGGTCACCAATCCTAGACGAACCAATTCAGAAAGCACTGTGTAGGGATGGACATCTTGAGTAATCTGGCGCACCAGTGTTTCAAAGGAGATTTCATCACCAATACGTAACAAGGGTTTTGGATTTTTGAAGCGATCGCGATAGAGTGGATTTTGTATCCAGTGAGAGAATACCTGACTACTCAAGGAAACTTTTCGCGCAATTCGATCCCCCATACCGTTTTCACGCCAATAACGTACATCCTTGCGATGAACGCCACTCAGTAAACTCAGAGCAGAGTCCGTATCTTTGCAGCGGGCTTCCTCAAGTTCGCCTTGAGCCTGTTCAATGAAGGTTTGCTTGAGTACAGCGGCAAAACGCACATAATCCACCCCGCAGGACAGGAGCAAGCGTATCATTGGGGCCATGATGTGGGTCACAGCCTCCAGCGCGTCCTCGGCAGCAGGAAGCGTAGCACTGGACGGGCTCGGAGAGGGAAGTTGACGCGGAGGTCTGCCCATGGCGATGAATTGGCTAAGTAGTGTGGTTTTTCGAGTTGTCAAGGTTCATTATTTAGCATTTTAACAGACTTTCAACGATTGTTATTTCCCACCATGTCTCAACTACATCTTTTCCTTCTGGAACTGTCCTCTCAACTTGGCACTCGTTTCCTGCTGGTGGTCTGCCTGGGATTTTTGACAGGACTGGAATTCCGCGAATATCTTCTCACGCGCCACCTGGAACATCCGCTGGCCATGGGTTCATCCCGTACCTATGCATTTATCGCAGCACTGGGATTTCTTCTCTATTATCTGAACCCGACAGGTCTGCTCTATCTCGGTGGCATGTTATTTTTGATCACGTTGTTCGTGCAGTTCTATCATCATAAATTGCAGGTGGGTCAGAAAGGTATCCATCAATTCCTGATCGGAATGCTGGTCTACACCTATGGGCCGAGTTCTCAATTTTTCCCACTCTGGTTCCTGATTCTGATTTTTGTCAGCGTGGTCCTGATCCTGGGTGCCCGCCCCCTGACCCATCACTTGATTGCGACCATGGATCGCCTGGAATTGCTGACTTTATCCAAGTTCCTGCTGCTCTCTGCAGTGATCCTTCCCCTCCTGCCCAAAGAATACCCGTTCAAAAACGTACCCCTCACACCCTTTTCGGTATGGATGGCGGTTGTCGTGATTTCCGCTATTTCCTATGCAGGTTATCTGTTGCGCCGCTATGTGTTCAAGAGAAGCGGCTATCTGCTGACGGGACTGCTTGGAGGAATCTACTCCAGCACTGCCACCATTGTGGTCTTGGCTCGAGCCTCGGCGCCCCCCTCCGCCCCTCTCGCCCAGATCCATGGGGGAATTCTGAGTGCCGTGGGCATGATGTACGGCCGATTGTTGCTGCTGATCCTGTTAATGGCTCCCGTGCTGCTTCCGTACTGTGCCTTGCCTCTTCTCGGAGGGGGCATGATTGCTCTGGGTCTCGCCTGGCTCAGCCAACGTAAAACAGACAGGAAAATCCCCGATGCCCTGGACAATGTATCCAGCGACAATCCTCTGGCACTGCGTACAGCATTGCTTTTTGCTCTTCTGTTCGTGCTCATGACTGTCCTGACCCATTTCGTCCTGCAGGATTTTGGTTCAGGTGGAATAGAAATTTTAGCCCTGGTGATTGGTTTTACCGACATCAATCCTTTCATCATGTCATTGCTCAACAATTCCCACCATGATCTAGCTCTTACACAGAGTGCGGGCGCATTGATCATGGCTGCGGGCAGCAATATCCTGTTGGAAAGTGGATACACCCTGATTTTGGGGAACCACGCACGCAATCGTGGGATTTTCCTGAAACTATTGGGACTGGGAGGAGCAACCTTGCTCTTCGGGCTCGGAATATTCTGAAGAATTCGCTCGTTTCGTCAACTTGACCATGCCGTCAGGGTTATCAACAGTTTTCTGGCGGGTGCCGCAAAATCGGCAAAGGTCAATGTCACAGCCTGCATGATTTTTTCAAACCCGGCTTCCGATTGAGAAACACTGTGGCAGGGACGAGAAATAACCCGACAGGGTACATCGCAGCATAAGGTGATGCCTCCCCCCAGAACCTCGTCGCGCAGGACCAACTGGGTCACTCCGTTGAGTTCAATGTCCTGACCAAACCCCCCAGGAATGCTTCCATTAAATTCGAAACGACCCGCCGGGCCATCACAACTGGGCATGACCAGATTGAGTTCGATTTCGAACGTTGACCAGAACACAGGGTCAGGATGCTCGTAGCGTACCAGCAACGCGTGCTCCAGAAGAGAAATTTCTTTATACCCCCCCTGTGCCCTGCCCATGAATTTCACCCCTGAATCCGTTTCACCCCCGCGGATCTCGTCATATTCCAGTAGAAGTCGTTCTCCATCCATCCTGAAATAGTCGGTAAAAAGTGCGCGCCGGGTCGAATCAAAGATCAAATCCCCGGCAGTCAAGGGATGTTTGAACTGCACCACTTCGTGGGGATTTCCAACGCCCGTGGCGGTATCCGCCTCGATGGGTTGAGTCAGAACTTTGGCATGGTAATGCTCCCGCTGACGAGTCAGCGTATCTGCAAAATTATGGGCCAGTTCGTAGACGTCCAACTCCAGTAGATGGGCTGGACCACCACCGGCAATGATCGCTTGAATCTTGCCATTCTGGAGAATCACTTCATCGTTGCCGTCCAGATCCAGATCGTAGCGGGCCAATGCGGGACGCGGGTGGTGCCGGTCGAGATCCCCCTCCAGTTGTAGCAGGGCACGATACAGGGCTCGTCGCAGATGCGGAAGATAAAGCCCTCCGAACAAGCCGTGCCAGTAGGCGTCATTGGCTTGCGTCTCATACAGCAGACGACGGCGTTCAGCGGTCTGCTGTATCGCAGGTAGCGCGTGGAAACGGGTGGATAGTCCCAGCATCCGTTTGTGCAGGTGATTGGCTTCTGGATAGCGCATCATGAAGTTTCGCCAGATTCCGCCGCGCAAAAACGGTCGATCCTGAACGTAAGTTTGTTCATTCCGTGCCCGTTCCACCAGATGGGCATAATGCTCTCCAGCTTTGGCTGGCAAGGTCCACTCATTCATTTCGATGTACGAGGTGGTGGGCAGATAAACCGGCCCCCGAGTTGCATTCTGGGCGTGGTAACGCGCATAGGTCATGGGTTCGATGAAGGGAGAATTGAGAACCCCCTGGATGAATTGTTCCAACCACCCCTTTTCATAGACCCATTCATAGGTTTTTGGCCAGATACCAAATTTCTCAATATCATCAAAATAGATCGCGGCTTCCATGCGATCATCCCGTGCCATACCCTCCAGATAACCGACGACTTCGTGGGCCGGTGTAAAGGGAATGCGGTAGCGCAGCCCCTCGGCAATGGGGAATATATCGAGTCTTTCCCCTCCCTCTTCCGTGCTGAAATAACCATTCAGGCGCTCTGCAGGCACGCCAGCACAAAGAAAGTGATAATCGTCCACCGTGACATAGCGCACCCCACTCTGGTGTAGCGCGGATACCACGGAAGTTTCCCAGACCCGTTCGGTGAGCCAGGAACCCCTCGGTTCCACCCCGAAACAATCGCGAATTCGTTGGGACAGGAATTGCACCTGACCCCGTCGGTCTACCTCTGGAATGGCAGCAAGGACGGGCTCGGCATAACCCGCCGTAAAGAGTTCGGCCTGCCCACGCCGCACCATGATTTTGAGCAATTCCATGTCTTCCGGGTCATGGATCAACCATTGGTCCAGTAACCAACCACTGACGTGCAGGGCAAAGGGAAATTCCGGAAAACGGGCCATCAAGCGCAAAAAAGGACCATAACACCGCCGATAGGCATCGACAAGGACAGAAGGGAAGTTGCCGACGGGTTGATGTGCATGGACCCCCATCAGGAAAGCGATTTTTTTTGGCATGACAGACTCGTTCAGAGATGAATGTTACGGCGCATGGCACCTCCCGCATCCTGACTGCGACTTCCCCGGCTGAAAGGAAGGGACAGAACGCGGGGAGGGTCAAGGGACAGAAGTTGATAAAGAGTCGTCAAGTTCAGACGATAGAGTCGGTCAAATAATTGGACACTCTCGGCCGAGTTGTAATCTCCAAACCACCAGAACCAATCAGATCCTTCGCATACAGCCAGTTGATGACTGACTTTATGCTGTTGCTCGGGAGACAGGGTAGGAAGGACTCGATCATAGGCCACCTTGGCCTCTACCAGTAGGTCCCAGGCCGCATTCTTGTCGGGATTACCCATCCATGTGGTCAAAGATCCGTAAACCCAACTGCCTGCCACCACCTGTTTCAGGACAGGCAAATCCATTCCATCAAACTGCTGACACAGGGTACTAAAAGTGACGGGGCGTATCACAGGGTGAGAATCCAGCGCTTGATAAAGGTAATCGAGGAAGTAGTAACCGTTGTAAGGATAGTATTCCCAAGCATTTTCCCCATCCAGAATGACCGTGACCACCGGATCCTGGTCTTCAGGCGTAGATTCCAGAATCCTTTCCAGTTGATGAATGAAGTCTTCGGCCGCGTTTTTGCCATCCCATTGCGCATACTCAAACCCGATTCGATCCGAAAGTTGGTCATCCCGGAAAAAAATTCGCAACTCATGGCCTTCGGTTTTGAACAGATAGGGTTGATAAAGCCACTGTTCTTTAGACGGAGTATCCTGTTCCCAGGTCAAACTCAAAGTCTTGGCCAAAACGTTTTCACTGCTGGCGGTCCAGCCCACACCTTGTTTGGCAAACATTTCCAGGGTGGCGGTGGACAGGGCTCCTTCTCCCGGCCAGAATCCTGTGGGATTTTGGTCAAACTGTCCATGATAAGCATCGAATGCTTTCCGGATGTGATCGATAGCCCGGTTTTCTCCTCCCGGATAAAAATGATGTCGAGGCAAAGCCAAATGAGGCACGGCTTCTCGCGCTGTGGAAAAATCCAGGAGAAGCGGAAGAATGGGGTGAGTATTGGGTGTCGTGGACAGTTCCACTTTTCCTGCCTTCTGGAGTGCCCGATAACGCGGCAAAATCGAATTCAGGGTTTCGCCGATCAACGTATTCAGGGCCAGCCGATCTGCCAGAGTGTAACCTCCGCCTTGCGCCATCAGGCGACCCAGAAGAGGGACCGTCTGGCGCAGGCTTTCTCCCATCCAGGCAAGGTGATACCAAACCAGCAGGTCCACCAGAAACTGTCCTGAAACGTAGAGCGCAGGCTCTGCCTCGTCTTTCTGGAAACGCTGGATACAGTCACGCAATCGTGCATAACCGGGAAAAGGATCAATCATCTTGGGGGCATGACACCGCAGACAAGTCCCGATCAGAGAATGGCGTTCTGCCAAGGAAAGAACTTCCAACGAAGGAGTGACCAGCCAGCGCAAGAGAGGGTCACGCCAGACTCCAGAATGAAATTGTTCCGCATAATCCACCAACTGATCCATCAGAGACGGAACCAGATTCACCACGACCGGCAGAGTAGGATAACGCTCCAGATGAGCCGCCATGTCCGTATAATCTTTCAAGGCATGCAGATAGGTCCAGGGTAGTTCAAACTCCCTGGTCAGTGCGTTGCGGTAATCCGGCTGGTGCATATGCCAGCACAAGATGAGTTTCAGGGTACGTGTCTTTTCCATCATGCGCAGAATTCAGAGTGCTCCTAACCGGGGTGATAATTGCGTTGATTGAGCATTTCAGCAGTGATGAGCGTGATACCGTTTTCCGAAACGTAAAAACGTTCCCGATCTTGTATCGGATCCATGCCTGCCACCAACCCTTCGGGAATGATACAGCCACGGTCGACCACCACCCGTTTCAACCGTGCATCCTTACCTATCCGAACATTGGGCAAGATCACTGCATCTTCCACCAAAGCATTGGCATTGACATGAACATCCGAAAACAGCACGGAGCGCCGTACCACTCCCCCACTAATGATATTGCCACCGGAGATCAGTGAATCCACGGCGTACCCACGTCGTTCGTCCTCGTCAAAGACGAATTTGGCGGGGGGGAATTGCTCCTGATAGGTCCAGATCGGCCAGTTCTTGTCATAAAGATTGAGGTCAGGAATGACTTTGGTCATTTCCATGTTGGCATCCCAGTAGGCATCCACTGTCCCTACGTCGCGCCAGTAAGGGGCTGTATCCGGTTCGCACACGCAACTTTCTTCAAAAGGTTGGGCAAAGACGCGATGGCGTGGGACCAACCAGGGAATCAGATCATGACCAAAATCATGGGTGGAGGTGTCATCCTCTGCATCACGGATCAATTGATCCAGAAGGAAATCGGCACTGAATACGTAGATCCCCATACTGGCCAAGGCCCGACTGGGGTCCTCGGGCAGAGGGTTGGGATATTCGGGTTTTTCATCGAAAGCCACGATCCGTCTTTCGGTATTGACCGTCATGACGCCAAAAGCCGAGGCTTCCTCGACGGGTACCGTCAGACAGGCAATGGTCATATCCGCCTGAGTGCTGACATGAGCCGCCAGTAACTTGCCGTAGTCCATCTTGTAGATATGATCGCCAGCCAGAATGATGATGTGGCGCGGAGCATGCCCCCGCAAGATGTCGATATTCTGGTAGACCGCATCTGCAGTCCCCTTGTACCACTCCTCTTGCATACGCTGCTGGGCCGGAAGCAGTTCCACGAACTCATTGAATTCACCACGCAGAAAACTCCATCCATGCTGGATATGCTGAATCAGACTATGTGCTTTGTATTGGGTCACGACCCCGATACGACGGATGCCGGAATTGATGCAATTGGAAAGAGGGAAATCGATGATACGAAACTTGCCTCCGAACTGGACGGAAGGCTTGGCTCGCCACTTGGTCAGGTCCTTCAGGCGGGAACCGCGGCCTCCTGCCAAAATGAGGGCCATGGTGTTCTTGGTCAGTACGCTGATGAATCGTTCAGAAGCAATATCACGGGGGCTCATACGAACTCCTGTTGAGAAAAAAACAATCACGAAATGAAATATCACTACGTACTGCAGACCATTATAATGGAATCCTTTGTAAAAATATGACAGGGATGGATTATGGCTCCTCATTATAACGATAGTGCCCTGCAAAAAATTTTGCAGGGCCTCCATCACGACCCATTTCATCCCTTGGGAATTCATGCCTCTGGTCATGGCAAATGGCATTGGCGCTTATTCCTGCCTTACGCCCAGGAAGTTGAAATATGGACCGGCAGTCAATGGGAAGCAGCCCCGCGGGTTCATGACCAGGGCTTCTTTTGCTGGAAGGGGTCGATCTGCCCTCCCCGTCCTGGTCGTTATCGACGCCGTGAAGATGGCATCGAAATGGAAACCTGGGATCCCTATACCTTTCAACCCTTATTGAGTGACCATGACCTGTATCTCTTCAGTGAAGGGCGTCTTCTCCAGTTGCACACCATGCTGGGTGCCCAGAATGTCACAGTGGAGGGGGTATCGGGCGTTCGTTTCGCAGTTTGGGCACCCAATGCCGAACGCGTGAGCGTGGTCGGACTCTTCAATCACTGGGATGGCCGTCATCATCCCATGCGGGTGCGGAGCCCTCATGGCGTGTGGGAATTATTCGTGCCCGACCTTGCTCCCGGAACTCTCTACAAATTCGAGATCCGTAATCGTCATCTGGGACATGTGCATCTCAAGACCGACCCCTGTGGACTCCAGTTCGAACCTCGTCCCGGAACGGCAGCCGTGGTAACGGAACCTTCTGCCCATCTCTGGAACGATGGCCCATGGATGTCTGAGCGAGCCCGAAAGGACTGGCTGCACGCGCCCATGAACATCTATGAAATCCATCTGGGTTCCTGGCGGAAACCCTGGGATCGGGATTTTCATACGTTTGCTCAAATTGCCGACCAGTTGATTCCCTACGTCGTAGAGTTGGGTTATACACACATTGAACTACTCCCCATCAGTGAACATCCCCTGGATGAATCCTGGGGTTATCAGACCACCGGATATTTCGGCGTTACCCGTCGATTCGGCTCACCGGACGATCTGCGCTATTTTATCGACCGATGTCATCAGGCAGGGATTGGCGTGTTACTGGATTGGGTACCCGGTCATTTCCCCAAGGATGACTTTGCCCTGGCTCGCTTCGATGGCAGCGCACTTTATGAACATGAGGACCCCCGCCTGGGTGAACACCAGGATTGGGGGACTTACATCTTCAATTATGGGCGCAATGAAGTGCGCGGGTTTTTGTTGGCCAACGCCCATTTCTGGTTATCAGAATTCCATTTTGATGGCTTGCGCGTCGATGCAGTGGCTTCCATGCTCTATCTGGATTACTCTCGTGCTGCCGATGCCTGGATTCCCAACCGTTACGGTGGACGTGAAAACCTGGAAGCCCTGGCTTTCCTGCGCGAGATGAATGAAATGATCCACGGTCAGTTTCCCGGGGCCCTCACCCTGGCCGAGGAATCGACCTCCTGGCCCATGGTTTCTCGTCCGGTTTACGTGGGAGGACTGGGATTCTCCATGAAATGGAACATGGGCTGGATGAACGACACCTTGAGTTATTTTTCCAAGGATCCGGTCTATCGTCGTCACCACCAAAATGCATTAACCTTTGGACAACTCTATGCCTATTCCGAAAATTTCGTCTTGCCTTTTTCCCATGACGAGGTCGTGCATGGGAAGAAATCCTTACTGGACAAGATGCCCGGAGACTCCTGGCAACGTTTCGCCAACTTGCGTTTGTTGTTCCTGTATCAAATGACTTCACCTGGCAAGAAACTTAACTTCATGGGCAATGAATTTGGTCAGGGGAGGGAATGGCAGGTCAAAAGCGAACTGGACTGGAAACTGCTGGAACATCCCCAACATCAAGGGATACAGCGTTTAAGCCATGATCTCAACCATTACTACCGTCAACATCCTGCATTGTTTGAACTGGATTTTGATCCCGCCGGTTTCGAGTGGGTGGACTGCAATGATCATGCTCAATCGGTCCTCAGTTTTTTGCGCAAAGCACGGGATGGCCGCACGTTACTGATCATTTTCAACTTCACGCCCATTCCCCGTCCCACTTATCGGGTGGGCGTTCCTTGCACAGGGGTCTGGTACGAATGCGTGAACAGTGATTCCCATCATTATGGCGGCGGGAATCTGGGCAACCAGGGACAACTGTGGACCGAACCCATTCCCTGGAACGGGTTCACCCAATCCTTGTCCCTGACGCTCCCCCCCCTGGGAGGTTTGATTCTTGAACCGCAAACCCATTGACCCCCTTCCTTCATTCCTCGAGGAGAAAAAATGTCCGCGTTGACGAATAGCCCTGTTTGGCAAACCTTGATAAAGCACCGTGCAACACTTGCGCCCCTCACCCTGCGTCAGTTATTTACCGAAGATCCGGATCGCTTTGATCGATTCAATGCCAGTGCCGGCCCATTCTTTCTGGATTACTCAAAGAATCTTGTGACTTCCGAGACCCTGGATCTGCTCCTGAATCTGGCTCAGCAAGCCAATCTTCCGCAGACCATCCAGAAAATGTTTGCGGGCGATCCCATCAACCGGACAGAACATCGAGCCGTACTTCATGTGGCCTTACGTGCGGGACAAGATGCCCCCCCCTTGCAAGTACAAGGTCAGGACATCCGGGCCGAGGTGCAACAGGTTTTGAAACGCATGGAGATTTTCGTCAATCAGGTTCGTTCGGGGGAATGGCGCGGTTATGATGGACGTCCCATCACCGATGTAGTCAATATCGGGATTGGAGGTTCCGATCTGGGCCCTGCATCGGTCATGACCGCCCTCCCTGCCGATTGCACGGGTCCGCGCGTCCATTATGTCTCCAATGTAGACGGAGCCCATTTGACCTACACCCTGAAATCCCTTGACCCTGCTCAAACCCTCTTTGTGGTGGCCTCCAAAACTTTCACCACCCAGGAAACCTTGCTCAATGCCCATTCTGCACGAAGTTGGTTCCTGGCTGCAGCGCAACATGAGCGGCATATTGCACAACATTTCATAGCCCTTTCGACGAATGAAGTCGAGGTACGCCGTTTTGGCATCGACCCTCGGCATATGTTCGGATTCTGGGACTGGGTCGGAGGACGCTATTCGCTGTGGTCGGCCATCGGCCTTTCCATTGCATTGGGCATAGGAATGAATAAGTTTAATGAGTTATTGGCTGGAGCTCATGAAATGGACGAACATTTTCGGACCGCCCCGCTGTCCCGGAATCTGCCCGTCCTCATGGGATTGATCGGTCTCTGGTATATCAATTTCTTTGGTGCCCAGACCCACGCCATTCTTCCCTACGATCAAGGGCTCGAACGTTTTGTCGCGCACATTCAGCAAGTCAGCATGGAAAGCACAGGAAAATCCGTCACCCTGGATGGCGAAACGGTGGATTACGCTACCGGAGCGGTGGTTTGGGGAGGAGCGGGAACCAACGGGCAACATGCCTACTATCAATTATTGCATCAGGGTACTCACCTGATTCCTGCCGACTTTCTTCTTCCGCTACGCAGTCGTGCCCCACTGGGGATACATCACCGGGTATTGACGGCCAACGTTCTGGCGCAAAGTGAAGCCCTCATGCGCGGCAAAACCAAAGAGGAAGCTCGGCAAGAATTGCTTGCCCAAGGCATGTCAGGAGAGGCTTTGGAAGCCCTGCTCCCGCACAAGGTCTTTCCCGGCAATCGTCCCAGCAATACCCTTCTTTTTGAGGAACTCACTGCCCATACGCTGGGAGGCCTATTGGCATTGTACGAACACCGCACCTTCGTGCAAGGAACCCTCTGGAATATCAATACGTTCGATCAATGGGGGGTGGAATTGGGTAAACAGTTGGCGCGCTCCATCGAACCCGAACTGTCGGCACAGGGAACGACTTCTGCGCACGACGGTTCCACCGGCGGTTTGATTTACCATATTCGGGACGCTCTTTTCGGCTCATCCGGGGGTTGATCATGAATATTCTCTTTCTGACTTCTGAAATACATCCCCTGATCAAGACGGGAGGACTGGCTGATGTATCCCGCTCTCTTCCTCTGGCCTTGCACGCTCTGGGTCATGAAGTACGTATCCTGTTACCCAATTACACGAGCGTGCAGTCGCAGTTGCCTGATGTACATTGCATTCTGGAGCATTTTCCAGAGGGATTACTTCCTGCGCCCGCGCGCTTGTTGGAGGCTACCTTACCAGATACCCCACTGACGCTCTGGATTCTGGATTGTCCGGAACTTTTTGATCGCTCGGGTGGCCCTTACCAGGATGAAGAAGGAAATGATTGGTCGGACAATCCTGCTCGTTTTGGCGCCTTCTGCGCCGCAGGGGCCTGGCTGGCTCAACAGGCCGGGTCGCGCCTGAACTGGGCCCCGACGCTGGTTCACTGTAATGACTGGCAAACCGCTCTGACTCCAGTCCTGATGAAGCTTTGGGATTGTCCGGTGCCCTCGGTACTGACCATTCACAACTTGGCTTTCCAGGGAAATTTCCCTGCTCACTGGTGCGCACCCCTGCATTTGCCCAGTTCTGAATTCCATATGGAAAGCCTCGAATTTCATGGCCAGTTGTCCTTTCTGAAGGCGGGTATCGTACACGCAGATCAGATCACCACCGTCAGTCCGCGTTATGCCCGAGAAATCCAGACTCTCGAGATGGGTTGTGGAATGGATGGATTGCTGCGCCGACGCGCCTCCGCTTTGACTGGTATCCTGAATGGCATTGATGAATTATGGGACCCGGAGACAGATATTTTCCTTCCGGTCCATTACACGGCTCGAAAACTTCAGGGAAAAGCGCGACTCAAGAAACATCTACAGATGAAAATGGGGTTACCCGTCCGTTCCGATGTCTTATTGATCGGAATGGTCAGTCGTTTGACCTGGCAAAAGGGGATCGATCTGCTGCTCGATACGCTGGAGGACTGGCTCACGGACGAAGTTCAAGTCGTCGTCTTAGGCAGTGGTGATACCGAAGTAGAAAGACAGTTGGCCCACTGGAGCAGTCGCGCTCCTGAGCGGGTAAGAGTGATCCTGGGATTCAATGAAGCCCTGTCACATGAAATCATTGCGGGGTCGGACCTGTTTTTGATGCCCTCTCGTTTTGAACCCTGTGGATTGGCACAGATGTATGCCATGACCTATGGGACCCTGCCCCTGGCCCGTGCCACAGGGGGATTGGCGGATACCATCCTCCCTTACCAGGCAGGGAGCCAACCCGTGGAAGGAACGGGGTTTCTTTTTGAAAACGCCGATCCCCAGGACTTTCATGAAGCCCTCACACAAGCCTTGACCTGCTTCCACCAGAAGGAAGTATGGCAACGATTGGTGCGCCACGCCATGGCACGGGATTTCCGCTGGAACAAAGCGGCTCTGGAGTACCAAACGCTTTACCAGACTCTTTTATCTGCGCCGTGAGCCCCCCCCCAAGGGGAGGAAGGATCACAACCAGGTCATCAGACCCAATTCAAAAGAATGAGTCAGACTTTCATGGTAGGGGTAGATACGAATGCGGTAGTCCAGTTGTCCGCATAACCCGGGTTGCAATTCCAGTGCAAAGAGATATTCCGTTCCTTCCCCCAAGGGCCCTCGGCTTTGGAATTGGAAAGGGGGAAGCACGGGAACCCCGCTGCGACTGATGGAACGGTTGAGCAGCAACTCCACACAGACATCTTTGGGCTCGAGCCCCTGTAGATCCACGGCTACCTCAATATTCATGGCACTGCCAAATTTGATTCGCTTGATGGGTGAGTCCACCCGTCGAATGCGCACCCCGGTCCAATGATGACGAACTTTCTCCTTCCAATGGGCAACATCACGGGCCAGCGCTGCATTATTTTCCATAAAATGCTTTCCCTGTCCGGAAGCAGGGACATAGAAATGATCCAGGTATTCATCCAGCATCCGACCCGTATTGAAGTGAGTCAGAATACTGACCATGGAGGCCTTGGATTTTGCCACCCAGCCTGGAGAATAACCAAATTTGCCGCGGTCATAGTAAAGAGGAACCACGTGATCCTGAATGATTTCATAGAGCGTACGCGCATCTTCCCGGTTGCGCTGCGTCTCGTCCAGATAGTCAGGGGCGGGGCGGATCGCCCACCCGTTATGACCATCGTAGCCCTCTCCCCACCAGCCATCCAGGACACTCAGATTGATGGTGCCGTTGATCCCCGCTTTCATGCCTGAGGTCCCGCTTGCTTCCAGAGGATAAATGGGAGTGTTGAGCCAGACATCCACACCAGCCACCAAACGGCGAGCCAGGCCCATATCATAGTTTTCCAGGAGCAGGATTTTGTCCTGAAACTCGGGCATGCCGGCTACTTCATGAATGCGCCGAATCATCCCTTGACCAGGCTCATCTGCCGGGTGCGCTTTCCCTGCAAAAACAAAGACGACAGGACGTTCAGGATCCAAGAGGATCTGGCGTAGCCAGTCCAGATCAGAAAAGAGCAAATCTGCACGCTTGTATGTGGCAAAACGGCGAGCAAACCCAATGGTCAGAACATTGGGTTCATGGACATTGGCATATTTGAGAAGCCGTTCCATATGCGCGTCATCCCCCAGATTACGTTGGTATTGGGAGGCAATCCGTTCGCGCACGGCATGGAGCATCTGTGACTTGAGCGATTGACGGACACTCCAGTACAGATGATCTGGAATTTCCTGAATTCCCTTCCAGAAAGAGCGATCCGACAAACGAGCGCGCCACTCCGCACCGATGAAACGATCAAACAGTTCGCCCCATTCCCGCGCCAGGAAGGTAGGGACATGGACGGCATTGGTCACATACCCAATGGGGTTTTCATGATGAAGGATCGCTGGCCAGAATCCGGAACAGATACGCGCCGATACCTCGCGATGGATCCGCGAAACGCCATTTTGAAAACGAGATCCGCGCACTGCCAATGCAGTCATGTTGAAGTCGCTATGCCCTACTCCAGGGTCATTGCCCAGATCCAGCAATTGATTCAAGGGAATATTCAGATCGGGACACATGTGCCCAAAGTAATGGGACACCATGTCGCGGGGAAAATGGTCATGTCCGGCAGGAACGGGGGTATGGGTGGTAAATACGGTATTGCTGGCAACGGCCTCGATCGCCGTGGAAAAATCATAACTGGTCCGTTGGATCAGCGTACGAATCCGTTCCAGGATCATGAAAGCGGCATGCCCTTCGTTGATGTGCCAGACCGTGGGCTGAATGCCCATTTTCTCGAGTGCGCGCGCGCCTCCCACCCCGAGGATGATTTCCTGCTCGATCCTGACCCTGCGGTCGCCACCATAAAGTCGATGGGTAATTTCGCGGTCATCAGGATGGTTTTCCTCGAGGTCCGTATCCATCAGGTAAATTTTGATGTTGCCTACCCGCGCCCACCACACTTTGACCTGGACCGGGCGAACGCCAATAGTGACGCTGACTCGTACTTCCTTTCCTGCTTCATCGAGGACCGCATGAACCGGCAATTCATCGATATCGGAGTCAAAATTGAGGGCCAGTTGACGTCCACTACGATCGATGTTCTGGGTGAAATATCCCTGACGATACAATAATCCCACGCCAACGAACGGCAACCCAATATCGCTGGCAGCCTTGCAATGATCTCCCGCCAAAATCCCCAATCCTCCGGAATAAATGGGGAAACTTTCATGAAATCCAAACTCGGCACAGAAGTAGGCCACCAAATTCCCCGGCGGCAACTTATGTGGCTTGCGCAACAACTCATTGTGGTAGGTATCGTAGGCAGAGAGCACCCGATAGTAGGAACTCAGAAAAGCCTGATCTTCAGCGGCTTCGTTCAAGCGGTATTCATCCACCCGGCGCAGGAAACGGATGGGGTTGGATCCCACCAATTCCCAGAGACGAGGATGCATCCGTGCAAACAGCGTGCGACAGGATCGATCCCAACTATACCAGAGGTTGTAGGCCAATTCTTCCAGGCGATCCAATTTTTCCGGAATGCGGGGACTGTTTTCTACGACAAAGCAGGTCCCAGGCAATTGATCGTTTTCCATAAGATCCTTAATGATTATTCATAGAGTTATTCGGAAATAATAGCCACAAAACGGTCTGCTCGTTTTCCGATTATAGCCCGGATTGTTTTATTCATGGGCTGTGGGCCTCAAACAGACCGTCCAACGTTCGAAGAAACTCCAAACCCCAATGGACTGATTTTTGATTCCAGCAGCATCCCTTTGCGCGCGCGCATGAGAATATGCCGCTGCAACTGGGGGGCAGTCAGGACCAGTTGGATGGATTTCCCGCCCCGTCCCGTCCCTTGAATGACCAACCCCTGAGCGGGATCTGCCAGAGTGACGGCGCGCAATGTTTCGCCGCTTTCCAGGGCCATCAGGATCACTCCTCGACCACGGGCCAGTGTTTTCAAATCGTCCAGCGGAAATAGCAGGAGGCGTCCCCGTGCGGACAAGGTGGCGACATGGGTTTCGCCCACCTTGCGACGTAGGGGAAGGAGGGGAGTTTCCCCGTCTTCCAACGATAAAAAAGATTTCCCTCCCCGAACCCGGGACACCAGATCTTCCTGCGCCACCATGAAGCCATTTCCTCCAGATCCCGCCACCAAACACTGTTCTCCGGGTAAAGCCACGAAGGCCTGGGCAACTCGCGCACCTTGTGGGAGATCGATCAAACTGGTGAGCGGAACCCCTTCACCCCGACCTCCGGGAATATCTGAGCCCTTGAGGGTATAGACGCGGCCCTGGGTATCCAGGACAAAGAGCGGATGGATGGAACGGGTTTCCAGAACGACCCAAGCCTCATCGCCGGTCTTGTACGAAAACTGCGCACTGTCCAGGTGATGCCCTTGGCGGGCACGAATCCAGCCTTGACGGGACAGAGTGATCGTCATCGGTTCATCCAGCACCGGGGTATCCAGGGACACCGCTGCCTGAGCTTCGATGCGGGTTCTTCGGGCATCTCCATAAGTCGTCAGATCAGAATGAATTTCCTGTGCGATCAGACGAGCCTGAGCCTCTCTCCCTGACAGAATATGTTGTAATCCTTCCCGCTCGCCACGCAGTTGGTCGATTTCCCGATCGATGCGCACGCCTTCCAGACGGGCCAACTGACGCAGACGGATCTCCAGAATGTCTTCGGCTTGTAGTGCGCTCAACGGGTAGGCCGCCATCAGATCGTGCTTGGGATCATCGGATTCACGGATCAGACGAATGACCGCGTCGATATCCAGAAGGATACGCTGACGCCCTTCCAGGATGTGAAGACGTCGCTCGACCCGTTCCAGCCGGAAGCGGGTACGCCGAACCACCGTGTGGAAACGGTACTCCAACCATTCCTGGAGAATGGTTTTGAGATCCTTGGGGCGAGGATGTCCATCCCGTCCCAGCATCACCAGATTGAGGGACAGGTTGGTTTCCAGTGGCGTATGCGCTAACAGAAGATTGACGAATGCCTGAGGGTCCTGCCGGCTCGATTTTGGTTCGAAGACCAGACGAACCGAAGCATTTTTGTCCGACTCATCGCGCACCAGGTCTAGCGTATTGAGCCACAGAGCTTTGAGTTGGGCTTGCTCGGGAGAAAGCGCTTTCTTTCCCTCGCGCACTCGTGGATTGGTCAACTTTTCCACATCTTCCAGAACGGATCGGGCCGATACTCCGTGCGGAAGTTCTGTCACGACCACGCGCCATTGTCCCCGTGCCAACGGTTCAACGGTCCAGCGTGCCCGCATGCGCAGAGTTCCCCTCCCTGTCCGGTAGGCCTCGAGGATATCTTGTGGGGATGAAATGATCTGCCCTCCGCCCGGCAGATCCGGACCGGGAATGAAGGTCATCAATTCGTCGAGCGTCAACTGCGGGTTTTCCAGGAACGCCAATAGGGCTTGAGCCACTTCGGTCAGGTTATGCGACGGGATTTCCGTCGCCATACCCACTCCGATCCCTGACGCCCCATTCAACAATACCATGGGAAGGCGCGCGGGCAACAGGGTGGGTTCCTGAAAGGAACCGTCATAATTGGGGACGAAATCTACCGTATCTTCAGTGATTTCTCCCAGCAGTAATTCTGCCAGTGGGGTCAGGCGACATTCGGTATAACGCATGGCGGCCGCCCCATCCCCATCGCGGCTACCGAAATTACCCTGTCCGTCGATGAGTGGGTAGCGCAAGGTGAAATCCTGCGCCTGGCGAACCAGCGCCTCATAAGCCGCACTGTCACCATGGGGATGATATTTCCCGATCACGTCCCCCACTACACGCGCGGACTTGACGTGCCGGGCCGGCCGATACAGGCCCAATTCATGCATGGCAAAGAGAATCCGGCGCTGTACGGGCTTCTGCCCATCCGTGACATCCGGCAAAGCCCGCCCCATGACCACGCTCATGGCATATTCAAGGTAACTGCGTTCAACGAAGTCCGCCAGGGAAGGCGTTGCCTTTGCCTCCTCAGAGGGGGGCGGAAGCCTATTGACTACGGGGTCTTCCAGTCCGGCAAAGAGATCGCCGATCAGGGGAGACTGATCTGAGGGAGGGAGCATCGCCATCAGATATCCACCGCCAACGTCACTTCCTGGCGCTCCATCCATTCGCGCCGTGCCGCGGCTTCTCCCTTACCCATCAGGCGATTGAACAATCGATGGGTGTCTTCCCACTCACCGTCCTTCAAGGAAAGCGTGAGGATTCGCCGAGTTTCCGGATTCATGGTGGTTTCCCACAACTGTTCTGGATTCATTTCTCCCAACCCCTTGAATCGTCCCACCGTCCAGCCTCCTGAACGGACGCCCTCGGTTTTGAGGCGTTCTTCCAATCCCACCAGTTCTGCCTCATCAAGGGCGTAGAGTTTACGCGCCGGACGCTTGCCCTGAGCCGTGACATCTAGTCGGTACAGGGGAGGATTGGCGACGCAGATATGTCCACCTGAGACCAGTGCCGGAAAATGCGTAAAAAACAGGGTCAACAGAAGCACCTTGATATGGCTTCCATCCACATCCGCGTCGGCCATGATGATGACCCGATCATAACGACGCTGGGACAGATCCACCAGATCCCCACGGGCATGAGGATCGATTCCCAGGGCTACCGCGATGTCATGGATTTCCATGTTACCGAACAGACGTCCCCGTTCCACTTCGAAACTGTTCAAGACTTTGCCCCGCAGTGGCAAGATGGCCTGGGTCAACTTATTGCGCGCCAACTTGGCCGACCCCCCGGCGGAGTCCCCTTCGACCAGAAATAACTCACGTTCATCGATACGATCCGACTCGCAATCCGTCAATTTCCCCGGCAAAACAGCCACTCCACTGCTCTTGCGTTTCTCTATTTTCTGACCGGACTTCATGCGCGCCATGGCATGGCGGATAACCAGATCAGCCAAGGCCTTGCCATGCTCGACATGCCGATTGAGCCAATGCTCAAAGGGATCGCGCACCAGAGTGGCAACCAACTTCAAAGCTTCCCGACTGGTCAGTTTATCCTTGGTTTGCCCCTGAAACTGGGGATCCAGCATTTTGATCGACAGAATGAACTGGAGCCGGGCGCTGACATCTTCCAACTGCAAACGCACGCCTCGGGGTAACAAACCATGATGTTCGATGAAGGATTTGAGTGCTTCGAAAAGACCGGTGCGCAAGCCCGCCTCATGGGTCCCGCCCAGCGCCGTGGGAATCAGATTGACAAAGGACTCTCCTTGCAAAGTCCGTGTTTCATGCCAGGAGAAAGCCCAGGACGCGCCTTCTCCCGGTGCGAAACTATCCCCCTCTTCAACCCCGAAGAATCGTTCGCTCGTAAAAATTGGAATCAGCAAAGGGTCTTCACCCATCCTTTCTGTCAGGTATTGTTCCAATCCTCCTGGATAATGCCAGGTTTGTTCGAGAGTTCGACCCTCCTCTTCCTTCCTGAGTCGTACGCTGACTCCGGGTAACAGCACAGCCTTGGAGCGTAGGCCTCGCTCCAGTTCGATCAAGTTGATCCGGGGTTCATCGAAGTAACGGGGCTCCGGCCAAACCCGTACCCGAGTCCCCGTATTGCGCACCCCGCAGGTTCCCTGGACCGTCAAGGGATCAATGACGAACCCTTCACCAAAAGCCATGAAATGAACTTTGCCTTCCCGCTTGACAGTAACTTCCAGACGCCGCGACAAGGCATTGGTGACGGAAACTCCGACGCCATGCAATCCTCCGGAAAAAGCGTAAGCGCCCTGTCCCGATTTCTTGTCGAATTTCCCGCCCGCGTGCAATCGCGTAAACACCAACTGTACCGTGGGTTCCCCCTCATCCGGGTGGATTCCGCAGGGAATTCCGCGACCGTCATCTTCGACACTGAGGGAACCGTCCTCGTGGAGGGTCACTTCGATTTTACGAGCGTACCCCCCCAGAGCCTCATCCGCCGCATTGTCGATGACCTCCTGAATGATATGGGTGGGATCCTGAGTCCGGGTATACATCCCAGGACGCTCCTTGACGGGCTCCAATCCCTTGAGTACGCGTATGCTTCCGTCCTCGTACCGACTATTGTTCGATGGTGCCAGATCCTGAATCATTACGGTCAATTACACCCAAGCAGGCAAATAAAGGTAGTATTACCCCGTAATCATCGCATGAATTCTCATGGTACGCCAATCCGATTCACTCATGACCCCCCCGCCTCCCTCCGCATACTGGCCGCTCATCATCATTGGTACGGGCTTTGCCGGACTGTCACTCGCCCTCCAGCGCATGAATGGCGGACAAGAAGACTTTATCGTGTTGGAACAGGCTCAATCCCCCGGCGGAACCTGGCGGGACAACGGTTATCCCGGGTGCGCCTGCGATGTCCCCTCGCATCTGTACTCTCTTTCCTGTGCCCCGGCTTGGGACTGGCAGAAAAAATATGCAGAAGCGCCGGATATCGAAGCGTATCTGGCCCATCTGGCACACTCACTAGGCTCCCGAATACGCTATCGGGCACAGGTCAAGTCTGCTTCCTGGCAAGCACAGAAGCAACTTTGGCAAGTCGAACTCAACGATGGCAGCCAATTGACTTGCCGCTTTCTGGTGGCAGGAGTCGGGCCTTTGAGCGAACCGGCCTGGCCTGATTTGCCCGGTGTGGAAAATTTTACGGGGCCGCTTCTGCATACTGCCCGTTGGCCCAAGAATCAAGATCTGAATGGACAGCGGGTCGGTCTGATCGGTACCGGCGCCTCTGCCATCCAAGTGGGGCCGGCACTGGCACCAAAGGTTGCGCAGTTGATCATTTTTCAGCGCACGGCACCCTGGGTCGTGGACCGCAAGGATCATCCCTACACGTCTGGAACCCGCAGGCTTCTCAGAAAGTCACCTTTTCTGCGCAGGACGTACCGCACTTGGCTCTATCTCACCCGTGAACTCAAAGGACTGGCTTTCCTCTGGCCAAATCTGATGCGCAAGATCGAAGGGAGTGTACGGCGCGACCTGGCCCATAAGATCGCCAATCCCCAGTTGCGCCAAAAAATCATGCCCAGAACCCCGATGGGATGCAAACGCATCCTGCTTTCGGATACGTGGTGGTCTACCCTTGAACTCCCCCATGTCACCCTGGAAACAGACCCCATTCACCATATCGAAGCCACTCATCTGGTGACTGAAACAGGTACCCGTTACGCCCTGGATGCTCTGGTCCTGGCCACAGGATTCCGTTATCAGGACAACCCCATGGCCCGTCTTTTCAAAGGAGAAGAGGGCATCACTCTGGAAGAATTCTGGAAAGAGCAACGGAGTGCCTATCTGGGGATGATGATGCCTTCATTTCCCAATTTTTTTCTGTTGACAGGCCCTTTCAGCGGATTGGGGCATAATTCCATCGTCTTCATGATCGAGTGCCAAACGCGCTGGATCCAGTCGGCCCTGGCTCATGTCGCAGCCCTGGGAAAGAGCGAGTTTAAAGTGCGCGCGCAGGTCTATGCAGCTTTTTCGAACGAGATGAACCGGCGTTCGAAAAACACGCTCTGGATGCAGGGCTGCCAAAGTTGGTATCTGGACCCTGCGGGACGTAACACCGCACTCTGGCCAGGACTTTCCTTGAGTTACTGGTGGCGTACGCGCCGTTTCAATGTACAGGACTTTGAATATGCTTAAATTCCCTCAACTGATCCGGATGGGTCTATGTGGACTTGGTTTGGTATTGCTTTCCCTTTCTGTACATCCGGATGAACTCACCATCGTCAATGACTCTCCCTTCCGTCCCGCACTCAGAATAGGCCAGGAATATCAAAATCGTTATCCCATGCCGGCTCCGCGCAGCGGATTCTTTCAATGGCTGCTCATCCACTGGTGGCGCGAACTGGATCATGCCTCCGACCATCCTCCCCAACCGGTATCCGTCAATCTCCAGGCACTGACCCATCCCGGACTGGCCCCGCAAGTCACCTGGATTGGTCATTCAACCCTCCTGCTTCAGATGGATGGGCTGAATATCCTCTTCGATCCCATCTTTTCCAACTACGCCAGTCCCCTTCCTCCTCTGGGTCCCAGACGTTACCAGTCCCCTGGAGTTTCTCTGGCGGATTTGCCCCATATCGACGTGGTAATGATTTCCCATAATCATTACGATCATCTCGATTTGCCCAGTATGCGTGCCTTGGCTCATCAGCGCGGCGGCCCCCCCAGGTTCCTGCTGCCTTTGGGCAATCGATCCTGGTTTCTCGACAACGTTCGCATCCCGGGAACCGACCCAAGTTCGCAGGTACTGGAGTTGGACTGGGACCAACATGTCACCTTACCGGGACGGCAGGGCCCCATCGAATTCCATTTCGATGCCGTGCAACATTGGGCTACCCGCAATCTATTCGACAAGGATGAGAGTTTATGGGGTAGTTGGGCCGTATTGTTTCCTCACTTCCGTTTTTGGTTTTCCGGCGATTTGGGGTATTCTGAAGATGTCCATGATATCGGAACCAAGTACGGTTATTTCGATTTGGCCGCCATTTCCATCGGCGCTTATCAACCGCATTGGTACCTGCGCCCCTTTCATGTAGATCCGGCCGAAGCCGTCAAAGTCTTTTCCGGGATTCGTGCCCTGCGCGCGATCGGAATTCATTGGGGAACCTTCCCTCTGAGTGATGAAAATCCAGATCAGCCTCCCAAGGACCTCGATAAAGCCCTGCATCAAGCAGGCATTCCCCGGGCCGACTTCACAGTTCTTCCTTTGGGACAAATCACGATCTATCCTCTCCCCATACTCTCTTCGACTACGCCGGGGACCCCATGACTCCCTCACCCCTCACGGAAGAATGGAAGACTTTTCCCCAAGACCTCGCCCGTGCCTGGATCGATCGTCGCTGCCTGCCCGTTCCAGCGCATGGCCCTACCAGTATCGCCACCGCCTACCGACTGCAGGAAGCCATTCTGATCCATCTGAAGGAACCCATCGGAGGCTGGAAGGTGGGGGTCAACCCCGAGGGAGGAGTGTGGGGCTCACCCCTGCCCTGCGCCGCACTTAAAAGCTCACAGGCGTCATTCCCCCCTCGGGTCGTCCGGGGCCTGGAAGTGGAACTGGCTTTCCGCCTCTCGCCGCAAGTTATCGAGGAGGAAAAACTGCTGCCCGAGGAAGCGTTTTTTCATGAAGGCATTCTTGAAATGGCGTGTGCCATCGAGGTGGTCTCCAGTCGTTTTCTGGGTTGGCCCCATATTCCCGAACTTTGGAAACTGGCAGACCTGCAGAACCATGGAGCTCTTTTCCTGGGTTCACCGACACCTTATGACCCGGATTTCCCCTATCTGACCCCGCCCGTCTCTCTCCAGGCGGAAGGCAACGAACAGGCCAAGTTCCCTTCCGGTAATCCTGCGGGTGACCCACGCGCTCTTCTCCAGCCCTTCCTCCGCCAATGTCGCGAACGTGGTCTCCCCATCGAACCTCATCACTGGATTACCACGGGAAGTTATTCAGGAGTCTATTTTCTCAAGAATTCCGGGCGAATTCATGCAACTCTGGGCGATCTTTCCCCATTGACCGCCACTCTGTTGTCGTCACCCCGAGAGTCGGCTACAATGGACCCGTCTGATTGAAATGGACAAGTCTGCTTGAAAGGAGAGTGTCATGAAGCCATGGATTCGTACTGTGATCGTCAATGTCTGCTCCCTCACCCTGTTGGGGGGAAGTCTGGTTGCCCACGCCGAACTCGTTCCCAGCACTCAACTCAATCCGCCTCCCACGCCCAGCCCCGCCCCTGATGCGGCCCGACCACTGACTCCCGATGAAGACCGGCAAGCCGTGCAACGCTTTGTAGACCGCGCCGAGGTGCAGAAAAAGATTCAGGAATTGGGTCTGGGTTCGATCATTACAGCGCAGCGCCTCTCTCTGCTCAGTGACAGCGAGGCACGGAATCTGGCCAACAAAATTCGGGAAATGCCGGCGGGAGGAAGTTTCTCCAGTTTGACCACCACGGACATCATTATCATCTTGTTGGTCGCTATCCTGCTCGTTCTGATTGTTTGAATCGTTACAGCGCCAGTTAGCCCGTTCAGGCGCCTGGACGGCGCTGGTCCTCCTTTTGGCCGGATGCGCCTCGCGTCCGGCCCTTCCCGAGTTGCCTGTGACTCTCC
The DNA here is from genome assembly GCA_019456405.1 of Ferrovum sp. GTDB lineage: Bacteria > Pseudomonadota > Gammaproteobacteria > Burkholderiales > Ferrovaceae > Ferrovum. The sequence goes on along the minus strand of WJXM01000037.1, from coordinate 19,911 downwards.
CCGCCATGGTCATTCTTGCCCAAGTACCCTTTTTTTCAGACGACAAGGATTGGTGCGGACCTTCAGCATTGGCCAGTAGCCTCTCCTGGGCGGGACATCCGGTTTCTCCTCAGGAGTTGATGCCGCATGTGTACTCTCCTGATCTGCACGGCTCTCTGCCTCTGGACCTGATCGGGGCAACCCGCCAACAGGGTCTCATTCCTTTTCTGCTACCGCCCGATCTCTCGGCGCTACTGGTGGAAGTCGCCCATGACCATCCGGTGTTGGTGTTGCAGAAGATCGGGCTACTGGAGGGGAGTTGGCACTATGCAGTGGTTATCGGATATGACCTGCCTACTCAAACTTTGTGGCTTCACTCCGGAACGAAGGAGCGCCTGTCAGAGGGGTTTACTGAATTTGAGAAATCCTGGATCCCTGGAGGAAACTGGGCGTTGGTCATCACTGCTGCGGGTACGGTACCCGCCAGCGCGACGGAGAACGCCTATCTGACACAGATTGCACCCTTGGAAAAATTTGCCCCTGCCCTGGCCGCACAGGGCTATCACAACGCCCTGACACGCTGGCCGGAAAGTTACCGCGCATGGATGGGATTGGGTGCCCTGGCTTTTCAGGCTCATCGTTATCCGGAAGCGCTGGAAGATTATCAGAGAGTCACTCGGGCACATCCTCGGGAAGGGGATGCTTTCAATAATTTGGCGGAAACCTGGCGCGCACTGGGAAATCTTTCGGCTGCCCGAGAGGCAATCACCCAAGCACTCTCGCTGGGCGGCGCCCATCGCCCTTTCTATGAAAACACCCTAAAAGAAATCAATGAGATGAAGGAAAAATAAGGAAACAAAAATATGGAGGCGCGAGCCGGAGTCGAACCGACCTACATGGATTTGCAATCCAGTGCATAACCGCTTTGCTATCGCGCCTGGGAAATGAATGTAATGGAGCGGGAGACGAGTCTCGAACTCGCGACCTCAACCTTGGCAAGGTTGCGCTCTACCAACTGAGCTACTCCCGCGAAAGATCGATATTCTAACCATCTCTTGAGTTGGCGTCAAATCCCCTCTCATATTTAGTGATCTCACGCTATGCCAATAGTGGTACATTACGCGTGGGGTTTGGCTTGTTGCCCGCTTATGACATCATGATTTGGAGGATCCATGTTTTTTTCTAAAAAAAAGAAGGATGAGGTGTGGCACAATGAACGTCGCGGACTAGAGCAACAGTTGGAGCAACAACAGTCCGAAGTGGAACGCTTGCAAGGAATCCTGGAGGACAAGGATCGTCAGTTGCAATCAAAGGTGCAGGAACTGGCCCTTAACCAGTCTTTGCTTCATCATCTGGACAGTTTCGGACGCTCCATCATGGATGTTCGAACCAGTTTCGCGGGATTGTCCGAATCCATGCGGCGCGAAGAAGAACAAGCGATCAAAGCCCAAGACATCTCGATCACCAGCCGTTCCGCCGTGGAAAAAATCTCCACCAATCTGGTCGCACTGTCTTCAGCCTCTCAAAAAACTGCGGAACAAGTGGATCGTCTCGATGGACGAGCCCAGGAAATCATTCGGATCATCCAGTTGATCAAGGAAGTGGCTGACCAAACCAACCTGCTGGCCTTGAATGCAGCCATCGAGGCAGCCCGCGCTGGCGAGCAGGGTCGTGGATTTGCAGTGGTTGCCGATGAGGTACGCAAGTTGGCTGAGCGAACGGCCAATGCGACCGGAGAAATTTCTCGTCTGGTGGAACAGATCCGTTCCGACAGTTCCATCAGCCGCACCCAAATGACCCAGTTGGCCCAACAATCCGTGGACTACAGTCATGAAGGTCAAGAAACTGCCGGAACCATGCGTTCTGTCCTGGATATTTCCAGTAGCATGGAAAAAGCCATCGCTGCAACGGCCCTGCGTGCCTTTTGTGAATTGGTCAAGATTGACCATGTCGTCTTCAAGTTTCAGGTTTATCGCGTTTTGCTCGGAATTTCCGACGAAAAATCCAGCCAGTTTACCAATCATACCCAGTGTCGTCTGGGCAAATGGTATTACGAAGGGGAAGGACGTGCGAATTTCTCAAAATTTCCGGGCTACAGTGAAATCGATGCGCCTCATGTCCAGGTGCACGATCATGCCCTTCGTGCTCTGACTGCCCATGAAGAGGGTCAGCATGCATTGATAGCCACTCATGTGGAGAAGATGGAAAGCGCCAGCCTGGAGGTTATGGCAGGGCTGGAAAAGATGGCGGCCAGCAACGAAGCACACAGCGATATTCTTTGCGCCACCTAACGTTAAAACATGGAGCCTGCTTCAGGGATGGGTAGTTGCCCCTGCTGCCTTGATTGCCATCTGGAGATAGTAGGCCATGGAGATCAAGGTCAGTGCGGAGGCCACCCACAGGGCAAAGGAACCGATCCAGTGACAGGGAATAAAGCCAAACAAGGGATGATCGTACAGTAGAAAAGGGATCGCTACCATCTGTGCCGCAGTTTTTACTTTTCCCAAGGTGGAAACGGCGACATTGGCGCTCTTGCCGAGATGGGCCATCCATTCTCGCAAGGCAGAAATGGTGATTTCCCGTCCGATGATGATGAGGGCCAAGACCGAAGGCGCGCGTTGCAGGTCGACCAGAACGATCAGGGCGGCCATGACCATCAATTTATCTGCCACGGGGTCGAGAAAGGCTCCAAACGCAGTGGTCTGGTTAAGACGACGTGCCAGGTACCCATCGAACGCATCGGTCAGGGCTGCGAGCACGAAGAGAGCGGCCGCAGCCAGTCCCGAGTAGGGTACTGCCAGCCAATGATCCGGAAAGTAGGATACCCCCACGAACAACGGGATCAAGAGCAGGCGCAATAGAGTGAGCAGATTAGGGATGGTCATCAGCATGATGTGCCCATTCTACCCATTCCTGTCCTTTACGCCATGTAAAGTCGCATATATTTTGTGGGCCAGAGCCTCCCCGATGCCTGAAACTTCGGCCATATCCGCTTCACTGGCTCGTTCCACACCCTTCAGTCCCCCAAATTGCTGCAACAAGAGACGCCGGCGTTTATCTCCAATGCCCGGAATGTCTTGTAGAAGAGAATGTTCCTGGCGTTTTTGGCGACGCTGACGATGTCCCGATATGGCAAAACGATGGGCTTCATCCCGAATCGCCTGAATCAAATGAAAACCGGGATTTTCAGGGGCCAGATGTCGCTCGGTAGCATGCCCCTGTATCCACAGGGTCTCTGCGCCAACCTTGCGTGCCGGCCCCTTGGCGATGCCCAATACGGGAATCCTCAGGTCCAGGGCTCGCAATACCTCTGCAGCCACGGCAAGTTGTCCCTTCCCGCCATCGATCAACAGGAGATCAGGCAGAGGCAAGGATTCTCCCCTGTCTCGATAGCGTCGTTCCAAAGCGACACGCATGGCTCCATAATCATCCCCCGGGGTGATGCCATCGATATGATATTGACGATAGGATTGCTTGTAGGGCCGACCATGTTGGAACACCACACAGGAAGCCACCGTTGCTTCACCCTGTGTATGACTGATATCGAAACATTCCATGCGCGTAGGTAGAGAATCCAGTTCCAGCACATGTTGCAGTGTCTGCAGGCGTTGTTCTTCATGCAGACGCTGCGCCTGATGCTGGGCCCAGGCCTGTTGTGCATTGGTCAAAGCCCCATCCAGCCAGACACGGCGCATTCCGCGCGGCGCCTGGACCCATGAAATACGCCGCCCGATCCCTTCGCTCATCCACTGCAACAGTTCAGGAGAAGGTGCGGAATGATTTGAAATGATTTGAGCAGGCGGGGGATATTCTCCATAATGCTGGGTCAGAAAGGCTTCCAAAACCTGGACAGTCGAGGCAGCTTCGGCATGATCGGGAAACAGGTTACGGTCACCGATATGTCGACCCTGGCGAATCATGGTGAGATTCAGGACGAATTTCTGCTCCTGGCATATCAGGGCCAATATATCGACATCCCGCGCCACCCCGGTGGAAACGGTTTGCTGGGTGAGCACCTGTTGAATCAGGGCAATGCGATCGCGTAACAGCGCTGCATTCTCAAAGTTCAATGCATTGGACTCCTGATTCATGCGAGTCCGTAGGTCATCCAGAATTTTTTGTTCCTTTCCCTTGAGAAAATCTTCGGTTTGCCGAATGGCCTGAGCGTACTCGCCAGCCTCGATCAGTCCTACGCAAGGCGCAGAACATCGCTTGATTTGATATTCGAGACAGGGGCGAGTTCTATTCTTGAAAGTACTTTCATCACAAGTTCTTAAAAGAAATAATTTCTGTAAAAACTGAAGTGCGGAGCGGGCAGCCCAGACATTGGGGTAGGGACCATAATAATGATGAGGGGGATGCAGTTTTCCACGATACCAGGAAAGTCGGGGAAATTCATGAGAACTCAACTGCAGGTACGGGTAGGTCTTATCATCCCGAAAAACAATGTTGAAGCGGGGTCGATGAGTCTTGATCAAGTTGCTTTCCAGCAAGAGTGCCTCGGTTTCGGAGGTGACGAGGGTCACTTCAATGGTGGCAATCAGTGAAACCAGCAAACGGATGCGCGGATTTTCCGATTCCCGCTGAAAATAGGAATCCACGCGCCGTTTTAAATGGCGCGCCTTGCCGACATAGAGCAATTTTCCCTGATCATCGAAATAACGATAGACCCCGGGCTGGTTGGGGAGCGTGGCCCGGTAGTCAGCCAGCGTGCCTGGTTTGGTCATGCAGGACGGCGTAATTCCGGTTGCAGGGTGATCTGTTCGATGCCATGCTGGTGAATCAGACGGGCCCGTAAGAGAGTCAATAATTCGGGCCAGATGGCCAGCGCCTCTACCTCCAGATGCGCCGAAAGCGCCGTCATGCCGGAAGTCAATGTCCAGATATGCAGATCATGGACTGCAATGACCCCTGGCGTGTGAGCCAGTTGTTCACCGACCTCATGCAACGAAACGGTTTTGGGTACGCCTTCCATCAGCACATGCACCGATTCCGACAGGATCTGAAAGGTGGAGTTGAGCATCAGTCCGGCAACAACCAGGGAAAGAATGGGATCGATGGGCATCCATCCCGTTTGCCAAATGATAAACCCCGCAATCAGGGCCGCCAGAGAGCCCAGAAAATCTCCCAGCACATGGATCAGCAAGGCTCGGGTATTGAGCCCTTTTTCCATGCGTGACAACATCCATCCATTGAGGGTATTCAAAATCATCCCAAGCACCGCCACCCCCATCACGGGAAAGGGATGAACGGGGGAAGGATGGGTGATGCGCTCAAAAGCTTCTACCGAAATGATTCCGATCACACCCAGTAGCAATAATCCGTTCAGGGCAGCGGCAATGATTTCTGCCCGTTGCAAACCATAACTGTGACGCTGGGTAGGTGGTCGCTTACCGATCCAGACCGCCAGAGTTCCCAATCCCAGTGATAGCGCATCGGAAACCATGTGACCCGCATCGGAAAGCAACGCCAAAGAACCCGACAACCATCCGGTGAAAACCTCCACCAAAGCAAAGGCAACCGTCAGAATCAATGCAACCAGCATGGCTCTGGTCGTGGCTGGACGAGCCCCATGATGGACATGGTCCGCAGGATCGTGATGCTGGTGTGCCTGCATTCCTCCTTGCGGGTGATTCCGGTGTCCCCGTCCCGACGCTTGAGAGTGGGAATGATGACCCTGCCCCATGATTACTCTTCCATGTCTCGAAGACGCCGATGCGCCTCGTGATACTCTCGCTCACGCTGGGTGAGCGGCACATGGGAGGTAGCGCGCATTTTCATCCAGCGCTGTGCGAGTTGCGACGAAAAGATCTTTTTTTCCAAACTTTCCAGCGCTTGTTCAGCAGCCGGTGCATCATTGCACAGCAGCACGGCATCGCAACCCGCATCCAGAGCCTGGTGGGTGCGTTCCTCTGCTCCACCTCCCCAGGATATGGCCCCCCCCATGGTAAGGTCGTCGCTGATGATCATGCCTTCGAATCCCCAGCGTTGGCGTAACAGGGTCTGCAACCAGAAGGGAGAAAAACCTGCCGGTTCCGGCGCAATGGCCGGATACAGGACATGTGCCGGCATGAGTGCACCTACCCCCGCGCAGTCCAGCAGCGCCCGGAACGGAATGAGATCCGCGATTTCCAGTTCGGCCCAGGAGCGTTCATCCACAGGCAAACCGATGTGAGAGTCCACAGCCACATGACCATGACCGGGAAAATGTTTGACCACCGCACACATCCCCTGCCCATGCAACCCCTGTACCAAGGCCTGAGCCAAAGAACAAACGCGGGTTGGTTCCCGGTGAAAGGAGCGATTTCCAATCACCGCACTGCGCCCATAATCGAGATCGAGAACCGGGGTAAAGGAAAAGTCGATTCCCAGTTGAGTCAATTCCCAGGCCAGCACCGTTCCACAATCGGTGGCCCATTGTTCAGCCCGCACGGGATCCCGCTCATGGAGGGCTCCCACGTTTCCCATGGCCGGAAGTGCCGTCATCTCTGCACGAAACCGTTGCACCCTGCCCCCCTCGTGGTCCACCGCCACCAGTAATTCGGGACGCACGGCACGCAGGGAGCGGATCAAATGGGTAACCTGCGCCTTGTTCTCATAATTACGCGAAAAAAGAATGACCCCCCCAGTCGCGGGATGACGCAGGAGATCCTTTTCTTCGGGCCGAAGTTCCAGACCGGCAACATCCAGCATCACGGGCCCAGGGTTCATACTCCCTCCAGAACCACGCAGGCGAATGCATGAGATTTTTCATCGGTGATGGAAAGCCAGGTTCGGGTAATTCCTCTATCCTGCAACCAGGTCTCGAGCGGTTCCTCAAAGACCAGTTGAGGCGCACCCAGCGCATCGTGGGTGGTTCCTATGGACCGCCAGAGCACCGGCGCACGCATGCCCGTTCCCACCGCCTTGGAAAAAGCTTCCTTGGCAGCAAAACGTTTGGCCAGAAAGCGTTCCGGGGCGGCTTGCCGAGAAAAGTGTATCCGTTCTTCCGGTGTCAGCAGGTACTTCAGAAAGCGTTCACCATGACGCTTCCATACCCCGTCGATCCGTTCCAGGGAAACCAGATCCACCCCCATGCCCCGTATCATACCGTTGCCCCAAGAATGAGGGCTTTCATTTCACGTACGGCACTTTCCCATCCCACAAAAAGCGCATGAGCCACGATGGCATGGCCTATATTGAGTTCACGAATCAAGGGCAAGGCCGCGATGGGACGGGTATTATGGTAATTTAGTCCATGCCCGGCATTGACCCGCAGGCCCAGACGGGTGCCCAGTTCAGTGGCAGTGCGAATCCGCTCCAGTTCCTCGAGGATCTTTTCTTCCCCATCCATTTCGGCATACTGCCCGGTATGCAACTCCACCACTGGAGCACCTGCGGCCTGGGCAGCTTCCAGTTGTTCTCGATCCGCGTTGATGAACAGGGAAACACGCACCCCCGCCGCCGCCAAAACCGTACAGGCATGGCGCACCCGATCAAACTGCTGAACCACGTCCAAGCCCCCTTCCGTGGTCAATTCCTGACGCCGTTCCGGCACCAGACAGGCGTCATGGGGACGGATGCGCGTCGCAATGGCCAACATTTCGTCGGTCACTGCCATTTCCAAATTCATCCGAATGGTCAACACCTCACGCAGGATTTCCAGGTCGCGATCCTGTATGTGACGTCGATCTTCGCGCAGATGCAGTGTAATGGCATCGGCTCCGGCATATTCAGCCAACAGAGCAGCCCGTACCGGACTGGGATAACGGGTACCGCGAGCCTGGCGAAGCGTGGCAATATGATCGATATTTACGCCCAGTTGGATCATAACGTGGGAATCTCCTGAAGAATACGACGGGTATGCAATTCCTGCCCCCCCAGATGAACCTGGAGCAACCAGCGCATGACCCGCTTGCACTCCAAGGCGGAACGCGGGTCCCCATAATTGCCTCTGGCCATGTCCAGCAAAGTCTTGCCGTGGCATTGTACTGCATTCTCTTGTTCCGGACCGAGCCGGACGACTGCACCGTCCAGGTCCAAACCATAAAGAACTTCAGCAACCACAGGCAGGTTTGTCAGGGATTCCCGATCCAGAACTGGGGCGACCCCCATACTTTGCAATAATTCATACTCAAAAGTCCGCAAAATGGGCTCTTGTGCCGTCTCCAGCGCCAAACGGGACAAAGCCCGTCGGTATGATTCGAACAGGAGCTCCTGATTGTCCTCTGGAACCACCATGCGAAAGAGCAATTCATTGAGGTAAAAGCCACAAAATAACGCCCGTCCCTGCAATAAAGGCACCCCCCCTTGCCATTCGGCACTTTTCAAAATGCGCAATCCTTCCTGACCGTACCATACCAGATGAAGGGGTTGAAAGGGTTGCAACACGCCGCGCAGGGCAGCGCGGGGACGACGGACTCCCTTGGCCACCAGTGAAATCCTTCCGCTGCGCGGGGTTAGAACCTCCACCACCAGACTGGTTTCGCGCCAAGGGGTGGTATGAAGGACGAAGCCCTGATCCTCATGGGTCGTCCCGCGTCTTTCAGAAGTCATGGCCCAACTGTTTGAGCAAGGTACCGTCTTCAGCCCAACCACTCTTGACCTTGACCCACAAACCGAGATAAACCTTCGACTCCAGGAATTTTTCGATTTGCAGACGGGCAGCAGTGCCGATGGCCTTGAGACGACTGCCCTGTTGACCGATGAGGATGGCTTTTTGACCGGGATTGTCCACCAGCAGTGTGGCTTCGATTCGAATCAAACGCTTTTCGTGAACATATCGGTCGATCATCACTGCCGTGGCATAGGGTAATTCATCTCCCAACTGACGAAAAAGTTGTTCCCTGATGAATTCCCCCACAAAAAAACGTTCCGTTCTATCGCTGACCTGATCCGGTTCATATTGAAGAGGGCCTTCCGGCAAGTGTTGACCGAGATACCGGATCAGGGGGTCCAGGCAGGAACGCTGCAAGGCGCTGACCGGGAAAATGGCAGAAAACCGTGTTTCTTCCTGGCGTGCCTGCAAATAGGGGATCATCCGCTCCGAAGAAACGACCCGATCCACCTTGTTGATCACCAGCAGGGGGCGTGTCCCCGCCGGAATCTGCAGCAGAATGGCTTGATCTGCGGGGGTCCAACGCAGGGCTTCGACGACCATGACGACCTGATCCACGGTTCCCAGAGCATCGGTCACACTCCGGTTCATGGAGCGGTACAGCATTCCCTCATACTGCTGCTGAAAACCGGGCGTGTCCACAAAGATCATCTGGGCTTCGGGCAAGGTCAGAATCCCTTGGACCTGAACGCGCGTAGTCTGTGCCCGACGGGAAGTAATGCTCAACTTCTGTCCCACCAACTGATTGAGAAGCGTGGATTTACCCACATTGGGGCGCCCTACCAGGGCAATGCGACCAACACGCATGATCAGGTCTCCAGTTGTTGAAGGATATTGAGGGCAGCCTGCTGTTCCGCATCGCGCCGACTCCCTCCCTCCCCTGATGCTTCCTTGCCCTGCACCTGACAACGAACCCGGAAGTGGGGGGCATGGTCTGCCCCTTCGCGCGCCAATAATTCGTAGATAGGTAGGGGTTGATGACGCGCTTGCAACCATTCCTGAAGACGAGTTTTTCCATCTTTATCGCCCCCCTGCTGAAGCGCAGCGGAATCCAGACCAGCCTGTTCCAGAAGACGGGTGATGAGTGGGATTACCGGGGTCAACCCACCATCCTGGTAGAGAGCTCCGAAAATGGCTTCCATGGCATCCGCAAGAATGGAGGAACGCTGTCTTCCCCCACCTTGCAGTTCACCGCTGCCCAATCGAATCAGGGGAGCCAGATCGAGAAACAGAGCCATGCGATGAAGGGCTTCCCGATTGACCAGAAGCGAACGAACACGGCTCAATTCTCCTTCGTTCCAATGCGGATGACGTTCGTAGAGGACTTGGGCAGCGACCATATTGAGGATGGCATCTCCCAGAAATTCCAACCGCTCGTTATGAAGGGCAGAGTGGCTGCGATGGGTCAAGGCTTGCCTGAGCAGAGCGGCATCCCTGAAAGTATAACCTAGGCGTTGTTCCAAACCTGTTGGAGAAGTCACGATGGAGCGGTACGCATCAGGGAATGGAACGGCCGATCCGGTGAAGATCCTGGAAGTTCATCCACACCAGTACAGCCTTGCCCACAATATTTTCATCCGGAACGAAGCCCCAGTAGCGACTGTCTGAGCTGCGGTCACGGTTATCTCCCATCACAAAATAATGCCCCTGGGGAACCTTGCAGGTAAACCCTTCATCCCCATACACACATGCCGAACGGAAGGGAAAATTTCGAACTTCAGCGAGAAATACGGGAACTTGTCCATCAAGGGTAATCATTTCATGGGGATGGGTTCCCAGTTGCTCGGAATAATGATTGAACGTCGCATAGGTCAAGGGTTGATCCACATCTCCAAAGTTCCCATCATGGAGGGTGGGAACTTCCTGACCATTGATGATCAGGTGCTTGTTGACATAAGTCACCACATCACCCGGCAACCCCACCACCCGCTTGATATAGTTGGTGGAAGGATCTTTCGGATATTTGAAGACCATGACGTCGCCGCGTTGCGGTTGACTCACTGGAATGAATACCCGATTGGTGATGGGAAGGCGCAAACCATAATCAAACTTGTTGACAAGGATGAAATCGCCGATGCGTAGAGTGGGAATCATGGACCCCGAGGGAATCTTGAAGGGTTCGAATAGAAAAGATCGAACCACGAATACCGCCAGAATGACAGGGAAAAAACTTTTTGAAATTTCCAGCCAGGGCGCATCCTGATGGGCTTCCATCCGCCCTCCCCGGCGCCAGCGCCACCTGTCCCAACCCACCACCAGTCCCGTCAGAATGCTGGCGGACAGAAGAATTTCCGAAAACCCGGTAATCTTGAGCAAGAGACCAAACCCGCACACAAACAAGAGCAACCACGCTCCTTGAACCAGATTGTTCAGAGCCAAACTCGAAGGGGCCTGGTGCCGACGCGCCAATAAATCCCACCCCACCACGGGTACGGACAGAATGAGACCCGCGATCCCCCAATAAAACAAATCCATTACTTGTTCTCCACTTGCAGGATGGCCAGAAAGGCTTCCTGAGGAATTTCCACGCTGCCGACCTGTTTCATACGCTTCTTCCCGGCCTTTTGTTTTTCCAGTAACTTTCGTTTGCGCGAAATGTCGCCCCCATAACATTTGGCCAGCACATTCTTGCGCAGGGCCTTGACGTTCTCGCGCGCAATGATGTGGGCTCCGATGGTTGCCTGTACAGCCACATCGAACATCTGTCGGGGGATCAACTCGCGCATCTTGGACACCAATTCCCGCCCACGGTACTGGCTATTGGCCCGGTGAACCACCAGGGACAAGGCGTCCACCCGTTCCCCATTGATGAGGATATCCAGTTTGACCAGATCGGCCGCACGGAACGTCTTGAATTCATAATCCATGGAGGCGTAGCCACGGCTGACGGATTTTAGTCGATCAAAAAAGTCCATGACCACCTCATTCAGAGGTAACTCGTAAGTAAGGACCACCTGCCGGCCCAAGTATTGCATGTCTACCTGAACACCACGTTTCAGATTGCACAGGGTAATCACCGGTCCCACATAGTCTTGAGGCAACAACATGGTGGCCGTGATGATGGGTTCCCGAATTTCGGAAATTTTGGAGGGGTCGGGCAAACGCGCCGGGTTCTCTATCTCCATCAGAGTCCCATCTTGCAACACCACTTCATAAACCACGGTGGGTGCTGTGGTGATGAGGTCCACGTCATATTCGCGCTCCAGTCGCTCCTGAACGATTTCCATATGGAGCAAGCCCAGATAGCCGCAACGAAATCCGAACCCCAGAGCTTGTGAAGTTTCCGGTTCGAAGTGAAGAGATGAATCATTCAAGCTAAGCTTTTCCAGCGCATCACGGAGCGCGTCGTACTGGTTGGTCTCTACTGGATAGAGACCAGCAAACACCTGCGGCTTGATTTCTTTGAAGCCAGGCAAAGCGGTTTCTGCCGGACGCAACGCCAAAGTGAGGGTATCCCCGACCCGCGCGGCCTGCAACTCCCGAATGCCTGCAATGACGAATCCCACCTCCCCTGCACTCAGGGATTCTCGAGACAATGATTTGGGTGTGAACACCCCGACTTGTTCACACAGATGTGTCGAGTGCGAGGACATCAGAAGTATCTTGTCGCGTGGACGCAATTTCCCTTCCATCACCCGCACCAGCATCACCACCCCGACATAATTATCAAACCAGGAGTCGATGATGAGTGCCTTGAGTGGAGCATCCACGGAACCCTGCGGTGCAGGAATGCGCGCAATGACGGCTTCCAGTACCTCCTCCACGCCAACGCCAGTCTTGGCACTGATCTGCAGGGCATTGGTCGCCGGAATGCCGATGATATCCTCTATTTCAGCCATCACCCGCTCGGGTTCGGCAGAAGGCAAATCGATTTTGTTGAGTACAGGAAAAACTTCCACGCCCTGCTCGATGGCAGTATAACAATTGGCAACGGTCTGGGCTTCCACTCCCTGAGAGGCGTCCACCACCAGGATGGCCCCTTCACAAGCCGCCAGGGAACGTGACACTTCATAGGAAAAATCCACGTGCCCCGGGGTATCAATCAGGTTGAGGTGATAGGTCTGACCGTCCTTGGCCTTGTACTCGAGAGCGGCAGTCTGGGCCTTGATCGTGATGCCTCGCTCCCTTTCCAGATCCATGCTGTCGAGGACCTGGGCCTCCATTTCACGCGCCGATAACCCCCCGCACAACTGGATCAACCGGTCTGCCAGAGTGGACTTGCCGTGATCGATGTGGGCAATGATAGAAAAATTTCGAATCAATGACATCCTGCTTCCTGTGTAGACAAAAAAGGGCATCCAGCGATGCCCTTCCGGGGAAGGAGCGCTGGAGCAGCGCCCACAGAGCCGCTATTCTAGCCTGAAATCAGAATAGTCATACTGTTAGAACTCACTGCAGGAGAAGAGTGATGAATTCTGGCGGACTATCTCCCCGTTTGACGAGCAATGCCACACGCACCGGCCCCTTGAGTTTTTCCACCAACCGGTTGAATTCTCGGACAGAATGACACTCATTGTTATTCATCGAAAGAATCTGGTCGCCCTGCTCCAACCCTACCTGCGCTGCTTCTCCTCGAACTCCCGTAATGATGATGCCCTCTTGCCCTTCTTCCGGATCCGCCACTGCCAACCCCAATCGGGCTGCCGGACCAGCGGGGACCCCCCCATGGGTCGCCCTTCCGTCTTCGGTCTGAGCGATTTTTTCGGCGGGCATATTCCCCACTGATACGGACAGTGAATGTTCAGCGCCCTTACGCCAGATCACTGCAGAAACTTCGGAACCGGATTTGATCGCACTGACGATGCGCGGCAGATCGGTTTGATTGCTCACCGTCTTGCCATCGAAACGAAGGATGATATCGCTGGGGCGAATGCCGGCCCGTTCTGCCGGAGATCCTTTCTGAACGGCCACCACCAGCGCACCTTCTGCCTTGGGCAGACCGAAAGAGTCGGCCAGTTCCTTGGTCACTTCCTGAATGACGACACCCAGCCAACCCCGACTTACCTTGCCATAAAGGCGCAGTTGATCGGCTACCTGAAGGGCCACATCGATGGGAATGGCAAAAGACAATCCCATGTACCCCCCTGTCCGGCTGTATATCTGGGAATTGATGCCGATCACTTCCCCTTTCATGTCGAAAAGAGGCCCCCCTGAATTACCGGGATTGATGGGTACATCTGTCTGGATGAATGGTACCAAGGTTTCCTGGGGCAGAGATCGTCCTTTGGCGCTGATGATGCCCTTGGTCACGGTGCTCTCGAAACCAAAGGGCGAACCAATCGCCACCACCCACTCCCCAACCCGCGCTTTGGCGGGGTCCCCGGCTTTGATGGTGGGCAAACCGGCGGCATCGATCTTGAGCAGAGCCACATCGGTCTTGGGATCGATACCGATGACTTTGGCCTTGAATTCACGTTTGTCGAGTAGTTTAACGGTCACTTCGTCTGCTCCCTGAACCACATGACCGTTGGTCAGGATGTAACCGTCCGGGCGAATGACGAAGCCGGACCCCATGGAACTGGATTCCATTCCCTGACCTTGAGGTCCCATTTCAGGCACGGGTATCCCAAAGTTACGGAAAAACTCGAGCATGGGATCGTGTTCAGGAACCCTTGAATTATTTTCTCCTTCGGAATGTGCCTTGGTGATGGCGCTGATGTTGACCACCGTATTGGATTCATGGTCCACGATATCGGTAAAGTCAGGCAGGTTTTCCGCCTGCGCCAGTCCCGTACCCAACACCAATAGCCCGAGCAGTAACAATCGTTTCATCAATGCGTTTCCTCCGTTATGGTCATGGATTGTCCTATGGCAGTGACGACCTCTTGAGGCATCTCACCTACCACCACGATGCGGTGTTGCCCAACCGTCCCGGAATAATAACTCAGCGCACTGGATTGGAGTTGTGCATGAACCGGGTGGAAACCTTCCCCTTGTAATGGCTTTATGAATATGGAAAAGGAAGATAATCCATCGGAAAAAACAAGATGTTCGAAGGGCGCTCCCGGCACTGCCGATGACTGGATGGACATCTGCAGCACTTGGCCGAAACCCGAGGGCAAAGCCGGGATGCTCCACTGATAGGACAAATGATCCGCCACAGGGGGAGGGAAAAAAACCTTTTTCCATTGGTTTGACTCTGGATAAGTGGATTTCAGGAGTTCCGGCGAAGCGGAGTCACCCTCGGAAACTTCAGTGAAGAGTAACGTTTCCAAAGGTTCATGGTGTTGATCATAGGTCACCGCCTTGAGGATCAAATCCGTGTTCGCATCTGCACAAAACTCGTGATCAAAACGTTGACGGTCCCGTGCGCGGAGCAAAATGCGCTGACACTCACGTCCTGCCACACGATTCATCCCGACTCTGGAAACCTCGTAAAACCGGAGGTATTGCTCATAAGGAACTTCTATCAAAGCCGGAAAAAGACGCCGGGTATAGCCTTTCTCGATGCGAATCTTGTGTTGTATCGGGTAATAGCAGCGTGTTTCCTTGCTGTCTCGAATGATTTCTCGAGGACGCCCATCCAGTACTTCGATGCGGGTCAGTTCCTCTCCGTGAATATGGGTATGCACGATCCTGGACGATTCTATTTCGCTGCCACGCTGGACCACGTAAGTACCACTGTAGGATTGATCATGTGCCGCATGACTCAATTGACTGAGCAAAGCGAGAGGGTCACTGACGGACTCGGTTCCCGCCTGTCCCACCCCACAGACCAGCAGGCTGATGATAGAAACAATCCCTTTGCCGAATGCCTTCATGATCGAGAAACGTACCCTTCCCGCACCCACTATCGTTGAGCAATTGTTTGTGGCGTGTAATCAACAGTTTGGAACTCGGACAGCGGAGAGCCCTGCCGATGTAATGCGACAAAGGTCTGAATATCCTTGTCAGAAACGCCGTTTTCGATCAAAGCAGGCGCACTGGGTTCTTTTTGTGCGATAACCGGGTTGGCCGCCGGCAAACCCGGCCGGAGCAAAGCCGTGGTCAGGACCACGACGGCAATGGCAGCGGCCATGGCCAGCCAGCGTCGTTGCGTCACCCCATCCAGCGGAACGGAACCCAAGGACGATTTACCGGGCACCAGGACCGTTGGTTCATCCTTGAGAGCCTGGGCTACCCGAGCGTGCAGGTGTACCGGAGGCAACTGAGGATCACGCAATGTCTCACCAATCAAATGAAAGGCATACCATGATTCCTGCAAGACTGGATCATGACGGCACCCCCCCAATAGTCGAGGCAACCGCTCATCGTCCAACTCTCCATCCATGGCGGCTGACAAACGCTCCAGTTCCATATCTTCCATTACCATCTTTTGCTCCCCAAAACCTCCAACAAGGGTTTCAATTTATGCGAAATGGCTTCTCTGGCCCGAAATATGCGGGAACGTACCGTTCCAATCGGGCAATTCATCATGGTTGCAATGTCTTCGTAGGACAGTCCTTCGATTTCTCTCAAGCGAATGGCTGTTTTTAATTCTTCCGGAAGCGCTTCCATGCTGTCGTTGACGGTACGCGCCAACTCACGGCTCAACAACTCTGCTTCCGGGGTATTTACGTCCTGAAGCAGATCATTGCCTTCATAGTATTCGGCTTCTTCCACCCCTATGGATGAAGGCATACGACGCCCCTGATTCATAAGAAAGTTTTTTGCCGTATTGACACCGATACGATAAAGCCAAGTATAAAAAGCCGAGTCTCCACGGAAGGAACCCAATGCGCGGTAGGCCTTGATAAAAGCATCTTGTGTCACGTCCTCCGCTTCGGCCGGGTCACGAACCAACCGTCCTATCAGGCGGAGCAACTTGCGTTGATACTTGATGACCAACAATTCAAAAGCCAGTTTATCCCCATGCTGCGCCCGTTCCACCAACTGCTGGTCGATTTCCCGTTCCGTGGGTATGGGTGCCAAAATCACGGGTTCCTGAACCTCGGGCAACCCCGCAGAGGACCGCCCAGTCGTGTGGGAAGCCAAGGACAATACGCGCGTAGATGTCTGGGGCATGGGATCATCCTTCATTGTCATTTTTCAACCTGTCTCTCATGGACTCTTTCCTCATCCAATTGGTTCCCCAAGTGTGGGTATAATTACTCCTTTATATTCCACAGCCATGATCCATGACCCAAAGGGACAGTTTAACGTATGATGTGGTAGTTGTGGGTGCGGGGCCGGCCGGATTGGGCTGTGCCATCCGTTTGAAGCAACTTTCCCGGAGTCGGGGCCAGGAACTCTCCGTGTGCATCCTGGAAAAAGGTGCCGAGGTGGGCGCCCATATCCTCTCCGGTGCCGTCATGGAACCTCGCGCCCTCAGCGAACTCTTTCCCGACTGGAAACAACGCGGCGCCCCTCTGATCACTGCCGTCACGGAAGACCAATTTTTATTTCTGACCCAACATCGTGCCTGGCGTCTACCCACTCCACCACAACTCCACAATGCGGGTAACTATATCGTCAGTTTGGGGGAGGTGTGCAAATGGCTGGCCCTTCAAGCCGAAGCCTTGGGCGTGGAAATCTACCCTGGATTTGCAGCCACGGACGTGTTGCTGGGAGCCGAGGGAGAAGTTCAAGGAATATTGACGGGCGATGTGGGACGCATCAAGGATGGTCGACCTGGCCCCCGCTTTCAACCCGGAATGGAGTTGCGAGCCCGCCAAACCGTGATTGCAGAGGGTTGCAGAGGGTCCCTGACTCGCCAGTTGAATGAACGTTTTTCCCTATCGGCAGACGCTCAACCCCAAACCTATGGTCTGGGGCTCAAAGAAATCTGGGAAGTCGACTCTCCTTTGTACCGTCCCGGGCAGGTCACCCATACGGTCGGCTGGCCTCTCGATGCGAATACCTACGGCGGGTCCTGGATCTATCACCTGGATGAACACCGAGTATCCGTTGGGTTCGTGGTAGGGCTGGATTATACAAACCCTCACCTCAGCCCCTTCGAAGAATTCCAGCGTTTCAAAACTCACCCTGCCCTGAGACCCTTGTTTGCGGGAGGTCGACGGATTGCCTATGGGGCCCGTGCCTTGAATGAGGGAGGTTGGCAGTCCATTCCACGGCTCAGTTTCCCAGGAGGCGTTCTGATCGGAGACAGTGCGGGGTTTCTCAACGTCGGCAAGATCAAAGGCAGTCACACTGCCCTAAAATCAGGCATGATCGCCGCAGAGTCCCTGTACGCACTCCTGAAGGATACCCCGCAAGAGTCGGAATGCACCCTTTATGAACCGGCCTTGCGCACTTCCTGGGTCGGTCAGGAACTGCAAGCCGTGCGCAACCTGCGTCCCGGTTTTCGCTGGGGACTGATTCCCGGCTTGATCCATGCAGCGCTGGATACCTGGCTTTGGCGAGGCCGTGCACCCTGGACACTTGCTCATGCTCATGCCGACCATCAGACTCTCCGCCCTGCCAACGTCTGCACGCCGATTTTCTATCCCAAACCCGATGGAAAACTGACTTTTGATCGGCTTTCTTCGGTATTTCTGGCGCAAACCACCCATGAAGAAACCCAGCCGGATCACCTGATTCTGGCTGACCCAAAAATAGCCATCACCGTCAACTGGGAGATCTATCGCTCGCCAGAAACCCGCTATTGCCCCGCAGGCGTTTACGAGATCATAAACTCGAATACGCCGGAACGACACCTCAAAATCAATGCAGCCAACTGCATCCACTGCAAGACCTGTGATATCAAGGACCCCCAACAGAACATCCGCTGGGTTCCTCCAGAAGGAGGAAGCGGCCCTCAATACCCCAACCTTTAGGACAAGCGCGCAGCGACCACGCCCAAGGTAACCGCTGCGCTGGTGCTGGCTTTTTCTTCGGCCGCACGCACTTCCTCCAAAGCGGCATCGACAAAAGTTTGGTCCTTGATGGCAGGCACGTTGATCTGAACATTGAGGATGGCACTGCGCAGAGCAGCCAGCAACGCATGAACCGCCACCCCACTGTCACTGAGAACATTGCGATGTCCCTGCTCGGCCGAGCGGTGCGCCAGAGCAAGACCGCGCAAACAGGACCGAATGCAGGACAATGGCACCTCCGTCGCATTTTGATACCCTTGCTGAATGATGGCTGCACGACGATCGATAGCCTCCATACTATCCTTGGGCAACTTGAAAGCGCTCATCAGCCCATCAAAAGCCACGGCATCGGCGCTGATCATGGCAGTGAATTCCTGACGCAATGCTTCAGCCTCCATGATTTGCCGTTCCATTTCCGGAATCAGCGTGTCCTGTCCTTTTTTTCCCGCTGTGACGCGGGCCACCATGGCAACCAAACCGGCCCCCATGGCACCCATTAAAGCCGCCGCCCCTCCTCCTCCAGGGGTCGGCGTTGCACTGGCCAGTTCTTCCAAAAAATCCGCAATGGGTTGAGTCGTCATCGTTAACTCCTGAAATCGGTACTTCCCGCTCGTGCGAGAAAAAAGGTTCTTAAAGAGGAGCGGCCACCAAGGTACAGGCCCGCTCAAAAATCGCTTCTGCATCCAGCACCAGGTCATTGCTGTCGAACAAGCGTCCGATGCATTCCCGATGCAGGGCCAATTTGAGTGCTCCGAAACCCAGAGGACCAAAACAGAGGACTCCATGACGGAGAGTGGCCCGGTCTGTCATGTCGATCCCGCCAATGCCCACGGGTGGCGAAGCATTGGCATCAGCGATCAATTCCAGCCCGTTTGTCTGCGCCCACTGGTTTTCCTCCAACATGGTCACGCCGGAGGCTCCAGTAGAAACCACGATTTCCTTGCCTTGAATACTCTGCCCGCGACTTTCCAGGTCAGGGGTAGCCGCAGCGGTGAGCCTCGATCCAAAACGTCGGTTGAGGTAGTCACAAACCTGCTGGGTCCGTTCCAGTTGACGGCCCGTCACAGTCACCTCGGCCCCTGCTCGACTCAGCATGATGGCAATCCGTTGTCCCACCGGCCCGGTGCCCCCAAGCACGATCGCCTGTTTGCCTGCGACCGAACGCCCTTGAGTCAGCCATGCTACACAGGCCGCTGCCGTCGTATTGGCGCCATTGCTGTCGAGCATCAGGGAAACCCGAAACTTGCCGAAGAATTTATTCTGGATGGCTGCCAGGAGAGATTCGCCAGCTACCAGATCACTCCCGCCCACGAATATGGCCGTATTTTTTTTATCCTTGGGAGCACGGGTAAAAATGGCCCCTTCCACCAGGGGACCGACATTGTCGGGAGTGATCCCGCCATAGGGAATTACCTGATCGGCCCCGCCGTCATGAGCAACCACATTGTCAAAAACGGATGGAAGAAGGTCCGTATCCAACTGATAAAGCAATTTTTTCATCATATTCCTCAAAGTATTCCCGTTCCATCCCCCGGCATGGAG
>WJXM01000036.1 GCA_019456405.1 Ferrovum sp. | reverse complement strand
TTATTATCCCAATGCCATTCGCGATCCAACTGGCTGAAAGTTGGAACCGGGCGCGAATTTATCAAGCCTCGCGATGATCAAGCCGTCAACCCATCATCCAACCTGAAAATCAGACCATCAAATCCGTTGATCACACTCACAATATCGGCGAGGGACAATTTACCGCTGCTGAGTTGTTCGGCATACCAGCGGCGATCCATGATCATTCGCTCGCCCACCGTTCCTTGCAATTGGGCAGCCACCTCGGCAAAGGACCGATCAGCAAAGCCCCAGTAGGGATTGACGGCGACAAAGCTGTCCAAGGGCCAGACTGGGGCAATCCGGCGAATGATCTGCTCGAAATCCGGCTGGGATTCCATATTATTGACTTTACTCATCGAACACCTCCAGAATTTTCCAAGACTTCGCGATTACTGGCGATGGACTGCATAGACTCCAGGGCCAGATTCTTGCGCGGCAATTCCACGCCCACCTTCTCTGCCCAGAAACGGTGGGAGAACTGCTCCACCCAGTAGTCCACATAAAGACCGTTGTAGAGGTGGGTGAAGAGGGCAAGTTGTACCCGCTGGGGCAAGAGCACCCGCCCCGGTCCTTGCAGCCAGCTCAGGAAGAGAAAACCCCCGGCAATGAAGTAGACGAAGAGACCTTGACCTGCGCCTGCGTCCGCCAAGGGCGCCGCCACATCGCCCACAAAGGCCCAGACGAAGAGGCTGTGGAGCAGGAGGTAAATCCCTCCCATGGCCACGGCTATCGCCAGGGCAGTCAGGCGATCCGCCCAAGCATCGAAAGAGAAACCTTTGACCAGCAGTTGGGACAAGGCCATCGCCACGATCACCACCAAGGCCAACCAGACCCGATCTATCAAGGGATTATTCCCCAAGAGCCAAGCCCCGCCCCCTGAAATGATTACGCCCATGGTCACTGCCAACATCCAGGTCCCCAGTGCAGGAATCTTCTTGCCCCCCGGCGGCACCTGCCGCAACTGATCCGTCACACTACCCGAAGAGAGAAAAGCGTGGGCCTTGTAGAGGGAGTGTCCCACGAGGTGCAAAAGGGCCAAGGGAAAGAGGCCCAAGCCCAATTCCAGGGACATGAATCCCAGCTGGGCCACCGTTGACCACGCCAACATGGTCTTGACGGCCGTCTGGGTGGTCATGACCAGGGAGGCGATGACCACGGTCAAAAGACCGGCTGCCGCCAAAAAAAGCAGCGCATCCGGCACTTGAACCAGTAGCGGACTGGTGCGCAGGGCGACGATTGCGCCGCTGTAGACCACCCCCGCGTGCATCAGGGCGGAGACGGGCGTAGGTGCCTCCATGACCTGGATTAACCAGCCCTGAAAGGGAAAGAGGGCACTTTTCAGGATCACCGCCGCCACGATCAACCAGGCCGCCATCTGCAAGGACGTGGGCAGTCCGCCGGCCCGCTGGGTGACTTCGCGCAATGCGTCAAACTGCAGGCTGCCCGCCCCCTGGCCAACCAGTACCGTCGCGCCCAACAAGCAGAGATCCGCCGTCCGGCTAAAAATGGACTTTTTATGGGCCGCCATGATGGCCTTGGGACGATCTCCGTAAAACTTCAGAAGTTTGTGCAGGCTGAAGCCGGTGGCAATGATTCCCAGTGTGAAAAGACCCAGGTTCCCGGCAATAACCACCAGCAGGAAAAACCCCGCCGTGAAGCCCAGCAGCCGCCCAAAACGGGCTTGCTGCGGATCACCATCCAGATACTGTACGCTGTACTGGGCAATCATCACGATGACGAAGGCTACGAGGGTAGCCAGAGCCAGGGTCAAGCCATTGACGGCAATGGATAGGGGTAGATCGAAATCCAGGCCGGGCAAGGGCAGACGCGCCAAGCTCAGATCGGCCCGTGCACCCAAAAAGAACGCGCCATCGGCCAGCAACGCCGCCCCAAGGGCGAAGAGGGCTGCCCAGCGCACCCGATGGCGGGCAATCAAGGCCGAGTGGCGGGTGGCCTGAACCCGAGGCAAAGCGGCAAGCAGGAGGCCCAAGGGCATGACGGCTAAGGCCGCTCCTGTGAGCCAGGGAATAGAAAAGCCGGTGTACATAACTGCCTCCTCAGTAAGAAACTTGAATCGATTGTAAGACGCTACAGTTATTTATTCAAATTAAAATAATAAACTAAATATATTTATTATTATAAATATATATGCCCTGAGAGTATCCCCGGCGGGGTAAGCGCGGGGTAAGCGGTAAATTGGCGGCGTTCCCCTCCAAAATTTGATCTGGGGGAGTATGCTGTGATCAGTGAAAATGGAATGACGCTGCTCAGTTACCGTTTACCGGCGGGTGTCAAAGATAACGGGAGAGATCGGGCCACAAGGCCACCAGACGGCGGGTGATGAAATCCTCCTGGGAAACAGAAAACTCCAAGAACTTTTGAGCCGTGAGGGACAAGGTCTTGCCACGAGGGTAGACTAGATACCATTTTCGAAGGATGGGAAAGCCCTCCACCTCCAGGATCTGAATGGGGCCGATTGTACCCTCCAAGGCCAGGGAGTGAACCGAGAGGATGGAAATTCCAAGGCCGCTGGCTACGGCGTGCTTGATGGCTTCGTTGCTGCTGAGCTCCATGGTAATCCGGGGTTTGAGGCCGTGCTCCGCAAAGAGACGCAGATAGGCGTGGCGAGTGCCTGAGCCCGGTTCCCGGATCAGAAAAGGCGCCTCGGCGACTGCCGTCAGGGGCAGAGGTGGAGTACCATTTACCAGAGGATGATCTCGGGGAGCCATGACCGCCAAGGGATTGTGGGCGAAAGGGATGGCCTCCACATCCACATCCATCTCGGGCACGTGGCCCATGATGTAAAGATCGTCCTCATTGTTCTGGATTCTTTGGATGATCTCATCCCGGTTGCTCACCTTCATGGCAAAGTCGATGCCCGGATAGTGCTCGCCGAACGCGGCCAAAAGTTCGGGAGCAATATACTTGGCCGTCGTCACTACCCCTAAGCGCAATGTGCCCCGGCGCAGACCCTTGCGGTCGGCAATCTGGCTATCCAGGTTTTCCAGAACCCGAAAGATCTCATCGCAGGCAGCAAAAAGATCCTGCCCGGCCCCCGTTGGTTGCACCGTCCTCCCCACTTGTTCCAAGAGGCGCATTCCCAGTGTTTCTGCAAGCTTTTTCATCTGCAGGGAAATGGTAGGCTGGGCCAAGAAAAGTGCATCCGCCGCCTTGGAAAAACTCCTCAAGCGAACCACTGCCGCAAATATTTGCAGTTGCCGGAAGCTCAGGTGGCGAATCAGGAACGTTGCGGGCAGGTTTTTCATCGAGTTGGGGGACTATAGGGAAACAACAGATTGTCTATCTATTGATCGGGGCAGAAAATAGTATCATGTCGCGCAGCAGATAGGGGTAGATGCGGTGGCCATCGCCGGGAATAGAGAGTCGTGGCTTGCAATACAGCGCTTCCTTGGATGCCGGCGCTGGGCAGTAATAAACACTGGAGCGAAAGGCATTGCCGCACCACCGGCAGGTCGTGACCCTTGTCGATCATCGCTTGGCGCTCGCATCGCTGATGCGACCGAACGCGACTGCCAAAAAAATCATTCTCCAAAGTGAGTTGCCCAATCTTGGCCTGCATATCCTTGACCATCGGCCCCACCTCTGCTTTCTTGTCACGGGCAAACACATCTTCTGCCCGCTCCTGCAACTGCTGCTTCCATGCCAGTATCTGGCTTTGATGTACCTGATACTGGGCAGATAACTCCGCCAGCGTCTTGTCTCACTTGATCGCTGCCAACGCGACCTTCGCCTTGAATGCCGATCCGTTAGTCCTTCTCTTTCCAGTCATGTCTGCTCCTTGAATTCGTCATCATTATGGAGCAGTCCACCATCTATCACCCTGTCCGAATTTCCGAAGCCAACTCAATTTTGGGCATTGCTGAGGCACTCTGCCATTTTACACGTAGGAGTCGGAAATGGGGCAGGAATCGAGAAGGGTGGAGTGGAAACAGCGGGTGGGCGGCCTGGAATGCAGTCAGTCTTTTCAGGGAATAAGAATAGGTGGGAAATCCTGATTCGTCTGTAGTTTGTGGCTTCTTTAGCCATTATAACCAGGCTGGCAGTTCTTCCACGATCATCCTTCCTGGATGATCTTTTTTCTGTTTTGTGTTTCGTTTGACATCACCCCTGCCCTGATGCCATTTATGGCACGCACAGCGCTGGCGGAGTTTGTCGCGTACCGGGTCAATTCCAGAACGGACATAACCACGAAGCCGAGATTCGTGGTTGGCTGACCAGGAAACCCTGTGGAGAGGGTCAATCTTAAAATGCTGTCTAAAATCCGCCTAACTCATGTCAATCCACGTCAGTTTTTAGGCAGCACTGAAAAATTAATCTAATAAAATCAACAACCTAATGGCGGAGAGGGCGGGATTCGAACCCGCGTTAGGGTATTACCCTAAACACGCTTTCCAGGCGTGCGACTTAAACCACTCATCCACCTCTCCGAGTGAAATTATTTGATCTTGGCTTCTTTGTACGGAACATGCTTGCGAGCGACGGGATCGAATTTCTTGATTTCCATCTTTCCTGGCATGGTTTTCTTGTTCTTGGTGGTAGTGTAGAAATGACCGGTACCAGCGGTCGATTCCAGTTTGATCTTGTCACGCATGTTAAAGAATTCTCCTCGGAATTAACCTTGCAGAGCCGTTTCACCCAACTCGGCGAGAACGACCTCAATGCCTTTCTTGTCGATCAGGCGAAGTCCCGCATTGGAGACGCGAAGACGAATCCAACGGTTCTGAGTTTCCAGCCAAAAACGACGATATTGCAGATTGGGTAGAAAACGCCGTTTTGTTTTGTTATTGGCGTGGGACACATTGTGGCCAACCATGGGTTTTTTCCCGGTGACCGCGCAGACGCGTGCCATGTTGTAACTCCCGTAAT
>WJXM01000035.1 GCA_019456405.1 Ferrovum sp. | reverse complement strand
GTTATTTCTTCGTGAGCACTACAATTTATTACTCCCTTGTAGTACCCACACCTATCGGTATCAAATTTTTAAAGAGCAATCAGTTTTGCCTGTTTCGCTGCATTTGTGCAACGAAAGATCGCCATTATACAGAGCCCACAGAGCATGTCAACTCCTCAGGCAATCTTTTTCAGGAATCGAGTGATTGCCATGAGTAACACACCGATGATATGAGTATAACTGATTGAGAGAATTTAGATTTTTATCTATATCCTAATTACCGGAGCCTAAAATCACACTGGAACCTTCTCCCATGAACCAAACAAAATCGAATGCTGGCCTCTGTCAACCTTTTTTTTGATGGTACGTTGTTGGTATGTGGCGCGTGTGACGGGTTTTACCAGTTACAATAGTGCCGCCCCTTTTGGGCTGTAGTTACATAGAAGTTATCAATCTCGACAACAAAGGAAATTACCATGATTCGTTCCGCTCTCCTCGCCGCTCTGCTGGCCACATTCACCGCTGCCACCTTTGCTGCTGACGCCGCCCCTGCTGCTGCAGATGCCCCTAAGGATGCCCCCAAGAAAGAAGCCAAAAAGATGAAGCATCATCACGCCAAGAAAGCCGACAAGAAAGCTGCCGCTCCTGCCGCGACTCCTGCCGCAGACGCCAAGCCTTCCAAATAAGGTTATCGGATAAATCAAAAGGCGACCCGCGGGTCGCCTTTTTTATTACGCATATTACGCAGGAAAGATCGCTTCAGAATCACGAGGCACCGACACTCGCCAAAGGGGGGCTGGTGCGTTTACCATCAAAATCGAGCCAACAACGCAACTTGAAATCGTAGAGTTTGCACAGTCGGGCTGTCTTGAAGTACCAAGCCCAAGAGAAATGCTGCACGACAATTCGACCCGGCAAATGGTTTTCCAGAAAATCCTGCGCTTCCTTCAGGCGATACAAAGGAATGCCCATATCCAAGTGGTGTGCCGTATGTTCCATGATATGGTGCATCAATGCACCCACCTTGAAACGAAAAATCAGATGTACCGTGGTAGAAACAAAGGGCTGGGCTCGTGTCCACTCAACCTTGTTGTCATACCACGCGACACGGGTATGCGTGTGATGCGCATAAACCACAAACCCAATCATGAAATTCCAAAAAATGAAGGGGATCAAAAAACCCGCTAATTCAGTGAGCCACAGACTCTGGTGTGTCACATGCGCCATGACAGCCAAAAGCGTCACCCAGGCCAACCCAAACGCTGAAACCAAAAGACCATCCCAGACGAAGACCGGACGCTGCGCGCCCATATAGGTCTTTGCCGGAAAGTACATGCGCAACCACCACATCTCTATAAAATAGTAGAGACCGGGCACCAACCCACTCCGATAGATTCGTTCCAGTCTTTGGCGCGCAGGGGATAGGGCCTGATACTCTTCCAATGAATAGGGAGCCCAGACAAAATCAAAACCCTTCAGGTTGGTTTGTCCATGATGCACCAGATTATGACCAATATCCCACAAACTATAAGGCGTTAGGGAGGTCAGAAACGCAATTCGGCCCAACACCCGATTCAACTTGCGATGGGGCGTCAGACTTTGATGGCAGGCATCATGCCCTAAAATAAAGAGGCGACCGATAATAAAACCCGCAACCATCCCTGCCAGAATTTTGGCGATGACGGACGAAAACCAGAGGGTGGCCGAAATTGCGCCGAAAAACAGAGCGAAATCAAAAATGATCATAAGAATGGGCAAAGCGGTGCGCTTGCCGCAGAGGGGGACCAACCACGAACGAACCAACTTGCGGCCTGGAAATGGCTCAGCAGGGTCGATAATGGGTATGGAGTCGGTGGATAACGTAGTCGAGTGATCTACCATAGTTACTGTATCATCCTGTCTAATGACAATGGTGGCGAGTATTCTAACTGATTTCAAAAGTCTCCGTATTTGATTGAACACAACCCTTGGAAAGATTAATTCATGAGCCTCCTCCCTCCTCTGAATCCCCCGCTGACCAAATGGTTCAATCAACGCATCTGGATTATTGGCGCCACCCGCGGTATTGGAGCCGCAGTAGCACGGGTTTTGGTCACCAGAAACGCTCGTCTCTGCCTGTCTGGTCGTGTTCTTTCGGGGCTGCAGGAATGGCATGACACCTTGACAACTGAGCAAAAAACGCACACCACCTTGACCGAAATTGATATTCGTGACCCACAGACCATTCAAGAAACCGCCCAGGAATTGATTCTGGTTTGGGGGGGGATCGATCTGATTCTGGTCGTCGCGGGTATTTACGATGGTCTCTGCGCCCCAGACCTCACACTGGATCAGATGCCTTTGATTGAAGATACCCTGCAGACCAACCTGCTCGGCCCCTATCATGTCCTGGCGGCTGTACTTCCCCTGTTGCGCCACCAAGGATACGGGCATCTTGCTTTTGTCAGCAGTGTGGCAGGCTACGGCGGCCTACCCAAAGCCCTTGCCTACGCACCCAGCAAAGCCGCCCTCAACAACCTGTGCGAGGGTTTGTACTTTGAACTCCGTCCGCTCGGCATTGGCGTCTCACGCATCTGCCCGGGTTTTGTAGCCACAGACATGACTTCACGTGCAGACTATTTCATGCCCGCCTTGATGCAACCCGACCAAGCCGCCCATGAAATACTTGCGGGACTGGAACGCGGAGATTTCGAAATCCACTTTCCCAAGCGCTTCACGACACTGCTCAAAATCGCGCAATGGCTGCCACGACGCCTTTATTTTTACCTGCTGGGTCGAGCCGTTGCCCGCAGCGGAGTTTAATGAGTATTTTGTTGACCACCCCGCACAAATAGTGGTAACCTTTCCGTTCAACCACTACATCTTGTGGTTTTCTCGACTTATTGAATTTCTCTGTTTTTTCAGACCACTACACCAAACCGACCTTTTCCTTCGAGGATATCCATGTTGAGCGCAGTCAAGTCTCCTTCCCTATCGCACCCAGAGGTTCCCTTTCAAGCCGTTTCCCTGGATATCTGGGACAAAAAGTATTGCCTCAAAAACAAGCAAGGGGAACCTGTCGACCAGCAGATCGACGACACTTTCAAGCGCGTTGCTCGTGCCTTGGCCGATACGGAAGAGACCGACGAAAAACGTGCTTTCTGGTATGACAAATTTCTTTGGGCCTTGCGTCGGGGAGCCATTCCGGCCGGAAGAATCATCTCGAATGCTGGGGCACTGGAACATAAACCGGCCACCAGCACCATCAACTGTACGGTGTCGGGCATTGTGGAAGACAGCATGAACGGTATTCTGGAAAAAGTTCATGAAGCAGGCCTCACCCTAAAGGCGGGCTGTGGTATCGGTTATGAATTTTCCACTTTGCGCCCCAAAGGGGCTTTTGTGGCGGGAGCGGGGGCCTACACTTCCGGTCCTTTGTCCTTCATGGATATCTACGACAAAATGTGTTTCACCGTATCCTCTGCGGGAGGACGAAGAGGCGCTCAAATGGCGACCTTCGATATCTCCCACCCCGACGTGGCCGACTTTATCAAGGCCAAACGTGAGGCGGGACGCTTGCGTCAATTCAATCTATCCTGTCTCATTACACGTGAATTCATGGAAGCGGTGAAAAAGGATCAGGACTGGCCCTTGGCTTTCCCCATCAGCCAAAGCGAGGCTGATTCCCTCGAGGTTGCCTCAAATACCGAGATCGTATGGCGCGACTGGCCCAGTCATGAAAAAAAATATGTAGAGCGAGCCGATGGCAAGATCGCCTGCCGTATCTACAAGACACTCAAGGCTCGCCGTCTGTGGGACGTCATCATGTCTTCCACCTATGATTATGCCGAACCCGGTTTCATCCTCATTGACCGTGTCAATGAAATGAATAACAACTGGTGGTGCGAAAACATCCGCGCCACCAACCCCTGCGGTGAACAGCCACTGCCTCCCTACGGCGCATGCCTGCTGGGGTCCATCAATTTGACCCGGTTTGTACGTTGTCCTTTTACTGAACAAGCTCACTTCGATTGGGTGGAATACCGGGAAGTCGTACGTATATTCACCCGGATGCTCGATAATGTCGTCGACATCAATGGCCTACCACTGGCTCGACAACGCGCGGAAATCATCCAAAAACGTCGGCATGGCATGGGTTATTTGGGATTGGGCTCAACCCTCGCATTGTTGCGAATGAGTTATGGATCCCCCGAATCCCTGACCTTCACCGAAGAAGTGACACGAGTCATGGCTGAAGAAGGTTGGGAAGTCGGGTTGGAACTGGCCGCAGAAAAAGGGCCAGCCCCCATCATGGAAGAAACATTCCTCATCACATCCGCACTGCTCGCACAACGCCCAGAAATGGCACAAGACGGCCTGAAAGTGGGGGATAGTGTGCCAGGAAAGGTTTTGTTGGGGCGCTATAGCCGTTACTTCCAGCAGTTTTCCGAGACGCTGCGCGAACGCATTGCCACCCAAGGCGTCCGCTTTACCCACCATACCTCCATTGCCCCGACGGGAACCATCTCTCTCTCCCTGGGAAATAACGCCAGCAATGGCATCGAGCCTTCTTTTGCGCACCATTACAGCCGCAACGTCATTAGAGAAGGCAAAAAATCCAAGGAAAAGGTGGATGTATTTTCTTACGAACTGCTGGCCTACCGTTCTCTCATCAACCCCAAGGCCATGCCCTACGCTCAGGATGAAGACACCCGTCTGCCGGACTATTTCGTTGATTCCTCTGTCATCTCAGCCCGCGCCCATGTGGACATCCAGGCCGCTGCTCAGAAATGGATCGACAGTTCCATCTCCAAGACCATCAATGTACCCACGGATTATCCTTATAACGAGTTCAAGGATATCTACTTTTATGCCTATGAAAAGGGATTGAAGGGATGCACCACCTTTCGCTTCAATCCCGAGGCCTTCCAAGGTGTCCTGGTCACAGAAAAAGATTTGGAAAACACCACCTACCGTTTCACTTTGGAGGATGGCAGTACCCTCGAAGTCAAGGGCAATGAAACCATCGAGTACGATGGTGAATTGCACAGTGCCGCCAACCTGTATGATGCCCTGAAAGAAGGGTATTACGGCAAATTCTGAAGTGTGGCTCAGCGTTCTCTATAAGTTCACCGCTCAAGGAAAAACCCATCATGACACTCAAAATCGACAAAAAAATCGTGGGATATACCGTCGTCACGGAAGAACCAACCCTCATTCCCCACGCTCCGGAAACCACCCAGCCTCTGGCGCCTATCCACCAGTTGGGGGAACCTCTCTCCCGTCCGGAAAAACTGGTAGGGAACACCTACAAGATCAAGACCCCCGTGACGGATCATGCGCTGTACATCACCATCAATGACATTGTCATGAATTCCGGCACGCCCCAAGAGCACCGTCGCCCTTTCGAAATATTCATAAACTCGAAAAACATGGAACATTTTCAATGGATCGTGGCGCTGACCCGCGTGATGTCCGCCGTGTTCCGGAAAGGGGGAGACATCACGTTTCTGGTAGAGGAATTGCACAGTGTTTTCGACCCCAAGGGGGGATACTTCAAAAAAGGCGGAAAATACATTCCCAGTCTGGTGGCTGAAATTGGAGAAGTTCTCAAGGAACACTTGATGGAAATCGGTATGCTTGGCCGCCCCGAACCCGATCCTCAACAAAAGGCTTTTCTGGAAGGAAAACGGCAGGAATTCATTGAACGCCATGCGCCAAGTCAACCCCAGGAAGGCTTCCCTGAAGGAGCCTCTCTGTGCGCCAAATGTTCTACCCAAGCCGTGATTAAAATGGACGGATGCCTGACCTGTCTCAACTGCGGGGACAGCAAATGTAGTTGAATGAAGCGGCAAAGATCGACATGAGTAGGCAAGGTTGTATACTGTCCGTTGATCGTTGTCTTTAATACCCCCTTTGATGAGAAAACTCCCTTCGCTTCATGCGGTCCGAATTTTCGAGGCCTGCGCCCGGGTCCTGAATTTTTCTCTGGCAGCACGTGAATTATGCCTGACCCACAGTGCAGTCAGCCATCAGATCCGGCAGTTGGAGGACTGGATCGGCCAACCCCTTTTCACCCGCCATGCCGCAGGCGTTCAACTGACGCCTGCGGGGCAAACCTTGCAAAGAGCGGCCACCCATGCTTTATCCACTCTGGAAGAAGCCTGTCACCAGTTACTTGCATCCCCTCCTGGAGAAACCCTGACCTTGGCAGCACCGGGAGGTTTCATGGCACTGTGGCTGATCCAGCGCCTGGAAAACTTTGAGCAGCAACACCCTCATATCCGTTTGCAATTACAAACTCAGGGTACTTTCAACGATTTGGTTGCGGATCGCATCGATGCTCTGGTGGTCAGTGGCTGTCCACCTTGGCCTCATGGCGTTCAAGGGCAGACCCTCTTTTTCGACCGCGCCGGCCCCGTTTGTGCTCCAGACTGGTCTCCCTTACCTCATACAGCCGCTGACCTTTCCGGCCAACCTTTGCTCTACACCCTGTCTCGCCGTAGCGCCTGGACCGACTGGGCAGAACTCAATGGACTGGAGAACCCACGTTTGCATCTGGTTCGTCACTTCGATAATTTACAATTGATGCTGGAAGCGGCTGTCGCAAAGTTGGGCGTTGCCATCGCGCCGGAACGTCTGGCCCGCAGGGAACTCACTCAAGGTCGCCTGATCGCGCCTCTGGGTTTTGTTCAAGGTCCCTCGGAGTTTGCCCTGTGCCTTCCCAGCCACCGTGTGGATGACCCTCTACTGGCAGCCCTGAGTCAGTGGATGGTCACTCAAGCCCGAGCAGAATCCCCCTTGCCATGACCCTTCTTCCTGTCGTTTTTTTCCTCGAGACCCAGTCCTCATGCTAACGCCCTTTGTCCTGGCCTGTCTCAGTTATGCACTCATGCTGGTGGCCTTTTACAATCCCCGCAGACGCAGTTTCCATATACCCGTCATGCTCGCCACGATCCTGTTCGATGTCGCCATGCCCGTATTCCTGTACACCCATCGTCGTTGGTGGCATCGTTTGGTCGATCAGGAGGATATTTTTTCTTTTGGTATCTGGATGCATTTCGGACTGCTCATCACGCTCTATGCGTTGGAAGCCGCCCAAATCTGGAGTGCCCGAAAAATTCTGGCAGGGGACCCCTCGGCCAGAGCAACACATCACCATCAGGCCCGCGCCCTCCTGATGGTACGCGCTCTGGTATTGATCACCGGGGGAATTCTGGCCGATCCCACTTGAACCATGCCCCACTTTTCCGCCAATTTGAGTTGGTTATATTCTGAAGTCCCCTTTCCCGATCGTGCCTCTCAAGCAGCCACAGACGGTTTCAGTGCCGTTGAATGCCTGTTCCCGTACCTGGAACTGTCTGCACAGGAATTTCATGGTCGTCTCTCGGATCAAGCGCTGGATCTGGTGCTGTTCAACACCCCTCCGGGAAATTGGGCTCAGGGCGAACGTGGACTGGCCATTCATGAAGAAAGACAGGCAGAGTTTCGCCAAAGTTTCCTTGAAGTAGCTCTGCCTTATGCTCTTGCCACCCATTGTCCCCGTCTGCATATCATGGCAGGGCTCATGGGGCAAGACGACTCTCCTCAACGCTTACAGGACACTTTTCTCGAGAATCTGACCTGGGCCTGTCGTCAGGCCGCCATTCATCATCTTGGACTGGTCATAGAACCCATCAACCCCATTGACATGCCCAACTATTTTTTGACCCACCAGGCCCAGGCTCATGCCTTGGTCCAGGCCATCGATGCTGCCAACCTGGGGGTTCAAATGGACCTTTATCACTGTCATCGCGTAGAAGGTCAAGTCGCCCAGAAGGTGCTTCAGTGGGTTCCCTCCGGACGAGTACATCATATCCAGATAGCCGGCTTCCCCGGACGTCATGAACCCGTAGGCGGGGACATCGATTATCCCCATCTATTCACTTTACTCGATACCTTGGGCTATGTGGGCCATGTTGGCTGCGAATATCACCCCGCCACCACCACGCGAGAAGGACTTTTGCGGTGGTGGCCCGATCAAAGGACAATCCATGGCACACGAAGAAATCAAACGACTATTTGATCTGCTGGCAGGTTTTGGCGTACTTATTTTGTTATCGCCCGTACTGTTGATCACAGCCCTGCTGGTACGCCTGACATCCCCAGGTCCGATCCTTTACTGGTCGCAACGGGTAGGAAAAAATAACCAACTGTTTTCCATGCCAAAATTTCGCACCATGCGCATGGGTACTCCTGCCGTGGCCACCCACCTCCTGAAAGACCCGAATCAATACCTGACTCCGGTTGGCTCTCTGCTGCGCAAGACCAGCCTCGATGAACTGCCTCAACTGTGGAGTATCCTCACGGGAAACATGAGTTTTGTGGGACCTCGTCCGGCGCTGTTCAATCAACAGGATCTGATCGAGCAACGCACCGCCTGTGGGGTCCACGTTCTGGTCCCTGGGCTAACCGGCTGGGCACAGATCAATGGACGCGACGAAATTCCCATACCCAAAAAAGTGGCTTTGGACGCCTATTACCTTTCCCATCGATCCTTGAGGCTGGATATAGTCATCCTGTGGCGCACCGCTCTGCAAGTTCTGCGCCGCGAAGGTATCACTCACTGACGGCCATAGACATCACCGTAACGCACGATATCGTCTTCGCCCAGATATCCTCCGGACTGTACCTCGATAATCTCGAGAGGTACGGTCCCCGGATTGGCAAGGCGGTGGACTTCCCCTTGGGGAATATAGGTCGACTGGTTTTCATGAAGCAAGAAGGTCCGATCCTCGCAAGTCACTTCTGCGGTTCCCTGCACCACGATCCAATGCTCTGCCCGATGATAGTGCTTTTGAAGGCTGAGACTGGCCTTCGGTTTGACCTGGATCCGCTTGACTTTGAAGCGTTCCCCCTCATCGATACTGTCGTACCATCCCCAAGGTCGGTGTACCTTGCGGTGCAAGTTATGTTCTTCCCGCTTTTGTTGCTGGAGGGCAGTAACGACCTGTTTGACCTTTTGACTTTGAGAACGATCCGCCACCAACACGGCATCCGGTGTCTCCACAATCACGAGATTGTCTACGCCTACCGTGGAAACCAGACGATAGGTGGCATGAACCAATGAATTCCGGGTGTCCATCAGCAAGACATCGCCCTGTGTGACATTGCCCGCAGCATCTGCCGCATTTACCTGGCAGACGGCATCCCAAGCCCCAAGATCGCTCCACCCCACCTGCAACGGTATCATCCGGATAGGAAAAGATGAACCAGGACACCGTTCCACAACGGCATAGTCCACAGATTCACCGGGCACCTGAGAAAATATCGCCTTATCCGGTCTTGTGAATATCCCATCCACCGAGCGTTTTTCCCAGGCCGAGCGAACAGGTTCCAGAATATCAGGACGAAACTCGCCCAAAGCCGCGAGCCATACGCTCGCTCGCAGCACAAACATGCCACCATTCCAGGTGTATTCCCCGCTCTCGAGATAACTTTTGGCCGTATCCAGGTCTGGTTTTTCTGTAAACTGACCCACTTCCCAGGTTCCTTGCAGGTCAACCTGTCCTGTACGCCGAATGTACCCATACCCCGTCTCGGGACGGTCCGGAGGAATTCCCAGAAGAACCACCCCCCCTTGAGCCGCCGTTCTAATACTCCGTTGCACCGCCTCAGTAAATGCACTGCGCTCTGCCACATTTTGATCGGCGGGCATCACGACCAGAATGGGGTCTTCACCCAAGGACTGCGCCTGAAGAGCGGCCAAAGTCAATGCCGGAGCCGTGTTCCGTGCCACAGGTTCGAGCAAAAAATGAACCGTCTCTGCAGATTCCGTCGCATCCAGTTGATCGAGCGCCAAAAATCTATGGTCCTCATGCATGACCAGAAATAAATCATCCAGATGGATATCCGCTCCTGCAAGCGCGCGTGCTCGCACCACCGATTGCTGAAAGAGACTTTCCTTCCCCGTCAGGGCAAGAAATTGCTTGGGAAAACCCGCGCGGGACAAAGGCCAGAGGCGCGTCCCCGAGCCTCCGCAAAGAATGACCGGGACTATGTTATACATCTCTCGCTGAATTCCTGAAATAGATTATTAAAAAGAAACGGTTCCGCCCGGCTTGAGTTCCAGTACCTTGGTCCGCGTTGGCCCCAGGGCTTTGATAAATTCCTCGGGGGTTCCCTTCAATGGAGGAAAAGTTCCATAATGCACAGGAAGAACATAGCGTGCATGGATCCAGTAACGCATGGCAAAAGCCGCTTCGACGGGACCCATGGTGTAATTCCCCCCAATCGGTATCACCACCAGATCGGGGCGGTAATAATCACCGATAAATTTCATGTCACTGAACAGTCCGGTATCGCCCATATCGTAGATTTTGAATCCATTTTCCAACTCGATCACATAACCTACTGGTTCTCCGCCAGTATGAATCTCATGCTGACCTGTCGCAGGATTGAGCCAATCCAACTCGGAACTGTGCTCGGCATGCACCATCGTGATGTGGATAGTGGGGCCCAAGGGAGTGACCGTTCCCGACTTGTTCATCCCTGGAGCCAGTTCAGCAGGCAACACCCCCAGAGTCACCAGGGATTGATTCATCCCTGCCGGACCAATCAGGGGAATATGGTACTTCCTGGCTAAAGCAGGCCCATCGCCCAAATGATCCGCATGGGCATGGGTCACCAAAATCAGATCCACCTTGCCCAAATTATCCAAGTCCTTATATTTTTCTGGGGTTTTCGGATTTTGCGTAATGAATGGGTCAATCAGAATGACTTTGCCACCCGGAGTCGTCAAACGAAGTGCCGACTGCCCCAACCAAAGCAACTCCAACTTTGGAAGTGCTCCAGAGGCATCGGGGTTATGGATGACGGGAAGATCTTCCGCACTGACACCCTGACAACCCAAAACTCCGCCTGCCAGCATCAGCATCCCCACCAAAACCCGTCGCCAACCCTGAAATACCCTCAACTGACCCTTCATGATACCCCCTCCACTTTGACATTCTCCACTGTACGACAATCCATAAACCGAGTTGAATTGACCCACAAGCCCTCCGATTTAACGTACTGCCTGTAGTTGCCATGCCGAGTGGCAAGCGACACATTTCGTCAATGTGTTCGACTCCATCTTCAAAATTTCCGAAACCGGCATTCCCGTGGCAGCGGCCCTGGCTATTTCGTCCATATCGTGGTGAACGCTCATTCCAAGTGTTTTGAAGTCCAACGGCAATTTAGCGATGAGCGACGGATTTGCATCAGCAGCCACACCCATGCCCGCAGCGCTGGCAGCCTTGATGACGGCCTGCCTATCGCCTCGATTTGCACCGTCCAGAATACCCTGGGTTGCAACCAACATCCCGCGCATTTCGGACAAGACAAAATCACGCTCACCAGCCTGCAGGACTATCGCAGTTCGACGATCCGTTCCCTCAGCAGTATCGCCACGAATAAAAAACCATGCAAGCGCTGTGACGGTGGCAACCCAGAGCAACAGAGAAATCAAGCCGATTTTACTGGATTTCATTTTTACTTGAATTCCCACGCAGGGTTATGAGAGCGTGCAAGCGACATCCGCCAATAGTACGCGACAACCAGACGCATGGCGCCACTTTCAGACCATCAACCGGAGAATACAATACAAAATGAATCAATCGTCCCCCCTGGTGCAGGGCATCCAGTTGTCGACGCACCAACTTCCCCCGACTTCAGTACCCCACCGCCGCATGTATGTCAGGCAATTCAGTATCGGCAATGAATATCCAGATCATGCGGGCAATACTTTCCGTAGCGATGACTGTGTGTCGGTTGGTCGATTTCAATAACTTTTCCCTCAATTCCTGCCGTACGGCAGACACGCCAGTCAAATCGAAAATGATGTCCACATCACCACTCTTCCCGACCAAGCCATCCACATCGAGGATTTCAATACCTTCCGCTTGGGCCAGGCGGCAACCTGGCGTGTCACTTTTTTCCACGACAGCAACAATTTCCAGCCCCTGGTTGGCCTTGCTGAGTAGTGCTTCCAGGAAAACAGATCCAACCCTACCCAATCCTACGATGGCAATCTTTTGTTTTTTCATATGAGGTTATCCATTGTTGTCCAGTTTACATGCTTGTGGTAACACCACGCTCCCCCGCATCCTGATGAACCCACCATCGGCCCGGTACCATGCATACATCTTCCACAACCACCTGATAAGAAGGTTTTTCCATCGTACCGTGGACTGGACGCAGCATCTTGCTCAACGAGCCAGAAAAAGAATATCACGATCTCGATCATATCGTTGTCGTGTATCGCAGATATGTGTGATAACGCACGGAACGCAGGTGTATAACTGGCGTACAAATAGGGAACAAGCGGGGGTCAGTGCCGTCGTTGGCGTCGTGCTGGCTGAAAATGGACTGACATTGAAGTGGTACCGGAACTCACGGAGAAATACATGGAAACTCAAGAGGCCTATAAACAGAAAATGGCCGCGCAGTTGAAAGAATGGAACGCCCAAATTGGACTGCTGGAGGCTGAACTGGAGACGGCAACGGCCGATATGAAAGTGAAACGCATTTCCGAACTGGATGCGCTGCGTGCCAAACATCGTGTCGCATCTGAAAAACTGAAGGAGGTTGGAAGAGCCAGTGGTGAGGCATGGACGGTTGTGAAAGTATCTGCCGATAAAATTTGGAATGAGCTCAAGGATGCGATGAACGATATCCATTCAAAATTCAGGTAACAGAAGAATTTCCACACCTGTGCGGTACGCGTCACATGAGTTTCTCGGCCCTTTGCATTACATCATCCATGGATTTAATGCCCTTGAACCGACCAGAATATTTCTCATTGAATTAGCGTGTTACATGTTCTCTGCATGCCGTTTCCTGCTGAAGGAGTGAATATGACAATATGGATAGGTATAAGCGTTGTGGTTTTTCTGGTGTTATACATACTAATCATGCGTCTCTTTTTCCATGAAAGCCGCGCACTGGAGAAACGCATCGATTACAAGAATATTCGCCGATGGGAACGCAAGGACTCCGAAGGTCACGGAGATCTGTAGAACAAGAAGAATTGCCCGCCATAAGAACTGATGACGCAAACAGCGGCACTCGACTCAGATGATTCCCCACGAAAATGCGGTAAAGCACGGGAAACTCCACTTCAGTGCTGACGACCGTTGCCACGCCATTTTCATGCGATCTTGAAGTGGACGATGCAACATTTCCCGCACTACAGTGTCCAACTTATCCTTTCTCTTCATCCCAAAAGGACACTTCATGAAGAAAGCATTGCAGATTTCACTGATCATCATCCCGGTGATTGGCGTTACTTTTGCAGGATATCTCTTCTGGAGAAGTTCGGCGGATAAACAAACCAGCCCTCCATTGCCGGTCTCTTCCATGCCGGTTGCCGGTCCCATAGTCGCGCTGAAGCCGCACCCCAATCCTGAGTCGGCAAAAATCATCGCCCCCCCCTCCTCAGAGGGTCCTGCCCTCCCCCCTCTGGACAACAGTGATGCCTTCATGCTCTCTGACATCGCGCACTTGACCGGAAATAGGTCGTCGACGCATCTCTTCATGGAGGAAAATCTGGTCACCCATATTGTCTCCACCCTAGACAATCTCCTGCGCCAGAACATCCCTGCGAATGGACTGCCAGTGGATGTGCCCAAGGGTAGTTTCAAGGTAAAAAATCAGGCGGGGGTATTGAGCATCGATCCCGCCAACTCGGCGCGCTATGCCCCATACATGCGCCTCGTTGATGCTGTGGATGCCAAAGCGGTAGTCAGGCTGTATCTAGAGGTATATCCCTTACTCCAGAAAGCCTATGAACAGTTGGGGCATCCCAAACAATATTTTAATGACCGTCTGCTGGCTGTTCTGGATGACCTGATCAAGGCCCCGGAAATTTCACCGCCTGTACAACTCGTTCAGCAGCACGTGCTGTACCAGTTTTCTGATGACGACCTGGAGAACCGGTCTGCCGGGCAGAAAATGATGATTCGACTGGGGTTGTCCAATGAACGCAAATTCAAAGAAAAACTGGAAGCCATCCGTTCAGAACTGTTGAGGCACCTTCGGTATGGTGAAACCGCTACTGGGCAAGCCTTGCCCTCTCCTTCACCCCCCGCATTGCAGCCATGAGCCACGTCCCCAAGGAGGGTGCGCCGTAACCGTTCAGCACCCTGGCGATGCGGGTCAACATGAATTGCCGGAAAGCGGGACCCTACGGTTGCAGGCTACCACAATCCGAGCCCAGCCACTTGGCGCTGGATTCCATGGTCACGCCAAACTCCTTGCCCTGCTCATGGTGGGTGATTTCAACCTTCGTGGTATAAGCCTCACTGTTCTGGAACACGACCTCACCATCGCCGATGGTCGGTGGATTGCCGCAACTGAAATGAAGTTTGTACTTGTCTCCCGGCTGACTGGTAATGGAACTTTCACAGCCATTCTTCTGAGGCAATCGGTTTTGTTCGACCATGTCCCGGGTTGTACATACGCGTATACCTCCGTTGGCCCCCATGGACACTCCTTGTTTTTGTAGCAAGGCTTCCATTTGACTGCGCATTTGAGGCGACATATTCTGCACGACCTGATTCATGTCCAACATGGGCCGTGCGCCGTTCTGTGACGGCAACTGCACCGCGGGTTGGATTTCCCATAATCCGGGTTTCATAGGCAATGTAGCCCACGCAGAAACACTGGCGATCCCACCCACCGCAATCAGTATCGTACCCACATATTTAAATTGTCGCATGGTGTAACCACCTTACTGGAGGGCGTGGAAAGAAGTTTGCCGAGGGTGGCCGTCATGGTCCCGACCAAAGCAATGATCAAAAAATTATTTTTTCTCTTGATAATTACTGGTGGGCCGTGAAGGATTCGAACCTTCGACCAACGGATTAAGAGTCCGCTGCTCTACCAACTGAGCTAACGACCCACGCCATGAAGCCGGGATTATAACAGAATTTCTCACCTCGGAATCAAACGACTTTTAGCTTCCCCCTATTCCTATCGACCCGGAATCGCTTTTTGTACGAGTCCGGGTCGAAAAAAAATATTCATCTGTTCAACAAGTTGCGCATAAAAACCGTGCGCTACCATATTTTTTATTATTTTTATTTGATCTTAATCAAATTTATGGTTAAAATCACCCATCCCGTCAAAAAATGGTGGGATGGAGGATAAGACAGTATCGCATTCAGACAAAACTTCAGGAGATTGCGCCATGGGTAATATCGTGATGTACGAAATCATTGGAATCGTGGGAACTGCCGTATTTTGTTTCATTGCTGACAACGCCAACTGGCAGCGCAAGAAGTAAGCAGGCATTTCTCTCCCAGCGATGCATCCGTACCCCCCGTAAGATGGTGCATCGCTGGTTTTGGTGAATCAATCCCCCCATAAAACCTCCCCCAAGTTTGGATTTGACTTGTTCCCTATTGTCATAGTTTAGACTACGACTATTTCATCCAAATCAAAATTCTCTCGTCAATCAGCCATCACCGTCATTCCGCCAACCGGAATGCAGCGGCCATCCGTTGCTGCTCGCGCGCCGAGATGCGCAGATTCTTGGCGATCCTCGGCCACTGCCGCACGACCGCTTGGCTGCGCTCGATGATCGCGTTCGCATCCTTCACCGTGACGCGGAAGTATGGCGCCACGGAAAGTGCCAGATCAATATCCAGTGCGTTGTCGGCCTCGCTGACGTTCAACTGCAAACTCCGTGAGTCGGCCACAGGATTCATGTCGAAAACCTCGGACAGACGCCACCCCTTGCCAGGATTCAGAAGGAAGCCATGATTGCGCAGGTGGTCGTCGGTATTCGAGACCAGCATATTGAACACGATGCGTGACCAGAGCTCCTGAAGGTCAGCATCGGTCTGCGCGCCATGATCGATCAGTACGCGAGCCAACTCCAGGTAACTTGCACCCATTGATGCATCATCGCCATCCTTGCGTCCGGTCAACGTCATGGCCGAGGCGAAGTGCAGGCGTCGCCCGGCCACGGTTCGATCGAAGCGCTTCACGAGAAAACTGTGATGCGTATTCGCAAAGCGGCGCGCCAGGCTTTCAGGCACGCGCAACCCACAGCCCCGCGCCAAGGCGTGGACAACCAGTTCCCAACCGCCCACGTCATGCTCGTCGCGTACGCTGGGAAACTTGGCAATCCACAAGTGCCCGTCCGGATCAACGACGCTGGCCTTGGGTCTGGCGCCACCTAATGAACCACCGGGCGCGATCAACATGCGCAGCCAGTCGTCGCCGGCCTCGGTCGTGTTGTCTTCATCGCGTTCCAGCGCCAGACTGGCGGCCTCCAACTCGCGCAGTTGCACGAACGGCGGCGCCGCAATGTCGTAATGGTCGTCCAGGAAGTCACCGGTATCATCGAGCCGGAATCGAAGTGCCCCTACTCGGAAAGCGTCATGCACACCCAGCAGGTAGTCGGATTCATACAGGCGTGCGCTTTTTGGCACTTTCCCGGCCCGCTTTTCCCGCTCCAGACGCCGCTGCATGAGCAAGCGACCCCAACGATCTGGACTTGCATCGGCGAACACGCCGAAGGTTTCGTGCTCCTGAGGTGGATGCTGGCGGCCCATAAACAAACTGAGTCGTGGATCAAGTTGAAGACCCACCACCTCAGGACGCGTCAATGCCTCGCTATCGAACTCGAACTCGAACACTTCGCGTCCTGCTCCGCGCTGTATATGGAGCAGACCGAGCCGTAGTGGATGCGGCAATCCATCCCAATCAGCGTAAACGGCGATGGGCATCTCAACGCCTCTTCTTCGACGCAGGACCCTTGGAATCGATCAAATCGACCAAGTTCCGGGCACTGGTAAAGCCGCTCTTCTCAACCCAGCGTCCGGCCTCCTTGCGGGGCCGAGGCTGAGACTTATCCGCTGTGGTTTGCCCACGCCTCGCCGGTTCTACGGATGCCAATGGCCTGCCGCGAATCGTCAAGCGCGCGTCCTGCAGTTCGCGCCCCATCGGATCCGCAGCACCCAGCAAGCCCAAGTCTTTCTCAATGCCAAGCACCTGCATGACGGCCAGATAGGCCCCCATCGTCACCCCCCCCCCGCCCTGCTCCAGGCTGCGCAAGGTCATCGGCACCATGCCCGCCCGCTCCGCCACCTGCTTGGCGGTCAAGCGTCGACGCAGTCGCGCCAAGCGCAGCCGTTCACCGAATTGTTGCAAGAGTTCGGCCGTCGAGGGAAGCAGCGGAGCAACAGTCTTTGCCATGATGTAATTATTTTATAGATTTTTATAACAAATAGCCAGAATAATGTCACATTGTTCTGGTACTGTGTATAAAACGCATTGTATTGATGATAAATGAGGTGCCTGGATACTTCCGCACTCGAATCATCTTCACCCTTTATTGACATCTCTGCCGAGATAAGAGGGAACAACCGACTCCAGAGATCTGGCCTGCAACCCGAATATGGCGGGGAAACAAGATCCCGTGCAGATATTATCCACAGAAAGCGAGAGCAAATTGTCGCGAGTCAGCAGTTGACCAGGCATTTTTTCCAGAACCATGGCTTGCATCATGGCCACCCAGTCGGGGAGACCAATGATGGCCTTCTTGGTGCCGATAAGACTTTGAGTATAAGCCACCAAATCCCGCAACGTGTAAGCCTTTGGTCCGCAAAGGTCGTAAATCTGGCCGTAGGTCCCCGGGTTACTCAAAGCCTCGACATAAGCATCTGTCACGTTCTCCACCCAGACAGGCTGCATCTTGACATTCGGCTTGGCTAGCGGCAGGAAGAAAGGAATACGCTGCAGCAGGTTAGCAAAACGATTGAAGAAGCCGTCCCCCTCGCCAAAGATAACGGAGGGGCGGAATATGGTTACCCTCAGAAGCCCGGCGCTGTCCTTACCGGCTTGGTGGACGGCTTCCTGGCCGATACCCTTCGAGCGTTGGTAAGCGCTGGGGCCGTAAGGGTCTGCGCCCAGAGCGCTCGTATGCAGCAAGCGGGGCATGCCTGCTTTGACGCAGGCATTCGCCACAAGGCGTGGTAATTCACTGTGCGCGATATGGAAATCTCCGCATTTGTGTTCATTGAGGATACCTACGAGGTTAATGACCGCATCACTGCCACGAAAATGAGCCTCCAACGTGGCAGGATCGTAGATATTAGCCTCAAAAAACTCCACGCCGGGCAGGACTAGCAGAGTTTTCCGGTGCTGTTCGCGGTTGCGTGTGAGGATGCGCGTTTGTACACCCTGCTGGCTAAGCCTTGCTGCGATATGTCGCCCCACAAAACCAGTGCCACCGAGGATACAAACTTTAGACAACATCATTTTTCCCTTAGCGGCGCGGCTTTCGAGAC
This sequence comes from Ferrovum sp., assembly GCA_019456405.1. Lineage (GTDB taxonomy): Bacteria > Pseudomonadota > Gammaproteobacteria > Burkholderiales > Ferrovaceae > Ferrovum. Next base: position 9,164 of record WJXM01000035.1, on the reverse strand, counting down.
TACCCATCTAGGCGATGCCAGACGCGGGATCATTCCCACTCTATGGTAGCGGGAGGTTTCCCGGAAATATCATAGACTACGCGGTTGATCCCACGCACTTCATTGATGATTCTGTTGGAAACCTTCCCCAGCAGATTGTAAGGGAGTTCGGCCCAATGAGCCGTCATGAAGTCGCTGGTGACCACGGCACGCAAAGCCACGACATGTTCATAGGTTCGTCCATCGCCCATGACTCCTACGGAACGCACGGGCAAAAACACCACGAAAGCTTGAGAAACTTGGTCATACCAACCCGAAGAGCGCAATTCCTCGATAAAAATGGCATCGGCACGCTGGAGCAAGTCAACAAAATGAGGCGATACCTCGCCCAATATACGCACCCCCATACCCGGTCCAGGAAAGGGGTGACGATGGACCATTTCAGGAGGAAGCCCCAGTTCCACCCCCAAGGCGCGTACTTCATCCTTGAACAGATCACGCAAGGGTTCAAGTAGTTTCAGGTGGAGCGTATCAGGAAGTCCTCCCACATTATGGTGAGATTTGATATTCTGGGCTTTCCCATTTTTGGAACCAGCAGATTCGATGACATCTGGATAAATGGTTCCTTGAGCCAACCACTTTGCCTGCGGTAAGCGTGCGGCTTCACGCTGAAAAACCTCGACGAATTCACGACCAATGATTTTTCGTTTCTGTTCCGGGTCTGCGACACCTGCCAGATGCCCCATAAAAGTTGCCCTGGCATCTACATGAATCACTTTAAGGCCAAGGTGCTGACCAAAGGTAGCCATGACTTCCTCGGCTTCCCGGTAGCGCAATAAACCGTGATCCACGAAAACACAGGTCAATTGGGAACCAATCGCTTTGTGAATGAGGACTGCTGCCACCGAAGAATCGACTCCACCGGAAAGTCCGAGAATCACCTCATCGGTCCCCACTTGGACACGGATCGCCTGCACTGCCTGCGTGACGAAATGGGGCATGGTCCAATCCGCACCAAGGCCGCAAATATCCCTCACAAAATGCGTCAAAAGCGCTTTCCCTTGCGCGGTATGGGTAACTTCCGGGTGGAACTGAACCCCGTAGAAATGACGAGTTTCATCGGCCATGGCCGCAATCGGGGTCACTGCATTGGCTGCACTGACAAAAAACCCCGGGGGCAGCGAGGTTACTTTATCGCCATGACTCATCCATACCGATAACAGAGATTCTCCGTGCTGACCTTTTTGATCACACAACTCGCCAAACAGGGAAGAATTACCCAAGGTCTGGACGATAGCATGCCCAAATTCCCGCACGCTGGCATTTTCTACCTGTCCGCCCAGTTGGGCTGCCATGGTTTGCATGCCATAACAAATCCCCAGAACGGGAACGCCCAATTCAAACACGCACTGTGGAGCACGAGGTGCTTCATGCCCTGTCGTCACCGAAGCCGGCCCTCCAGACAAGATCACTCCCTGCGGTGCAAATTCACGCACAAACTGTTCCGTGACATCCCACGGATGTAATTCGCAATAGACTCCTGCCTCCCGAACACGCCGCGCAATCAATTGGACGTACTGGGCACCGAAGTCAAGAATCAATATTTTCTGGCGGGCCATAACTCAATCTATATGGTAATTGGGGGCTTCTTTCGTGATATGTACATCATGGACATGAGACTCACGCATTCCGGCATAGGATATTTCCACAAACTCTGCACGTTGGTGGACTTCATCGATGGTATGGCAGCCTAGATAGCCCATGCTGGCCCGCACTCCTCCCATCAACTGATGAATCACCACCGAGACCGGCCCCTTGTAGGGCACGCGCCCTTCCACCCCTTCGGGAACCAACTTGTCGGCGTTGCTTTCTTCCTCCTGAAAATACCGGTCGCTGGACCCCTGCTGCATCGCTCCTAAAGATCCCATCCCCCGATAAGATTTGTAGGAACGCCCCTGAAACAATTCGGTTTCGCCCGGAGCCTCTTCAGTACCCGCAAACAGCCCTCCAATCATCACGGTATTTGCCCCGGCAGCCAAGGCCTTGGCCACATCTCCAGAAAAACGGATGCCGCCATCGGCAATACAGGGTACCCCCGTTCCATCCAAAGCAGTCGCCACGTTATGAACCGCCGTAATCTGGGGAACGCCGACTCCCGCCACGATACGAGTAGTACAAATGGAACCCGGACCTATCCCCACCTTGATACCATCGGCACCATGGTCCACAAGCGCGCGAGCCGCTGCACCTGTGGCCACATTTCCGCCAATCACTTCCATATGAGGATAAAGCCGTTTGATCCAACGGACCCGATCCAGGACTCCTTGGCTATGTCCATGGGCCGTGTCCACGACCAATACATCGACCCCAGCCTCGATCAGGGCTGCAACCCGCTCTTCTGTACCTTCTCCCACGCCAACGGCAGCCCCAACTCTCAGGCGTCCGGCGAAATCCTTGGCTGCCAGAGGATGCTCACTGGATTTGAGAATGTCTTTCACAGTAATCAACCCGCGCAATTCAAATTGATCATTGACGACCAACACTCGTTCCAATCGGTGTTGATGCATCAACTTCATGGCTTCATCACGAGTAGCGCCTTCGCGCACCGTCACCAAACGTTCTCGCGGCGTCATCACCGCACTCACCGGTTGATCCAGGAGGCTTTCAAAACGCAGGTCCCGATTGGTCACGATACCCACCACCCGTCCATTTTGCACCACCGGCAAACCCGAAATACGATGTTGGCGAGTGCGCTGTACCACCTCCCTCACCGGCATGTCCGGCGTAATGGTGATCGGGTCACGCACCACCCCGGATTCGAAACGTTTGACCTTGGCAACTTCAGCAGCCTGCTGCTCGATGGAAAGATTTTTATGGAGAATCCCGATCCCCCCCTCCTGAGCCAGAGCAATGGCCAGACGCGCCTCGGTGACCGTATCCATGGCGGAGGACAAGAGAGGGATATTCAGGGAAATTCCACGGGTCAACTGCGTCGTTAAGGTAACTTCCCGCGGCAATACCTGAGAATGGGCGGGTACGAGTAAAACATCATCAAAAGTCAGTGCTCTTTCAACCACGCGCATGACCTGCCTCCCGTGCAAAAGCGCATTATACGCCAGTCCTCTATTCTTCTGGCATGCGCCCCTGCAGCAAAACCAGATTATCCCGATGAATCAGTTCGGGTTCATCCACATAACCCAGCACGTTTTCAATGCTCTCTGTCGGATGCCCCAGAATTCCTGTAGTTTCCCGAGCAGAATAATTGACCAACCCCCGCGCGACTTCCCTTCCTTCCCTGTCCAGGCAACAGACCAACTCCCCGCGTTCAAACTCTCCTTGCACAGCAGTCACCCCCACTGGCAGCAAACTTTTTCGTTCCCGGCATAAAGCCGTGACGGCTCCATCATCCAGAATCAAACTACCTCGTACCGGCAAGGCATCGCCCAACCATTGCTTGCGTGCCGTCAAAGCGGGAAGACTGGCCAGTAGTTGGGTGCCAATGCTCTCCCCTTTTGCCAATCGATTCAAAACATCTGGCTCTCTTCCCCAAACGATAGCCGTATGCGCCCCACTGCGTGCGGCCCGTTTGGCAGCCAATACTTTCGTGAGCATCCCCCCTCGCCCCAGAATGGAACCTGCACCTCCCGCCATGGTTTCGAGATCCGGGTCTCCTGCCTTTGCCTCGCCAATCAAGATTGCATTGGGCTCCTTGCGCGGATCTGCTGTAAAAAGTCCGGCTTGATCCGTCAGAATCACCAATCCATCCGCTTCGATCAATTGGGTCACCAGCGAACCCAAAGTGTCGTTGTCCCCCACCTTGATTTCATCCGTTGCCACGGTATCGTTTTCATTGATGATGGGAACAATTCCCCAGCCCAACAGGGTCGACAGGGTCGATCGGGCATTCAGGTAACGTTCGCGCGAAGCCAGATCGGCGCGCGTCAACAAAATCTGGGCCGTACCGACGCCATAGGACCGAAAACAAGTTTCCCATCCCTGGATCAACCCCATCTGTCCCACCGCTGCAGCCGCCTGCAATTCATGTAAAGCTTTGGGTCGATCGTTCAATCCCAGACGTCGCATGCCTTCAGCCACTGCTCCAGAAGAAACCAGTACCACAGATTTCCCTGTTTTGCGCAGGGACTGGATTTGTTCCGCCCAACCTTGCATGGCCACGTGATCCAAACCCCGTCCCTCATTGGTCAACAGGCTGCTGCCAATTTTGATGACCAGACGGTGTGCTGCGCGTACAAAGGAAGTCATTCCTCGCTCTCTGAGGAATCGGATATGTCATGGCCCAGATCCGGCTCATCACTCAGGACAGTCGGGGCGCTGATCGAATCATCATTCTCTGGTTCATCGGTCTCCGGATCCTGTGCCCTCATTTCCTGAAGATGCTCCATGATCGCAAAACATAATTCCCGACATCCCTCTCCCGTCAATGCCGACAATTCAAAGAACCGTTGAGGCCCCCCCAAAGACTGCTCAAAAAGTTCCCGGACTTCAGAACGTGCACCTTCAGAAAGCATGTCCATCTTGTTGAGGAGAATCCAGCGCGGCTTGGCATGAAGCGCTCCGTCATATTTGAGTAATTCATTACTCAAGGCTTGAGCCTGTCCTACCAAGTCGATCTCTTCATCGAGCGGTGCACAATCCACCAGATGTAACAACAAACGGGTGCGCGTCAGATGTCGCAAGAATTGATGCCCCAATCCAGCGCCCTCGGCAGCTCCTTCGATCAAACCCGGAATATCCGCAATCACAAAACTACGTGCATCATCCACTCGAACCACACCCAGGTGAGGTTGAAGCGTGGTAAATGGATAGTCGGCCACCTTGGGACGTGCCGCAGAAACTGCGCGTATGAACGTCGATTTACCCGCATTGGGATACCCCAGAAGTCCTATGTCTGCGAGAACTTTGAGTTCGAGTTGTAATTCCTTTTCCTCGCCGGCTTCCCCTTTGGTGAACTGACGGGGAGCTCGGTTTGTGCTGGACTTGAAGTGCAGATTACCAAGGCCACCTTGTCCGCCCTGCGCCAGCACCACCCGTTGACCGTGCTCTGTCAGATCTGCCACGATGGCCCCTGTCTCGGCTTCCCGAATCAGTGTTCCCACAGGCATGCGGAGCATCACATCAGACGCTCCCCGTCCATTGCAATCCGAACCACGCCCGGATTCACCACTTTTAGCCCGGTGGATACGCGCGAAACGATAATCCACAAGAGTGTTGATATTGCGATCAGCCACCGCAATGATACTGCCTCCGCGCCCGCCATCCCCGCCATCAGGCCCCCCTCTGGGGACATATTTCTCGCGCCGAAAACTGGCAGAACCATCTCCGCCTTTTCCGGCATGAATTTGAATCAGTGCTTCATCAATGAATTTCATGTCAATAAAAAAGCCCTATCACAACGGATAGGGCTTTATTTTCCTGTAATCGCAACGCCCGATCAAGCAACGCTGACCAAAGGTTCAATGGTGACGATCTTGTCGTTGAGCGGTCCTTTGTTGCGGAATACGACATGCCCTTCCACCTTGGCAAAGAGGGTATGATCCTTCCCCATCCCAACATTGGTCCCTGGGTGAATACGTGTACCACGCTGCCGCACGATGATACTCCCCGCGCTGACAAGTTGCCCACCATAGGCCTTGACTCCCAAACGCTTCGATTCAGAATCACGTCCATTGCGGGAACTCCCGCCTGCCTTTTTATGTGCCATGTTTTAACCTCAGACTGCTGTCGTGATGGAACCGATTTGCAGTTCCGTGTAATTCTGCCGATGTCCTTGATGTTTCTGGTAGTGCTTACGGCGACGCATTTTGAAGATGCGTACCTTGTCGTGACGACCGTGACTGAGCACTGTCGCCGCAACCTTCGCCCCTTCAACCAAGGGACGCCCAACGTGCAAGGTCTCCCCATCTGCAACCATCAGTACCTGATCGAGTCCTACCTCCGAGCCAACTTCTGCTTCAATTCGCTCTACTTTTAACTTCTCTCCGGACTGAACGCGATATTGCTTACCGCCCGTCTTGATGACCGCATACATGGGATTCACCTTGATAAATTCACAGAACATGGAATTTTAATCTCATACACCCTTCCTGTCAAGCAATCGCATTGAGCCCCAAACTGGCGCCATTATTTTGCAGATTGGTTGATAATGATGTAAGAAATCCATTGAGAGTCGCTTGACCCTGTGTCGCTCCAAAAGCGGACAGCAAATTCTGAAACTCCTGTTGCAAGGTCGCATGGGATGAAGCACTCGTTGCCCCAGTTTGCCCCCCTGGCGTCGACAACGTCGACATAGGCGATGAATTCGCCGCAGAAAGCGTCTGGATCAAACCACCCAGGCGGCTTTCCAGAGAGCCTGGAGCGGATAGGTATCCAGTCGACGTCGACCCCTGACCCGCACCGATCAGTCCTGCCGGATTCGTCGAAGCCGCGTTATTTGCCCCATACAAGGACGAAAAGAGCACCTGCGTAAAAGCATTCAATGCCTGGTCCGGTGATGTGCCCGAGGAACGGGAATGTGCAGGACTCGTCGCGGAACGTGAGGATACAGCGACGGCTCCCGATCTTGCAGGATCAGCGCCTATGAGTTGGTGCAAGGACTGCACCACGGAGGACATAAACGTTCCCCCCGTAAATCCTGACAGTGCAGCCGCGCGCCCATTCCCATCTCCGTGACTGCCCCCGTGCCTTTTAGACACAGCGGAAGTCAAGACGCTCGCTGCAACCGTTGATCCAACACTACCACTCAGTACTGACATGATGACCTCCCGACCTCAATACCCTCCAAGCGACCATACTAATCTCGCACACCAGATTTTCATAGCCCAAATACCGAAAAATTTCCCCATCACTTCTTCGTAATAAACCGAACGATCATAACAATCCGAGGCTCTGCAAGGAACCCTTCGATAGGTTCGCCACCACGGGCACCGCCCCCCCCTCGCATCTCGAGAAGGACCGGGGGAACTCGAAATGAAGATCCTCGCTACTTGACCAGCGCCAGTTCCTTGGCAAAGCGATCCTTGCCGACCGCCATCTTGGCAGATTCTTCTGCTGCTTTTTGCTTGGCAGCCTCGAGATTCACTGGTTTTCCAGCCTGGAGCACAGCTACCATACCCAGCGTCTTATGGACAAAACACTCCACCAGATAAACCCCTTCCTTGTCCAGTTTGACGGTAATTTCCGAATCAGGTTGCGCCTTCCAAGGCTTCGCTCCATCCGGCTCAAAGACTGAGTAACTGGTGTGGCCGGCTTTCTGCATAGGTTTGAAAGTCACGGTATCTCCAACCGCGACCTTGAGGAACGAAGGTTCAAAGACCAGTGTTTGTCCATCGCTTCCCTGTGTCATCATCTTGACTTCATGGTCTGCAGACCATGCGCTCACACTCAGGCAGGTCAACAACACTGCCAGCGGGATAATTGTTTTTTTCATGGCGGTCCCCTCAGATTTATTATGAACGAATCTGCTGTCGACCGATGGGCTGCGCGTCTGTCGACAACCCACGAGGAATGACTCCTCACAATCTTAGAGCATGGAAATAACTCGATGGTTCTTGCCCCAAGCAAAAAACACAACATTTTTTTACCGAATCAAAGGGCACTTATGGAATAATTTTGCCTCTTACGTTTCATCTGCACCCAATCTTGACTTGCAATGACTTCTCAACGGCTCACGCGTCAGCCATTGAATACATTTGTGACACCGCCAGGAGGATCCAATATCTATGCTTGAGACCATCATAGGCCTGCTTTTTTTAGGATCCATTGTTTTTGTAGCCACCACCGGGGAGAGTAGTTCCGACAAAAAAGAAGATGAAAAAGATGCAAATGAAGTAAATAATGAAGAAACAACCAGTTACAATCATAAACCTGTAATGGAACAAAAAACCTCCGAGTCTACGTCACTACCGCCACCTGAACCCTGAGCAGTTGACCCGTCATGATATTTTCACCCCAAGCATGACTCTTGAGTAATAATGGTCCAAGACAATGGCCGTCGAAGAATGGCGAAAAAAGAAGAGAAATACAGACCAAACCTCGGTTAACCCCAGAATGGAGATCCAGATGAAAAAGGATGAGATAAGAGCGTTGTTGTTGGAAGATATCAATAATTTTCGGCTAAAAGCAAAGTTCTATGAGTCGATTCGATTATCTGAGGCAGCGGACTATGCCAAAGATCTGGCTTCAAATATCGAGTTGGCGCTCACAACGATGCCCTCGGACAGTGATTCTGAAATTTACTGAAACCAGGTGACCACGGAGCGCCGATATTTTGGCGGGCAGTCACTCCATTACCTCACAGAGGTGGAACCTCCCCGACAAACGAATGCTCAGCGCGCGAGCGACCGCATGGCTTGAAAATTTCCCAAGCAAACCCTTTACACCCCCGGTGTCAGGTAAGGTGTCACGTCACCCGAGTTGAGTTGATTTTGGACCGGGGCGGAAAGTGAATGGAGATGAGTCGTTATTCTGAGGAACAGAAAGAGTCGGTATTGAGGACGCGCCCCCGGGCAATAGTCGACGCGATGGCGCCTCGAAGTCCGGTTTTTGTATCTTCTGTCATCTATCGCTCGATTTGACTGAATCGTTCGATTAGGTTAGACCGAACGGCGATGATGGTGGAGACGTGTATGCAAACCTATATGGCAAACGAAGCAAAGACCCGTTTTGGTGAGTTTCTCGACAAAGTTCAACGCGAGCCCGTGCGGGTGATGCGTCACGACCGAGTGGTTGGCGTGATGGTCAGTGCGGAGGATTACGAGGCGATGCGGGCTTTCTATGCTGACCGCCTGTTGAACGCGATGAACAATGCCGCCGATGCCGCCCGGCGTGACGGATTGACACCTGAGAAAATGGCCGAGTTATTGGCGGACGAGAGTTGACTGACCGGTGGGTTCTGGCAAGGTCAGGGTCATCATTGACACCAATGTCTGGATCAGCGGCGTGCTGACAAAGACCGGCGTTCCTGCTCAATTGGTACGGCAGGTGGTTCGGTACGGTCTGCCGGTATTTAGCCAAGGCACATTCGCGGTAAGCGGTAACTGAGCGGCGTTATTTCCAATTTCCACTGATCACAGCATACTCCGACCAGGTCAAATTTTGGAGGAGTTACGGGTGGGGATCGTGGGTGAGAGGGTAGAGATCAGAACGCAGGGGATTGGCGGCGAAGT
>WJXM01000034.1 GCA_019456405.1 Ferrovum sp. | reverse complement strand
TGCCATCATCAACGGGGCCCTGTCGTCCACAACGAATCTGATGCCGCAGATCGACTTCCTGCAGTCGGTGACGTCGACGAGCACCTATCCCTATGGCCTGGAGCTGGTGCCCACGGACACCTTCACCAACGCCAACGGTAACCAGCAGCAGATGCAGACCTTCCTGAATCTGTACTAGAGGCGGGGAAATGGATCTACTCATTGAAATATTTGCGACTCGCCCCTTCATAGGGGAGCATCTATGTCATTTAAAAAACAAAATCCACTGTTAAAGACCATCGGGATTAGGATGGATGAGAAAACATGGGATAAATACCGGAGTTTTTCTGATGCTCAAAAAGAGAACATATTGACAACGACTAGATCATTCTTAAGAGAGATGATTACTGCGAACGATAATGCATGTTCTTCTGGCGAAGGGGCGGTTCCACGCGAATAGCAGTATTCATCTATCTACGAGCATGTGGTGACTTCATCCTCTGAAGTCTTGAACGGGCGGGCCGACACCCCGCCCGTTTTTTATAAGGGTCAATCCTTGTCTGCAAACCGAACCTTTTTGAGAGGCCTCTCATTCTGAGAACCAATCCCCTGCCTTTGCTGGCTTCCGCGTTCTCATGAACCGCTCTCGTTTTGGCATAGGCTATCGGCACGGCTTTCGAGAAGGTGCGCCACGATTCCGATTCGCCGGATAAACCCCTCGTTCCGTCCCCGCAAGCGGGGACCCCTCGCTCTCGGGGCGCGCCGGTGCGCGTCCGGCTCGATGTCAGCCGTGCCGGACATGCGCTGTTTTTTTCACCAAGGTGGTGCTGCGTCAATGCCCGTGCCGGGCTTCGCCCGTGACGCATTGCTATTCCACTTTGGATTTCCGTACTGCCCTCTGCCTCACCTTTCCACCCAGGATCTCCGTCAGCGGCTGGCCCAGACTGGGTAGCCTGCGCAGATAGCCAATCCTTTCTGGAACGGCGGGCATCGCTTCTCCTTCTGCACGGCTGCGTTTCCACTCTCGAACCAGGAGCGTCCGAACCTTCTTGACCTGGTCGCGCACCCCCGAAAACCCTGGCGCCCGCCATACCCCGTCTATCAACTCCTGCAACTCTCGATCCCGCTTCTGCCGGATCAACAGGATCACCCTCTCCCGTAACTCCCGCTCGGCATCCGGCGGCATCCGCCACGTCCATACGGCATGGTCTGCGCCAGACTTGGTGGTACGGACCAGCTCGTACCCCTGGAAAAAAATCCGGTCTCGATGCGCGTTTCGCCACTTCTCCCGGCCGGCTTCGGAGGACATTTCGCCTTCGGTCCTCAGGAGCCACCAGTGGATCACATCCGGCTCGCGGTCCTGGCGTAGCAGAATGAGTCGGAAAACCGCCTTGCCAGACTTCCGGGCGGCTCTGGTTCGCACCGGAGACCAGGACAGGTCGTACCGCGCGGACTGCTTTTCGCAAAAGGTGGAGATCTTCGACTGCGGCAGGCTGCCGGTCACATACCAGCGATAACCACCCCGCACCGCGTCCCCGAGCCGTTGCAGGGCAACCGTCTTTTTGATAAAAACAAAGGGCACATACTGATCTGTCATACACCAAATAATAAGCTAATATCTGCACAATGCAATCTTCTACAAATTAAGATTCCATATACAGGCAAACCGGAGCTATACTGATAGGGCCATGGGGCTGCCTCCCCCGTTTTAGGGGGCCGCCAGCCCCCCGGTGTTTCGCTTGCTCCCGGATGGGAGCGCAGGCTGGCCCGCCAGGCCAACCTAGTGTGGTGAAGCCGGATGCTCATAATTGTGCTCGTCCGGCTACGCTGAGGGCTGATGGTGAAACTCCATCTTCCACTCAATCCAATCCATCTCGCGGCTCAGAAAGACCGCTTGATCAGGATTGGGCGACAGGAACACGGGCACCCCAGCAATGGGTGTGTACCTGCTGGCCGCGAAGACAAACAAAGGGACGAGCCGCAAGGCGCGTGACTTTGCCCCGCAGGTGGGTTTCGCAACGCCGAAAGGCGTTGACTTCATGATGGCCGCGAGGCCGATCCGTCCGCAAGGTCAGGATTCAGGATGGAGGGCACCGCGCGAAAGTGCGGGTCGATGATAGCTCAAGCCTGTAAGTGCAACCCCTCGAGGGAGCATCGGGGACCGGGAAACCGGCGCAGTCCTGAAATCCCGCAAGGGAGATCGCCGCTGATTTTCGGAGGCGTTGAAGGTTGAATCATGGTAGGGGAGGCTTTTTGGAATCTTTTCCCCCCGAAACCCCGCACTCGCGGGGGTAGGCCCTCAGGGCTATGTGATCAACTGGAGCCGACGGCTAGGAACTGTGAGTAGCGGAAGCGCCCGACACTCGCGCATGCGAGAAGGGCTTCCAGATAAACCTGGGATGAACTGACTGCCCATGACCCGCTCGGCAAGCGGATAGGCAAAAGTTCGGGAGATCGGGCAAGTAGGAGTCTGTGAACGGCTGACGAATACGGTACGCGAAACAGATCCGATGACGAATCGGGTACGAAAGCCTGAACCACACGCAACAAGCGATTAAGGAGCTGGCCGCTCCAACACCTAAAAAATGGCAAAAGGCGCACTCGGCAGTGCGTATCTGTCCTCCAGGCTTGGCCGCCAGGAGGGCACGGATGGGTGGCACCATCCGAAAAATGCTACACCGATCATAAAAGGATCGGCGGCCCGCTTGCACTTCCAACATGGAAGCGTAACGGAACATCCACTCGACCGTTCCGCTGGTCAAAGGCGGCGTGCGTCAGCAACGATTCGCTGAAAGTGCTTGAGTCCGGTTCGGACAGAGCAAACCCAACCCCGCCAGGCGTAAGCCTGGTCGCCGGTGGTACGGCTTGGGGGGGCACGGCGGTGCTGAAACGGGTGACCTTGCGCAGCCACGCAACACGACGCGAGCAATCGCAGCCCTTCGGGGCAGACGGGCAATAGCCCAAATGTGGTAAACGGCCATCGGGCCGTCTGGTTGGAACGCGGTAAACAAAGCCTTCGGGCTGCTGATGTGAAGCCGGGTAACCGACTGATGTAAAAACGGCGCAAGCCGTGATGAAGTATGGCGCAAGCCATGAGGCCATAGGCCTTTGATCCACCCCGAAACCCCAGGGTTTCAGCCCCCCTCCAAGCAATTCGGCAGGGGGGTTCTTTTATGCCTGTTAGGGGTCATTTCTTGAGTTGAGCGAAGGCCTGCAGAGCCACTTCACGGGCCAGCGCATGATCGACCATGGGGAAGGGATAGTCCCGCCCGAGGACGATGCCGGCACGGGCCAGCGCCAGTTCGCCGGCATTGGCGGGGTCATGGATATCGGTGTCATCAAGAGCACCCAGTTCCGGTAGCCAGCGCCGCAGATAAACCCCGTTGGGATCGAATTTTCGCGATTGCAGCACGGGGTTGAATATCCGGAAGTAAGGCGCGGCATCGGCACCGCAACCGGCTACCCACTGCCAGGAGACGCTGTTATTGGCGAGATCCGCATCCACCAAGGTATCCCGGAACCAGGCGGCGCCTTCTTGCCAGGGGATCCTCAAATCCTTGACCAGAAAGCTCGCCGTGAGCATTCGCACCCGATTGTGCATCCAGCCGGTTTGCCAGAGTTCGCGCATGCCGGCGTCGATCAGCGGATAGCCGGTTCGTCCCCGCTGCCAGGCGCCCAGTGCCCCGCGATCCTCGCGCCAGGGAAAGCGCGCGAATTCCGGGCGCAGTGGAGTATGGGGCAAATCCGGAAAGTGATAGAGCAGATGCCAGGAAAACTCCCGCCAGCCCAGTTCCCGCAGAAAGGCGTCGGCGCTTATGGCTAATTGCGGATGTCGTGACGCCGTCTCCCGCATCTGTTGCCAGATTTGTCGAGGACTCAGTTCGCCATGAGCGAGGTGCGGCGAGAGCCGGGAGACGCAGTGACGGGCCGGTTCATTGCGGCCGCCGTCGTAGCAGTAAAGTCCGGTTTCCAGAAAGTCGCGAAAACGCCGCCAGGCACCCTTCTCGCCGGGCTCCCATGCGGTAGCGAGCCCGGCGGACCAATCTGGTTTTCGTGGCCGCCAGGCCAAGCTGTCCAGGTTGTCGCTGCTCGGAATGGAGAACGGAGCCTGCAAGTGCTCCGGAATGGGCAGCGGCTCGACCACTTGGCCCCGCGCCAGAAAGGCTTTCCAGAAGGGAGTGAAGACCCGGTACGGACGATCGCCCCGCAGGAGTTCCCAGGGTTCGGCCAAAAGATCGCCAGGAAAGGAACGGGCCCCCACACCATCGGCTAGAAGAGCGGCCTTGAGGGCACGATCCCGCGCCATACCGGAAGGATCATAACGGCGATTCCAGAACACGGCACTGGCGCCGCTCTGGACGACCATCTCCCGCACCGTTGCCAAGAGATCGCCGCGGCGCAGGATCAAGGGTAACCCGCGTTCCGTGAGAGCCGTAGAAAACGCAGCGAGACTTCGGTCGTGCCACCAGCGCCAAGCAGCACCGTGTTCATCCAGGGGTTCGGGGATGAACACAGGCAACACCGGCCCCCGTTGGGCTCCAGCCCAAAGGGCGGGATGATCGGCCAGGCGCAGATCCTGACGAAAAAGGACGATGGTAGGTGTGGTTTTCAATCGCTGAACCGAACTAGCGCTGCCATTAGACGGTGCCTTTATCTGTAACGGATACATGGCGCGCTACAGGTCTTCCTATAGGCGATTCATGGGTCTCCAAGTCATCCGCACTGGCCGCTTACAGCGCGTGACCTGCGGACAAAATATGTACTGGCCATATAGCTAATCCACCAGACATAGTCGTTTCCCTATGTCACGGATCATCTGCTTCTGCGCGACGGTCAGTTCGCTATGGTGCCGGTAGGAAACCCGAACGCTGTTGAGAAACTGAATCTCCCAGGTGCTGAGAAACTCCCGCTTGTGCTCCAGCGCCCTATCCACCACCAGTAATGCCCGATCGGACGACGATATCATGGCTCCAATCCGATCTCGGACATCGCTTTCCGGACATAGACCGAAAACCACCGGGCGGCCTCCTCCGGGGTGGCCATCGGCTCTTCCCCATGCAAATAGGTGACCAGTCCCCGCTCCATATTGTCGGCCACCCGATCTGTAGCGTCGCGGATGCTTTGGGCGGTGATCGTCTTTCCGGTCTGTACGGGTCGCTTGAGAAAACGGAAAAAATCGTACGTTAAGCTGAACCGGCGCCTTTCTGGTGATGTCTGGCGAGTAGGCGAGCCACGGTAGAGGGATGTATCCGGAATAGCCGGGCAGCATCGGCTGCAGTTTTCTGGCCTGACGTGACCAACGTAATGATCTCTTTTTGCTGTGGCAAACTCAGCTTGGGCCTGCGACCACCGACACGTCCTTCTTTTCTGGCCGCATCCAGTCCGCTTTTCGTCCGTTCCCGCAACATCGCCCGCTCAAATTCGGCGAACGACCCTACAATCTGCATCATCATCCGTCCGGCGGAGCTGGTGGTATCAATCGCTTCCGTGAGACTTTGAAAATTTGCTTCGGCTTGTTCGATCTTCTCCAGCGTTAGTAACAGATCTTTCAACGAACGCGACAAGCGATCCAGCTTCCAGACCACAACCACATCGCCCTTGCGCAGATGACCCAAGAGATGATGCAGCTCCGGGCGATCCCAGCGACCACCAGAGGCTTTTTCCTCGAAGATCTTTTCACATCCGGCGCTCTTCAGTGCCAAGCGTTGAGACTGGGCGTCTTGGTCCATGGTAGAAACACGGGCATAACCAATGCGCATGATTGCGATTTCCTGTTGCCATTAGGCGTAATTGTGCAATATATTTTTGCACTGCGCAAAGCCTGATCGTGCCGGTGCATCGTCATAGGTGCACAAACGAACGTTTGTGCTGCCACGCATTTCAGGAGTCACCGATGCCTCGACGTTCCACCCTCTCAGCAGCCGAACGGGCCAGCCTCTTGGCGATTCCTGATACAGGTGACGAATGGATCCGGCACTACACATTCAGCGAGTCCGATTTATCGCTGATCCAACAGCGACGCGGGGACGCAAATCGTTTGGGCATGGCTATCCAGCTATGCCTTCTGCGTTTCCCTGGGCAAGGGTTGCTGACTGATACCATGGTGTCGGCATCCCTTCTGGAATGGGTTGGACGTCAATTGCGTATGGATTCGCGTTGCTGGCCCCAATACGCTGAACGAGAGGAAACCAGGCGCGAGCACCTGCTCGATTTGCGCACCTATCTGGGACTGAAGCCGTTTAGCTTGGCGCACTACCGGCAAGTTGTGCATGACACAATGGATTTGGCTGTTCAGACGGATAAAGGCGTCGTACTGGCATTACATGTTCTGGAAACGCTCCGCCAGCGACGCATTATCATCCCAGCAATGGAGGTCATCGACCGCATCTGTGCTGAGTCGATCACCCGGGCCAACCGGCGGATCTATGCGGCCCTGACGGATGCGCTGTCGGCCGACCATCGCCAACGACTGGAGGCGCTCCTCAAGCGCAAGGATGGTAGCCAGAAGACTGTGCTGGCCTGGCTGCGGGAGGCACCGGCCAAGCCGAACTCGCGGCACATGCGCCGGCACATTGAACGTTTGCAGGCCCTACAGGCGATAGATTTGCCCGCCGGCATGGAGCTTCTAGTTCACCAGAATCGCCTGCTCAAGCTGGCCCGTGAGGGCGGCCAAATGACGCCAGCGGATCTCGCCAAGTTCGAGACCCAGCGCCGCTATGCGACCCTGGCGGCACTAGTCATCGAGGCCACCGCCACGGTAACTGATGAGATCATCGACCTGCACGACCGTATCCTGGGGAAGCTGTTCAACGCGGCCAAACAGAAACATCAGGAACAGTTCCAGCGTTCGGGAAAGGCCATCAACGACAAAGTCCGCCTGTATGGGCGGATCGGAGATGCCTTGCTGGAAGCCCGCAAGAGCGGTGCGGATCCCTTTGCCGCCATTGAATCGGTCATCCCTTGGGAGGCCTTCATCGCCAGCGTCACTGAAGCCAAAGATCTCGCCCGACCCGCCGATTTTGATTTCCTCCACCACATCGGCGACAGCTACACCACCGTCCGTCTTTATGCCGCACCTTTTCTGGCTGTCCTCAAGTTGCGGGCGGCACCTGCGGCCCAGGACCTGCTCAATGCCATCGAGGTGATCCGCGACCTGTATGACAGCAATGCCCGCAAGATGCCCGCTGGTGCCCCGACCCGATTCATCAAGCCGCGCTGGAAAAAGCTGGTGGTCACCGGAGACGGCATCGACCGGCGCTACTACGAGCTGTGCGCCCTGTCAGAGCTCAAGAACGCCCTGCGCTCCGGCGATATCTGGGTGCAGGGCTCGCGCCAGTTCAAGGACTTCGACACGTACCTGATCCCCGCCGGGCGGTTCGACGATCTCACTCAGGCCGGCGCCCTGCCGCTGGCGGTGAACACCGACTGTGAGACTTATTTGCAGGAGCGCATCGCGCTGTTGGAACAGCAGCTCGCCAGTGCCAGTCAGCTGGCGGCCGCCGATGACCTGCCGGATGCCCTCATCACGGACTCCGGCCTGAAAATCACCCCGCTGGATGCGGTCGCTCCGGACGCGGCGCAAGTGCTGATCGACCAGACGGCGGCGCTGCTGCCGCACATCAAAATCACCGATCTACTGATGGAAGTGGACGCCTGGACCGGATTCACCCGCCACTTCACGCACCTCAAGAGTGGCGATGAGGCCAAGGACAAGACCCTGCTGTTGACGGCGATACTTGCCGACGGCATCAATCTGGGATTGAGCAAAATGGCAGAATCGAGCCCCGGTATGACCTATGCCAAGCTGTCCTGGCTGCAGGCCTGGCACATCCGCGACGAGACCTACTCGGTGGCTCTGGCCGAACTGGTCAACGCGCAGCTGCGCAATCCGTTCGCCGCGCACTGGGGAGATGGTAGTACCTCGTCATCGGATGGTCAGCGCTTCCGCGCCGGCGGCAAGGCCGAGAGTACCGGGCACGTCAATCCGAAGTATGGGGCGGAGCCCGGGCGGCTGGTCTACACCCACATCTCCGACCAATACGCGCCGTTCAGCAGCAAGCTGGTCAACGTCGGCGTGCGCGATTCGACCTATGTGCTCGATGGGTTGCTGTACCACGAGTCGGATCTGCGGATCGAAGAGCACTACACGGACACAGCCGGCTTCACGGATCACGTTTTCGCGCTGACACATCTCCTGGGCTTTCGTTTTGCACCGCGGATCCGGGATCTGGGGGAAACCAAACTGTTTCTGCCCAAGGACGGTCCCGGATATGACGCCCTCAAGCCGATGATCGGTGGCAACCTGAATCTCCAGCTCATACGCACCCATTGGGCAGACATCCTGCGCCTGGCGACATCCATCAAGCAGGGGACGGTGACTGCCTCTCTCATGCTCAGGAAGCTCGGCAGCTATCCGCGTCAAAACGGTCTGGCGGTGGCCCTGCGCGAGGTGGGGCGCATCGAGCGCACGCTGTTCATCCTCGACTGGCTGCAAAGCGTGGAGCTGCGCCGACGGGTGCAGGCGGGACTGAACAAGGGTGAGGCACGCAATGCGCTGGCCCGGGCGGTGTTCTTCAACCGGCTGGGGGAGATCCGGGATCGGGGCTTTGAACAGCAGCGCTACCGGGCCAGCGGCCTGAATCTGGTGACGGCGGCTGTCGTGCTGTGGAATACCGTGTACCTGGAGCGGGCAGTCAGCGCCCTGCAGGAGCATGGGCAAATGGTCAACGAAACGCTGCTGCAGTACCTGTCTCCCCTGGGTTGGGAACACATCAATCTGACGGGGGATTACCTGTGGCGGCGTAGCGCCAAGCTCAAGCAGGGTAAATATCGGCCGCTGCGGCCCTTCGCAGGAGCTTAACGTACGATTTTTTCCGTTTTCTCAAGGGACCCCGGCCTGCGCAGCAAGGAGGCGGCCCTGCTCGATGCCAAAAGAGCGCTGCAGGAGGCAGAACGGCATGGCCATGTCACCATCACCTTGGGCACCAAAGGCGGACAGAGCCGGACCGTGCCCATTACCAGCCCGCACCAGGTCACGGCCTTGCGCGAGGCTGGCCAGGTCCAAGGACCGCATCATAACCTCATCCCTTCCGGTATGAGCGTGAGGCAATGGCAAAAGCCCTTGGAGCAGATCCGCAATATCATTCGGGACGTGACCGGCAAGGGCCTCCATGATCTGCGGGCGGCGTACGCCTGCGAAAGATATCGCCAACTGACCGGACACGACGCGCCAGTTGTGGCCGGACGGATGGTGGCCTCCCGGGCGGCGGATTACGCCGCCCGCCTGCGGATCGGCGAAGAATTGGGCCATCACCGCGTGGATGTGGTGTCCTCTTACGTCGGGGGGCGCGCATGAGCTATAAAATCGTCACGGAAGTTGAGCAGTTGACGGTGGGCTACGTCCGTCGTGGTGGTAAGGATAATCGGCGGCAGCAAAGGGCAAGGATACTGGCTTTTGCGACCTTTTGCGCGACGCTGGGAGCGCGGAATATGACCGAAGTAGGACACCGACACGTCAAGCTCTATTGGCGCACCATCGTGCATCGGAGCACCCGCACGCGCTATGCCCATTGGCTGGCCCTGCGGGATTTATGGACGCTTGCCGGCAAATCCGGAAGCCCCATGCCGCCGCCTTCTGAAGGGGACTGAAGGTGCGGCCCCCCATCAGGGGGCTAGGCCGTCACTGTGACTACTGCTGGCGTTCTCAAAACCCATGCATTTTGCAGATTCAAAAAATGAAGCGGGTTTCGAGAATCGGGAAGCCCTGAAACACCGGGCGTACGTTCTCGAAATTGAGGGCCTCTCAAAAACGGCCCGTTGCGAGAGGGGTATAGGGTTGTTGAGTTATATAATATTTTGTATAATGATCGGATGACACCTCCCAAACCTATCGCCTTCCGGGGATCCTCTCTGGAAGACCTTCGTGCCTTTCCCTTGTTGGCCAGGCGCGAAGCGGGGCACCAATTGGATCAGGTACAGAAAGGCCGAGAGCCGGATGACTGGAAGTCGATGCATAGTGTGGGTCAAGGTGTTCAGGAAATTCGGATACGGGATACAACAGGCATCTACCGGGTCATGTTTGTGGCGAGGTTTGCCGAAGCCGTTTATGTTCTGCACTGTTTTCAGAAGAAGACCCAGAAAACCCGCAAGGCGGATCTGGATCTTGCGGGACATCGGTACCGGGATTTATTGAAGGAAATACGATCATGAGCGAAGAACGATTTGCGAGTGTCTGGGATGCGATTGAGGATACGCGAGAGGAAGCAGAGAACATGAAGCTACGTTCTCAGTTGATGATGTCCCTCAAGAGCCATATTGCCAGCACCGGGATGAACCAGGCCCAGGCGGCTCAGATTTTTGGAGTGACACAGCCGCGTGTTTCCGATCTGGTGCGCGGAAAAATTGACCTGTTTAGTCTGGACATGCTGGTGAACATGGCGACCGCAGCCGGGCTGCACATAGAGCTGCGGGTGCTGGATGCAGCCTGATGCTGACGTTTACTGAACGCTGAAAACTGGACGGGTTGATGGACAGATTCAGAGCCGGGAATGGCCCCGAAAGTGTCCAGAAACGAAGAGTTCAGAAAACCTTGGTTTTTCGATAGCTTTACTTGCGCTGTTGCAAGTGTCTTGCGGTTAGAAGAGGTACACAGCCACACACGTAAGCGTGTTAGACTAAACCAATGGAGCACTGTGAGAATGACGAGTCAAATGAAACGGAGAGGGACGGTTATGCAAGAAATATTCGCTGGAGGCAAGACACTTCCATTCGATACAGCAGCCATACTAGATCTAGGAGAGATCATATCTCTTGCGCAGGCTGCGACCGATAAGGACAGGCGAAAGAATGGCCTCATCCACCTAAAAACATTAATTCGCCTAAATAATGGGATTAAAGCCCCATTCACTGTCTGCGATTACTTTTCTGTACCATATAATATTAAGCGGGACGGGGAACATATATGGGAAAAGGTGGAAGATATCAAGATGCAGGTTTTTATGGAGCTTGGAAATCTGATAGATGATGGTAATGATTATCTATGTGATTTTGATGAGGATGGATCGTTTGCCATTTTTATGAGGCACCAAAAATGAACACCTATCCTGATATGGCAATTGAAAACATAAATAATAACTCGGTTAATTTTATCGTGGACAACATCGATCATACAACAATACAAAAAAGTGACATTCATGGATATGGTCTGGTTGCCACAAAGAACATAGATAAGGGAGATGTGCTGTGTATACTTGATGGCCAGATTGTTTCATGGAATTCATATAACGATATTGCATCTACGAATCCATTTGGAAAATTCAACGATTATTTATTCATGGAGTGGAATGCATTAGACTACAATGTGTTGATGGTCAGACCTTTTAGAACAAAGTATAGCTTTATCAATCACTCGAGAGCACCTAACCTCACGTTGCGAAGATATCCTGTTGTTGTATTAGCGCTTCACAGTATTAATGCTGGCGAAGAATTGACGCTGGATTATAGGAACGAGCCACTTAGTAAAAAGTATATCAACGAAGCAACTTATTTGTGAGATGAATATAATGAAAGCACGGATTTCCATATTTGGGGTACAGCCACTGACGTATTCCGATGATGTTAGAGAGCGTTTGTTCATTGAATTTATTTCATATAAGCCGTGCGCTCCACAGGATAGTCCTGATTGGAACATAGAACTAGAAAAGTTATACCAAAATGGGCACTATTATTCGATTATTCTGGAGCGCAACGAAAGTATAAGTCTGCCTGATGTTTGCGATTTTACATTTACTGCATATCTCTTTTGTAATACTCGTCTTAATATTTTTACTATAGTTTTCGAGCTTCGATCAAACAATTCCGTGGAGACCACGCTAGACACTAATAAGGCCAGACAAATGTTGGTATCATCAGATGATGATCAACGTTTATCTGTTGTGAAATCTGCAACAGAAATGGCATGTGAAATCGTGGCCAAGATGGTGAGCATTGACCATGATGATGTGGCCATAAAAAATGACACATGCAACGTAACAATATTTATATGCCAGGATAATAAAGAATTGCCAGTTAAAGCCGAGACATGCTATAGCTTTATAAGCTCTGATGACGTAGAGCGAATGACTGTTTGCCGAGAGGCGTTGGAGATATCTGAACGTACTATAATTTTATTCGGTGGACGAGTTCATCTTGTCGCTAGTGTGTCTGATAATGACATTTACATTATAAAAAATATTCTTTTAAACTTGCAGTTTATGTGGTTTTTTGTACCTATTTATCTAAAGATTGCGTCCATACTACACCTTAATATAGTGTCTGGGAATGCTGATTATAGCGTCGATGAGTTAGAGGAAAAGTCGGTAAATCTGAGTAATATTGCGCAAACTATAAAGCTACAAAATGAGTCAGAAAAATTATCATATGAGACTCTCACTAAAAAATTCTACGAACGTATAGAGGGATCATGGGGAATTGAAAAATCTATTGCCCAATTAGAAAACTATGCCTCATTTTTTGAGGGATTTATAAAAAACACGCGAGAGAAGCAAGCGCGAAAGGCCGATGAAATTCTGAACTACGTGCTGGCAGCTCTAGCGATATTCGGGGTGGTCGGCTTCTGGGCGGACATTCTGCACGCCGAATTGGTCACCCGAGACTGGAGAACGTTCGGACGATTCGAGCATTCTGCAACCAATTCATTGTTTGGATTTACTACCATTATTTTTGTTTTTATAGGTGTTGTGGTAGCCGTGCTATTGATATATTACAGCATTAGACTGAAGCACGGGAAGAGGAAGGGTGGTGCACACTAACAGTTAAAAACGTAATCCATTAATATTATCTATTCTGTTAACGATGGCACAGAAAACACTTGGCGTACTCATTACAGCATGGTGTTGAAATTCAGCAATGAATACGCCATGTTATGTTTTTGTTGTCACACACAGTTAAAAAAGTGACAGATATTTATTATTGCATAAGTCCCTTCATTATCTAAAAATACAATATGTTTGTTATTCCGTAGTTGTTGTAGCTCATAACTCAGTGACTGGTCCGTGTTTTTAGCTGTCGTCCCTGTTTCTGACTCAATTTGCTTAAGCTCATCTTTTATTAAGTCTTGACGATCAAATATTGTTGTTTTACGCTTTACTATTTGCCTGCTTATAGCATCATGAACTGCTTTATCCCAACTTACGGTAACCATAAAATCCTCCATTCCAGGTTTGTTGTCAAAAGCGTACTCTCCCATGATGGTGAAAGTAACGCAAATGTTTAGTCGTGAAACAGACAGAATGCATCATTCTGTCTTGTGGCCGCTAGGCGGGCCGGGGCGGATGGCCTGATTTTTCTGGGTTCTTCATCTATCCGTGAGGGGCCTTTTTGCGACATTACGATGAGGCTACTCATTTTTGGTTGAAACCGGGAACTCACGGCGGGCATGCAC